>CANRPO010000027.1 GCA_947632515.1 uncultured Lachnospiraceae bacterium
GGATTCGGAGGAGCACTTCGCCCTGGAGGAAGAGGGGGATTCGGAGGAGCATTTCGCCCTGGAGGAAGAGGGGGATTTGGAGGAGCATTTCGCCCTAGAGGAAGAGGGGGATTCTGAGGAACACTTCGCCCTGGAAGAAGAAGGCGATTCAGAGGAGCACTTCGCCTTGGAAGAAGGTGGGGAGGAAGACGCAGATTTGTCAGCGCTTCTGGCAGGTATGGATGGAAATGATGATCTGTCTGAGATCAATGACCTTCTGGAGAAATCGGATCAGGGCGTGGCGGTAGACGATGATATGATGGCGTTACTCGACGGCGTGCCTGAGAAGGAGGACGAGGACGGTGAGTTCGACTTCTTTTCCGGTGAGGAAGAGGAACACACGCCGCAGAGCGAGGAGGGAGAACCCGAGAACATTCGCGAGATCACGCCCGAGGAACTGGCGGAGCGGGAGAATCCGAAATCTAAGAAGGAAAAGAAAAAAGAGGAAAAAGAGAGAAAGAGACAGGCAAAACTGGCCAAGAAAGCGAAAAAGAAACAGGCAGAGCAAGGGGAGAGTTCAGACGGCGCAGATACGGACGACCTGATGAACCTTCTGGAGAATATAGACGGTGCAGAGAGCGAAAGCAAGCCGAAGAAACAGGGATTTTTCTCAAAATTGATGGAGCTTCTGTTGGAGGAGGATGACGATGACGAGTCCGGGATCGAGGCGGAGAGCGACCCCGGGGACGTGGGCGTGGTCATTGGAAATCTTTCCGACGAGAATAAGGAACTTCTGGCGGAGCTGAATGCAGAGGATCAGAAGAAGGCCAAGAAAAAAGACAAGAAAGAAAAGAAAAAGAAGGACAAGAAGGGAAAGAAAAAAGCGGGAGCCGCGGAAGCGGGAGATGCTGAGGACGAAGAGGAAGACGCAGCAAAGTCCAAGAAACCTAAAAAGGAGAAGAAGAAAAAGAAAGAAAAAGAGAAGGACATTGAAGAAGAGCCTAAAGTTCCGGAGAAAAAGCTCTCCAAAAAGAAAGTGGTTTCCGTTGGCCTGTTCTGCGCGACGATAGCCGCGTGCATTGTTGTGGTTACGATGCTTTTGCCGGAACAGTTTGAGAAACAGGAGGCTCGCGTGGCTTTCGACCACGATCAGTTTGAGCAGGTATATGGTCTGCTTTACGGCAAGAAACTGAGCGGGGAGGACGAGACGCTTTTACATAAGAGCAGTATTGTTCTGCAGATGCAGCGCAAGCTGGACTCCTATGAGAACTATGTGAAGATCGACATGTCTTTGGAGGCGTTGGACGCGCTGCTAGAGGGCGTCAGCCGTTATCGGGATCTGCGGGACGAGGCGGATGAGTACAACGTGGGCGGCGAAGTGTCCCGGATCTATGGACAGATCCTTGACGCGCTGGCGAACAATTACGGCCTGTCGGAGTCGGATGCGCTGGATATTCTGGCGTCGGGCGATAATGTGACTTATACGCAGCGGCTTCAGGCGATTATTTCGGGCGAGGCATTGGGCGCGGAGGAGGATGGACATCCGGAGAGCAAGCCGGATGTGCTGCCGGAGGAAGAGGAGATCATCGACAGGCTGCAGGGGACAGAAACGGAGTAGGACACGTATGGTTGCGGTGATTGATTATGATGCCGGCAATATCAAGAGCGTCGAAAAGGCGCTGGCGGCGCTGGGCGAGGATGTGGTTGTGACAAGAAAAAGAGAAGAGATTTTGGCGGCCGACCATGTCGTTCTTCCGGGCGTCGGCGCCTTTGGCGACGCGATGAAGAAACTGCGCGGTTACCATCTTGTCGATGTGATCAGGGAGGTCGCAGACTGTGGAACGCCTTTTCTCGGGATTTGTCTGGGCTTGCAGCTTTTGTTTGAGAGCAGCGAGGAGAGCGCGGGAGTGGAGGGTCTGGGGATCCTGCCGGGAAAGATCCTGCGGCTGCCTGACGACCGGGGACTGAAGATTCCGCATATCGGCTGGAACTCCCTGGCCTATCCGAACAGGGGCAGGCTTTTTGCGGGGATCCCGGAACAATCTTATGTGTATTTTGTACATTCCTACTATCTGCGGGCGGACGAGCCGCAGATTGTCACGGCGACGACGGAGTATGGGGCCTTGATCCACGCCTCCGTGGAGAGGGGAAACGTCTTTGCCTGTCAGTTCCATCCGGAAAAAAGTTCCGATGTGGGGATGAAGATACTGACAAATTTTCTTCGGGTTTCGGCCTGAACAGGCGGTCAGGAGTTGGGATAACGGGATGCACACAAAGAGGATTATTCCCTGTCTGGATGTGAAGAACGGCAGGGTTGTCAAAGGGGTCAATTTTATCAATTTCAAGGATGCGGGGGATCCGGCGGAGGTAGGGGCAGCTTACGACAAGTCCGGCGCGGATGAACTTGTCTTTCTGGACATCACGGCGTCCTCCGACGCGCGGGCGACGGCGGTGGAGATGGTGCGCCGGGTGGCGGAGAGGGTGTTTATACCCTTCACAGTGGGAGGCGGTATCCGCACGGTGGACGATTTCAGGGCGATCCTGCGGGAGGGCGCGGACAAGGTTTCCGTCAATTCCGCAGCGATCATGAATCCGCGGCTTATTTCAGATTCGGCGGACAAGTTCGGCAGCCAGTGCGTCGTCGTCGCCATCGACGCCAAGAGGCGGCCCGACGGAAAAGGTTGGAATATCTACAAGAACGGCGGCCGCGTAGACATGGGAATAGACGCCGTGGAGTGGGCGATGCAGGCCGACAGGCTTGGCGCCGGAGAGATTCTTCTGACCAGCATGGACGGCGACGGAACGAAGGCGGGGTATGATCTGGAGCTGACGAAGGCGGTGTCAGAGAATGTCTCGATTCCGGTCATAGCCTCGGGTGGCGCGGGGACGATGGAGCATTTCTATGAGGCGTTCGCGGTCGGCAAGGCGGACGCCGCGTTGGCGGCGTCGCTGTTTCACTTTAAAGAGATGGAGATTCGCGACTTGAAGAGGTATTTGAAGGGTAGGGGAATTTCCGTCAGGATATGACAGATACGCAGACACGCGTCCACAACGCTTGTCTGCTGACATGACGCAGGAGATAAAATTATGGCAATGCTGAGTAACGACTGGGCGGCTGCACTGGATGGAGAGTTTCACAAGGCGTACTATCGGGAATTGTATACTTTTGTAAAAGAGGAATACAGTAAGAGGGTGATCTATCCGCCTTCGGAGGAGATCTTCAGCGCCTTTCACTTCACGCCGCTGCATGAAGTCAAGGTGCTTTTGCTGGGGCAGGACCCTTACCACAACGAACATCAGGCTCACGGCATGAGTTTTTCGGTGCCGCAGGACCAGAAGGACATTCCGCCTTCCCTACAGAATATCTATCAGGAACTCCACGACGATCTGGGATGTTACATTCCCAACAACGGTTATCTGAAAAAGTGGGCGGATCAGGGAGTGCTCCTGTTGAACACCGTATTGACTGTGCGCGCGCATCAGGCGAACTCGCATCAGGGCAAAGGCTGGGAACAGTTCACTGACGCGGTGATTCAGGCGGTGAATGAGCAGGATCGGCCGATCGTGTATCTGCTCTGGGGACGGCCTGCACAGAGTAAGATCCCCATGCTGACGAACCCGAAACATTTGATCCTGAAAGCGCCGCATCCCAGTCCGCTGTCAGCGTACAGAGGATTTTTCGGCTGCAGGCATTTCAGTCAGTGCAACGATTTCCTGAAAGCCAACGGCGTCGAGCCGATCGACTGGCAGATCGAGAATATATGACGAAGAGGAGCAGAGAGCAAAAGATGAAAAAAGTACCGTTTGTGACAAAGGAAAAGGTCGAGGAGATCGTGAAGACATATCCGACGCCTTTTCATATTTATGATGAAAAAGGGATCCGGGAGAATGCGGAGGCGGTGAAGAAAGCTTTTGCGTGGAACGAGGGGTTCAAGGAATACTTTGCGGTGAAAGCGTGTCCGAACCCGTTCCTGATCCGGATCCTGCATGAGTACGGGATCGGCTGCGACTGTTCTTCGCTGACGGAACTGATGCTGAGCAACGCCCTCGGGATCAACGGGCACGATATTATGTTCTCGTCCAACGATACGCCGGCCGAAGATTATGCGTACTGCGCGAAGGTGGGCGGCATCATCAATCTGGACGACATCACCCACATCGAGTTCGTGGAGAAGATTTTGGGCGGCCTGCCAGATACCATGAGCTGCCGATACAATCCCGGCGGCGTGTTCCAGATGAGCAACGGCATCATGGATAACCCCGGCGACGCGAAGTACGGTTTCACCACGGAGCAGCTTTTCGAGGGATACAGGATCTTAAAGGAAAAAGGCGTCAGACATTTCGGACTCCACGCTTTTCTGGCGAGCAATACCGTGACCAACGAGTACTATCCGAAACTGGCCGGACAGCTCTTTGAAATGGCGGTGCAGATCAAGGAGAAGGTCGGCGTGGAGCTGGAATTCATCAATCTGTCAGGCGGCGTGGGGATTGCGTACAAGCCGGAACAGACGGCCAATGACATCGGCGCGATCGGCGAGGGCGTCCGCCGGGCGTACGAGGAAGTGCTGATACCTGCGGGACTTGGCGGGGTGGCGATCTACACGGAGATGGGACGTTTCATGACGGGGCCTTACGGCGCCCTCGTGACGCAGGCGATCCATGAGAAACACACCCATAAGGAGTATATCGGTGTGGACGCCTGCGCGGTGAACCTGATGCGGCCCGCCATGTACGGCGCATATCATCACATCACCGTGCTCGGCAAGGAGGACGCGGCCTGCGACCACATGTACGACGTGACGGGTTCGCTCTGCGAGAACAACGACAAATTCGCCATCGACAGAATGCTGCCAAAGATCGATATGGGCGATTATCTTGTGATCCACGATACGGGCGCGCACGGTTACGCCATGGGTTACAATTACAACGGCAAGCTGAAATCGGCGGAACTGCTGCTGCGCGAAGACGGCAGCGTGCAGCTGATCAGACGCGCCGAGACGCCGGCGGACTACTTTGCGACGCTTGACTGTTTTGACATTTATGAAAAAATCCGGACTTCCTAGGAAGTTCGGATTTTGAGTATCTGCCTTATGTAAGGACTCCGGAATCCGTCTGCTGCGCAGCCGTCGTGCTGCCGCACTCTCAGATTCCGTCGTTAACATATCAGGTGAAATCAAATGCTCGCTTTGCTCGCGCTTGATTTCCTGCTGATATGTTATACTATACTGCCGGCGGCGGGACAGTTGAACTGGGTTCAAGTCCCGTATATTAGTATATTTATTATCACTGCCGGCGGCGGGACTTGAACCCGCACGTGGTTGCCCACAACAGATTTTGAGTCTGCCTCGTCTGCCATTCCGACACGCCGGCTTTTTAACAACCGCATATTATCATAGCATACCCTTTTGGGTTTGGCAAGATATTTCAAAAATTAGGGGCATAAACTTGCCTTTTCACTCTGTACAATGCCCGGGAAATATGGTATATTGTAAAGGATTCGTAAGAAAAGAAACGATTTGTAACAATTTGTAACAGATCTGAAATGTTTGCCGGAACAGGCGGCAAAAACAGCGACAGGAGGAAAGGTCCCGCCGTGCCGGAGAGCGGAACGGCGGAACTGTGCGATACGAATGAAAATAAGCGATCTGATGACCGGAAAACGGATGAAGAGGGCCGCCGCGTTCTGCCTGGCGGCAGCGGTGGCGTTTGGGCCGTCCCTGCATGTGCAGGCGGTGGGAGCGGGCAGTTCCATAGCGAGAGGCATCGACGTGTCCAAGCACAATCTCGCCATCGACTGGTCGCAGGTACCGTCCTCGGGTGTCTCCTTTGTCTTTATCAAGGCGGGGAGCACGAATCTGGGTCTGGACCCGTATTTCGATGTGAATATGAGAGGGGCCAACGCGGCGGGACTCAAGACGGGCGTATATCTGTACTCCTACGCGACCAACGCGGAGCAGGCGCAGAACGAGGCGAACCAGTTAGTGCAGTGGATGAGCAATTACACGGTGAACTATCCCGTCGTGTACGATGTGGAGGACGCCTGCCACAAGAATATGTCGCAGGCGCAGCTGCAGGAGCTCATCAACACATTCTGCTCCACGATCGAGGCGAACGGCTACTATCCGGTGGTCTACTCCAGCAGAAACATGTTCCGGGATAAGATCGGAGACATCAGATACGACAAATGGGTCGCCCAGTATGCGGACGCCTTGGAATACGACGGAGCGGCTTTCTGGCAGAATACATCCCACGGGAGCGTGGCGGGCATCCCTACCAGAGTGGATATGGACTATCAGTTTAAGGATTATTCCTCCCTCATCATTGCGGACGGATTCGCGGACCGCGGCGATCAGAAAGTTTTCTATGCAAATTACAGGATGCAGCGGAACTGCTGGGTCGGCTGGGAGGACAGGAAGTACCACTTAGATGAGAACGGTTTCGTCCAGAAGGGCTGCTGGTTCGAGGATGAGAGCGGCAGATACTTCCTGGCCACCAAGGACGGACACGCACTGCGGGAGAATGTGACCATTCAGGGCGCAGAGTACTGGTTTGATGAAAATGCGGTCATGCAGACCGGACTGGTGGCAAGACCGGACGGAAATACCTATTATTACGACGAGACCGGGGCGCTGCAGAGAAATGTGACGGTGACCGTGGATAATGTCGTCTATGAAGTCAACAAAAACGGAGTCGCATCGGCCGCGCCCGCACAGCAGGCACAGCAGACCGCGCCGGCGGCAGGCGATACGGCCGGGAACGCAAATTAGTTTGTATTGGGAATGCCGTCAGGTGTGACGGTGGAATGGAGATGCCTATGAGACAGCGTAAACACAGGCATAAGGAATCTTTCTCGCTCCTTCTGATCTCCAACACGGGACAAAATGCCAGACATTTTCACGTCAGGGCCTCTTTTCTTCGCCTGCTGACGGTATTTGTCCTCTGCGTGTGCGTCTCTTTCGGGTGGCTGGCATACCATTATCTGGCGAGCGGCGATACGGCCGCAAGCCGGGTGAATGCGAGCGAGATCACGAGAGAGTCGGAACTGATCGACCGGATCGCAGAGCAGGAAAAGCAGATAGGGCAGTTGGAGAAGGAACGGGACGATTTAGACAGACAGAACAAAGAATTGGTTTCAGAGAACAAAGCGCTGCTGGCGGCGGCGAAGACGACGAAGGACAGCGGCCGGGACTCCGGCGGCGGGGAGCCGGCGGAGAACGATCCCGCTTTTCCGAGCCGTTACCCGTATTCCGAGACGGGCGAAGTGGTCGGAAAATTTTCGGAGAGTTACCCGTACGTGTCCATCAACACTAAAGAGAAGGGCAATGTGGTCGCGGCGGGAGCAGGTACGGTCACGGCGGTCGGCTCCGGCGATAACTATCCGCTCATCATTGAGATAGAGCACGGGAACGGATATGTGACGCGGTATATGTTCCCGCAGGAGGCGGAGGCGTCAGTCGAGGTGGGAGAACAGGTCGAGACGGGCGCGGCGCTGGCAGTGGTAGGAAACGACAATATCCGTCTGGATTATCAGGTGATCCGCGACGGGGAACCGATCGATCCGCTGATCGTGTTCGAGGCAAAAGGATAGGGAAAGGATAAAAGAATGTTGGGAAAAAACAGGAATGAAAGTTATGCGGACGACGAGAAGACAAAGATCGGCACGATGATCGGGGAGGGCACCGTCTTCGACGGGGATCTGTCCTCTCCGGAGGCTGTTCGGATAGACGGCGTCATCAACGGGAACTGCACATGCGAGAAAAAGCTGATCCTCAGCGCTCAAGGGCAGGTAAAGGGCAATATCACGGCGCAGAGCGTGATCATTTCAGGGAAGGTGGACGGCGACATCGTCGTCAGCGGGAAACTGGAACTGCTCGCCACAGGCAAGATCGCGGGGAATATCACGGCGGCCTCTATCGTGATCGACGAGGGGGCATGCTTTGACGGCAGATGTACGATGACCTCTTCCGTCGGAAAACAGCCGGAAAGCGTGCCTGCGGAGACAAAGGAAAAGGCGGATGATAATAAGGAGTAGGCCGCTGTGCGGCTGAGGGAGGCTCCATAGAGTCATGTCGAAACGATCCCTTCGGGGAAATCTTTCGGCATGATTTTTTTGTTCCCGCACTTTTCAAATGACACCATTGTGGTATATAATAAAATCTGTATGGGCACACAGAGGCTTGTGACTCACGGAAAGAAGTGGCGGCGGTATGAACTGTAAAGATGCGGAGAAAAATATACCATACTTTTTGCAGGACGAGCTGGACGGGGGCAGGCTGGAGGAGTTTATCGACCATGTGGAGCATTGCCCGGAGTGCAAGGAGGAACTGACGATACAGTTTCTGGTTTCGGAGGGCTTGGAACATCTCGAGCAGGGCGGCAATTTTAATTTGCAGGAGGAACTGCTCATGAAACTTGCGGACGCGCAGCACCGCATCAGTATGCACCATATGCTTTGGTATATTCTGGTGATCTTGGAGGCGGCGGTGGCGCTGGCGATCATTGTTGCTTTTTATGTGATATTTCGGTTATAGAATGAATTTGGAAAGGCATAGGATCAAATGAGCAAAAAGCTTGTATTGATAGATGGGCACAGCATATTGAACAGAGCTTTTTACGGGCTGCCCGATCTGACCAACGGCCAGGGACTTCACACGAATGCGGTGTATGGGTTCCTGAATATCATGTTTAAGATCTTGGAGGAGGAGCGGCCGGATTATCTGACGGTCGCCTTTGACGTGCATGCGCCCACGTTCCGGCATGAACTCTATGGAGACTACAAAGGAACCAGAAAGCCCATGCCGCAGGAGCTGCGGGAACAGGTGCCGCTGATGAAACAGATGCTGCGGGCCATGGGCGTCTGTATCGTGGAGAAGGCGGGTCTTGAGGCCGACGATATTCTGGGAACGATTGCCAGGCGGGGCGAGCGGGAAGGCATGGAGGTGGCGCTTGTCTCGGGCGACCGCGATCTTCTGCAGATCGCCACGGATCACATTAAGATCAGGATTCCGAAGACGAAGGGCAGCAAGACGGAGGTTGAGGACTACTACGCGAAGGACGTGGAGGCGAAGTATCAGGTCGATCCGCTCCGGTTTATCGATCTGAAGGCTCTCATGGGCGACACGGCGGACAATATACCGGGAGTGCCCAAGATCGGTGAGAAGACGGCCACAGAGCTGATGGTGCAGTTCGGGTCGCTGGACAACATTTATGCGCGTGTGGAGGAGGTCGGCAAAAAGTCGGTCAGAGAATCCCTGATCCAAAATAAGGAACTGGCAGAGTTGAGCAGGACGCTCGCCACCATCAGGACGGACAGCGAGATCGACTATCGGTTCGAAGATGCCAAGGTCGGCAATTTCTATACGGAGGACGCCTATGTCCTGTGTAAGAAATTGGAGTTTAAAAATCTGTTGTCTCGATTTGAGAAAAGCGTAACGGTATCCAACGGGCAGACGGAATATTTTGGAGAGCTTACCGAGCCTTCTGAAGTGGAGGCGTTTTTGGCGGAGTGCAGGACAGAGCAGGGCGGCGGGAGCCGGGAGATCGGGCTCGCGATCTTGGCGGATGCAGACCTTTTTGTGGGGGCGGCGATTGCCCTGCACAGGGAAAAAGTTCGTTATATCTCCTGCGGCGGGTCTGTGACGGCGCAGTACCTTACGGATAGGATTGCAGAGCTGACGGAAGACGGACTGTGCCGCTTGAGCGTCTTTGACATCAAAAGGCTGTATGGAAAGATCGAGAGACGACCGGGGGAGGGCGTGTCCGAAGACGTGATGAAACCCTACAGGGAAAAACGATATTTTGATATTCTTATTGCGGCGTATCTTTTGAATCCGCTGAAAAACGACTATGAGGCGGAGGACATTGCGGGCGAGTACCTGGAACTCACGATACCGAACAGGAGCCAGGTGTGCGGCAAGGCGTCCTATGCGGACGCCTACGCGGCGAATCCGAAGGAGATCGCAGAGTTTGCCTGTTTTCATGCCTATGTCTGTCTGGAGGCGGCGTCTGTCCTGCGCGACAGGCTGAGAGAGCAGGGCATGTACGATCTGCTGTATGAGATCGAGATGCCGCTGACGAGGGTGCTCTATGATATGGAGCGGTACGGTGTGCTGGTGAAACCTGATGAGCTGAGGGCATACGGGGAGGCGCTGGTCGGCAGGATCACGGAGCTGGAACAGTCGATTTACAGGCAGGCCGGAAGTCAATTTAACATCAATTCCCCCAAACAGCTCGGAGAGGTACTTTTTGAGAAGATGGGGATAAAGGGCGGCAAGAAGACGAAGACGGGCTACTCCACGGCGGCGGATGTGCTGGAGAAGCTGGCGCCGGACTATCCCATCGTCTCGGACATTCTGGAGTACAGAGGGCTTGCCAAGCTGAAATCCACATACGCGGACGGGCTTGCGGCCTATATCGACGAAGGCGGAAGGATTCACTCGACCTTTAACCAGACGATCACCGCCACCGGGCGAATCAGCTCCACGGAGCCGAATCTGCAGAATATCCCCATGCGCATGGAGCTTGGCAGAAGGATCCGCAAGGTGTTCGTGCCGATGGAGGGCTGTCTGTTCATGGATGCGGATTACTCCCAGATCGAGCTGCGCGTGCTGGCGCATATGTCGGGGGACGAACAGCTGATCGAGGCGTACAGGATGGATGAGGACATTCACCGCATCACCGCCTCCAAGGTGTTCCACACGCCTTTTGAAGAGGTGACGGATCTGCAGAGGCGCAATGCCAAGGCGGTGAACTTCGGCATTGTCTACGGCATCAGCTCCTTCGGGCTGAGCCAGGATCTGAGCATTTCGAAGAAAGAGGCGGCGGAGTACATCGAACAGTATTTCCAGACCTATCCCGATGTAAAAAAATTTCTGGACAAAACTGTGGAGGATGCGAAGAAGAACGGCTATGTGACGACGATGTTCGGCCGCAGACGGCCGATCCCGGAATTGTCTTCCGGCAACTTCATGCAGCGTTCTTTTGGCGAGCGCGTGGCGATGAATTCGCCGATCCAGGGGACGGCGGCGGACATCATGAAGATAGCCATGATCCGGGTCTGGGAGAGGTTGCACACGGAGGGGCTGCGCTCGAGGCTGATCCTGCAGGTGCACGACGAGTTGCTGATCGAGACATACGAGGACGAAGAGGAACAGGTGCGCTGCATTTTGACGGAAGAGATGCAGAACGCCGCCAAACTTTCGGTGAGATTAGAGGTCGATCTGCACACCGGGCACGACTGGTATGAGGCAAAATAGGAGTTGACCGCAGATGAAAGTGATAGGGATCACCGGCGGCGTGGGGAGCGGCAAGTCGGAGATA
This sequence comes from uncultured Lachnospiraceae bacterium, assembly GCA_947632515.1. Taxonomy (GTDB): domain Bacteria; phylum Bacillota; class Clostridia; order Lachnospirales; family Lachnospiraceae; genus UBA3282. Next base: position 11,299 of record CANRPO010000027.1, read on the forward strand.
TTGACTTATTTGAAAGAACGCACAAACTGTCGTATCATTGCTGCCGACCTGGCGGCGCATGAGTTGGAGGAGCCGGAAGGGGCCTGCTACCGTCCGCTGGTCGAACTTCTGGGCGAGAGGATCCTTGGGCCGGACGGCAGGATCGACAGGGGGAAGATGGCGGCGGTCATCTTTTCGGACGGAGAGCTGCTCGAGCGTGTCAACGGCATCGTGCATCCCGCCGTGAAAACGTATATTATGGAGGAGATCGCGCGTGAGAGGCTGGCGGGGCGGTACGATTATCTGTTCCTGGAGGCGGCGCTTCTCATAGAGGGCGGATATGGACGGATCGTTGACGAACTGTGGTATATTCACGCCGATGAATCCGTGCGGAGAGAGAGACTGAAAGCGTCCAGGGGGTACACGGACGAAAAGATCGATCATATCATGCGCAGGCAGCTGCCGGAGGAGGTATTTTCCGAACACTGCAGCGTCGTGATAGAGAACGGCGGACCGCTGGCGGATACTTACAGACAAATCGATGAGAAATTGGGGGAAGGATCGTGTCAGAAACATTGAAATTTCCGGGACAATTGGTGTTCGGACTAGATATAGGAACGAGGAGCATCGTCGGTACGGTCGGCTACCGTGTGGGGGAGAAATTCTATGTGGTCACGCAGAGTATCAGAGAGCACGCGACCAGATCCATGCTGGACGGGCAGATCCACGACATCTACAAAGTGGGAGAGACGATCACCGAGGTCAAAAACGAGCTGGAGGAGCGTATCGGAAGGACCCTGAAGGACGTCTGTATCGCAGCGGCGGGACGCGTCCTGCGGACCGTGACGGTCAGAGTGGACACGGAGCTTGAGGGCGACAGGGAAGTGAACGGGGAGGACATCTATGCGTTGGATTCCCTGGGCGTGGAGAAAGCCTACGAGGAATTTCTGGAGAGCAACGACACCGATATGAAATTCTACTGTGTTGGCTACTCGGTGGTCCGTTACTATATGAACGGCTACCAGATGGGAAATCTGGAGGGGCATAAGGCAAAGACCATCGGGGAAGATCTGATCGCGACTTTCCTGCCGGAGGACGTTGTGGACGGCCTGTACAAGGCGGTGGGCGTAGCGGGCCTTGAGGTGGTGAACCTGACGCTGGAGCCGATCGCGGCGATCCAGGTGGCGATCCCCGAAATGTACCGTATGCTGAATATCGCGCTGGTGGATGTGGGCGCGGGAACCTCGGATATCTCCGTGACGAAGGACGGCAGCATCATCGCCTACGGGATGATTCCCATTGCGGGGGACAGTCTGACGGAGGTGGTGGCGAAACACTGTCTGGTGGATTTCGCGACGGCGGAGCATATCAAGCGTGAGGCGGGCGTTAAGGAGCGGATCGAGTACAAGGATATTATGGGGTTGTCGCAGACCATCTCGGCGGCGGAGATCGGGGAAGTGACCGCGGACGTGATCTCCGATATGACAGGCCGGGTGGCGGACAAGATCAGGGAGCTGAACGGAGACAAGTCGGTCAGCGCCGTGTTCGTCGTGGGCGGCGGCGGCATGCTGCCGGGCTACACCGACGCGCTGGCGGAAAAACTCGGCATCCAGAAGGAGAGAGTTGCGGTGCGGGGCGAGGAGGTCATGCAGAACATTGAGTTTCTGGAGACCGACGCCAGAAAAGATTCCCTGATGGTGACGCCTATCGGGATCTGCCTGAGTTTCTACGAGCAGAGCAACAACTTTATTTTCGTGTATTTTAACGACCAGAGAATCAAGATCTACGACAACAATAAAGTGGCGGTGGTGGATGCGGCTATGCAGGCGGAATTTCCGAACGACGGCCTCTTCCCGAAACGCGGCAAAGAACTCAACTATGTGGTGAACGGCAAGCCGCGCATCACCAGAGGATCTCTCGGGGAGGCGGCGGTGATCACTGTCAACGGCAACGAGGCGGACATCTACACGGCCGTCCATGCCAACGATCAGATCAGGGTGAAGGAGTCCACGGCGGGAGAGCCGGCGCAGCTCGACATCAATCAGCTGCCGGAGTTTGGGGCGACCATGCGCGTGGAGGTCAACGATAAGAAGGTGGATCTGCCCAAGTTCGCCAGTGTGAACGGCGAGCTGCAGTCCGGCTACTACAGCATTAAGGAGAACGATTCCATTGAGATACTGGGGTATTACACAGTGCGGCAGATCGCGGAATTCATGGACGTGATCATCAATCAGGACATGAACATCTACGTGAACAATAAGCTGGCGGACATGGACACGAAGGTGTACGAGAATTTCTCCGTGATCTGGACGATGGAGACGTTGCAGTTGTCCGACCGCGATAAGTATGAGAGCGGTATGGCGGAGTCCTTCGCCGATTTGCCGGAGGACGACGGAAGTTATCAAAAGAGTGAACCGCAGGCGGCGCATACCGACGAAATACAGGGACAGACCGCATACGGCGGCGGACCAGCAGAGCCGGAAGACGATTCCGAGCTGCCGCAGAGCGCCGGGACAGTGCGCGGGGCGGAGACGGATCACCGGGATGGCGATTACGAGAGAGCCGATGGGACCACAGACAAAACGGCAGAGGATGGGCAAGCGCCCGGCGGGGCACAGAGCGCGCAGCCTGTCGGCGGGAATGCGCCGAGTGCGCCGCAGGACGGAGACACGATCTATGTGACGGTGAACGGACAGCAGATCCGTCTGTCCGGCAAGAAGGAGTATGTGTTTGTGGATGTGTTCGAGTACATCGACTTTGATCTCTCGAAACCGCAGGGCAGCGGGATCGTCACCAGACTGAACGGCAGAGACGCGCAGTACATGGAGAACATACACGGCGGCGACGAGATCGAGATTTACTGGCGACACTGACGGCGGCAACGGCAGAGTATACAGAAAGAAAAGACGACAGACTATGAGACTATGCAGCATAGCCAGCGGCAGCAGCGGAAACTGCGTCTATGTGGGATCCGACACGACGCACCTTCTGATCGACGCAGGCATCAGCGGTAAGCGGATCGAGGCGGGGGCTGCCGAACTTGGCATTAAATTATCGGAGGTAGACGGCATTTTTGTCACCCATGAACACGCCGACCATATCAGCGGGCTGGGCGTGATCGCCAGAAAATACGCTTTGCCGATCTACGGCACGCGGGGGACGATCACGGCCATCAGACAGACGCACACGCTGGGGCAGATCGACGAGGAACTTTTTCACTATGTCAGGGAAGATGAGAAATGCACCGTCAAAGATATGACGCTCTATCCCATACGGACCTCCCACGACGCCGCCGATCCGGTGGCGTATCGGATCAGCCATGGCGGACAGAAGGCGGCGGTCATCACTGACCTCGGCTGCTACAACGACTACATTGTGGAATGCCTCAGGGGTCTGGACATCCTGTATCTGGAGGCGAACCATGACATACATATGCTCCAGGCGGGGCCCTATCCATACTACTTGAAACAGCGCATTCTCGGAGACAGAGGACATCTCTCCAACGAGGCGGCGGGAAAACTTCTGAGCAGGCTGCTGCACGATGACATGCGCGCCGTGGTGCTGGGGCATCTGAGTCAGGAGAATAATCTGCCCGAGCTTGCGTACGAGTCGGTGCGGGTGGAAGTCACGATGTCGGACACGCCCTACAAGGGAGACGACTTCCCTCTGTATGTGGCGAAACGAAACGAAGTATCACAGATGATAGAGATATGAGAGCCGCAGGGATGGAGAGCGGGTTTTCATGCCGGACGGCAAAATCCGATCAGGAACAGACAAGGAGAGAGACGATGAAAAAGACGATCATTACGGTAGTTGGCAAAGACACGGTAGGCATTATCGCAAAGGTGTGTACCTATCTGGCGGACAACGGCATCAATATTCTGGACATTTCCCAGACCATCGTGCAGGATTACTTCAACATGATGATGATTGTGGATACCAACCGGACAGCCAAGGATTTTGGCGATATGGCAAGAGAACTGGAAAAACTGGGAGAGAGCATCGGCGTGATCATCAAGTGTCAGAAAGAAGAAATTTTTAATCAGATGCACAGGATCTGAGAGGCGTATCGGGCAGGCGGACGGCGCGTGCCGTTTACATGGAGGGAAATATGATCAACATATTTGAAGTGGCGGAAACCAATGAAATGATAGAGAAGGAGAATCTGGACGTGCGGACGATCACGCTGGGAATCAGTCTGTTGGACTGTATCGACGCGGATCTGAAACTGGTCAATGAGAAGATCTATCAGAAAATATACGAGGCGGCGAAAGAACTGGTCGCGACGGGAGAGTACATCTCCGCAGAGTACGGCATTCCCGTCGTCAACAAGAGGATTTCCGTGACGCCGATCGCGCTGGTGGGCGGCGCGGCGTGTAAATCCCCGGAGGATTTCGTTTCCATCGCCCGTACGCTCGACAAGGCGGCTCACGAGGTGGGCGTCAATTTTATCGGGGGATATTCCGCGCTGGTGTCCAAGGGCATGACGGCGGCGGACGAAATGCTGATCCGCTCTATCCCCAAGGCGCTGTCCGTCACGGAGAGGGTGTGCAGCTCCGTCAATCTGGGTTCCACCAAGACCGGGATCAACATGGACGCCGTGAAACTGATGGGAGAAGTGATCTTACAGACGGCGCAGGCTACGGCCGATCAGGATTCCCTCGGCTGCGCCAAACTGGTCGTGTTCTGCAACGCGCCGGATGACAACCCATTTATGGCGGGCGCTTTTCACGGCGTGACGGAGGCGGATAAGGTGATCAATGTGGGGGTCAGCGGCCCCGGCGTTGTCAAGACGGCTCTGGAGAAGGTGCGCGGCGAGAATTTTGAAACGCTGTGCGAGACGATCAAGAAGACCGCCTTCAAAGTGACCCGCGTGGGGCAGCTTGTGGCGAAGGAGGCGTCCAGGATGATGAACGTGCCCTTCGGCATCGTGGATCTGTCGCTTGCGCCCACACCCGCGGTGGGAGACTCCGTGGCGGAGATTCTGTGCGAGATGGGTCTGGAGTACGCAGGCGCGCCCGGCACCACGGCAGCCCTCGCCCTGCTCAACGATCAGGTGAAGAAGGGCGGCGTCATGGCGTCCTCCTATGTGGGAGGCTTAAGCGGCGCGTTCATTCCCGTCAGCGAAGATCAGGGGATGATCGACGCGGTGACGGCAGGGGCTTTGACATTGGAGAAACTGGAGGCCATGACGTGCGTGTGCTCCGTCGGGCTTGATATGATCGCCATTCCCGGCGATACAAAGGCGACTGCCATCTCCGGCATTATCGCCGACGAGATGGCGATTGGCATGGTCAATCAGAAGACCACGGCGGTGCGTCTGATCCCCGTAATCGGCAAAGGGGTGGGAGAGACGGTCGAGTTCGGCGGCCTGCTGGGCTATGCGCCGATCATGCCTGTCAACAGCTTTTCGTGCGACGCCTTCATCGGACGCGGGGGAAGGATCCCCGCGCCGATCCACAGCTTTAAGAATTGACTATGCAAATACGTTCAGGTTTTGGCTGTCCGGAGATTCGGCGGCGGAGATGATGCCGTTGAAGTCTCTGCTCAGTCTGGTATAGATCTGCTCCGCGCTCCGACTGCCTTCTACCGGTTCCATCCTGCGGATATTCTCTAATATTTTGTCATACTTGATCTTCATAGACTGCCTCCTGTGTGCTGCGGTTCTTTTCATTGCAGAAGACCGGGCGGCGTTTTGCCATAGGCAGATATAAGGGGGGGGGACGCATATCGCAAACAGTTTGTATTATAAGATGTTCTGTGCTAAAATAAATTAAATCGGGTAAAAAAGGATACATTTTAACAACCATTTTTTACAGACGATCGTGGTCTGTGAGAGATAAAGGCGGATATAGAAGTTGAATGTCAGTTCAGCAATAAGGTGACTTCCATGAGAAAAGCGCAGAAACAGGAAATACTTGGACAAATAGACAGTCTTCATCAGATCCATGAAGAAATCAGAAAAGCCTTGGAACAGAAAAACTTTGCATTGGCGCAGGATATGCTAAGCGAGACGCAGGGGGCCGCTATATCTATCGGGGAAACGATCGAAAAGATCGAAGGGGAAGGGCATGTGACCGTTTCCGGTATCGAAGAGTATTGCGAGCTTTTATTCCGTGTCTATGAAGACATCGGCAAAAATGATCTGAACGCAAACAAAGCATACAAGACGCTGCGCAGACAGCTCATAAAAATAGAGAACAGCATAAGAAACGACGTATCTATCAGGAAAGAGGTCGTATTTTTTCCGTATAAGGCATCCATGTGGGACAGCCTGGAGAGCATTTATCTTGCGGCAAAGGCTGATCCAAACTGTGATGCCTACTGTGTGCCCATTCCGTATTACACGAGAAATTCGGACCGCAGCCTTGGAGAAATGCATTACGAGGGAAACGAATATCCAAAAAACATTGAGATCACGAACTGGCAGGAATACGATCCGGCGCAGCATAAGCCCGATGCGATCTATATCCACAATGCCTATGATGACTGGAATCTTGTCACAAGCGTGCATCCCGATTTCTATTCCGGGAAACTGAAAAAGTATACAGAGCAGCTTGTCTATGTCCCATATTTTGTCCTTGATGAGATCGAGCCGGATAATGAGCGGGCGATCGAAGGTATGAAACATTTTTGTTTTATGCCGGGGATCATCAACGCGGATAAAGTGATCGTGCAGTCCGAAAATATGAGACAGATCTACATCAGCGAATTTTTAAAGGAGGCAAGGGAATGCGGACTGACAGGAAAGCATTTGGACAGGACATATCTGGAACAGAAATTTTTGGGGCTTGGCTCGCCGAAGTTTGACAAGATAGCCTCTACCTCAAAAGAAGATCTAAGCATTCCCGGGGAATGGCTGCAGGTGATCGAAAAGCCTGATAAAAGCTGGAAAAAGATCATTTTATATAACACCGGGATTACGGCGCTGCTCGCCCACGACGAAAAGTGGGTGGACAAGATCGAAAATGTGTTGAAAACCTTCAGGGAGAATCAGGAGGAGGTGGCGCTTTTGTGGCGGCCGCATCCATTGATCGAGAGCACGATGGAGTCCATGCGTCCGAGCGTGTTGGCAAAATACAGGATGTTAAAGGAAAACTATATTGCGGAAGGATGGGGAATTTACGACGAGACAGCCGATCTGGACAGGGCGGTGGCACTGAGCGACGCGTATTACGGTGACGGCAGTTCTGTGGTGCAGCTGTATCGGCAGACCGGAAAACCGGTCATGATACAGAACGTGGAAATTATTGTATGAGCATAAGACTATGCAGGGATGGCGGGCGGCCGATAGGCAGATACAATGAGTTATTTCAGCCCGGTTCTTTAATCTTGGGATTTATAGAAAAGGTAATAGATTTATAAAAAAGGCCGATATAAAATATAGGGTCGTCAAAAGGATCTTGGAAGGAAATAGGAAAAATAAATATACGAAAATAAGGGTGAATGGAGAAGTGATAAGACTGGGGACCAAGGCTGAGACTTTGGATAGGATATATGGGAAATTAAATACAGCAAAAATCCTTCCGCAGTTTACATTTACTGTGTCAGAGTGGAAACAGGAAAAAGATGCCATTGTCCGCAGATTTTCAGAATTAGAGTGGAATGCAAATGTGATCGTCCGTAGTAGTTGTCAAAATGAAGACACACCCGATGCCTCCATGGCGGGAAAGTTTGAATCCGTAGCGGATGTGCGAGGAATGCAGGCATTCGAAACAGCAGTGGAGAGAGTGGCAGTTTCTTATGGAGGCGTCAATGACGAAGATCAAGTGCTGGTTCAGCCGATGCTCAAAGATGTAAAACTGAGTGGGGTGGCGTTTACCTTAGATCCCAGTACACTTGGGAATTATTATATTATAAATTATGACGAGACGGGACAAACGTCAGCAGTTACGTCAGGGACGGGTAAGAACAGTTGTCTCTATTATCATTTTAAGGAAGCGTCGGAAGAACTGGCGCCAATAAAATTAAGACCGATTCTGGCAACATTAAAAGAGTTGGAAGTCTATTTTGGGCAGGACAACTTGGATGTGGAGTTTGCGGTTACAGAGGATGGGACGGTTTATACGTTGCAGGTGCGTACTCTATGTATATCGCAGAAACGTATTGACAGAAACCGTCAGGCGGAAGAAATTGCCCGCATCGTAAGTAAGATCAAGCAAGAAAATCGCCCCAAACCGTTCCTGTGTGGACAAAAGACCATATATAGTGTTATGACAGACTGGAATCCAGCGGAGATGATCGGCATTCGCCCCAAACCGTTGGCATTGTCACTTTACAGAGAAATTATTACAGACAGCGTATGGGCGTATCAAAGGGATAATTACGGATATCGGAATTTGAGGAGTTTCCCGCTGATGCTTGATTTTTGTGGATTGCCCTATATCGATGTGCGTGTCAGTTTCAATTCGTTTGTGCCAGCAGGATTAAATGAAGAGATCAGTGAAAAGTTAGTGGACTATTATATCAGTCGTTTGGTGCAGAATCCGCAAAAGCACGATAAAGCAGAATTTGAGATCGTATTTTCGTGTTATACATTAGATATGCCGGAGCGAATACAGATCTTAAAGCGATATAATTTTTCAGATAATGAGATCAATCAGATCGTTGATGCACTCAGAGATGTGACAAATCGCATTATTGATTATAAAAATGGATTATGGCGCAAGGACTACCGCAAGATCGAGATATTGAATCAGCGATACCGGAAAGTCATGGAAAGCGATATGAGTGATCTTGAAAAGGTTTATTGGCTGTTGGAGGACTGTAAGCGATATGGAACCCTTCCTTTTGCAGGGCTTGCGAGGGCCGCATTTATCGCGGTACAGATATTGAAATCCTTTGTCGCGTGCGGAATTCTGAGCAGTAGAGATTACGAGGCTTTTATGGGTGAGGTGGATACAGTAAGTTCTACTATGAACAGAGACAGGAGCGAACTTTCAACAGCCGCTTTTTTGAAAAAGTATGGACACTTGAGACCAGGAACATATGATATCACTTCCCTGCGGTATGACGAAGCGCCGGAACTGTATTTTGATTATTTACAGGACGAAGATAAACAAGGACATAGAGTGAACCTGGCGGATCAGAAGATAGGAGAACGTAGGGAATTTCGGTTGTCCTTAGAACAGTTGAGACAATTAAGAGACTCCTTACAGAAAAACGGTCTGACAAATGATGTGCTTGATATCATGGATTTTATGAGGAGTGTCATTAGAGGACGGGAGTATGGAAAATTCATCTTTACCAGAAATTTAAGCATGGCGATCCAGATAATCAGCCACATGGGAGATGTAACGGGGATATCGAGAGAGGAATGCAGTTATATTGATATCAGAACGATTTATGATCTGTATGCATCTACTGGAGAAATCAGAGAAAAGTTTCTATCCTCTATAAAGGCAGGAAAGAAAAAGTATGAGATGACCAAGACAATTACCCTTCCGCCGATTATTCTCGGCGAGCAGGATGCAGAAAGCTTTTTCTATCCGGATTCCGAACCGAATTTTATCACTTCACAAAAGGTGAGCGGTGAAATCAAGGTAGTTGAACCAATCAGCGATGGAAAAGATATATCGGACAAAATTGTTATGGTTGAGAGCGCTGATCCAGGATATGATTGGATTTTTGCACATGGTATTAAGGGGTTTATCACAATGTACGGCGGCGCAAACTCTCATATGGCGATCCGTGCAGGAGAATTAGGAATTCCGGCAGCGATCGGAGTTGGAGCAAAGCGGTTTGAGGAATATAAAACGGCAAAAATTATAGAGATTGATTCATTATCGAAAGTCATTAGGATATTAAAATAAAAGGATGGTAAGCTAAATGAAACATGGAGATTTTACGAAGTTAGCAAAGTTTTATGTGAATAGGCCGGGATATTCGACAGTATTGCTCAGATGTTTGAAAAACCATGTTTTCAACAGTGTCGGAGAAGGCGCGGTTGCGGATATCGGTGCAGGGACCGGTAAACTCACGGAGAATTTGGCGGATATCGGTTTGCATGGTTTTGCCGTTGAGCCTAATGCTGAAATGCGAAAAAGGGGGGGGGAGATTTTCCGAAACAGAAACGAGTTTGTATGGCAGGAGGGAAGTGCTGAACAGACCAATTTAAGTGAAAACAGTGTTCATTGGGCTATGATGGGGTCTTCTTTTCACTGGGCAGACAGTAAACAAGCCGTACGAGAATTCTATCGAATTCTTGTACCGGGAGGTTTTTTTACAGCCATTTGGAATCCCCGTGATATTGCAAGCAGTGAGCTGCATAAACGAATTGAAGAAGCGGTTTACGCCGAAATTCCAAACATGAAACGTGTTTCGTCAGGGAATTCGGTCACCACGGAAGAAATGAAAGATAAATTGTTTGATGGTGGATACTTCAAAGATATTCTGTTTATGGAAACACCGCATACGGAACTGATGTCAAAAGAGCGATATATGAACACATGGAAGTCAGTCAATGATATTCAAGTGCAGGCAGGACCGGAACGGTTTCAAAAAATTCTTGATAGAATCAGCGCAATTATTGAGGATTTGGATGAAATAGAAGTTCCATACCGTTCTAGAGCGTGGACGGTACAGAGCACAAAGAAACGGTAAAGTGTTTTTAAAACTTCTCTGGAGTTTCCTGTTTACTTGATATATCCAATAAATAGGAAGGAAAGTGAAGAATGAAAACTGAGTGGGACTACACAGATCTGGCGGAGGCATATTTAAAGAGACCTGATTATGCAGGCAGTGCAATCGATGAGATGCTGAAATTAGCAAATGTGAAGAGTGGCGACAGAGTGTGCGATGTCGGAGCCGGAGCTGCTCATCTAACCCGTATTCTGGCGCAAAAAGGCTATGTGGTAAACGCAGTGGAACCTAACGATGCTATGAGAGACAACGGCATTAAGAGAACAAAGGAATTTGAAAATGTTATATGGTCGGAAGGGGTGGGGGAAAATACAGGGATGGAAACAGGTGTTTTTTCACTTGTGACCTTTGGCTCTTCGTTTAATGTATGTGACAGATCACTGGCGCTTAAGGAAACAAAGCGTATCTTGAAGAAGGATGGTTGGTTTGCGTGTATGTGGAATCACAGGGATTTGGATGACCCACTGCAATTTAGGATCGAACGGATTTTTATAGAGAACATAGAAGGATATGATTATGGGACAAGGCGACAGGATCAGACAGAAATCATCAATGAGTCAGGACTGTTTCAAAAGGTGCACTATGTAGAAGGAACGGTTAAGCACAGGATATTGGCACAGGATTTTATTGAAGGCTGGAAATCACATGGGACCGTATATAGGCAATCGGCAGACAAGTTTGATTTGTTGAATGCTCAAATCAGAGAAGTCGTAGAGGAACTGGGCAGCCAATATATTGAAGTCCCATATACAACCAGGATATGGATGGCACAGGCAAAATAGGAAAGTTGAGATTGTGATGAGAAGTTTTGTCAGACCGGTAATATATACGCAGAGAGTGGAGACGATCGAAAGCTATCAGGAACGTCGTGACTGCGCCGATCAGAATATTCCTAAGTTTATACAGGCGTGTGGATATTTACCCATACCTGTCCCGAATGTCATAGATCGTTTAGAGTACTATTTGGACTGTATAGAACCCGCCGGAATCATGTTGACAGGAGGGAACAGCCTTGTTAGATATGAGGGAACGGCTCCAGAGCGCGATAAAACAGATCTCACGCTGATCTGCTTGGCACAGGAAAGAAATATTCCGTTATATGGATTCTGTAGAGGTATGCAGTCGATCCTAGATTATTTCAACTGTGAATTGCAGACGGTGGAGGGACATGTGGCAGTTCGACATATAGTGGATGGACAGTGGGGCAGTATGGAGGTGAACAGTTATCACAATCAGGCATGTTTCCGCGTTAAGGAACCCTTGCAGGTGATGGCGGTTAGTCAAGATGGGGTAATAGAGGCAGTTGCATGTGATGAAAAAAGAATTGTTGCAACAATGTGGCATCCTGAAAGGGAAAAATATTTTGCTAAGTCCGATATAGAACGAGCGCAAAGATTATTTGGCTAAATGCTTAATGAATATAGGATGGGTGAAGATGAAAACAATTATTTTGGCAGCAGGACAAGGAACGAGATTAAGACCGCTAACGGATGATCGGCCTAAATGTATGGTGGAGGTGAACGGTAAGAGTATTATTGACCGCCAGTTGGACACGATGCGCAAATGCGGCATCGCTGAAGATACGATTACGATTATTGCAGGATATCGCGGTGATGTGCTACAGGAAAAATTCCGAGGAAGTAAAGTGGATGTTGTCATCAATCAGAACTATGAAATAACGAATATGGTTTGTTCGCTGATGTGTGCGAGAAACCTGATGGAAATAGAGGACGATATTATCATCTCATATGGTGATATTATTTATGATGAGCAGGTGTTTAGAAAAATTCTGGAGTCTGAGGATGATATGTCAGTCGTTGTAGACGATGGGTGGTATGAGTACTGGTCAGAGCGGTGTGAAGATCCGTTAGATGATGCGGAGACATTGCTGTTTGATGAGTCAGATTATCTTACGGAAATAGGGCAGAAAACTAATGATCTCAGCAAAGTGCAGTCGCAATATATTGGTCTGATGCGTTTTAAGGGTGATGGATTGAGGCAAATGTTAGCCTTGAGCGCGGAGGCCAAGAGAAGAAGTGATAACGGTGAGATGCTTTGGCGGACAACGAGAAATTATGCAAAGATGTATATGACGGATCTGCTGCAGGGATTGATTGATGAAGGGAGTAAGTTGCGAGCAGTCCATATACAGCGGGGTTGGTTTGAAATCGACGATCGCGATGATCTGAAGGTTGTGGAGTCAAAATTGAAGTAAAGGATCTATTAACGCAATGGGAACGGTATACTGGATCACCGGACTTTCCGGGGCAGGAAAAACGACAATCGGGAAACTGCTTTATGAAAAAATAAAAGAAAAAAATCCGAATACGGTGTTTCTTGATGGTGATGTACTGCGCAAAGTATTTGGAGATGATCTGGGCTATACTGAAACGGATCGCAGAAAATGTGCTATGCGGTATTCCAGATTATGCGCAATGCTGCAGGAACAGGATATGAATGTGATCTGCTGTACGATTTCAATGTTTGACAGCGTACGGGAGTGGAATCGGAAGAATATTTATGATTATAAAGAAATCTATATAAAAGTTTCTATGGACACGCTCAAGGAGCGAAATCAAAAAGGAATTTATAGCGAATTAGAAGAAGGAAAACAAATAGAGATCGTAGGCATGAATATAGATTTTGAAGAACCTAAACATCCGGATCTGATATTGCAGAATGATGGTGGAAAAACGCCGGAAGAACAGGCAGAGGAAATATTGCGGCTATACGGCAAGTAAAATCATTTGAAGGAAGATGGAATTGAGATGTTTATAAGGAGACAGGGAGGTCGCTATGATTCGATTTTGCGATGCGCAGATGAATGAATTGCAATGGAGTTATAAATCTAAAAAAAATTTAATAATGGATCAGAGTATTTGGGATACCGGACGTTGTTATTTTGAAGATTACTTTAATGAAATAGGAGAAATGACGCCAGTTTTTAATAATGAACATCAATTTATTTGTTATGCATGGCAAGATAAAGAGGCAAATCGACAACTGCGGATGTTAGATGAATTATGCAAATGTTTAGATGCCTTAAATTTTAAAGATATTTATCCGGAAGTAGAATCTGTAACGTTGCAAGGATGCAATGAGTTAGCATATTATTTTATGAAGTATTTAGAAGGAATCGGCATCCCGGTTATTGTTACGGGAAAGTTTTGGGATGAATTAGGCGTAAAGCCGAAAAGCGAAACTACAGTAAAAAAGAATTTAACAATTTACGCAGAAGGTTTGGATGCCCTTGAGAAAGATGCTGAGGTGCGTAGTAGTGTATCAGTAGAATTTGAATGTATTGATCGTATTTATGAAGCTAATATTGTGCGGGGAAAGATAAAAGATAGTGCAGATGGCTTATGCGTTGATGGCATTATAGGAAGACTGAAAGGAAAAACGATTGGTATACTAGAGACAGGCATAGAGTCATTAAATGCTTATGATTTGCTGTTGGGATATGGAATTGATATTTCTTTTTTTGTTTCAGACAAAAAAGATGTACAAGGGAAAACAGTGTACGGAAAACAGGTAATGAGTTTATGGGAAGCAAGGGAGAAATATGAAAATCTTGTTTTTGTGGATGCCTGTTCAAAATATAGTGCATGGGGATTGGGAGAGACGGATTTTTATGCTTATTTGGGATATAAGCGAAATCAAACATTTTTCTTGCTGCGGGATTATATGGAGATTCAGCATAATGGATTACAGAATATTTTAAATTATATGGTGAAACAATCCGATGGCAGACTGATCTTGGCGGGAGACGTATGGCTATGCCAAAGAATGAAACAGATATTGGAGATCAGAAATCCTGATAGGGTGATATGCATAGATACTTTGGGGGATCACGAAAATCAACAGATGGAGTTAAATGCTGTTTCCCAATATGGAATTTGTGCGAAGGATATTGGCTTAGTAATAGTGCCCGAATATTATGGAAATCATGATGATCCTCAAAAAAACATACTGGTTGCGAAAATGAAACAACGTTATTTGAGTAGGATAAGCAGTTTCCCTATGTCGAATATAGAGATATATGATTTTGATAACGAATTTATTAAAAAATGTGAAAAACAAAAAACGGATTGCGGAGCACCTTTATATAAAGTCAAGACAATTTTAATCGGTGCTTCGGATGGATTTAGTGGAAATAAGTTCTTTCGTGATTTGTTGGACAATCATCCTAATATCATAATGCTTGATTGGAGTTCTTTGAATAATAATTTGTTTTTACTATGCGTGCGCTTGTCTATGGCTAAGGGGACGGATATTTTAAATCGGTTTTGGGAATTTTGCGGAGAACAAAAGGGCCTTCCTGATGACAATTTTGCAGAAGATTTTCCACAAAAAGAAATTTTTGATCAGAACATGAAAGAAATGTTAATGATAAAGGAAACATTTACATCACAGGAATTGTTTGTGATGATTCATGTTGCTTATGCAAAAATGTGGGGAAAAAAAATTGATGACCTTCAAAATATGTGCATCTATTGGGAACCACACTATGTCGAAAGGGATAAATGTGAAGATTATGCAGTATGGCTGCAGGATGTATGTAATTATAAATATATTGTAAATATTGTGCGGAATACCTGTATGAGTTCGGGCTCTTATCTGAGGCTACAGAATAGGTTAAATATCTTTTCTTATGGCGCAGGTGTTTTTGCACAGATATTTAAGTATTCAAATATAGAGAGGAAAGATTATGAAGGGTGGAAGAGGATAACTCTTCGATTTGAAGATCTAAAGTGCAATCCGAAAGAAGAATTATCAGCTCTGTGCAATGAATTGGATATTGTTTGGTCGGATTCGCTATTGGAGACAACGGTACATGGGAAAGTAGCGTACCTATGGGGTGTAACCGGATTTGATCTAAAACCTGTATATTATACTTATGAAGAGTATTTTTCTTCGTTTGATCGTTTTCGCATAACATTGATTACCGCTTCATGGCAAAAGCAATATGGTTACCCCTATATTGATAATTTGGATTTTAATAGGAGACAATTGCAGGAAATGTTTTTAAAAGAGTTTCGATTTGAAAAGGATTCTTACAGAAATTGCGAAGAAAAGAATAAAATCAAACAGGAAGAGCAAAAAATGATAGATACTTGTTTACAATTAAATCGCAGGAATGAGATCCTGAAAGGAGAATGATATATAAATGTTAATAGATATAAGAATGCGGGAATGCATTAATATTCAATATAAAGACATGAATTGGGAAAACATTGGCAAGATAATTTTAGAAAATCATGATAAAGTGATCTGTATTTATAAAGGTGAAAAATATTATGCCAATATTGATCGGTCTGGATTATCGACGATAGCATCTTGGGAGGAATTACTCGAATATATTAATGAAAAATCAGTCCATGAATGGGTAGATAGACTTGATATGGATAAAATTAAGGAATTGTTTTTCTGTTACAAGGATATAAACACTGTAATATTGGGGGGGGGAGGATTCCACATAAGGATTTAGATACAATATGGACGGCGAATAGAATAGAGGTCATAAATCCGAGAAATTCTGTAGATATGACATTGTATATGAAATTAAGACAAAAAGGAGTTATCACCTATATCGTGAGTGCTCCTGAGAGAACAAAAAATGTGTATGGAACATTTGGTAAGATGGATTTAGCAGAGCCATGGCTGAGGGCGTTAAAAACGTCAAACAGAAAATTGGTTGAGCATAGTTTAAAAAGAATTACAGATTGTACATGGGAGGAATATATTGAGAAAGTATTAGATAGTTTTCCGAAAAGGAACCAGGAAAAACAACTTGGAGGTGCTGATAAAAGCAGGACAATTTACTTGGTAGGTCCGTGTATTGTGGGAGGATATTCACCTTCCGAAAAATATCTGCCTGAAATTTTAAATATATTTCTGGAAAAAAACAATTTACCATATAAAATCATAAAAATAAGCGGGACATATTTCCCGAATGAATTATTAGAATATGATATTTTTCAAAATGACATTGTGATTTTTATAGGGTCTGATTTGGCTTATAAAGATTATGATTTGACGCAGGAATACGAACAGTATATTGGAATAAAAAATTGTTGCACAAATAGTGCATTGCATGTTAGTAAGGCAGGGGTCGAATTGGTAGCAAATGCAATAATGAATGAATTTATTATTCCTGCAAACAATGTGGCAGATGTCAAAAAAGACAGGCAGATATTGTGTGTTTCGGAAGAAAATCAGTTACAGTTTGCAACGGAATACGAGGTAAAAATGTATTTAAAACGTACGGGTATTCCAAGATCTATGCGCAGAGGAAACAATGGGGCAATCGTAATGAATGCGAATCCATATACCATTGGTCATAGAAGGTTGGTTGAATATGCTTCGTGTCAAGTGGACAGATTATTTATATTTGTTGTGGAGGAGGATATATCATTTTTCTCTTTTAAGGAGCGTTTTGAAATGGTCCGACAGGGAACTGCTGACATTGAAAATGTAATTGTAGTAGCTAGCGGCAGTTTTATTATTTCAGATAAAACATTTTATGATTACTTTACGAAAGAAAATGATAATGGAAAACTCATAGATGCATCGATAGATATATTGATATTTGCAAGGTATGTTGCGCCTTATTTCAATATTAATAAAAGATTTGTGGGTGATGAACCGTTTGATCAAATAACAGAGCAGTATAATGAACAGATGAAAAGTATATTGCCAAAGTATGGATGTGAGCTGGTTGAAATATCAAGATTTAAAGATAAGGATACGGTTGTGAGTGGAAGTTTGGTTAGGAAAGCTTTGCAGGAAAATAATATTGGCTATTTACATAGAATGTTGCCTATAACTTCATTTAGATATATATATGAACATTTAAAGACATTGCAAAGCAGAAATACAGAATCAAGGAAGGAAAATTCATATAAAGTATGTTTAACTGACCGATTGCACAAAATATTGGAAATTATTGATTATATAGAAAAAGAGGAGCAAATCATCATTTATGGAATTGGAAATGACACGATACAATTATTGAAATTATTAAAGGATGATGACAAGGAAAAACTTCTTTTTGTGGATAAACAGGCAGAGACATCAAAAATGTTGTTTATGGGGAAAGAAGTAATGGCACCTTGTCAATTGGCAGAGCGATACACTGATTACTATATTATTATTTTGTCGTCAACATATTATAAAGAGATTTATTTTGAGTGTATGGATTTGGGGATTAAAAAAGAGCGTATCATATATAGTCCATATAATTTATATCAGCAGTATATGTTGGAAGTATAATATCTGAACACAGAATGTGGAGGACAGAGGAGTGTGCGGGATTCTTGGAGGCAATAATACAAAATGGAATTATCAGGGTGGGATAGAATGTATGCAGCACCGCGGGCCAGATGGGATCCGTATAGATTGTATGGATGGAGTTACATTTGCCTTTGCGAGATTGGCGATCATTGATTTGTCTTCAAATGGAATGCAACCGATGTTTTCAGAAGACAAACAAATTTGTATTGTTTTCAATGGTGAAATATACAAGTATCATAAATTGAGAGAAAAATTGGAGAAGAAATACCGTTTTCATTCAAATACGGATACAGAGGTGATATTATATGCATATGTAGAGTATGGGGATCAGTTTATTAATAAGATAGATGGTATGTTTGCCATTGCAATATATGACAGGCGATGCCGGAAGATTAAGTTATTTAGAGATCGGGTTGGCATTAAGCCACTATATTATTATATCAGTGGAGGTGAATTTGGTTTTTCATCAGAATTAAAAGGACTTGTAGAGATGCTGAAGGGTAAAGCTTTGAAAGTAGATAAAACGGCTTTGTATGATTTTTTGACTTATACATATATTCCGGAACCCAAATCAGTTTACCAAGACATATATAAGTTAGAGCCCGCGCACTTTCTTGTATTTGATACGAGAGAAAAGAAACTGGAAAGGGAAGGCGCGTATTGGAAGTTAAAAGTTAACACACATGAAACAGGCAGGATTGATTATGATGCTGCAAAGTATGAATTGAGAAATAAGATCGCGGAGTCGGTTAAGGAGCAAATGATTGCTGATGTACCAGTTGGAACATTATTGAGTGGCGGAGTAGATTCAGCAGTAGTAACTTATGAGTGTAGATGTTGTGATAAAAATATACAAACGTTTTCCATGGGATTTGAGGCGAAAGATTATGATGAGATTCAATATGCGAGACAGTTAGTCCAATCATGGGATCTAAATAATTATGAAGGAATATTTGGAAAGGATACGTTCTATTCGCTTTATGCGTATGTAAAGGAATGGTTTGATGAACCCTATGCAGATGTTTCAGCATTTCCGACATACGAAGTTTTGCGTATGGCAAAAGAACATGGTGTAACGGTATTATTAACAGGTGATGGCGGTGATGAGGTTTTTGGGGGATATGATGTGGTAAAGGCGTTATACGAAAAACGAGGCATAGATTTACAAATATTTTCAAATATATATGAAAAGTTTATACGGGAGCGAGTCGCGGATATAAATAAATTTGACCAAATTTTTTTGGATGGGGTTGCTTTTTTTTCAAAAAAGCGTAACTGGGCTTTGCGTAATCAAAAAAAGAAATATGCAGAGCGATTTGAAATTCCAAAGGATTATGATGACTACTGGTTTATACGCAAGCACTATCATAAGGAATTACCGCCAATGACAAGGGCTCAGCTGATAGATTTTCATACCTTTTTACCATTTGTATTGAACAAAGTTGATCGAACAAGCATGGCTCTGTCACTTGAAGTGAGAGTCCCGCTGTTGGATCGCGAAATTATAGAGTATTCGTTCTCTTTACCGCAAGAGATACGATGCCCGAATCGACAGCAAAAAGAACTTTTAAAACAGACATACCCTGAGATACCCAATAGTGTTAAGTATCGGGCTAAACAGGGATTTGGTATGCCAGGGCAATATATCAGCAGGAAGAGAAGGCCTTGTGAAGAAATGCTGAGAAACGTATGGAGAGAAATGTTGTGAAAATTAGGAAACTTGCTATTTATATAAAACTGACATATTTGTTCCGTTATGTGAAACAGCAGAATCTAAAAATACATGATATTAAGAGATGGAAAAAGTCGTTTTTATATTTTTTATATAATGTAAAACAGGACAATTTTGATTATGCAAAAAGATGGAACATTATAGAAGGATTTACTAAGAGTAATATAATTAAGTTGAAAAAGGGTGGGAAAGCGGGAGATGCGAACACTCCTATATTGATTAGCGTTGTATATAATGAAATGGATCGTTTAGAGATTTTTTTGAATCATTATCGGAGACTGGGAATAAAGAAATTTGCAATATTAGACAATGGATCAACAGATGGCACTGTGCAATATTTGCTCCGGCAAATAGATGTGGAATTGTTTCAAACTAAAGATGAGTTTGAAACAAGGGTTAAAATGGGATGGATTAATCGGCTTATAAGTTATTATGGAATATCCCGTTGGTATTTGGTTGTAGATGCGGACGAGTTATTTGTCTGGCAAGGAGCGGAAACGAGCAATATATCAGAAGTTGTTTCTCTCATGAAAAGAAAAAACATGATGCGCGCGCGCGCGTTAATGGTTGATATGTATCCGAAAGGCCTGACATGGAATAGCAAGGATTCTTTTGAAAAGATTTTTGCCGAATGCAAATATTTTGATTATGAAACTTTTTGTCATAAAGAAGTAGAGGAAGTCTATTTATTGTACGGCGGACCAAGGAGACGAATGCTTGGAGTGGATGTGTGGTTGACGAAATATCCGCTATTTAAACTTCTGGATAAAGAAATATTATCCAATCCACACACAATTTATCCATATGACAATACAAAACGGCCGTGTTATTTTGCAATTTTACATTATAAGTTTCTGACAGGAAAAGACAAACAGAAAATGAGGAGAAATGCGCGAAAAGGGCAGTATGCAGGTGGCAGCAGAGAATACAAATTGTATGTGCAGAAATTGCGCGAAAACGAAGAAAGTTTCAATTTCTATTATGAGAGATCAGCCGAGTATAAATCGTCAAAAAGTTTGGCGAGAATAGAAGAAATTTCAAATATTATGGCTGATGGTATTGATTGAGCGTTTATATGGAGGGAAAAAGATATAATTATGGCTAACTGGCATTTGTTTTTAAAGTGAGTGTGAAAAATATTTGTTATGACATAATGAATCCAGATAATTTTGGATGATAATATTGGGAAGAATGACACCATCTATTGGATTTAAGAGGGTATTTCAATTATAGAGTTTATTCCGAGAGTAGAAAATGGGGGCGTTTAATCAAGAAGAAAATAGATATAATAGTGCGACAGCATAATAGATTCGTATGATAAGATAATATTATATACGTTTTAGAAGAGAATTTTGAAGTTGAAATTGATGACGACCTCGTTACAGCAGAAAATTTTGTTTCTATTGAGACAATTACTACGACACCAAATTAATTATAAATTAAAAGAGCGAACTGAATGATAAGTAGTAAAAGAGAAAGTAGCGAATATTCACAAGAGGGAGATAAGGGAGATAAAAATGATAAGATTTGCTAAGAATAATATTTATTCTATCAATGAAACAAGAAAGGTGGAATGTAAGAAATTTGAGTTATCATATGTTCGAAAAATGTTAGAAACATCAAAGTGCATAATGGTGGTTATGCATGGTGAAACGTTTTATTGTTATCATGAACATTATGCAGATTATATTAACATAGATTTTGCCCTAAGTCAGTTAGAACAGTTAGAATGTCTTTCGCTGCAGCTGCTTTGGAAGGATAGAATAGAGAGTATTATATTTGAAGGTTGTAGTGAATGGGTTTTTCAATTATACCCTATGCTGAAAAGAGAAAATATTAATGTCGTAGTTGAAAGCGAAATATGGGACATTATTAATGGTAAAGTGCAACTTCGTCATGAAAATCGTAAAGAGTTGAGAGTGAATATAAATTCAGAGAAGGAAGAACTTTACAGAGAATTTAGTTTTGTCATGGAAATACTGCAATTCAATCGTTGGAAAATAATAAATGATGTTAAAAAGTATTTATCTCAAATTAATGCGAATGTTTTTACTTGTACTATTCCTGAGTTTGGTGACCTCAAAGAAAGAAGTGAGGAAGAAGAATATCGAAACAAGATGCAGATAGCGATTACAAACGGAAAACTCAATATTAATGATGAGTGTGTCATGGATTCTTTTCAAAAAATATATGGTGATGATTGGAAGGAAATAAGGCGTCGGTGTTCAGATGAGTCCATGCAGCACTGGTTACAGACTATATATGATGTTGAGTATTATTTAAAAAATAGAAAGATATATTCGCATGGGGGGGGGAAAAATCGATGTTATCTTATAGGGCCATGTATTGTTGAAGGAAATGCATGTCCGGAAGGGAAAAGTTTCCCAGATTATTTACAAAAGTGTTTAGATGAATATCTTAATACTAAATATAAAGTAGTAGCGATAAGTATTCCGTTTTATGTAGTGAGTAATTACTTAGAAATTGTTAAAAATTTATCGATTCATTCCAATGATATTACTATTTGTATTGAGCCGGTTTCTCAACGTTGTATAAAAAGCTATTTTGAAAATTGGAGTATGCTGCCGGATTTCGATTTGCTGCCAGTTTACGATGCGAGAATAAGTACGCAGCATTGGTTCGCAGACACACCAGGACACACGTCGGTTTTGGCAAATGAGAAATTGGCAGAATATTTGGTTGAAAATATCTGCAAGCGGATAAATTTTCAAGGCGTTGACTGTCTGTTGCAAAGAGGAGACGGTTATTTATTAACAAGCAGGGAAAGCCAAATTAATGCATATTTTAAATCAATCGACCGTTTTCAAAGTGTAAAGACAGGGGAAACAATTGGTGCAGTTATTATGGAATGTAATCCAATTACTTTATATCACGAAAATCTGGTTGGGTATGCCAGAGGACAGGTAGATTATTTGTATATATTTATATATACGAAAGAAGGAAAATATCATACATATGAGGAGGAAACAGATAACATTAACTATTTTATAAAAAAGTGGGACAACATAAAAGTTAATCCGTTTATAAAATTGAGGGGAACTAATATAGTAATGCCGGATTTTCTGCCAATAAAAATATCTTCCTATCTGGAGCGTCAATTGAAAAAAGAGCGTGAATTTGATATGCAGAGAGATATAGAAATATTTGTTCAATATGTGGTGAACAAATTAAACATTTCTGTTGTTTTTGCGGGACAGGATAGTGCGGAGGAACATGACAATACGATATGGGAAGGGGCGGAACGAACGTTGGAGGATAACGGAGTTATTTTGAAGGAGATTCCAAAGAGGGAATTAAGTTTCGAAAAAGCCTGATCCATATAATATAGAAGAAAGGAAAGTATGATAGTTAGTTTCTAAATATATTATGCAAGTAAACGAGATGAATCTTGAAAGAAAAAGTATGTCATTATGGTTTAATGATTTTGTTTTTGACAAAGAAGATATTATTTTTGCGTCGGGGAGCTTTAATGGGTTATTTCGGGCAAATTTTAAATCTGGTAAAGCAGATTTGATTGGAATGTTTCCGGAAGAAGATATGTTTGGAGTACATTTATATGCTGGCATCCACAAATATAAAGAGAATGTTTTGTTTATTCCAGCATGGGGGAAAAGGTTTGTATTATATAATTTAAAAAATAAAACTTTTCAAAATCCCAACCTTGAAATAGAATTGTTAGATAAAAAAGAGAAATATGGAAAGTTCGCATTTTATGCAAGTATCTTGGTGGGGAAATATGTATATGTATTTGGATATGAGCAGCCGATAATTATACGCTTTGATATGGAAAGCCTGGAAGGAAAAAAATATGAAGGTTGGTTGGAAAGTTTGCTTCAATTTGGCATAAACAAGGACAACCCCTTTTTTTATAAAGATATTTGCTGGATTGAGGACAGCCTGTTTTTAGTAACTGGACAAAATAATTCTATTGTTGAGTTAAATATGAAAACTGATCAGATCATTATTCATTCAGTGGGGGAAAAAGGAAGTGTTTATAATACCTTAGCATATGACGGAAAATATTTTTGGCTTACAGAGCAGACACGGGAGTTGGTGAAGGTAAATAAATCGAATTGGCAATGTCAGTACAAAGAGATTGAAAAATCAATTCAGACAGATTATTTTGTGTTCAGTGTTTTTATAAACGGGGAAATATGGCTGTTTTCAAATTGGAACGAAAATGTTTTTAAAGTAGATTGTTTGGATTATTCGGTCAATGAATTAGTGATACCGTTTGATGAATCAGACGAATGGCATCCTGGTAATGAAAAATATGGGTATCGTTGCGCAAGAAAGTTCGCGGGTGATAAATTGGCAGTTTTTTGCGCACAAGATTGTCAAATGCATGAATTTAAAGATGGAAAAGATGTAAAAAAAATAAAGTTTTATACAGAAAATGAAACAAAAATAAAGGAGATATGGATTTCTGCTTATAAAAAAGTTAAAAATTTCTTATATGAAGATGATAAGCTATTTAAGCGGTTGGATGATTTTTTGTTTTTTATTAAACAGAATGAGGCGAAAAAACGAACGGAAAAAAGAAAATGTGGTAAAAATATTCATGAGTTTTTAATGAAATTTATGGACGAATAGAAAAAAATGATAAGATATAAAGCTTGGGTATTCGGACAAGGAACTGGTGGAACAGAAAAGTTTTTTGGGGAGGAGGGGGGGGGAAAAAAAACATGGATTAAGAGTGATATGTCAATAAAGTACTTGTAAGAAACGAATCTGGAAAACCGA
Source organism: uncultured Lachnospiraceae bacterium (assembly GCA_947632515.1). GTDB lineage: Bacteria > Bacillota > Clostridia > Lachnospirales > Lachnospiraceae > UBA3282. The sequence goes on from CANRPO010000027.1 coordinate 35,708, forward strand.
TATAGTGTAGATTATTTTAGTAAAGGAGAAATTAAAATGAAGAAAAAAGTTGCGGTTATTTCGGGGATTATGGGAGCGGTATTTGGAACGGGTTTACTCTTTAAAACAGAAAGAGATCAAGGCCAAAAAATAAAGGAATTAGAAACATTAAATCGCAAAAATGATGCAATTTTAAGAGTTTTTGCAAAATGGATGAAATTAAAGCAAAAAGGAAATTCTATTTCGAAATATCTCAATGAAAACGGGTATAAATCAATCGCTATATATGGAATGCATTATCTGGGGGAGTGCCTGCTGGACGAATTAAAAGGCAGTAGTGTGGAGGTTAAATACGCTATAGACAGAAATGCACAGCAGATCACAGCAGATGTTGATGTTATAACATTAGATGATAATCCGCAGAAAGTAGATGCAATTATAGTTACGGCATTTTGGTTCTTTGATGAGATTGAGAATGAGATACTTGAGATTATCGATTGCCCGGTGCTTTCTTTGGAAGATATTATTTTTGACATGGAGTATGAGGCTTGATGTGATAATAAATAGAAACAGGAGAAAATGAGATAAATGATCCCTAAAATAATTCATTATTTTTGGTTTGGGAAAAAGGCAATTCCTAAAGAGCAGGTGCGATATATAGATTCATGGAAAAAATTTTGTCCAGATTATGAAATTAAATTTTGGAATGAGGAAAATTATGATATTCACAAAAATCCATATATGGAACAGGCCTATGAAGCAGGCATGTTTGGATTTGTGCCAGATTTTGCCAGATTGGATATTATTTATCAGTATGGAGGATTTTACTTTGACACGGATGTGGAACTCCTCAAAAATCTAGATGGCCTAAGAAACTTTTCTGCAGTGATGGGGTTTCAGAGATATTATGGAAGGTTGGCAGTTGCAACAGGACAAGGGTTTGGGGCAGAAAAAAATCATCCGGCTATAAAAGAATTAATGGCAATGTACGAAAGACGAAATTTTGTGAGAAGAGACGGATCGTATAATTTAATGACAAGTACGAGTTTAATGACAAAATATATGCTAGGTAAGGGCCTGGTAACGAATGGGACAAAACAGACAGTCATGGGAATTACGATTCTGCCACAGGAGTATTTTTGCCCATTGGAGTGTACTTCAAAGGGAAATATAATAAAAATTACCGAAAATTCGTACACAGTTCATCATTTTGCGGCTTCGTGGAAAGAACCTGAACATTCTAAAAAAGACATTTTAGGTCAAATTTTAAAAAAATTGAGAAAGTGAATCATTGACTATGAAGAAAAAAAAAGTAAAGAAAATTTCGAATGGCGAAATAATTGATCTATCGAAATTGAGTAAAAGAAGTTTAAAAACACTGCATTATGAGGAGGAAAAATATGTTGCAAAAGAGTTGTTAAAAACGACACCATTTTCAAAAGAAAGAATGGAACTTATGCGGCAAGGTTATAATTTGGTAAATGATATTATGCCTTGGTATCTTCCAAAGATTAAGTTCAGCTATGGGGCAGATAAAAACTCAACAGGGATAGTATGTAATCTTTTAATGGATAATAGGGAGAATAAATTGATCTATGAAGCAGGTGTGGGAACAGGATATAGTTGTGAAAAGTTTATAAATTTGCCGAATGTCTCTGTATGCGGATGTGATATTATTCTTCATGACAGAGTAAAGGCGTTGATGAAAGAGCACGATAATTTCTTTGCAGAGGAAGATACATTATATCATAGTTTAAAGAGATTAAATGATCAAAGTATTGATTTGTTCTATGCAGATAATGTATTTGAGCATTTATTTCCGGATGAAATTCCATATATATTGCGGACATTATCACAAAAAATGAAGAAGAATGGATTAATCGTATTAATTATTCCCAACAGATTAGTTGGACCTGGAGATGTGTCCAAATATTTTTTAAAACGCGGAGCACCTGCGGAAGGGTTTCATTTTTTGGAGATGTCATATCGTGAGGTGCTTAAAAAATTTAAACAAGAGGGAATGACCCCGAAATATTTTACTTGGAAAAATCGAGAAGATGAAATAAAGTATATAAAGGATGATTGGGGTATTTTAAATCAAATAAAAATAAGAATCGAGTCATGCTTGTGCTTGCTTACTTCTAAAAATATAGATATGAGGGTGAGGGCATTTAGGAAACTGGCCATGTCATATTATATTCTCATTAAAAAGTAAGAATTTGAAATAAGGAATTGGGCGCGTTGGTAATGAAGGATTTCATATGGCTGATTTTTTCAAGAAGACTGAGCAAAGGATCGTAATATAGGGGTGCGGCATTCTGTTTGTTAGTTTAGATGTTTTATCTTTGGAAATACAGTTGATTGTAGTTATTCTTACATATAATTTTGAAAAAATATAGAAATATGTAAAGATCAAAATAGGTTGTGAAGTGATCGGCATAGATAGGCTGATAGTGAAGGTTATTGATGAAAGTAGAGAATAAGACAAGTACATTTTTGTCTATAATTATTCCTGTTTATAATGTAGGACGGTATCTGCAGCGCTGTTTAGATAGCGTTCTGGAACAGATTAGTGGAAAAGATGAAATTATACTTATTAATGATGGCTCCACAGACAATAGTTTGAGTATTTGTCTGGAGTACCAAAAAGAGTATGCAAATGTTAAATTTATCAGCCAGAGGAATGCTGGATTAGGAAGAACCAGAAATATTGGACTGCTTGAAGCATCAAATGAAAATGTGATTTTTCTGGATTCTGATGATTACTGGGAGATCGGTACAGTTAATGTTATCAAAAGTGTGATTTCTCAGGAATACATAGATATATTATATTTTGATGCAAAAACAGTATATGAAGGAACTATAAAAGAGGAGCATAACCCATACAATCGTAAAGGCAAAGTGTCCACGGAAATTTTGTCGGGCAAACTTTTTTTTGAGAAATATTATCCGGAAGGATATATCGTACAAGCTTGCATGGCGGTGTATAAAAAAGATTTTCTTTTAAAAAATAAAATTATATTTCAGGAAAATGTTTATTTTGAGGATAATTTATTTAGCTTTTTGGCTGTTATGAAGGCTGAAAAAGTGCGTTATATTCCGTATCAACTGTATATTAGAAGAATGCATGAGAATTCCATCATGACAAGCGAAATGAGTTATAGAAAAATATATGATTATTCCTGCGTAGTTCATGCGATTTGGGATTATATAAAAACTATTTTAGATCAGCTGGAAGGGGAAATTTTATCAAAAGTGATTTTGTATGTAGATTCCTTGCTATATACTTTTTGTGTAATGTGTCGTAAAGTAAAAGAAGATCTAGGACAAATTCATTTATTGCGAGTGCGGGTCTTCAGACAATACATATCATTATTGGATATGTACGAAGAGAATATAAAACTTGTGAAAGTATTAAGGCTTGTTTATGGATTAAAAGCGGGATCGGCAGAATTTGCAGCTGTCACAGAAATATTCGGAGGAAAAAGAGACTACGAGAGAACACTGTCTTTATATAAGCAACAGTATAAAAAAAGAGTAATAGAGAAAATTTTATTATTGTATATAGATCAGCCGGAATGTAAGACGGGGATTTATGGGCTTGGAAAGCAGACAGAATGTCTGATAGAATTTTGTAGTCAACATGGAATAGAAACAAAAAATGTAATATATGTAGACAGTTATCAGAAAACTGGAAAACAAAATTTTTATGGTTGCGCAGTCAAAAATATTAGAGATGTTGGAGATTGTTTGGATAAACTTATTATTTCCAGCGGTTTATACAGAAATGAAATGTATGAAATGGCAAAGCGATTTTTGCCAGTAGGTACAGAAATTGTATTTCTGTATGAGGATGGAGAAGAAGACATTATCTGGGATTTATTGTAGATTTTTAATCAAAGAGAATATAGGATGTTGGAACGGATATCCTGGAGCATGTAGAGATAACAGAAACGGCTTTGCCTTTTTACATGATAAGGAATATCCATTTGAGGAGAATTATAATGAGAATAGCGACACTGTTATTTACATATCATAGAAGTTATCATACAGAAAAAGTACTGGAAACATTGAAGAACAACACTATCCGGCCTCAGAAATTGATTGTTTTTCAAGATGGATTAAAGCGGAATGAGGATGATAGTGAATGGCTAAAAGTAAACAAGCTGATACATGGTATAGACTGGTGTGATAAAGAGATCGTTGTATCACAATTTAATAAGGGTTTGGCGGAATCGGTTGTCTCGGGTGTGGACTATGCATTTAAGAAGTACAATGCTGTGATCGTGCTGGAGGATGACTGTGTGACGGCGCCTGACTTTATTCGATTTATGGAACAGTGTCTTGTAAAGTACGAAAATGATAAAAGAGTTTATTCTGTAAGTGGATATGGCTGGCCTATCGCGCTGGAAAAGGAACAATATGATATATATGGATGCGGGCGCGTTTCGACATGGGGATGGGGAACGTGGAAAGATAGCTGGGAAAAATATCAGGCAGATAGCGGTATTGTTAAATATTTAAAGCAAGATGAATTAAAATCGCGGGATTTAGCTCTGTGGGGGAATGATCTTGAGCAAATGATGCTTGACCAAATTGTAGGACGGAATGATTCGTGGGGAGTTTATTGGGCGCTGGATGTCATAAAAAATAAAGGAATCTGCATTAATCCGTACGAGACATTGATTCAAAATATTGGGTTGGATGGGACAGGTGTGAATTGTGATGCAACGGATCAGCCTGAAAAGAAATTATATGGTGTGCGAGAAACTGATTTTAAGTTACCAGATAATGTAGAAGTATTACATGCAACAGAATATGCATTTGCAGATTTGTATGGGAATTATACGGCAGCAAGTATTAGGGACAATGCCAAACAAAATATAATGGTTTATGGATTGGGAAATTTTTTTAAGGAATATGAAAAAAATATTAATTGTGATTTTAACATAGTGGCTTTTATTGATCAAAAGAAAAAAGGGTGGTATGCAGGGAAAAAAATTTTGAGATTAGAAGATGTAAGGCATTATGATTATGATAAAATCATTATTATGATTCAGAACGTACAGGAGTGCTTAAAAGTTATACAGGATATGCTTGGCTTGGGTATCAAATATACCTCTATTATATTGGGGCATGGCATGTATGGAAAATATTCCGGGATCATAAATGAAAGAAGTGTAACATATGATGGAAAAATTTTTTTGCAGTTTGACAATGTTTCAATAAAGGTTGAATCGCAAGATGAATTTTATAATGTATGTGAGGTTTTTGTTAATCAGATATATCATTATTCTATCAACAACTTAAGGCGTGATATTGTTATAGACGTAGGAATGAATATCGGTGATTCAGCAATATATTTTGCTCGACAGGAAAAAGTAGATAAAGTGTATGGATATGAGCCATTTAAGCAAACATTTATGCGGGCAGAATATAATTTGAGACAATACATTGACACAAACAAGGTATGTATTTTTCAATACGGAATCAGTAATGAAAATGCTATAAGGCGTATCGGTTTTAATGAGGATATGACGTGCGGCCAAAGTACACTGGAAACAATGAGAGAATATGCACATGAAAGATACAAAAAGTGGGGATTGATACAGGAGGAAAAAGAACAAGCACATCAGATTGAAGTAAGGAAAGCATCAGAAGTGTTTGAATCGATTTTCAAAAAGTACCCAGACCATAATATTATATTGAAAATGGACTGTGAAGGCGAGGAGTATGGAATTATAGAAGAACTTTCAAGAAAAGAAATTCTTTCAAGTATTTCATTTATCATGTTGGAATGGCATTATAAGGGAAAGGATTGTATTTTATCATGGTTGAAGTCGTCAGGTTTTTCTTATTGGTGTGAAGATAAAGCCGACAATATGGGACTGGTTTATGCATATAAAGGAGAAAGTTGATTATGGATAAGTTAGAAATTGGGAAGCAGCTATGGGATTTTAATGATGTGAAAGCTTTAATTGATGAATTTTTGAAATTATATGCACAGCGTCCGATAGAAGACACAAGAGGGGGAATGAATTCTGCCCATATGTTTTGGACATGGTACACACTGAAAAAATTAAATCCTAAGAATATAATTGAAAGTGGAATATTTAAAGGGAACGGCACATGGCTCATGGAGCAAGCCTGCCCTAATGCAAATATATTTTCTATAGATATTAATTTAGCACAGAGGATTTATATTAGCGAAAAAGTGACTTATTTTTCAAAAGATTTTAACATGATTGACTGGAGCAGGCTGGATACTAAAAATACTTTATGTTTCTTTGATGATCATCAGAATGCGTATATGAGGCTGCAGCAAATGAAATGGATGGGATTTGACAAGGCTATGTTTGAGGATAATTATCCAATTAGTCAAGGGGACTGCTATTCATGCAAAAAGGTACTTTCAGAATGTGGTCTTGTGATTAATGGGAAAACTGAAATAGAAGCAAATTCGTCACATTCAAAATATTTCTGTAGTAATATTAAAACATATACTACTTTCCCACCTTTATTTAAAAATGAGAAAACTAGGTGGGGAGATGACTGGGATATGGAAAGTTATCCAACCCCAAGATCTGTTTTTGACGAAAAAGATGCTGAAAAATATAAGTTATTAAAAGATGAAGCATATGGATATACATGGATATGCTATGTAGAGTTATTGTGATGCAAACTTAAAACGGATGGTTATGGATGGCGGAAACCTTATAGCATTATTGAAAGAAAATAAAATAATTATACCTACATAAAAATAAAAGCTTAAAGGGTATGGGAGATTACATGTATGATTGATGGAGTGAATGATGAAAAATTACAATTAGACTAACTATTAAAAGTCAAGTCTAAAATGAGAATTTTTTGAATGAATTGCCAAAGCGCATTTCAGATAAAA
>CANRPO010000028.1 GCA_947632515.1 uncultured Lachnospiraceae bacterium
CAAGATAAAAAGAACTTGCTGAAACTGTATAAAACATTGCACCCGGAAGATACGGACGCAACAGAGGACACGCTGGATATTGTAACGATAGACAATGTTTTGACGGATAATCTCTATAATGATTTGGGTATAATGGTGGGTAACGACAGATTGCTTTTGTTGTTAGAGGCGCAATCCAGTTGGACGGTAAACATCTTAATCAGAATACTGTTGTATTTGGCACAGAGTTACCATGAATATTTTGAGAGAACATCACAAAGCCTGTATAAGAGTACAAAGGTCAAAATGCCCAAGCCGGAATTATATATCATCTACACAGGCAACAGGGGCATAAAACCCGATACAATATCGCTGTCCAAAGAATTTTTTGACGGCGCGGATATAGATGTTGAGGTAAAAGCAAGGGTCATCTATGAGAGCGACACGGAAGATATTATCAATCAATATATTATTTTCTGTAAGGTTTTTGATGAACAGAGAAAGCTGTATGGAATGACAGAGCAGACGGTTAGAGAAACGATCCGTATTTGCAAGGACAGGAATATCCTAAAAGAATATCTGATGAACAAAGAAATGGAGGTTGTGACGATTATGATGAGTTTATTTGATGATGAGCAGATCATGAAAACATATTGGAAAGATATGGAAAATACTCTTGCCCACAAGAAAGACAGGGAAACAGCCGAAAGAATGATAAAAAAAGGTAAAATGTCATTGGAAGATATTGCGGATTGTGTTCCGGCATTATCTTTTGATGAATTAAAAGAAATCGAAACCGAGGTTATGCAGTTAGCGTAAAATTTCTTTCGTCTATATAGAATGATATTTAGCAAGTTGATTTTCAGGAAACACGCAGATGCGTGTTTCCTGGTTAATTGTAGAATTGCCTGCGGTATGGTACAAGATCAGTGAAATAAACCGTATTTATCCCCCTCCCTCCAAGGGCGTATCGCCTACACAGATGGGTGAATCGGTAGAAAGTAGGGAAAAATCATGGGACAAATTGCAAATCAGATGGCATTAGAACTTCAAATTTAAACAGAAGTTGAAAGACAGAAAGGAAGAAAAGAAACAAAACAAAGAATCTTCCGAAGTCAAAAGAGAAAATCAATAAGATAAACACGGATTTGGCAAAAGGAGGATTTAATCTCCTGAGATTTGTATTGAGCTGGAATACCAATACACTAATCAATGAAACTGCAAAGGGTGCGGCGATAATCAGAAATCAAAATATAAGACCAAATGCCTGTTTCCAGCGGCTGAACATGTCAACCGTATCGGAGACAGGCGTTTTGTTTTTGACTGACCTATCTGACAGGCCCTGTTTGCAAAATTTGCAAATGGTGTTAAAATCGAAGTAAATTCTTTTTTAAGTCGGAACGAGGTCTCACATGAGAAAACAGATAGACGGGCAGATCAGCCTGTTTGATTACATAGCGGCAGAAGAGAAGGGATCGGGACGGCGGGAGAGGTCTTCGCAGGATAAGACTGCGGCGCAGGAAGAGAAATCGGATCCGGCGTCTTCGAGGATCGCGGCGTATGCGCAGTGCGCGGACTGCTGGTGCAGCGACTGTAAGCACAACGAGAAACTGGACGCCGTGCCGCGGGATTTTGCGGGCGTGAAGAAGGCGTGCCCTTCCTGCGCGTTCTGTCTGAAGAAGAAAAAAGCGGAGATCTGCGAGATCGGCTCTTACGATAACGGCTGTAAGCTGCGGGCCTCGGAGGAGGGCATGGGGCCGTAGCGGGTCCCGGCAGGGATAGCGATGTTTTCCGGGAGCCGGAGGTATCCGGCCGGAGGCGTTGAAGGAGTATTGTGCGGACATGCAGAGTGGAACAAGAACTTACAAGGCGGGAGAATTGCTGCATCGCTTTCTTCCCTATTATAAGAAGTATCTGCATATCGTCGTCATCGATCTGTTTTGTGCGGGTCTGACGACGATATGTGAGCTGGTGCTGCCGATGATCATCCGCTATATCACCAATGCGGGCATGAACGATCTGGCGTCGCTCACCGTGTCGGTGATCCTGCGGTTAGGCGCATTGTATCTGTGCCTGCGCGTCATAGACACGCTGGCGAATTTCTACATGGCCTATACGGGACATGTGATGGGGACGCGCATCGAGACGGATATGCGGCGGGATGCCTACGCGCATCTGCAGAAACTGTCGGACACCTACTACAACAACACGAAGGTGGGACAGATCATGGGCCGTATCACCAACGATCTCTTTGATGTGACGGAGTTCTCCCATCACTGCCCGGAGGAATTTTTTATCGCGGGGATCAAGGCGGTCATCTCCTTTGTCATATTGGCGCGGATCAGTCTTGCCCTGACGCTGATTCTCTTCGCGGTGGTGCCGGTGATGGCGGTGACTTGTATCATCATCAATCTGCGGATGCGGGAGGCTTTTCGCAGGCAGCGCGTCCAAATCGGCGAGCTGAACGCCCGCATCGAGGACAGTCTCTTGGGACAGAAGGTGGTCAAGGCGTTCACCAACGAGGAGAAAGAGAAGGAAAAGTTCGAGCGGGACAATCAGGATTTTTTTCATATCAAGAAAGAAACGTATAAATTCATGGCGTTCTTCCAGACCACGACCAGAGCCTTCGACGGGCTGATGTATCTGGTTCTGCTGGTGGCGGGCGGGATCTTCATGATCCGGGGGAAGATCATGCCGGGCGATCTGGTGGCCTATGTGATGTATGTGAGCACGCTGATCGCCACGATCCGCAGGATCATTGAGTTTGCGGAGCAGTTTCAGCGCGGCATGACGGGGATCGAGCGGTTCGTGCAGATCATGGACAGCGACATTGAGATCTTCGACGAGCCGGACGCTGTACCGTGCGAGGATCCGCGCGGCAACATCGAGTTCCGCAATGTGAGTTTCGCCTATCCGGACGACCACAACGTGGTGTTCCGCAATCTGAATCTGCGCATCCGCGAGGGCGAGAAGGTCGCCATCGTCGGGCCTTCCGGCGGCGGCAAGACGACGCTGTGCAATCTGATTCCGCGTTTCTACGACATCGACGAGGGCGAGATCCTTCTGGACGGCGAGAATATACGCCGCTATACGCTGAAGAGCCTGCGGCAGAAGATCGGCATGGTGCAGCAGGACGTATACTTGTTTTCCGGCACAGTGTATGAAAATATCGCATACGGTAAAGAAAACGCCACGATGGAGGAAGTGGTGCTGGCGGCGAAACAGGCGGGTGCCCACGAGTTCATCTCCGGGTTAAAGAACGGCTACGACACCTATGTGGGCGAGCGCGGCGTGAAACTGTCCGGCGGACAGAAACAGCGGATCAGCATTGCCCGCGTTTTCTTGAAAAATCCGCCGATCCTCATAATGGACGAGGCGACCTCGGCGTTGGACAACGAGAGCGAGTTTCAGGTGGCGAAATCGCTGGAGGCGCTGGCGAAGGGCAGGACGACCGTCACCATCGCCCACAGGCTGTCCAGCATCCGCAATGCCGACCGCATCCTCGTGCTGACGGAGGACGGCATCGTGGAGGAGGGCACGCACGAGAGTCTTCTCGCGCTGGGCGGCATTTATCACAAGTTCTATGTGACGGCCAACGAGTTAAAATGACGGCGGGCGTTTACCGATAGACAGAAACAGAAAAAAGATCAATGAAGGTGATGAGTTATGAAGTTTGACAGTATCGAGGAAAAAAGGATTTATATGACCGAACAGCCGGTGGAAAAACTGGTGTGCAGTCTGGCGGTCCCCACGATCATGAGCATGCTGGTGACGTCTTTCTATAACATGGCGGACACCTTTTTCGTGGGGAAACTGGATACGCAGTCCACGGCGGCGGTGGGCGTCGTCTTCTCATTGATGGCGATCCTGCAGGCGGTGGGATTCTTTTTCGGACACGGCTCGGGCAATTATATTTCCCGTAAGCTTGGCGCGGGTGAGATCGAGGAGGCGGAGAAGATGTCCGCCGTGGGATTTTTTTCGTCTTTTTTGGCGGGCGTTGTCATTATGGTCGTCTGCCTTTTTTTGATACGGCCGCTGGCCTATGTGCTGGGCTCGACCCCCACGATCCTGCCCTATACGGTTTCTTATCTCAGAATTATCCTGTTCGGCGCGCCGGCGATGACGGCGTCGTTGGTGCTGAATAATCAGATGCGGTTTCAGGGGAGCGCGTTCTATGCGATGATCGGGATCGTGTCGGGCGCGGTCATCAATATCGCGCTGGATCCGTTTTTGATCTTTGTGTGCGGCATGGGCGTCGCGGGCGCGGCGTTAGCCACCACGATCAGCCAGTATCTGAGTTTTTGTTTCCTGCTGCTCATGGTCAGGAGGGGAGGCAATATCCGGATCCATTTCCGCAACTTCAAGCCGAGTCTGCACTTCTATCAGGAGATCATCAGAGGCGGGAGCCCGTCGCTGTTCCGTCAGGGCCTCGCCAGCGTGGCGACGATCTGTTTGAACCATGCGGCGGGCGTGTACGGGGACGCCGCCATCGCGGGCATGTCCATCGTGAACCGCATCATGATGTTCGCCAACTCCGCGCTGATCGGATTCGGACAGGGCTTTCAGCCCGTGTGCGGGTTCAACTACGGAGCCGGCAAGTATAAGAGGGTGCTCAACGCATTCTGGTTCTGTGTGCGGATGTCGCTTGTCGTTCTGCTGGGGCTGGCGGTGCTTGTCTACGTCTTTGCGCCGGAGCTCGTCACGGTGTTTAGAAAGGACGACCCGGAGGTCATTGCGGTGGGCACGGCGGCGCTGCGCTATACGGTCATAGCCTTTCCGCTCAGCTCATGGATGGTGATGTGCAACATGATGCTGCAGTCCATCGGCAAGGGTCTGAAGGCCTCCATCGTGGCCTCCGCCAGACAGGGAATCTTCTTCCTGCCGTTAATTGCGATCCTGCCGCATTTCTTCGGGATCACGGGCGTGGAGATCTGCCAGGCCGTGTCGGACGTCTGCGCGCTCTCCGTGTCCATCCCCATCGGCGCCAGCGTGATCCGGGAGATGCGGGCTGCGGACAGCGGGGACTGACCCCGCTGTTTTACCGTGTCGGCGCAGGCGGCAGCTTTCTCAGTTTAGATAGGCTGCTGCTGCGTGGACGGAAAAGTTAAAGCTCCGTATGTGCATATCCTCGCAGCGATCTTCTATTTTGTCATAATATCTTTGCAGCCAGCGCAATTCTTCGGTGACATCCCGGTTCTCATGTTCATACCGCGCCACATCGTTCGGATTCGGAAACGTGACCGCTGTATCGCCCTCACCGACCGTCTCCATGTGCAGATAAGGATTTGTCTGCAGGTTCAACAGGATCGGCGCGGCGTCCGCAGACAGTGAGCAAAGATAACATTTGCTGTCGAAGATGTCGTAGTCGTCCAGGTATTCCAGATGCGCTGGATCCAGATTGTATCTGGCGATCCAATAGTCGGGATGCGCGAAGGACAGTCCGATGTAGAAGACGGTCACGACGGCCGTGCTGTAGAAGAACAGCGGAAACTTAGGCACATAGATAAAACCCGTTACGCCTGCCATCAGAAGAAAGATGACCGCCAGCGCCCAGAGCACGAAGATCCGCAGGAATGTGAGATTGTAGCGGCCTATATACATGAGCATCCGCAGGGCGCTGGAAAGGATCATGACGAAGGTGCAGCCGCTGATTATCGTCAGAATGATCTTGAGGATGCTACTCTCCCGAAAGAGATACAGGCAGATCAGCACGATCAGCAGATTTAAGACACAGACCGCCAGCAGCTGGAAGAATCCCTCCCGCGCGTAGGCGGCGTAGGAATAGCCCTCGGGGAGCTGCATCTTTCTCAGAAAAAGATACAGGATCTGGACAACGCTGAACAGCAGATAGAGAACGGAGAGCGCCGCCGTGACGATGATGGCGCTGATCGGCTCCAAGACGCGCAGATCGCGCGTTTCTTCTTTGATATTTTTCAGGGCCAGCGCGGCGCAGACCGCGTAGGAGCAGAAGAATACGGCAATCGTCATAAAGCAGACGCCGAAGACTGAGGAGAGATTGACGGCGTGGAGCAGATCGGACAGCATATCGCCGAACACGGAATCCGCGCTGGCCAGCAGAATCGTCATCAGGCCAAGGACGGGTATTGTGACGGCGACGCCCGCAAGAGCAGGCAGAAAATAGCTTTTTTTGCCTGTTTTTTCTTGTTTTTGGGCGCCAAAATAAAACGTCATGTCGCTAAAGGGGCGAAAGAGACATGATAACGAGGCGCTGACGGTTGCAAAGAGCGCGCTCAGGTACTTGGGAAAATTCCAGTTTTCATCCGCATAGACCGTGTGGATCATCAAGAGGAACGCCAGCAGGAAAATACCCAGCTTATTCATCATAAGCAGCGATCCCGACGCGGTGAGGCAGTTGGAGATGCCGAGCAGGATGATGCTAACGATGTAGAAGACGCTGTTTCTTTTGTAGGGAACCCCTAACTTTTTCATAGAGAAGAAGAAATAGCAGAGGGTTCCTGCGACGAAAAAAGGGTAGGTGATCCCCGATGCGTTCCTGTACAGGCAGAAGGTGTAAAAGAGCGCGTAGAGAGCGCTGCAGATTCCGAAGAGGGGAAAATTTTCCTTTATTCTCTTGGTATAGATACTATCCTCGCGCCTAGCGGGCTGTACAGCGGCGGCCGTCGGCGGCACAGGGGCCGTTTCGTGTATGCCGGGCGCGTTCGGATAGATATTCCTGCCGTTCATATAGGGGCTGTTTGCATAAGGGTTGTAAGAATTGTTCGCATGATTCGTTTCCATGATAAACTCCTTTCCGATCGTTTACTGTTCCTGCGCATTGGCCGCGTCCGCGGGCGGTGCGTCAGGCTCCTCCCCGTCCTCCACATATTCGAGAATATCGCCCGGCTGACATTCCAGCGCCTTGCAGATCTCGTTCAGTGTGGAGAGACGGATCGCTTTCGCCTTGTTATTTTTTAAGATGGAGAGATTCGCAAGGGTAATGTCGATTTCGCCTGCCAGCTCGGTCAGTCCTTTCTTGCGCATCGCCATCATAACGTCTAAGTTGATAATGATTGCCATGTGTGCCTCCTCGTCAGATCGTCAGATCGTTTTCCAGTTTGTAGGCCACCGCCTTGTCGAAGACGCCCGCGAGCACCTTGCTGAACAGACCCGCGATCACAAACACTAAAATAATGATAAATACGGCGGGCGTCATGTAGATAAACAGGCGGCAGGCCGTGATCACCGCGATAAAAAAACTGTAAATACTCATTTTCTCTAAACTTACAACATTCTCCCGCACGAAACAGTCGCCCGCGATCACGGTGGAAAACATCTTTCTCAGCTGTTGGATGATCAGGATCGCGAAGATGCCCGACAGGAAGAAGATCACACATAGAGAGTAGTAATTGTCCGCAAAGTAGGAGTTGTACCTGCCGTAGAATCCGATGCTGAGCGGAAGAGTCAGCGTCACGAGGATGCCTCCATAGAACATTATGTCCAGTAAAAATTTGGTAAACAGCGTCAGTCTGTCTTTCATAGATACCATCCTTTCCGAATCTCATGGGATATGGGAAATCCTGTTCTTTACGCATACAATAGCACAGCGAAAAATGAATGTCAATAAAAGTTTATCGAATTTCAATAAATAATTATTTTGAGACGATATGAAACATCCTTTCAGAAGGGAAATGATAGGCCGGGACGCTATTTTAGAACAGCATAGAAATCTATATCTTCATAGAGGCGGGCGGCAGGATCCGGCGCAGAACCGTCCTTTGTCTCCCAGCCGCAGAAGGCGGCGTAGGACAGCGTGGGCGTCGGTAATTCCGGCAGAGGTTCTCCCTCGAAGACGGTGAAAACATCGTACAGCGCCTCATCAATATAGAGCCTTACCTGACAGAGAGGCCGCTCTTCGATCCAGGCCTGATCCAAAAAGTCTTTGCGGGCGATGATATAATCAGACAGAAAGGCGAGGGATTCCTCTAGGGATTTCCCGCCGTCGTTTTTCAGATATTGATCCTGCCAGCGCACTCTGTCCATCTTAGCGGATGCGGCGTTGATCTCTGCCAATGCCGGCAGAGTCTGCTCTGCGAGCTGTGTCAGATAGGAGCTGATCTCCGCCTTGTAGCAGTCTGTGACGCGGGCGTAGAAGTCCGGCTTTTCATAGAGCGCGCGAAACCAAGGGGAGGCGTCTGAATGTGTGTCCAGTTTCGTCAGGGTGTTCGGTCTGTCGGACAGATCGCCCAGATAAGAGGGGGTATTGCCGAGGCTTACGTCGTAGTCCCAGACCGGCCCGGCATATAATTTCCCGTCTATCGTATCGGAATCCTTGTAGAAGAAGGAGCTGGCCACGCCGCCGTCGTAGTTGGCGGTCACTTCCTCCAGCAGATACTTGCGCGCGAAGGAATCCGCGTCGATCAGCTCGGTATAGTATCTGCCCGTGGCGGGATCGACGCCGTCCGGCGCGAGAATGGCGTTCTCCGCGTGCTGCACATAGTCGTCGATGTAGGCGACCTGGTTCGCGGAGGCGTCAGAAGGGGACTGCAGGATAAAGCACTCTTCGGCGTCGGTGATGAAGTAGCTGCCGTTGTCGCCGACTTCCTTAAGGAAACGGGAGGCAAAGTCCCGCTCGATCAGGTAGCCGCCGGTGATGTCCTTGGGATCGTTCGGAATGTCCCGCGCTTTGGTCTTCTCTGTCCATACGGCTTCGTAGGAGCTTAGGTCTTTGTGCGTGTTGACATCTTCCGTTGCCGCCTCCAGATCGGTGATGGCAAGGCGATTTTCCTTCACCTCCACCTTTTCCGTCACATAGTAATTACCCACATACTCCCCGTTCAGATAGAGGTCGATAAACACGCCGGGATCGGACTGCGCCAGCCCCAGATGATGCGCCAGATCGCGGGCGATGGCGTTGCGAAGGAGTGAAGGATCGGCGGAATTGGCGAGCAAAACCCATGTTTTTCCCTCCTCCATGCCAAGCAGGGAGACAGCGTCCGTGAACTTGATCTGATACGGCTTTTTTTCAAATTCCGAATAGGAGGTGTTGCCTCTCCCTTTGATGTATTCTAACGGCCGGTGCAGGCTGCTTTCGCCGTTCTCATCCAACACGGTGATCGTAGCGGGCTCTTTGTGATTTTTGTCGCTGTTGAGGAGTTGTGACGTGCCGGAGGAGGTGTCGATGAAGACAGCGGGAAGAGATTCCGAGTACATACTTACGACGGGACAGCCGTCGATCTCCTGCGGCAGATCATAGACCAGCTCCGCGTTGTCTTTGCAGGCAGCAGGCAAAAAAGCGTAATAGACGTCATTCCGGCGCCATAGTCTGAGGGTATGGCCCGCCACGTTGGCGGTTGGCGCGTCCGCTAAGGGAGACGGACTGGCCGCATCAGACTGTCCCATATGATGAAGAATATAGTCGTTGCCTATGAGCAGTACCAAGAGGGCAATGACCATGATAGAGATGAGCAGAACGTTTCTTCTCTTTTTCATAGTCACTCCAAAATCAGACCCACAGGGCAGTGATCGGAACCGAATACGTCAGAATAGATAAGCGCGTCGCGCAGCCTGTCTCTAAGGCAGTCTGACGCGAGGAAGTAGTCGATGCGCCATCCGGCGTTCTTCTCTCTGGCATGGAAACGATAGGACCACCAAGAGTAAGCGCCCTCCAGATCAGGGTAGAAATATCGGAAAGTGTCCGTGAATCCCGACTCTGTCAGGGTCGTGAATTTTGCCCGCTCCTCGTCGGTAAATCCGGCGTTTTTGCGGTTGGTCTTGGGGTTTTTCAGATCGATCTCCTTATGCGCCACGTTCAGGTCGCCACAGAAGATCACGGGTTTCTTTTCTTCCAGTTTCTTCAGATAGGCCAGAAAGGCATCCTCCCAGCGCATACGGTAGTCCAGGCGCGTCAGGCCGTCCTGGGAGTTGGGCGTGTAGACCGTGATCATATAGAAATCGGGAAATTCCAACGTTATGACGCGGCCCTCATGGTCGTGCTCCTCGACGCCGATGCCGTAAGACACATGCAGCGGCTCCTTCTTCGTGAAGATGGCGGTGCCGGAATATCCCTTTTTCTCCGCATAGTTCCAGTATTGATAGTAGCCCGGCAGCTCCATGTCGATCTGTCCTTCCTGCAGCTTTGTCTCCTGCAGACAGAAAATGTCAGCGTCTGTTTCTTTGAAGAAATCCGGAAAGCCCTTGCCCATGCAGGCGCGGAGGCCGTTCACGTTCCATGAGATCAGTTTCATTCGGTTTGTGCTCCTTGTGGTGGTAGATGTTTACGGTTTCCCTCGGTCGCGGGCATTCGCCCTATTGCCCTCAGGAAACTTGCAGTTTCCTTCGGTCGTGGGCATTCGCCCTATTGCCCTCAGGAAACTTACAGTTTCCTTCGGTCGTGGGCATTCGCCCTATGAATCTGCCTCTCAACAAAACTGTCTGCAAGCAGCCATTTTGTTAAGAGACAGATTCGCACGGCTCATTGCTTTGCGTACATTATAGTACATAAGCGGATCATTCGCAAATCTTAAGAATATTTAGAGAGTTTTTTTAGAAAGAAATGTTACCTTCAATATGGAGAAGGCTCTTCTGAGATAAAATTTCCGGAAAATCTAGGAACGGAGAACGAAAGAATATGAGAAGTAACGGCGGAAACGCCCGAATGGACAGAAAACGGGCAGAGCGCAGAAGAAAAAAGAGACTGAAAAGAAAGCTCTTTAATCTGTCCGTTGTCTTGGTCATTGTGCTGCTCCTACTCTGCATTGGCAATATCTATGCCCGTCTGGAGGAACTGCAGGCGACGATCCAACGTCTGGAAGGACGGGCGAATGGAACCGATAAAGCCTATGCGCAGGAATACGGCGCGGAGGATGGGTTGGGCGGGACGCCCGCAGATCATATCGGCAGTATCGCGCCCGTGGAGGCGGAGAAACCCATAGAGCGCACGAGAGAGGAAGTTCTGGCGCGGCTGGACGAGCTGGGAGAGAGTGATCCCGCAATATTGGACATCCGCCAAAACTGTGAAAAATACCCGGAGGAATTGCTGGCCGCTCTGGCAAATAACCCTGAAATGGCGGATTTTGTCGCGGGCTACGGAACGGGAAAGGAGAACAGTCTGGGCGCTTTGACGGAAACGGAGACGGAACAGAAATTCCCGCTTTTTTTGCAGTGGGATCTCAGGTGGGGCTACCGACCCTATGGAGAAAGCTGCATCGGCCTTGCCGGCTGCGGGCCGACCTGCCTGTCCATGGCGCTCTTTTATCTGACGAGAGACAGCAGGCTCACGCCTGCCAAAATCGCCGATTACAGCATGGAGAACGGATATTATATGGAGGGGACGGGCACGGCGTGGGCGCTGATGGAGGATGTGCCGGGACAGTACGGGATCAGCGTCACGAAACCAAACGCGCAGGCGGCGGATCTGATCGCGGTGCTGGATGGCGGCGGTGTCATCGTGTGCTCCGTCGGGAAGGGAGATTTCACGACGCAGGGACATTACATCGTGATCTACGGCTACGAGAGCGACGGTTTCCTGATAAACGACCCGAACTGCGTGGCCAGGAGCGGCAAGTGGGCGTTCAGCAAATTAAAACCGCAGATCAAGAACATCTGGGCGTATCTGCCCGGCTAAGTAGAGTAATATTTCAAAATATCTTCACGCACGATCCGCTCCGACAGCGCCCGCATCCGCTCGAGGCGTTCCTCGTAATTGTCTTTTGTCAATCGTCCCCTGCCGTTTACGAGGTTGTCGTAGACGGTATAGTTGATGTCCTTGGAAAAGTGAATCATATCCATGTAATTGTCCAGATCTGTGATCACTTCCTCGTCGTCCTGATAGAAATAGATCTCCACATTGTCATATGCAAGGAGCGCGCCGATGGCCTGTTTCTCGTTATAGATCACGGCGTCGCGCTCTCCGTTCCGATAGGCGTTGTCCCACCAGAGCATGGAGTAGGGCGAGAAGAAAAATTTGAAAGTCGTCTCGGGGTGCGCCTCCACCTGCGCCGTGAGCAGGGCGATATTTCCCGCAAGCGTTTCGGCGTTCGCGGTCTCCGGCTGCATCTCTTTCACGGCGGGAAGACGGGCGTACATTCCCGTCGCCATGTCCTGTCCGAAATATTTCCACTGCGCCCAGTTGTAGGAGTCGCCCTCGTCGTAATCCCCGAGGAAGGAGTAGGCCAGCATATAGGGCAGTTTTTCCATCAGCACATCTTTGTTGAGCCAGTAGGAATAGTCGTTAAAAAGGTTCCTGTCATACAAGTACATGGGACAGCCCGTGGACTCGTAGGTCGGCTCCGTGTCCGCCGACAGAGAGGACGGGTCGATGTTATAAAAAACATATTTCAGATCGTGGGATGCGTAAGCGTTATCCAGCAGATAGCAGAGGTCGGCGGTGGCGCCGTAGGAGCGGATCGCCTTGATTGCCGTGCAGTCAAATCCCTCGTCAAACCAGTGGTTATTGTAGTTCTCGCAGACGGAAGAACCCACGATCAGCGCGTCGTAATCAAAGGTGCGCAGCGAACCGATGCACTGGTATTCCTTATCCGTCAGCACGGCCTTCAGACCCGGCAGCGGCGCGTGATACTGATAGAACGGATCAAAGAGCGCGACAATGCCGATGACTGCCGCTAGGAGCGCCAGCGTCCGCAGGGTAAACCGCCGCAGAAATCTCATATCTTGCTCTTGCGTTGAGGCATCTTTTTTGTTCATCATTTAAGCCGCTCCTGTTACAGAAAAATAATCCGTCGTCCCCTAAAAGTTAAAATACAAAAACGTGCTCACCTGCGACAGCGAGACGATGCACCACACAAACAGGATGCAGATCCCCCAGCACCGCCGCGACGTCAGTTCGCCGCGCATGGCCCGCTCGTACGCATTGGGGCGAAAGACCAGATAGAAAGCCAGCGCAAACAACAGTATCATAAAGATCAGGTAAAAATAGCTGATCAGGCCGGGGGACGCCAATTCCAACGCCTGTTTTATCACATAGATCTCGGAAATATCGAGCTGCGACGCGACCTCGTAGATCTTGCCCGTATAGTTTCCCGCAAAAAGGTTTCTGAAAAGCTGTATCGCGCCCGCCATACTCTCGCTGCGGAAGAAAAAGAGCGACAGATTAAACAGCGTGAACGTGAAGATCCAGCCCAGCCACGCGGGGATATGAAAGCGGGAAGGTCTTTTTTCATCGCGCCCTTTGATCCCGATGATCCCCAGGTTGTCCCAGACGACCAGCAGACCGTGCACCGCGCCCCAGGCCACATAGGTCCACGCCGCTCCGTGCCACAGACCGCTTAACAGGAAAATGATAAAGGTGTTGAGGAGCATACGCGCGCGCCCTTTTCGGCTGCCGCCCAGCGGGATATACACATAGGTGACGAAAAAGCGGGAGAGGGTGATGTGCCATCGCTGCCAAAATTCCTTGATGCTGCATGCCCGATAAGGGGCATTGAAATTGACGGGCAGTTCGATGTTGAACATCTTGCCCAGTCCCATCGCCATATCCGAGTAACCGCTGAAATCAAAGTACAGCTCAAAGGTGTAGGACAGGATCACGGCGATCGTTGAGAGCGTGTCCAGAGAGAAGGTCTGCGCAAATCCGTAGTTGGCCATCAGCGCGAAGGTGTCCGCCAAAAGTACCTTTTTGGCCAGTCCCAGAATAAACAGATAGATCCCTCTGGAAAAAGAGGCCGCGTTAAATCTTCTCTTGGATCGATCTTCAAACTGCGGGATCATTTCTTTATAGAGCACGATGGGCCCGGCGATCAGCTGCGGAAAAAACGTGACAAAGGTAACGTAGTCGATCAGGGAATAGTGTTCGCACCGGCCCAGGCATCTGTCGATGATAAACGACAACTGCTGAAATGTAAAAAAGCTGATACCCAGCGGCAGCAGGATATGTTTCAGCGTAAAATCCGCGTGGAAGGCGAGGTTGATATTCTCGATAAAAAAATCGTAATATTTAAAATAAAACAGAATGCCGAGATTCAGTGCGATACCCGCGATCAGCCCGCAGCGCCGCCACAGCCGCAAACGGGTATCGGTTCGGGAGCTCTCCGCCGGGATCAGAGTCAGCAGATAACTCAACAGATAATTCAATCCGATACTGGACAGGATGATCGCCAGATAGCGGACGTTAAAATAGGCATAGAACCACAGGGACATGGCCGCCAGGAAAACGTTGGCGGCTGTGTATTTTTTTCTGTTATTCAGTCCGTACCAGCCGATCAATGCGAGCGGCAGAAACAAAAATATAAAAATGTATGAGTTAAACAGCATATCGCAAGGGATTCCCTTCCACATACATATTTTTCTAAAAAAGACAAAAACTATAATGAAATCTATTATACCAAATAACGCCAAAAAGAACAATCGAGGCAGGCGGAAGAAAACGGAGGGCATAAGACAAAGATGAGGGCAGAGCAGAAAAGACAGATAAACAGGGCAGCGGCGGTCATATTGATCGGCTGTATTTTGTGGCTGACGGGCTGCGGCGATCAACTGCCGGAGGATGAGCTTGTCAACAACGGGCAGGCATTTGAGATGCAGCGGGTCGGCAGCGATTTACAGGCGAGCAGTTTTCCCTTTCAAGACGAAAAAAATTTTGTTACGCTGGTCGAGCTGAAAGACGGCGTCAAAGAGTTGCTGGGGGACAAATACTGGCCCGATGTAAATTTGTCCAAAGAGGAATTGGAACAGAAGACGGGGATCACGGAAGACATGTATGTGGATTTTCTGGCCCAAAGACAGTCGATGGACTCCCATATCGACACGATGATCCTTATTCACGCCAAGGAGGCGCATGTGGGCGACGTGGAGATGGCGCTGGAGCGATACCGCACAGGCGTCATTGAGCAAAACAGGAGCTACCCGCAGAATCTGTGCAAGGCGAAAGCCTCCCGCATGGAGACGATCGACGACTATATCTGTTTTGTGCAGCTGGGCGCGGACACCACGATCGTCGCGGACAAGGGGGAGGACGCAGTCATAGCTTACTGTCAGGAGGAGAACGAGCGCGCCCTGTATGTGCTGGAAAAAGGGATTCTGGAGTGACTGGATTCTATTTTGTATGCGCTATATTTTTAAGATAAAATTCTGCAAGCTTTAAAGCAGAGGAGACGTCTTCATTTGAAAAGTTCTTACACAATTCCTGAAATAATAAATAATTTTTTGTTTCCAGAGGTTCTTCTTTGCCAAAGAGCAAATAATCTAAACTTACATGAAAGGAATCCACAATTTGGGCAAGAACATCTATACTTGCCATTCTTTTTCCTGTTTCCAATAATGCAAGATAAGATGTTGATATATTGATCTGTGCTGCAAATTTCTCCTGAGTATAGTCAAAGGAGGCGCGAAGTTCTTTGATTCTTTGTCCCATACTCTGTAAATCAACCAGTCCTTTTTCCATAATCGATTCCTCTTTATCTTATTTATACTAATCATAGCAATAATCCGATGCCAGAATTATTTCCGTAAGAAAATATAATATTGACTAAGAGAAATAGTTCTGTTATATTATTGCCTGTAGTATAATAATTTATTTCCGAAAGCAACATTTGTTGATAAAGCGGAAAGAAAGGAAGGAATAGAAATGAAAAAGCAAAACATCAAAAAAGTGGCATCGTTGGCATTGGCGCTTGTAATGACTGCCGGTTCAACACTGTGCGTAGGAGCAGCGGGCAGCGGATATGGCGGCAGCGGTTACAGCAGCGGGTCTTCCAAGAGCAGTAAAGAACAGACGACCGTTACAGTTTCGAATAGCGAAACGCCGAATGCGGGAAACGAAGACTTTTCGGGTACGGAAACGGCGAGCGCGGGTTCTTCCGGTACGGTTGTCTCCAATACTGTAAAAAAGGCAGATGGGTCTGTTTTACAGACGACCGTAGCGGGCAGATATACGTCGAAAAAATTTGCCGGGACAGCCGTGACTTCTGCAAAAGCGAATGTAAATGCCGCTCTGGGAGTAAAAGACGGAGAAAAGGCATGGATTAGTATCAGCGACAGCACATGCGGTGAAAAAGCTATGAAAACCGTAACGGAAGTATCTGAAAGTATGGGAGCAAAAGTTGCCGGGATTTTGGACATCTACGGGTCTAAGATTACGACTTCGGGTAAAAGAGAAGATATTACGCATCCCGAAAGCGCAGTCTCTTATACGGTTGGCGTTCCGGTGTCTATGAAAGCGCCTGCAGGGTATCAAATTGCTGTTTTACGCGTATACGGCGATCATGGCGTCGGTAAGGCGGATTTGTTGAAGGATATGGACAATGACCCGAATACGGTAACATTTTCATCTGATAAGTTCGGTGTGTTTGCATTTGTTTATATCAAAAATGTATAGCAGGCAAACAGATATAGTTAAATTGCGGGGCGCATTCCGTAAAATGTGCTCCGTAATTTCTGTTACGGGATGAGATCACAAATATGAAAAAGATTTTTATTATCTGCAGTTATGCAGTAGCGGTTTTGCTGGCTGTAAAAATGAAGAATACAGTATGTGCAGAGGAGCAGGCACAGGTCATTTATGATTTTATGGAAATGTCGGAAGATGTTTCCGTATATGAAGAACCAAATTATGAAAGTAAGACGGACACCATTATACCGGAAGGCGAGAATGTTCTGATCCTTTCGCAGACTTCGGAAGGCTGGTATCAGATTTTATATCATGGAGAAATATTCTATATTATCGACAGTAATAAAAATATGACAGAAATGCAAGTCTCGGAGGATGTCGTCGACGAGATGGAAGAACACAGAGCGGAACAGGAACTGACTGAAGAGGAAATACAGGAGATTATTTTAGAAGAAGAGAAAAATGACGCGCCGGTACATGATGTACAACAGGAGTCAAACGATATATCACCAATAAGCGAACATAATCATAAGAGTAAGGCATTGGCTAAGATATTACTGGGAACGGTAGGCATTATAGTATTGTTAAGCGGAACAGGATATTGGTATATAAATAAAAAAGAAAAAATAGAACAGATTAAAAAAACAGAACAGACAGATATATATATTCAGGATTTAGATAAAGAGAAATAATTTGGTTTACGATATGATATGGTCAGGCAAAATAGTCAACAAAAGAAATATGATGATATGCTGTTTCGGCGGAATTACGGTCTTTAAGATAATTTGCATGTGCTGTTTCTCGTCAGACTATCAGGACGTTTTGTTTTTTCCATTTGTAAGTCAGTTTTTAATGGGAAAGAATAACCCGTATGAATATTATTACAGCAATCATATGATAGAGGCTTTTGCCTACCCGCCGTTGATGCTTTATATTGAATGTATTCCCGTCGGCTTAATACGTCTTTTTTCGATTCAAAACAATTATCTGTTTCACTTTGTGCTCAAACTGCCAATTTTGATTTTTGATAATCTGTGCGCCTGTATTTTATATAAATTTTTTCCGCAGAAAGTAAAGTATATTTTACTGTTTTACTGTTCGTCTCCAATTATAATTTATTCCGCGTATATGCATGGACAACTGGATATTATACCGACGTCTATTTTGTTGGCGGCTGTTTATTTCTTAGTACAGAAAGAGACAAGGGCGGAAATAATTTCATTGATCTTATTGATAGCTGCAGTTTTGACAAAACAACATACGATAGCGGTGATTCCGTTACTGTTTATGTTTTATCAAAAGAGAAAGGGCTATTGGAAGAGTATCGGCGCGCTTATTATATTTGTAAGCGCTGTTATCGCAGGAATTGCCCCTTTTTGGTCAGACGGTTTTATTCGGGGAGTGCTGTTTAATAAAGAGCAGGCTCGGCTTATGAATGTATACATAGACTATGATACTTTAAAATTTATCATCCCAATATTTATGATGGTATGGTTATATCTGAGAGCATTTTATCTTGACAGAATCAACCAGGAACTTCTGCTGAACTATTGCGGTATTATTTTCGCGCTCTTTCTGGCTTTGGTCGCGCCCATGCCGGGATGGTATGCATGGATAGTGCCTTTTATCACAATATTTTTTATATACGCGGGGAGAGATCGATACAAACATTTCGTATTGTATTTTCTTTTAAATGCAAGTTACCTTTTATATTTTTTCTTTTTTCACAATAAAGGATTAACCGATCTCTATTTTTGCGGCACTTCTCTGACATATCTGAAAATAGATAATATAACCCTGAGAAACCAGGCATTTACTGTGATGACGGGAATTTTGCTCTATGTCATCTTTCAAATGTATCACTTTGGCATAGCCAGCAATTCTCTGTACAAGCGGGGTAATATTCCGTTTGCCATCGGAATTTCCGGAGACAGCGGCAGCGGAAAAAGCTATATGCTGCATACTCTGGAAACCATTTTTGGCAAAAGAAATATTCTGGAAATAGAAGGAGACGGAGATCACAGATGGGAACGCGGGGAGGAAATGTGGAAATATCACACGCACTTAGACCCCAAAGCCAACTATCTGTACAGACAGGCAAACGACATACAGATGCTTAAACAGGGAAAGTCTGTTTATCGCGTTGAATATAATCATGAAACGGGCATTTTTTCTAATCCGCATAAGCTAAGGCCGCGCAGAATTATCGTTGTATGCGGGTTGCATTCACTGTATTTACCGCAAATGCGAAAGTGTTTGGACATCAAAATATATATGGATACGGAAGAATCTCTGAGGCAACTCTGGAAGATACAGAGAGATACCCAAAACAGAGGATATTCTAATGAAATGATTATTGATCAGATCGAAAGTCGTCGGGAAGACAGCAGGAGATATATCATACCGCAAAGAGAATACGCCGATATGATAATCCACTTTTTTGACGACTGTCTGGTTGGACAGGAAGTGCCGATGAATTATATTCCTCAAATCAGCATGAAAATATCTGTCAGTTCGGAAATAGATCTGGAATCCATTATTGCGGATTTAAAAAATGCCGGAGTTCAGATCACGCAGGATTATGAAAAAGATATAAATAGACAAACCATATTGGTAGATGGCAGAGGAATTTATATTGATGCAAGATATATCAAAGAAATAGCCGAAAGAAACATACCGCAGGTAGACGAGCTGACGATGCAGAAATTTGAAACGGGAAATCTGGATGGAATAATAGCGATTTTCGTTTTGGCTTTAATGAGCAGCAGGCTCAGGGAGGAAATATGATGGTAAACGCAAAGTGTTCAGAGCGTAGAAAAAACATGATAGAAATTTTAGGCGTTGTTTTGTTAAGCATCATCATATTTCTTGTAATAGGACAAGGCAATTTAAACTTCGGATTATTCGATGATAATAAGTCTCAATGGCTTTCCGTTATTGACAAAGCATACGAGACTCTGTTCAGGACCGGCAAGCTGCCGACAATTGATTTTTATCAGATGAAGGGGATGAAAATATACGATCAGGGATATTACGGACTGTGGAATCCGTTTATGCTGGCAGCATATATTATCAGAACCTATCTTTTAAATTTTTTAGATACCAATACTATATCTGTATATATATTTCTGATGATTGTATCAGGTAATATATGCTGTTGTAAAATATTTAAGGAATGCGGAAACAGCCGTATATGCGCTGTTTTGTCTTCCGGCGTTATGATGTCCGTATCAATCTATGTTGCGCTGAGTTATTGGTACTATATATATAATGTGTATTTCATTCTGACATGGATTATGTTTCGGCTGATCCGAAACAGGGAAAAGCAGAGTTATTATGACTGTGGAACGATTCTGGCGTTGAGCCTGTTAATGGGAAATATACAGTATACAGTATATATGTATATAGCATATACCGTAATAAATATCGTATTTTTCTGTCAGAAAAAACGGGAAAGCGCCGTGAAATGGCTGTCAAACAGCATATGTATGGGAGTCCTTTCGCTGCTGCCGCTTGTTATGCTGTTACAGGCGTCGTCCAGAACTATAAATTTTTCACGGGATAACAGTGAATATTACAGCAGCGCCGTTCATCCGCTTATTGCGGTTTTATTTTCATGGTTTCCTTCCGAGTTTATAAGAAATGTCAGTGAGAAAGCGGAGACATGGATATATGCAAATAGTTGTCTGCCGGACACAGGATTCTTTCCGGGCGCTCGGAGCGTATATTTGGGAGTTTTATTATGTGCGGCAGTTATTTTTGTGATGTGCCGCAAGAGATACAAAAAAGATAGTCTTTATGAAATTGCGCAGGCCGGTATGATTACGGCGGGGCTATTGGTTTTGCTGTCTTTTGGCAAAACAGGCGTTTTAGCAGTGTTTGCTCATCAAATGCCGTTCCTTGACAGTTTTCGTATTATGATGAAATGGTTTGTGTTGATTCCTCCGCTTTTAGTTCCCTGTATTGGCGTGGTGATGAGGGAACAAAAACAGATGCATGGAAAATCGATTATCTTTGGCGTTTTGGTACTATTTGCCACGTTGGGGATAATGCAAAACAGGGCGATTACCTTCGATACTTCAACAGTACAGACGAACACAGGGATACAAAGGCTGAATGATTTAGGCGTGGATTATCACGATTATCGAATTCTGAGTTTTGCAAGGGTAGAAGAAATTCAGGTTACATACCCTCAATGGAAAAATTTCGATGATAGAGAACAAATAAATTATGAGGAAAAATATTCTAAAAATATAGGAACAACCGCAGGGATCACGACTCTTGGCGGATATGATCTGGCGTTTGCGTATGAACAGTGGCAAATGAGCGACCATATTATGGGTTCAATGTCCGGATATGCTACGGAGTTTGGCTACGATAATATGGTAATCGAGGAGTACTTTCTGCAAAAGTACAGCAGGGATAATCTGAATTACTGGCAGGAAATAAAAGTACTCAAAGAACAGATTCTTGATAATAGCGTGAAATACTGTATTTTTACAAAAGATTCGAAATGCCTTCCGATTTTTTTGCAGATATTGCAGGACATGGATCTGACTGTGGAGTGGCAGCAGGATTTTCTGGAGCATACAACGATTTTATCGATCAAAGAAATTGGCTCGCTTGTGCAGAGCATAAACGGCAAGAAGGTCAATGCCAATATAACGATGGATAAAATTACTTTTGCGGCGCAGGACGCTTCGGATTTCAGGGTAGGCATGTACTATGACAAAGATTTACGGGCATCCTACATTGGAAAAAACGGAGAAAAAACGACTGTAACCATACTGCTGGATGAAAAAGGCTTTTTTCTGATCTCCGATATTCCCCGTTGCGGCGGCGGTGTTGTTGAGATTACATATTTAAACCGTTTTTATATGCTGTGTCAGATATGGATCGTTATAGAAGTGCTGGCAATAGGAATTTTGTTGTTTGCGCCGGGAATAAATGCGGCAAGAAGGGTCTGCCAATATGCAGGAAAACAAATGCGGCCGCTATACTGCCTTTTGATGGATAAATCTCCGCACAAAAAAGTAGGAATCTGCTTTGCGGGAATGTTATGTATTTATGTAGGATTTATGGCATTCTACTATCTGCATATTCAGTGTACAGTGCCGGATGAGGACTGGTTTCTGCAGATGTTTCAAACGATTCATAAAACAGCGCAGGGGAATATTTTTGCCTATTTCGGCAGTACGGAAAATTATTTGGGGTACGGACAGATTTACTGGATATTGGGCGGTATGTGCCCTGGCATTTTAGCGCTCAGAACCGTTTCCTATATATTGCTTATGGGAAGTATGATGTTAACTTTGTGGGAAGTAAAAAAGCAGTATGGTCAGGGAATGATCCCATATGCCGGCCTTCTGTGGATGTCTATGCCGTTTGCCTGGTACAGCGATAAAATCATTGGGCCCGAAATAGCAGGTTTATTTACAGGCATTTTGGGAATCTGTGTAGTGCATCAAAGGAGAAAGGATTGGATAGGCTGGCTTTTATTGGGAGTAAGCGCTGCGGTAAAAGTAAATTATATGATTTTTTTAATCTTTGCAATACTTACTGTCCTTAAGAAGAAACAGATGGTGAAGAGAGAGATCTTGATAAAAGCGATGGGCTTAGGCGCAAGCGGATTTCTGATAGGGAATCCGATTATATTATGGGATGTGCAGACATATATGGAAAATATGGTTTTGGGAAAAGGTTTTGCGCCGGAGTTTATCACGAATGTATTTGAACTGCATGGACATGAATGGGACGGGGTCATGATAAACGGAGTCTTCTGGGGCTATGTAAGCGCATTTTTATTGTCCGCGGCGGTACTGGTTGGTATCTGTAAAAAAATATTTTGTAAAAATGGAGAAGGAGAATGTGGAGATGGATATATTGCGGGAATATTATCACTATGCTTAATTTTTATTTGCTGTCGGGAACAGTTTCTCGGTTAGTATTTATTACCGCTGTGCTATTTGTTGGTGATATTCGTCTGTGGACAGTTTTATGTGAAAAATCTAAAAGCAAAAGCACAAAACATATATCAGTGGATCTTTGCAGCCTGTTTGCTTATAAATGGGGCAATATTACTTCCGGAACATATTTCCAATCGGCAAGATAATATGGATTATATGCGGATCATGGCAGATAAAAGCACTATATGCAGTGAAATACAAAATGAGGAAGACTGTATTCGACAGGAGATGCCGGAAGAAGTATGGTATTATCTTTTGGATTTTCATATGGACAAATATGCTTATAATTTTAAAGACCGTACAGATTTTTGCCTTTTAAATGCGGAAGGAATCGGGGTCATAGGCGACAGAATGCGGCGATGGCAGGAAATTGATGATCTGGTACAAAAAGCCATCAGAGGAGAGGAGCATTTAAAAGTTTTGCGGCAGACGAAAGACGCGTGGATTATACAAAGGGAAAATAACTTGTAAAAATGAAAGGGAATATGTAAATGAGATATATTATCAACATATTTAAGACATCCACGGCGCTTTTGATTTTTATATGCGGTATTATGATTGGACAAACCGCAGAGGAAAAATATATACGAAATGAACAACAGCTTATGGATGAGTCTGTAATAGAAACGAAAGAACTATTGTTTTTTGAAGAAGGACGGATAGCGGTATATCTTGACAGTATACAAAAAGACACTGTAAATTTAATTATATGTAACTATGGTGAGAATAAATTGCAGGAAGTTTCTATTATAAATATGGAGATAGATGGCTATAAAACAAATAGTTATTCTTATCTTGGCGGAATATGCTCCGGGGAAATTAAAAAATGTGCCGTTGCCTATGAGATGCAAGACGAACGATTCGAAGACGGCTCGGAGAAATCGCCTGAACGCTTGTGCGGAGAGTTGTTTGTCAGGGGCAGCCAAGATTATATATATCAGAAGATAAATATTGATCTTTCTGCAAGGTAAAATACAGAGTTGTGCGTAGGCATGGCAACAGACCCAAAAGTATGGTAAAATATATACATTCGCATAGGCGGTATAATCCGCTGTGTATTATGAAAACGGCAGGGCTATTATTATGCAGGATTTTATTAAAATATCCAAATACGCAGGCATGCGCAGCGATCTGGCTCAGGCGGGCGGCGGCAACACCTCCGTCAAGCTTGACGAACATGTCATGCTCGTCAAGAGTTCAGGGTTTCAGCTTGCGGATGTAAACGGGCAGATCGGATATTCCAAGGTGGATTACAGGAAGATCGCGGATTATTTCAGGGAACGGGTAGAGCCGCACCGGGAGGAGGTCTTTACTGAAGAGATCGGCAGAGAACTGTTGGCCAAAGTACATATTGAGGGCGGCCGCGCCTCTATCGAGACATTTCTGCACGCGGTCACAG
Organism: uncultured Lachnospiraceae bacterium; assembly: GCA_947632515.1. GTDB lineage: Bacteria > Bacillota > Clostridia > Lachnospirales > Lachnospiraceae > UBA3282. The sequence goes on from CANRPO010000028.1 coordinate 23,648, forward strand.
GCAAGTACACGCTGCACTCCCATCCCACGCTGGTAAATATCCTCACTGCGCGGGAAGGCGGCATGGATATACTGCGGACGCTCTTTCCCAAGGCGGTGTTCGTACCGTACAGGAAACCGGGCGCAGCGCTGGCAGAGACATACTATAAATTATATAGGAAACAGCAGGCGCAGGGCGCGGACGGCTCGATCATCTTTCTGGAGAATCACGGACTGGTGGTGAGCGGCGACGACGGCGACACGGTGATCGCGCAGACCGAACAGGTCTTGGAGAAGATCGGGACCTATCTCGGAATAGACGACAGCGCCTACCGCAGCGCGACGAAACTCTGGAACACGATACGGCAGATCGATCTGTTGTCGGACAATATCGTCTATGTCTCGGAAAACCGCTATCTGTCGCGGGAATACGCGGGCGGGCCGCTGGCGGAGACCGGGCTGTGGGAGCATGCCTTCTGTCCCGACTGCGTCGTCTATGCAGGCAAAAAGCTGCTGCAGCTCGGGAAAGATTATAAGAGCAGCGATATTACGGATTTTATCGCGCAGTACGGCGCGCCGACGCTCATCTATCACGAGGGCAGTTTCTATATTCTGGCGGAGAGCGTGCGCAAGGCGCAGGAGATCGAGAACGTGATGAGTTTTGCGGCGCGGGTGCAGCGCGCGAATATCGGGCAGCGCATGAATTATCTGAGCGGCGCGCAGGCGGATGAGCTGTTGAACTGGGACGCAGAAAAATTCCGCAGACAGAGAACGTAGATGACAGAGGAGAAGAAATCATGAATGTGATCATTCCCATGACGGGGTACGGCTCCCGCTTTGTGGCGGCGGGCTACAAGGAGCTGAAACCTTTTATCAGGATCATGGATAGGCCCATCATCGAGTGGATCGTGACGAAGATGTACTCTCCGGACGTGCATTTCATTTTTGTCTGCCGCGGGGAGCATCTGCGGCAGGATCCGTCCATGCGGGACAGGCTTATGCGGCTTGCGCCGAAAACGACCGTCATCTCCATAGAAGACTGGGTAAAAAAAGGCCCTGTCTATGATGTGCTGCGCGCCTATGAAATGCTGCGCGGGCAGCGGCATACAGACGACATGGATCTTGCGGACGGTTTCATCATCAACTATTGCGATTTCTATATGACTTGGGATTACGCCGCCTTTGCCGAGGAGGCCGGGAGGCGCGCCTGCGACGGCGCCGTGCCGTGTTACACAGGCTTTCATCCCAATCTGCTCCCGGAGAAAAATTACTACGCCTCCTGTCTGACGGACGCGGACGACAATCTGATCGAAATTCGGGAGAAATATTCCTTTGCGAAGGATAAGACCGAGGCGAAACACTCTCCGGGCGTGTATTATTTCAGGGATGGCGCGACGCTGGAAAAATACTGCCGCATACTGACGGAGCATGAGGAGTGCGCGATCAACGGAGAATTTTACGCCTCGCTGCCCTATAATTTTATGGTGAAGGACGGTTTGAAGGTGTGGGTGCCGACGAACGTGGATTACTTCTGCCAGTGGGGGACTCCCGAGGACATGCGGGAGTTTGTCTACTGGACCGACTTGATCCGTAAGGCGGCGGGGCAGTCCGCCGCACCTAAGACAGAATCTGTGGCAGACCTTCCGGCGGGATCGCCCGGAGGCCGCATTCTGATCCCCATGGCCGGGGCAGGACAGCGTTTTGCGGATGCGGGCTATACGGTGCACAAGCCTGCCATCATGACGGTGGACAGAAAGACAGGGCAGGAAAAGCCTATGGTCGTGTGCGCTACGGCGGATCTGCCCGGCGTGGCGGCGGACGGCGGCAACGTGATCTATGTGGATCGGACGTTCCACAAGGAAGATGGGGTGGAGGATGCGATTCGCGCCTGCTATCCGAAAGCCAGGTTTATCACGGTGGATCATCTGACGGAAGGGCAGGCGTGTACCTGTATGCTCGCGGAAGATAGACTGGACCCCGAGGAACCGCTGCTGATCGCGGGCTGCGACAACGGCATGGACATCGACAGACAGGCCTTCGACGCGCTGACGGAAACCTGCGACTGCATTGTCTTCACTTACCGCCACAACGAGGCTGTTCTGGCGAACCCCAACGCTTACGGTTGGATGATCGCGGACAGAGACGGCAGCATCACGGGCACGTCGATCAAGAAAGCCATCTCCGACACGCCCATGGAAGACCCCGCCGTAGTGGCCACATTCTGGTTTCGGAAAGCGAAGATCTTCACGGAGGCGACGAAGAAGATGATCGCCGAGGACGACCGGATCAACGGGGAATTTTATGTGGATCAGGTAGTAAAACATGTGTTGGAATCAGGCTATCAGGCAAAGATCTTTGACATAGACCGCTATGTCGGCTGGGGCACGCCTGCCGACTATGAGGGCTATCAGAAGACGTGGTATTATTTTAAAGAGTTTATGGAGGCGGAACGTCTCTTGCAGGCGGGGCCGACAGATTAGGATAAACGGAAAACGCGCAGGGATTTACGGGATCATGACAGACAGGCTTGGCTCTCTTGATTTAGAGAAAAATTATTATAAAATGCTGACGGTGGCCGTCGCGGGGACGGTTCTGCTCAAGCTGCTCCTGATGGGGCTGTTTTCGTCAGATTATCAGGATCTGATGTTCCTTCCCTTCGTGCAGTGTTTTCTGGACGGGGAGAATCCCTACCAGTATTACTATGACAATCAACTGCTCTCTTCCTTTCCGTATCCTCCCGTGATGCTGTTTGTCGAGTGCGTCGGGGGCGTTCTCGTGAGACTGGCCGGGACGGCGTCTGTCTTTGTGCGGAATCTGCTCTTCAAGCTGCCGATCCTGCTTATGGATCTGCTGGGACTGTATTTTCTGATGCGCCTGTCGAAGTCCAAGAGGAAATACATTCTTGCGTTGTATTTTCTGTCGCCGATCATTCTGTACGCCGCCTACATGCACGGACAGCTGGACATCATTCCGACGGTGTTTCTGGTCGGCGCGATCTACTATCTGACGGAATCGGGGGCGTCGGAGGAAGAGGCGGGGCGCAATGACCGGAAGTTCGTGCTGTTTCTGACCCTGTCTTTGGCGTCGAAATTTCATATCGCAGTCGTGCTGCCGCTGTTTTTCCTGTATCTGTACAAGAAAAAGGGGCGCAGGAAAGCGGTGGTCATGACGGGGCTGCCGATCCTGCTCACGGCGCTTATCGCCGCGCCTTTTTGGGGGAGCGGTTTCGTCAACATGGTGCTCTTTAACAGGGAACAGAGCGTGGTCAGCGACGTCTATATCGATTACGGCAGCGCGCATCTGCTCTTATGCGTGCTGGTGATCCTTCTGATCTATTTTCAGGCGTTTCATATCAATCAGATGAACAGGGCGCTGTTAGTCAGCATGACGGGCCTTCTCTTCTCGGTATTTCTCGCGTTCGTTCCGGCCATGCCTGCGTGGTATATATGGGTGGTTCCCTTTTTTATGCTGTATCTGGCGGGGCTGTCTGTGAATCGGAGCAAGATGGTTCTGGTCTACGGCGGGTTTAATCTGCTGTATCTGTTCTACTATGTCTGTTTTCATGCGACCCGGTTTACGGATCTGTCGTTCCTCGGCAGAGATCTGAACGGGTTGAAACTGATCAATGCGGACGTGAAAAATATCGTGTTCACACTGATGGTAGGCGTGTTCATGATCCTTGTGGTGTCCATGTACCTCTATGGGGTGAACAGCAATTCCTATTACCGCAGAAGGAACCGCCCATTTACGATCGGTATTACGGGGGACAGCGGCGCGGGTAAGAGCAGGCTGCTCGTCATGTTGGAGGAGCTGCTGTCCGAAAGGAATATCCTGAACATTGAAGGGGACGGCGACCACAGATGGGAGCGCGGCGACGCCAACTGGAACGATATGACGCATCTGCATCCGCTGGCCAACTATCTGTACAGGCAGGCGGAGGATCTGCAGATCCTGCGCGGCAACAACGCGGTGAAGAGGGCCGACTACGACCACGCGACGGGCACTTTTACAGGGAAGAGGAGGGTCGCGCCGAAACCCTACATCGTCATGTGCGGGCTGCACTCGCTGTATCTCCCGCAGATGCGGCAGGTGTTGGACTTGAAGATCTATCTGGACACCGACGAGGCGCTCAGATATTATTGGAAATTGGAACGGGATCAGGGCGACAGGGGACATACGCCGGAGGAAGTGCGGGAGCAGATCGAGAGGCGGCGCGGCGACGCGGAGAAATACATCTATCCGCAGAGGCAGTACGCCGATCTGGTGATACGCTATTTTGACACGGAATTGCCGGAGGATCTGAGCAAGATGGATCATAGGCACGAGATGAATCTGGGTGTGGAATTTCTCATGGATGTGGGGATCAACGCGGAGCCGATGCTCGCTCTTCTGCAGGAGCGGGGCATAAACGGCAGTCTCTCTTACGACAGGGATCTGCTGCACCAGAGGATGGTGTTTGCGGGGAAGGAGCTGAAAGTAGCCAGGGAGGTCTGGGATCAGGTCGCGCATGCGGCGATCCCGCAGATAGAGGATCTGACGGACGGCCATATCGTGTGGGAGGACGGCGCCAACGGCATGGTGCAGATCATTCTGCTGATGGTGATCAGCGAGATCATGAAGAGAGATTGAGAGGCGTGGTTATGATACGGGCGGTGATACTTGACTTGGACGATACATTGTACGCCTACGGGCCGTTGGATGCCGAGGCGCGGGCGCGGGTGCAGGCTTATATTTGTGAAGAGCTGCGGATCCCCCCGCAGCGGTATGAGGAGGCGTATCGGTTTGGCAGACAGGAGACGAAACGGCGGCTTGGGGATGTGGCCGCGTCGCACAACAGAATGTTGTATTATCAGAAGACGTTGGAGTATCTGGGCGTAAAACCGATCCCCCTGTCGCTCAAGATGTATGAGATTTATTGGGGGACTTTTTTGGAAAATATGCGGCTGTACGACGGCGCGCGGGCGTTTCTGGACCGCATGCGCGCGCGGGGGATAACCGTGATGATCTGCACGGATCTGACCGCGCATATTCAGCACCGCAAAATCGAGGCGCTGGGGATAGCCGACGATATATCCTATCTTGTGACGAGCGAGGAGGCGGGGCGGGAGAAACCCTCGCCGGAGATCTTTCGGCTCTGTCTGGACAAGCTGGGGTTAGCGCCGGAGGAAGTCTGCTGTATCGGGGACAGCCCGGTAAAGGATGTGGAGGGCGCCGAGGTGTTGGGGATGCCGGCGGTCCTTTTCCGTCCCGGAGAGCCCGGCAAAGAACAGTTTGAGCAGATAGCGAAGATGATAGAAGGAGAAATAGAATGAAACTTTCCGTCGTAGTTCCGTGTTATAATGAAGAGCAGAATATACCGTTGATCCTTTCGCGTTTCGGGGAGGTCATAGAGAGGGACGACATAGAGGTCATCCTCGTGGACAACGGCTCCACGGACGGCAGCGCGCGGGCGCTGTCCGAGCTGCTGCCGCAGTATCCCTTTGCGAGGACCGTGAAGGTGGAGGTCAATCAGGGCTACGGCTATGGCATCCTGCGGGGACTCAGGGAATGTGCGGGGGAGTATATCGGCTGGACACATGCGGATATGCAGACCGACCCCGCGGATATTATAAAGGCGCTTGCTATCATAGAGGCACAAGAAGGGCTTGTGTTCGTGAAGGGAAACCGCAGAGGGCGGCCGCTTTTCGACGTGTTTTTTACGGTCGGCATGAGTCTGTTCGAGACGTGTTATCTGCGCGCGAAACTGTACGACATCAACGCGCAGCCAAACATCTTTCCGAAAATATTTTTTGACGCATGGGAAAATCCGCCCTATGATTTTTCATTGGACTTGTACGCCCTGTACATGGCGCGCAGAAAAAATCTGAAGGTGGTCAGATTCCCTGTGCTCTTTCCCGAGAGGATCCACGGGGAATCCAAGTGGAACACAGGGTGGAAGGCCAAATGGAAATTTATAAAAAGAACGCTCGCGTTCAGCGTGAACTTAAAGAAAAACGGCAATGTGTGAGGAGCAAGACCGTCGGTTTTCGGAAAACGGAGCGCGAAAGCGGCGGATGAAAAGACACAGGAGGAGAGGTCTATGGAGTATATCGCGCACAGAGTAAACACGGTGGAGGAGCTTAGGAAACTGCCTGTCGAGTACGGCGTGGAGCTGGATCTCAGGGACGATCTGAACGGCAGGATCTATATCTCTCACAATCCCTTCGAGGCGGGGGAGGATTTCGAGGACTACTGCAAAGAGTATCGGCACGGCACCATGATCCTGAATATCAAGAGCGAGCGGATTGAGCATAAAGTGTTGGAATATATGGAACAGTATCATATCGGGAAATATTTCTTCCTGGATTCCTCCTTCCCGATGATCAAGCTGCTCACGGATATGGGCGTCAAAGCTGTGGCGCTGCGGTTCAGCGAGCTGGAAGGGCTTGACACGATCCGCAATATGGCGGGCAGGGCGGATTGGGTGTGGGTGGACTGTTTCACCAGGATCCCGTTAGACCGCCACAGCTATCTGGAATTGAAAAATCTGGGCTATAAGCTGTGTTTCGTGTCTCCTGAACTGGAAGGACAGGAGGAGAAACTGCCCGCGTACAAAAAGTATATAGAAGAGCAAGGGATCGTGTTTGACGCGATCTGCACGAAGAGCTATCATATTGACGATTGGAGAGCATAGGAGTTTGGCGGTATGAAGAACGGTGTAAAACAGCGTATCGGCATGGCGGCGGCGGTGCTCATGACACTGGCTGTCGGCATTCTCGTATTTTACAGGCATTGGCAGTTTGAACTGCCGTATTGTCCCAATGTGGACGAGCAGATGTCCATGGACTGTATCAAGGACTTGCTGAACCAGCACATCTATGCGGGCGACATCTATGTGCTGGATTTCTTTCGCTATCCGCATTTGACGTTCTACTATGCGGTGCTGGGTGTGCGTCTTCTCGGCAGGCTCTTAGACGGGGCGGATGCCGTCATGCTGGCGCGGTATGCGCTGTGCGGCACGGCGCTCCTCTCCAATGTCTGCGTCTATTTCGCGGTAAAGCGGATGACAGGGGAGCGGGGCTTGAGTTTTATGGCTTTTGTGCTCTCGGTGTTTTCCCTGTACGGGTATGCCTACCTGTATTACACGGGTCCAGACACGATGATCTACGCCGTGGCGAATGTGATTTTCCTGCTTGGCTGTCTCATCTGGCAGGACGGCTGCGAGGAGCGGGTACTCTATCTGTGGTACCCGTTGTTTGCAATCTGTGTCGGGCTTGCCGCCGCCGCGAAATATCATGGGATCCTGTTCGGGCTTTTCTGGCTGGCGCTGCATGTCGGCCGGGGATTCTGGAAAAGCTATCGGAACAATTTCCTGTTTTTCCTCGACTGTATCGTGCTGGCGTTGGTGTTTTGCCTGTGCAATTATTCCATGTTCTTCCACTTCAAGACCTTTGTCGGAGATAATCTGTATAATCTCAACCATTATGCGTGGGGCCATCCCGGCATCGAGCACAATCTGCCGTTTCTTGGATATGCGGAGGCGTATTTTCTCACGGGCTATGGCATAGTGGGCGCGCTGTTCATCCTTCTGGGAGCCGCGTATCTGTTTCGCAGAAAGGAGTGGCGGCAGGCTGTGGCGTTCCTGCTCCTGCCCGTGTTTGTCATTCTTTTTCTCTCAAAATATCAGATCGTTCTGGGCCGCAATCTCGCCCTCGTGCTGCCGTTCTCTTATCTGTTTATGGCGTACGGTCTGGCGCAGATCAGGGAAGGCTTGGGGAGAAAAAATCCAAAATGCAGGACCGTGCCGCCGACGGCGGTGGCTTTGCTGGCGGGGTGCAATATCCTGACGGCGTGCTGCAGTTACCGCTATGACCTGACATACCCGCAGGCGGCGCAGTACATTGCCTCGCAGATCCCCGAGGGCGCGGTGGTCTACTGCACATCCTTCGCGCCGCCCATAGATGCGGAGCGTTTTACTGTGATCGACGTGGGGGAAGACATGTCGCTTTTGCCGGATCGTCTGGGCGAAGGAGAATATTTCGTGGACACGCAGTATGCCACGGCATATTTCAGCCAGCGCAAGGATTATCTGATCTGGCATGGCGGCGCCATGTACCCGGATCTGGAAGAGACGTACAGGCAAAAGACAGAAAACTATATGTGTCTGCAGAGGTATCAGGGCATTTCCTACGGCGGGGAGTGGAAGTACCGCATCGGTTATCTTGACTGGTTTCGGTACAGCCCGAGGGAATATTATGTCGGGCCGACGATAACCATATATGGGGAGAGTCGGTGACCGGGCCGCTGTCTTCTCACGTCAGAAATTCCTGCAGCAGCGTTTCCAGCTCCTCCATTTCCGTTCCGGAGAAAACGGGAGCGCCTTCGGGGGATGCAGGGGATTTTGCGCCGGATATATTTTCCGGCTCCTTTTTCTTTGGATCGATAAGCTGCATGTCCAATTCGGTCTGCTCTAAGCGGTTTGCCAGATGGTTCTCCAGATAGTCCACCAGATTGATGCGAAGGATATTGATCTTGCCGGGGACGTCGATCAGAGAGGCGGCGGCAAAATAGCAGTACAGGCCGACAAAGCTGACCGCATAATAGGGTACGATATTGAGGAATCCTTCGCCGTGGACAATGCCGAGACATGCGCCGATCCCGGCGACCAGAACCGCCAGCAGCATGAGCTGTCCCGACAAATGCTTTATGGCCGACAGCGATACGCCGCCGATCTTGACGCCGCTTAAGTACTTGTCCACGAAGACAGGCACGTTGGCCACCTTTTCATTCATCTTGCGGCAGCCGGAAAATTTGAGTTTGAGCTGCATCAGCGATTTGTCGGCGGTGGAGGACATGTGCTCTGACTCCCAGATCAGGCGGTGATATGTCACGCCCATGGCGATCTGGCATAGAATACTACCGGACAGCAGCGCCAGAATTCCGAGCATAAAATTTTTGTGTTGAAAAAATACTGCAAGCATAGTTGAACCCTCCATATGATAGGATGAAAACCGCATACCTATATTATATTGGATGATCCTTAACAGAAAAGCCGTAAGGCGTCGTCAAATTAAGCCATAAAGAGCCTTTACCGCTGTGACAGGGGGACACTGGCAACGACAGGAAAAGTGTGCTACAATCGAAGTAAATTCGCAAAGCAGACGCACTTCTGAATATAATGAGGAGGTTTCTTTCAGAATGGGTAAGAAGATCGTACTGACCGGCGGCGGGACTGCCGGACATGTGACGCCGAATATGGCGTTGATCCCGAAACTTAGGGAGCGGCAATATGAGATCGTTTATATGGGTTCCTATGACGGGATCGAAAAAAAACTGATGGAGGATTTCGATCTTCCGTATTATGGGATCGCTACCGGAAAATTCAGAAGATATTTTGATCCGAAAAACTTTTCCGATCCCTTTCGCGTTCTCAAGGGAATACGTGAGGCAAAGAAGTACCTCAAAGAGATAAAACCTGACGTGGTGTTCTCCAAAGGCGGTTTCGTCAGCGTTCCGGTGGTGCGCGCGGCGGCCTCGCTGGGGATCCCGTGCATCGTGCACGAGTCCGATATGACCCCGGGATTGGCGAACAAGCTGTGTATTCCCGTGGCGAAGAAGGTGTGCTGCAATTTCCCCGAGACGCTTGGTATGCTGCCGGCAGACAAGGCGGTGCTGACGGGCTCTCCGATCAGAAAAGAGCTCGCCGCAGGCCGCAAAGAGGCGGGGTATAAGCTGTGCGGATTTGACGGCTCCAAACCCGTTATCATGGTGGTGGGCGGCAGCCAGGGGTCGGCTGCGGTCAATCAGGCGGTCAGGGACGTCCTTCCCGAGCTGCTGAAAGATTTTCAGGTGGTGCATCTGTGCGGAAAGGACAAGATGGACAATCTTCTGCTCACCACGCCCGGGTACAAACAGTTTGAGTATATCAAGTCGGAGATGAAGGATATTTTCGCGATGGCGGATCTTGTCATCTCCAGAGCGGGGGCGAACGCGATCAGCGAACTTCTGGCGCTCAGAAAGCCCAACATTCTCATTCCCCTTCCGGCGGGCAGCAGCAGGGGGGATCAGATTTTGAATGCCAAGTCTTTTGAATCGCAGGGGTTCAGCATTGTGATCGATGAGGACGATCTGACGAACAAGCTCTTGCTTGAGAAGATCCAAGAGTTGTACTTTAACAGATTTACCTATATCGACGCCATGAGCAAGAGCAATCAGCGGGATGCGATCGGAACGATCGTTGCGCTGATCGAGGAGGCGGCAGATGGGAAAATGTCTTGAAAAACCATGGGCGCAATGCTACACTTATCAGTGATGAAAGTCAATAAAGGACACGGATACGATGTCTGATAGAAAAGGAGAGAGGATAAACGATGAGCAAGGTTACATTTGACTATTCAAAGGCGGGTTCTTTTGTCAGAGAAAACGAAGTGGAATCCATGAAGAAACTGGCGCTGGACGCGAAGGAAGTGCTTGTGAGCAAGACGGGCGCGGGCAACGACTTCCTGGGCTGGATCGATCTTCCGGTCGATTATGACAAGGAAGAGTTTGCGAGGATCAAGAAAGCGGCGGCGAAGATCCAGAGCGATTCCGAAGTGCTGTTGGTGATCGGTATCGGCGGGTCCTATCTCGGCGCGAGAGCGGCAATCGAGTTTCTGCGCCACAGTTTTTACAATGTCGTAGACAAGTCTATCAGAAAAACGCCGGAAATATATTTTGTGGGAAATTCTATCAGCTCTACTTACATCAGACACCTGATCGACGTGATCGGCGACAGGGACTTCTCCATCAACATGATCTCCAAGTCCGGCACGACCACGGAGCCGGCGATCGCGTTCCGCGTATTCAAGGAGATGGCGGAGAAGAAGTACGGCAAGGAGGGCGCTGCCAAGAGGATCTACGCGACCACCGACAAGGCGAAGGGATCTTTGAAGAATCTGGCGACGGAAGAGGGTTATGAGAGTTTCGTCGTTCCCGATGATGTGGGAGGACGTTTCTCCGTGCTGACGGCGGTAGGACTGCTGCCGATCGCGGTGTCCGGCGCGGACATCGACAAGCTGATGGAGGGCGCGGCGGACGGCCGCAAGAGAGCGTTGGAGACGCCTTTCGAGGAGAACGACGCGCTGCAGTACGCGGCGCTGCGCAATATTCTGCTGAGGAAGGGCAAGAATATTGAGATCCTGGCTAACTACGAGCCCAGCGTGCACTATGTGTCCGAGTGGTGGAAACAGCTCTACGGCGAGTCCGAGGGCAAGGACCAGAAGGGGATCTTCCCAGCCAGCGTAGACCTCACCACAGATCTGCATTCTATGGGACAGTTCATTCAGGACGGCTCCAGGAATCTGTTCGAGACGGTTATCAATATCGAGAAGAGCCGCGAGGAGATCATAATAGGCGAGGAGCCTGTAGATCTGGACGGCCTGAACTATCTGGCGGGTAAGAGCGTAGACTTCGTCAATAAGAGCGCAATGAACGGTACCATTCTCGCGCACACGGACGGGCAGGTGCCGAACCTGATGGTGAAGGTTCCCGAGGTGAGCGAGTTCTATCTCGGCCAGTTGTTCTACTTCTTCGAGTTCGCCTGCGGCGTCAGCGGCTATCTGCTGGGCGTGAATCCCTTCAACCAGCCGGGCGTGGAGAGCTACAAGAAGAACATGTTCGCGCTCCTCGGCAAGCCGGGATATGAGGCGCAGAGGGAAGAACTGCTGAAGAGACTGTAAGGGCGAGAGTTTTGGCGGTAAATATGAGATAAAACATAAGGAAATGCCGTCCCGCGCAGCGCGGGGCGGCATTCCCCTGTTTATACATTAAAATTAAAGAAAATATAAAGAAAATTTCTTGATTTTTTCTCGTTCTATTGCGTATAATAAAGACAGAAAGGGAGTGTTGATATGGCACAGGCAGTTAATGTTAATTTTAAACTGGATGCTGATGTTAAAAAAAGTATGGAACAGGCGTGTTCCGAATTAGGGCTTTCCATGAGCGCCGCTTTTACAATATTTGCAAAAAAAGTTGGCAGAGAAAAACGTATACCGTTTGAGGTTTCGGTAGACCCGTTTTATTCTGAGGGAAATATCCGTTATCTGGAGAGAAAAAAGCGCGAGATAGACGAGGGGAAAGCGCATTTGTCGGAGCATGAATTGATAGAGGTGGACTGATGCGGCTAGTGTGGGAAGATGAGGCTTGGGAGGATTATCTCTATTGGCAGGGACAGGACAGGAAAACAATAAGGCGCATAAATGCACTGATAAAAGATATTCAGAGGAATCCTTATGAGGGCATAGGAAAACCGGAACCGCTGCGGGAAAATTTAAGCGGTATGTGGAGCAGACGGATCGATGAGACAAACAGGATCGTCTACTATGAGAAGTACGACAGTATCATTATTGTATCCTGCCGCAGGCACTATGATAATTAAAGGGAATGCCGTCCCGCGCAGCGCGGGGCGGCATTTTTGTCTGTGCGCGTCAGTTCGTCAGCTCGTATTCGACCGTCACAGAGGCTTTCACGGCGATCTCGCCGGGCATGATCTGCGTCAGATCGTCTTCCGTGTCGCCCAGGCTCATTTCCTTGCGGGCGTTTAGGGCGTTGACACTGGAGGAATCCTCATAGCGGGCCTGGGTATAGCCGCCGGTTTCCTGAATCCCGATGACTTTTCCCACCTTTGCGCCGGAGGCTGTCGCCAGCGTTTCCGCTTTCTGACGGGCCATATCTACGGCCTTGGTCAGCGCCTCCTGATAACTCCGGTCATATTCGCCGGCCTGATAGGTGATGGACTGTACTGTGTTGATGCCGGAGGCGACCGATTGGGACAGAATATCGCCAAGGCCGTCGATCTTCAGGTCCGATACGGTCAGGCAGGTCTCGGCCGCATATCCCGTGATCCTTGCGGTATTACCGCTGTAATCATACACCGGGCGCATGGAGAAGTCTGAGGTTCGGATGGATCGTTCCGCCACGCCGAGACTTTTCAGAAGTTCGGTCACCTGTGTCACGGCCGTCGCGTTCTGCTGCTGGCAGTCTGCCGCCGTGCCGCGCTCGGTGCGGACACTGTACACCACTTCCGCCATGTCCGGCACGACCGACACCGTCTCGCTGCTGTTTACGGTGACGGAGCGGGTTTCAGACACGCCGCCTGACTCGGACTGCGTCTGGGAAACCGTAGCTGTTGCTGAGGGCTCTGTCTGTTCCGTATACTGCGCTGCTGTCTCCGTCTCCGTTGGCGGGAGGCTATCGGCGGTCTGGCCGCAGCCGGCCAGCAGCAGCGCGCCCACAAGCAGAAACGACAGGATCATTACAGGATTGTTTTTCTTTTTCATAGGAATCTCCCTTCCGGAGCATTTACGCGACAGGCTGTCTGCTCCTGCTATAAATACCCGTGACGGCGGCGAAAGGTTGCGGCGCTCGATGTGCGCGATTAAATTATCAAAATTTATAAAACACATTTTATAAATCTGATAAAATAGTATAATTTATAAAATATATTTTATAAAAATGAAAAATGGGGATAATTTATAAAATTCATTTTACAAACTTGACCTATCTGAAATAATAGATTATGCTTATTATACAGATCATAAGGATGGGGCGTGTGCGGACGCGCCGGAATGAGAGGCACTATGATACGACGCGAGGAATATTTAGAGACATTGATCCGATTGAAGGATAAGCATATCATCAAAGTGATCACCGGAGTACGGCGGTGCGGCAAGTCCACAATGTTTGAACTTTATCGGGAGTATCTCGAGGAGAATGGCGTGGCGAAAGAGCAGATCATAGCGGTTAATCTGGAGGACGGAGATTACCGTCATATCAGGACGGCTGAACAGCTCTATGATCATGTTGCCGGGCAGTTGTCCGAGGAGAAGAAATATTATGTCTTCCTCGACGAAGTACAGCAGGCGGAACAGTTTGAGAAAGCGGTGGACTGGCTGTATGTAAAAAAGAACGTAGACCTGTACATCACAGGCTCCAACGCCTTCCTGCTCTCAGGAGAGCTGGCGACGCTGCTCTCCGGGCGCTATATTGAGATCAAAATGCTGCCGCTCTCTTTTCGGGAGTATGCGTCGTATTACGGCGTAAGCGGCGGGCTGGAAGAATTGTTCAGCAAATATCTCACGGACAGTTCTTTCCCCGGAACGCTGGAACTTGTCGAAAAACAGGATATTCGTATGTACCTGGAAGGAATCTATCACACGATTCTGTTAAAAGATGTTGTTACCCGAAACAGGATCGCGGATTCGGGAATGCTGCAAAGCGTCATAGAATATGTCTTTGACAATATTGGCAATCTCTGCTCTTCCACGAAGATCGCTGGTACGATGACGTCTGGAGGAAGGAAGATCAGCGTGCCGACTGTGGAGTCCTATTTGGAGGCGTTGACGGACAGTTTTATCATATATAAGGTCGGCAGATACGATGTTAAGGGCAGGCAATATCTGGTGATGGGCGTGAAGTACTATGTCACGGATATTGGTCTGCGCTACTATCTGTTGGGGACAAAGGCGGGCGATATGGGGCATATTCTGGAGAATATCGTGTACTTGGAGCTGCGCAGACGAGGGTATGAGATACACATCGGCAAGGCTGGCGACGCAGAGATCGACTTCGTGGCGATCAACGGGTCGGGAACAGAGTACTATCAGGTCGCGCAGACGGTGATGGATGAGAACACGCTGAGACGCGAACTCGCGCCTCTTATGGCTGTCAAAGACCACAATCCAAAATATCTGCTGACGATGGATCATATGCCGCAGACTTCATACAACGGGATCAGACAGATCAATCTGCTGCGGTGGCTTATGAAGGAAGAGTGACGGGCGGGATTCGCAGATTGTCAGCGAGGCTTTTTTGGAAAATCGAGAATCGACAAATAGATAACGTTTTTATGCTTTGCGAGGAATTGCTTTCACAGCACACCCGGGCTCTTGGCGTAATAGCCTTTGATTGGGCGTACCGTGTGAGGAAACAGTATAATGCGAAAACCCACGGGATATTTTTCGGATGGCTGAAAAGGTATGTGCGTGGATGGAGTGACTGCGACGATTTCTGCACCCATGCGTTTGGAGAATTGTTGAAGAGTCGCAAGGAACTGTTTTCATCGATCCTTGAATGGACAATTGACAACTTCCCATTTGCCGGGGAAAAATCAGGATCAGGGCGGCCGCAGAGAAAATCTGAAAAAAGTTTTGGTGAATTGCAACAATTATTTTAAAATTCATCAAACTGCACAATAAAAAGCCCGATTATGGAGCTGATCACTCCGG
>CANRPO010000029.1 GCA_947632515.1 uncultured Lachnospiraceae bacterium
CCGAAGGATTTACGCTTTTTCATCGAACCGATACCCCGTTCCCCGCAAAGTCACGATACACTTCCGATAGGGCCCCAGCTTGCTGCGAAGGAGCTTGATCTGCCAATCCACCGTGCGGTCGTCGCCGTAATAGTCGTAGCCCCACACGTTGCTCAATATGTTCTCCCGCGTCAGGGCGATGCCTTTATTTTGTATGAGATAGACAAGCAGATCATACTCCTTTGCGGTTAGCTCCGTCTTTGCGCCGTCCACAAAGGCCTCATGGGAGAGCGTGTCCAGGCGCAACCCTTGTATCACGATTTCCTGTTTCGGTTTTCTTTCGATATGCCTTGCAAGAACCGCCTTGACCCGCGCCATCAGTTCCCGCGGGGAAAATGGCTTTACCATATAATCGTCGATGCCCAGTTCAAAGCCCATCAGTTTGTCATACTCGGTGCCCAATGCGGACAGCATGATAATGGGCGTTTGTTTCTGTTGGCG
The DNA here is from genome assembly GCA_947632515.1 of uncultured Lachnospiraceae bacterium. GTDB lineage: Bacteria > Bacillota > Clostridia > Lachnospirales > Lachnospiraceae > UBA3282. The sequence continues at coordinate 481 of CANRPO010000029.1, forward strand.
TATCTCCTTGCAGGTGGTGAACCCGTCCATTTCCGGCATCATAATATCGAGGATGATCAGGTCATAATCGTTTTCACTGCATAAACGGACCGCTTTTTTGCCGTTGTCCGCCGTATCGATGGTGTGACCCTCATGCTCCGCAAAACGGGAAATCAGTTCTACAATATCCCTTTCGTCATCGACAGCCAATAGGTAAGCCATGATTTTTCTCCTATACAGCACAAAACGCAAACCGCCGCTTGGACGGTCTGCCATTTTGCGCATTTTGCATTTTGTTACTTATGATAGCTCGCGCCGCGCAGCTGCCCGGTCAGATAGCTGTAACCAGTTTTATCCTCGGTGTCGTCCTCGTACAGAGAGCCGCGCAGCTGCCCGGTCACATAGCTGTAAGATGCCGCCGCCTCTTCGGAGTATGGAGTGTCCGCAATACCGTTCTCCGCAAGGAAAGCGTTCTGCTCGTTCTCTGGCAGCTCGGCCGCCTGCGCGTACGTTTCGTTCCGTTCGGCGCTGCGCTGCCTTCCGGTCAGATAGCTGAATGCATCAGACTCGGCGGCAAATACGGTCATGCAGCCCACCGACAGTACAAGAGCCGCCGCCACAGCAGTTGTAACAATTGTTTTCTTCTTCATGGCTTATACCACCTTTCATGATTCTGGCCTTTGCCAGTGATTATAGGATAAACCATGTATGAGGAATGCGTGTGGCGGTTATTTGGAATCTGTGTGGAATATGCAAATGGCAAAACACATTCGATCAAATATAATTATACCATTTTTCTTTCCCAACAGCACTCGTTATTATAATGACAACACATGGGGCAGAGAGAAATCAACAATTTTTTTATAAAACCTATTGACAACAGAAACAGGCGGCCTTATAATCAGCAATATACAAAAACATATAATTCCCATAGAACAACTAGGAAATAAAAACGGAGAAAACGGAGGACATGAGTTATGAGCAAGATCAAAGAGAGCGCATTGGAACTGATCGGCGGGACACCGATCCTGAAACTGAATGGCTACAGCAAGAAGGCAGGCGTGACGGATGTTACGCTCCTTGCGAAACTGGAGTACCTGAATCCTGCGGGTTCCGTCAAGGACCGTATCGCGCTGGCGATGATCGAGGACGCGGAGAAGAAGGGCCTTCTGAAGGAGGGCGCTACCATCATCGAGCCCACCAGCGGCAACACGGGAATCGGCCTTGCGGCAGTCGCTGCGGCGAAGGGATACAGGGCAATCCTGACACTGCCCGACACGATGAGCGTGGAGAGAAGGAATCTGTTGAAAGCATACGGCGCGGAGCTGGTGCTCACCGAGGGCGCGAAGGGCATGAAGGGCGCCATCGCCAAGGCGGAGGAGTTAAAGAACGAGATCGAGGGTTCCGTGATCCTGGGACAGTTCGTGAATCCGGCCAACCCCGCGGTGCACAAGGCGACGACCGGGCCTGAGATCTGGGATCAGACGGACGGCAAGGTAGACATCTTCGTTGCGGGCGTCGGCACGGGCGGCACGATCACGGGTGTGGGCGAATACCTGAAAGAGAAGAATCCGAATGTGAAGATTGTCGCGGTGGAACCGGCGACCAGCCCCGTGCTCTCGAAGGGCACGCCGGGCGCGCACAAGATTCAGGGTATCGGCGCGGGATTTGTGCCGGAGGTATTGAATACGAAGATTTACGATGAGATCATTCCGATTGAGAATGAGGACGCGTTCGCGGAGGGCAAGGCATTCGCGGTCAGCGAGGGTATTCTCGTGGGAATTTCCTCGGGCGCTGCGCTGAAGGCGGCGACAATTCTTGCAAACAGACCCGAAAATAAGGGCAAGACTATCGTGGCGTTACTTCCCGACTCCGGAGACAGATACCTGTCCACACCGCTGTTTGGAGGGAATTAAAGGGAGAGCGCCAGACTCACCACAGGCAGCGTGACCAGGCTGAGTAGCGTGGAGAGGATGATACCCTGAGAGATTGTCTCCCCGTCCGCGTGGAACTGCTTGGAGAGCATCAGCGGCAGATTCCCGGCGGGCACCGCCAGCATCAGCGTCAGCGTGCCGACAAGCAGCGCGTTCTCAACGAAGGGACGCAGCAGCAGAATGCAGCCGATAGGAATCAGAACCTGACGGAGCAGTACGAAAGCGTACAGTTTCGGATGGGAAAAGATGTCCTTAGGCTGCATTTGTGCTACGGAGATGCCGAGGACGAGCATGGACAGGAGCGTGGTGGACTGTCCCATATAGTTCAGCGTGGACGGCACGATGGAAGGCACGGGGAAATCGCCCACATAGAACAGGATGGTCGCCGCCGCCGAGATCGTTCCGGCGTTGATCAGTTTTTTCCACAGAGGCGTGTCACCCGGCATACCGTCCGCCGCCGCAATCTCTGCGCCGCCCGCTGCCGCCTGCCTCGCCGCGGCTTTTCGCAGCAGAGAGATGCCGAAGGTGTAGATCAGCACGTTGTAGATCAGGTTGTAGATGGATACGAAGATCAGGGATTCCGTGCCGAGCACCGCCGATGCCAGCGGGATTCCGATAAAGCCCACGTTGCCAAAGATCGTCAAAAGCTGGTAGGAGTAATGGTATTCGTTCGGCACACGCAGGATGCGCGGAATCAGAAAACTGCACGCGATCAGCAGGGCGTATATGAGCAGAAAGAGGACAAGCGCATATCCCAGTTCCTTAAGGGACATTTTCGGGCCGTCGCTGAAAGCGGAACAGATTAACAGCGCGGGGTTCGTCACATTGACGATCAGCCCTGACAGCTGTTTGGAAGACGCCTCGTTCAATATGTTTTGCCGGAATAAAATCATACCGACGCCGATCAGTATGAAGATCATGATCATCTGTTCTATGACAACTGCGATATTCATGGCACTGTCCCATCCTTTATGTAGAATATCCAATACGGCCTTGCCGCCCTGTCCGCAGGAATTTCTGCGGTTGCAACACGGACTATTCTATCACAGTTTATGCCAAATAAAAATACTTTCTGTATTTTCGCACATTCACCTTTTCACAAATTCACAATTTTTCTTTCCATCAAAATCAGATATTGCTATAATAGGACATGGCAGAGAGACTTTTTTCACAAAATCTTTTTCATGAAACTAAGAGAGTGTGAATATCAGTTATCAAGGGTGAGAGCGGGGATCCGGTCTTGCTGCAACGGCAGATAATCATAAGAGAAAGGCAAGGTTTGATGTTATGATCGTACAGAAGTATAAGGATATGCTGCAGGGGAAATCGGTGATCCGGCAGCTCTCGGAATTCGCCACGGCGAGAGGAAAGGAGATCGGCTATGAGAACGTGTTCGACTACAGTCTCGGCAATCCTTCCGTGCCCGCACCGCAAAAGTTCACGGACACGATGATCGATCTGCTGCAGCACAGGGATCCCATGGAGCTGCACGGTTACAGCCAGAGTCTTGGCATTCCGGCCGTGCGGGATAAGATCGCGGCGTCGTTAAACGAACGGTTCGGGATGTCATACACGGGCAGCCATATCTTTATGACGACGGGCGCTGCGGGGGCGATTGCACATGCGGTGCGCTGCGTCAGCGAACCGGGCGACGAGATTCTGACGTTTGCGCCCTATTTCCCGGAGTACGGGCCGTACATCAATCTGACGGGCGCGGCGCTGAAGGTCGTCCCGGCCGACACGAAGAGCTTTCAGATCGATTTTGAGGCGTTCGAGGGGATGCTGACCGAGAAGGTGGCGGCGGTGCTGATCAACACGCCCAACAATCCCTCCGGCGTGGTATACTCCACAGAGACGATCCGCACGCTGGCGGAGATCATGACGAGGAAACAGGAGCAGTACGGACACGATATTTTCCTGATCTCCGACGAGCCGTACAGGGAGATCGTGTTTGCGGGCGTAGATTCCCCTTACCCGTCGAAGTTTTATGACAATACGCTGTCCTGCTATTCCTTCTCAAAATCCCTGTCGCTGCCGGGGGAGCGTATCGGGTATGTGGCGGTGAACCCTGCCTGCACCGACGCGGAACTGATCAGCACGATGTGCAGCCAGATTTCCAGAGGCACCGGGCACAACTGTCCGCCTTCGATCATTCAGCTCGCCGTGGCGGAGGTTTTGGATCTCACCTCCGATCTGTCCGTCTACGAGACGAACAGGAACCTTCTATATCGGGAGCTGACCGATCTCGGATTCGAGTGCGTGGAGCCGGGCGGCACATTTTATATTTTCCCGAAAGCGTTGGAGGAGGATGCCGTCGCGTTCAGCGAGAAAGCGAAGAAGTACGATCTGATTCTGGTGCCCAGCGACACCTTCGGCGTAAAAGGCTACGTCCGTCTCGCCTACTGCATCGACACGGAGAAGGTGGAGCGGTCGTTTGACGCGCTGAGAAAATTTGTAAAAAACGAATATCCGCGCTAGCATTAAACCGTGCAAATCCAGAGGAGGAAGAAAACGGCTGCTTGCAGACGTTTTCTTAGGACGATGGATTTATAGGGCGCAAGCCCGTGACCGAGGAAATGCGCAGCATTTTCGAGGAGGCGCGGTTTAAGCTGAATCATTTATATTTTTATATTATAGTAGAGGAAATGAGTATGATAGAAATTTTAAAAGCAATTCTGTTCGGTATTGTCGAGGGCATCACCGAATGGCTCCCGATCAGCAGCACGGGACATATGATTCTGCTGAATGAGTTTGTCACCTTGGATGTTTCACCGGAGTTCTGGGAGATGTTTCTCGTGGTGATCCAGCTCGGCGCGATCCTGGCGGTGGTGCTCCTGTTCTGGAACAAGATCTTCCCCTTTCGGTTTCGGGAAAAACCCGTGATCCGTAAGGATATTTTCACACTCTGGTTTAAGATTCTGACGGCCTGTGTTCCGGCGGCGGTGATCGGGCTTGCGTTCGACGACGTGCTGGACGCGCTCTTTTATAATCCGTGGTGCGTCGCCATTGCGCTGATCGTTTTCGGCGTCGCCTTTATCGTGATCGAGAACAGGAACAAAAATGCCTCGCCAAAGATCACGGAGTTGGGCGGCATCACTTATCAGACCGCGTTTATGATCGGCGTTTTCCAGCTGATCGCGGCGGTGTTTCCCGGCACGTCCCGTTCCGGCGCGACTATCGTGGGCGCGCTTATGATCGGCGTCTCCCGCACCGTGGCGGCGGAATTCACGTTCTTTCTGGCGATCCCCGTCATGCTGGGCGCGAGCCTTCTGAAACTCGTGAAGTTCGGTTTCGCATTTACCGGGGAGGAGACGGTGATCCTGCTCGCCGGCATGGCGACGGCTTTTATCGTGTCCGTGGCCGTCATCCGTTTCCTGATGGGCTATATCAGACGGCATGATTTCAAAGTTTTCGGCTGGTATCGGATTGTTCTGGGCGCGTTGGTGCTGTTGTATTTTGCGTTCTTTGCATGAGCGCGGACCGCACGGAAGACAGTGGAAGATACGGCGCATTTTTGAGTCATTTCGTACAGAATACAGGGAAGAAAGGCAACTATTTGTTACAGATTGTTAGTTGACAGTACACCGCTATTGCGATAAAATTCCCATAGAGTCCAAAAGTGCAGTGACTAGGGATTATGAAAAAGTGGCAAGGTAACGTAGGATGACCGGGTGAGTTCCGGGTGTGAAAGGAGAAACGTTATGGCAGAGTCAAAGAAACCAGTAAGTGTGAAACCGGCGGCAAAGGCGGTAGCGGCTAAGGCGGCAGATACAAAGACGGAAGAAGTAAAGACAGCAGTGGCGGCATCTGTAGCGGCTCCCAAGGAAGAGGTCAAGAAGGAAACGACGAGGAAGGCTCCTGCAAAGAAGGAGAAAGCCGAGAAGAAGACAACAGCTAAGAAAGCTCCCGCTAAGAAGACTGCGGCGGCTAAGAAGACAACGGCTAAGACAACGACGAGGGGAGCCGGCAGAAAAGCAGCGGTCAAAGAGACTTTGACACTGCAGTTTGCAGGCAAGGAGTACACCACGGAGGATCTTGTTAAGATCGCGAAGGATGTGTGGAAATATGACATGAAACAGAAGGTCGGCGATTTCAAGACCGTCGAGCTGTATGTAAAGCCGGAGGAGAACAGGGTATATTTCAAAGTCAACGGCGAAGTGACGGGCGATTTCGGAATCTAAGGATCCGCGCGGGATATGGAAAGCGGTACATATCGCTTGGTTTGAGAAAGAAGGACAGTCGGTTTGGGTGAAAATCCCGAATCGGCTGTTTTTTTCTGCAAATAATAATCTTAATACTTTTTTTATAATTTTTTTGCGGGGAAATGTTGACAAGGAAAATCTTACGTGATAACTTACTACTAGAAGATGTTAGCACTCTAAGCGGTCGAGTGCTAACAACAGGAGAAATGGTATGCAGTTAGATGAAAGAAAATATACAATATTGCAAGCCATCATTCGCAACTATTTAGAGACAGGAGAGCCGGTAGGCAGCAGGACGATCTCGAAATATACTGACTTGAATTTGAGTTCGGCTACCATTCGAAATGAGATGGCCGATCTGGAAGAGCTGGGGTACATCCTGCAGCCGCACACTTCCGCGGGACGCATCCCGTCCGACAAGGGCTATCGCTTATATGTAGATAAGATGATGGAGGAGAAGGAGCGGGAAGTGGAGGAGATGAAGGAGACGCTGCTCGAGAAGGAGAGCAAGATGGATCATCTCCTGCAGAAGGCGGCGAAAATGCTGGCCGCCAACACGGATTACGCGGCGGTGGTATCCGCACCGCAGTATCACCGAAACAAGCTGAAATTTATCCAGCTGTCCCGCGTGGACGTCAACCAGATCCTGGCAGTTATCGTCGTGGAGGGCAATGTGATCAAGAACACCATGCTCACGGTGGATGAAACGCTGAACGACGAGGCGCTGTTAAAACTGAATATCCTGTTGAATACGCACCTGAACGGGCTGTCGTTAGACGAGATCAATCTGGGAATGATCTCGGCGATGAAACAGCAGGCGGGCATATACAGCGACATCATTGCGAATGTCATCGACGCGGTTGCCGAGGCGATCAGGGCGGACGAGGATCTGGAGATCTACACCAGCGGGGCGAAGAACTTTTTCAAGTACCCGGAGCTGGCGGATAACGAGCGGGCCAGCGAGCTGATCACAACCTTTGAAGAGAAACAGCTTTTGAGCGAACTGGTGCAGGATAATCTGGCGGACGAGAACAACACGGGCATCCAAGTGTACATCGGCAGCGAGACGCCGGTGCAGGGCATGAAAGATTGCAGCATCGTGACCGCGACCTACGAGCTGGATGAGGGAATGAAGGGAACCATCGGTATCATCGGGCCGAAGAGGATGGATTATGAAAAAGTGGTTAAGAATCTGAAACTGCTCAAGAGTCAGCTCGACGATCTATATAGAAAGTAAAGACGGAAAGGAATGAGAGGCGTGGCAGAGGACAAAGAGAAACTGCAGGAAGAAAATCCGGACGAAGAAACGGTTTCGGAAACGGCCGAAGACAAAGAGGCGGCCGACGCTCCCGAAGAGAAGGCGCAGGAGGAGAGCCGAGAGGAGTCCGGGGAAGAAAAAGAGGAAAAAGAAGAGAAGAAGGAAAAGAAGAAGAAAGAGAAGGCGGATAAAAAACAGGATGCGCTCAAGGAGAAAGTCGAGGCGCTTGAGGACAGAGTGAAACGCCAGATGGCAGAGTTTGAGAATTTCCGCAAGCGCACGGAGAAGGAAAAGACGATGATGTTCGAGACAGGCGCCAAGAGCGTGATCGAGAAGATCCTTCCGGTGGTGGATAACTTTGAGAGAGGGCTTGCGACGGTGCCCGAGGAGGAAAAGGGCGGCGCTTTTGCCCAGGGCATGGAGATGATCTACAAGCAGCTTGTGACGGAGCTTGAGAATATGGAAGTCAAACCGATCCCGGCGGTGGGCGAGGAATTCAATCCCGATTATCACAACGCGGTGATGCAGGTGGAGAGCGAGGAGTTTGAGTCGGGCGTGATCGCGCAGGAACTGCAAAAAGGTTATACCTACCGCGACAGTGTCGTCAGACACAGTATGGTTGCGGTGGTTAGTTAATAGAACAATATAAAAAGTGATGACATAGTAGGAGGAAACAGAAATGAGCAAAATTATTGGTATCGACTTAGGAACAACCAACAGCTGCGTGGCAGTTATGGAGGGCGGCAAGCCCACCGTTATCGCCAACACAGAGGGCGCGAGGACCACACCGTCTGTCGTGGCTTTCACCAAGACGGGCGAGAGACTTGTGGGCGAACCGGCAAAGCGTCAGGCCGTCACCAACGCTGAGAAGACCATCTCTTCCATCAAGCGGGATATGGGTACGGACAGAGGCCGCACCATCGACGGCAAGAAATATTCTCCGCAGCAGATCTCCGCGATGATCCTGCAGAAGTTAAAAGCGGATGCGGAGAGCTATCTGGGCGAGAAGGTCACGGAGGCCGTTATCACCGTTCCGGCATACTTCAACGACGCGCAGCGTCAGGCGACCAAGGACGCCGGCAAGATTGCGGGACTTGACGTAAAGCGTATCATCAACGAGCCTACGGCGGCAGCGCTGGCCTACGGCCTTGACAACGAGAAAGAACAGAAGATCATGGTATACGATCTGGGCGGCGGTACATTCGATGTCTCCATCATCGAGATCGGCGACGGCGTGATCGAAGTGCTTGCGACCAACGGCGATACGCACTTGGGCGGTGATGATTTCGATCAGAAGATTATCGACTGGATGCTGTCTGAATTCAAGGCGCAGGAGGGCGTCGATCTCTCCGGCGACAAGATGGCCATGCAGAGACTGAAAGAGGCGGCGGAGAAGGCGAAGAAAGAGCTGTCCTCCGCGACCACGACCAACATCAATATGCCTTTCATCACGGCCACGGCTGACGGCCCGAAACATTTGGATATGAACCTCTCCAGAGCGAAGTTTGACGAGTTGACCCGCGATCTGGTAGAGAAGACGGCGGTTCCTGTACAGAATGCGATGAAGGACGCCGGACTGACCAACGCGGATCTCGGTCAGGTGCTTTTGGTCGGCGGTTCCACACGTATTCCCGCCGTACAGGATAAGGTAAGACAGCTCACAGGCAAAGAGCCGAGCAAAAATCTGAACCCTGACGAGTGTGTGGCTCTGGGAGCCTCCATTCAGGGCGGCAAGTTGGCAGGCGACGCGGGCGCGGGCGAGATCCTGCTTTTGGATGTCACGCCTCTGTCCCTCTCCATCGAGACGATGGGCGGCGTAGCGACCAGACTGATCGAGAGAAACACGACCATCCCCACCAAGAAGAGCCAGATCTTCTCCACGGCGGCGGACAATCAGACCGCAGTTGACATCAACGTGGTACAGGGTGAGAGACAGTTTGCGAAGGACAATAAGTCGCTTGGCCAGTTCAGATTGGACGGTATTCCGCCGGCAATGCGCGGGGTTCCGCAGATCGAGGTTACCTTCGACATTGACGCCAACGGTATCGTGAACGTATCCGCCAAGGATCTGGGCACGGGCAAGGAGCAGCACATCACCATCACCGCAGGCTCCAACATGTCCGACGACGAGATCGAGAAGGCAGTCAAGGAGGCCGCGGAGTACGAGGCACAGGATAAGAAGAGAAAAGAGGCCATCGACGCGAGAAACGACGCGGACGCTTTCGTGTTCCAGACGGAGAAGGCGCTTGGCGAAGTGGGCGACAAGATCGACGCGTCCGAGAAGGCCGGCGTGGAGGCTGATCTGCAGGCAGTGAAGGACATTCTGGAGAAGACAAAAGATCAGGAGATGTCCGACAGTCAGCTGGATGAGCTGAAAGCGGCGAAAGAGAAATTGACCAACTCCGCACAGTCTCTCTTTACGAAGATGTACGAGAACATGCAGCAGGCACAGGGCGGCCCCGACATGAGCAACATGGGCGGCGCGGCGAATGACGGCGCGCAGTCTGACGGAGCTGACGATGTGGTAGACGGAGACTACAGAGAGGTTTAAACAATTCAGCCGAATCGAATCCGGCAGACAAATCATGCTTGCATGAATTTGGCTGTCGGATGATGATTCGAGAGGGCGTGGCTGAATTGTTGATGCAGGGAAGGAATCATTCATGGCAGAACAAAAACGAGATTACTATGAGGTGCTCGGCATAGATAAAAATGCCGACGACGCCGCCATCAAAAAAGCATATAGGGCTTTGGCCAAGAAGTACCACCCCGACATGAATCCCGGCGACGCGGAGGCGGAGAAGAAGTTTAAAGAGGCGTCCGAGGCTTATGCGATTTTGAGTGATCCCGAGAAGAGAAGGCAGTATGACCAGTATGGCCATGCTGCTTTCGACGGCGCGGGTGGCGCGGGCGGTTTCGGCGGCTTTGATTTTAACAGCGCCGATTTCAGCGATATTTTCGGAGACATATTCGGCGATATATTTGGCGGCAGCAGGCGCAGCAGGAGCAACGGCCCGATGAAGGGCGCCAATATCCGCACCAGTGTGCGCATCACCTTCGAGGAGGCCGTCTTCGGCGTCGAGAAGGAGATAGAACTTACCCTGAAGGACGAGTGTACATCGTGTCATGGAACCGGGGCGAAACCCGGCACCAACCCGGAGACCTGTACGAAGTGCGGCGGCAAGGGTCAGGTGGTATTCACGCAGCAGTCCTTCTTTGGAACGGTCAGGAATGTGCAGACATGTCCCGACTGTCACGGTACAGGCAAAGTGATCAGAGATAAGTGCCCCGACTGCCGGGGGACGGGATATATCGCCAACAAGAAGACGATCCAAGTGTCTATTCCAGCGGGTATCGACAACGGGCAGTGCGTCCGCATCCGCGACAAGGGCGAGCCGGGGACGAACGGCGGCCCGAGAGGCGATCTTCTGGTGGAGGTAGTAGTGGGGAGACACCCGATCTTCCAGAGGCAGGACGAGAACATATACTCCACCGTGCCGATGTCCTTTGCGGTCGCATCGATGGGCGGTGAGATCGTGATCGATACTGTGGACGGCAAAGTGATCTACGACGTCAAAGCGGGAACCCAGACCGACACGAAAGTGCGCCTGAAAGGCAAGGGTGTTCCGTCGCTGCGAAACAAGAACATCAGGGGCGATCATTACGTCACGCTGGTCGTTCAGGTGCCGGATAAGCTCTCCCACGAGGCGCGGGAACTTCTGAAGAAATTCGACGAGGAGACGGGAGATACCTTGAACGCTGCGAAGAATTATACTTCGGGCTATTCGGAGGAAACAGACGGCAAGGGCAAGAAGAAATTCAGAAGGTAATACGGTCATATATGGACCTCTTTCATCGGAGCATATTCGATGAGAGAGGTCCTTGCCTTTTTCTTACATTTTGAAAATCAAGTATACACTCTCTCGTTTTTCGGGTATAATATCCGAAAAGGGCAGAGTCGAATATCTGAAAGCCGGATGCCGTGCATGCACGAGCAGGCGCGCTTTCAGATATTCGACGAGCGAAGCGAACTCGTAAATCCGAAGGATTTGCGAGTCTCTGCCCTGTGTAGCACAGGGTGAAAGCCTGTGTAACACAAGCCTGTGTAGTACAGGGTGAAAGCCGGATGCCGTGCATGCACGGGCAGACGCGCTATCAGATATTCGACGAGCGAAGCGAACTCGTAAATCCGAAGGATTTGCGAGTCTCTGCCCTGTGTAACACAAGCCTGTGTAACACAGAGCGTAAGCTCTTGTAGCGCAGGGTGAAAGCCGGATGCCGTGCATGCACGGGCAGACGCGCTTTCAGATATTCGACGAGTGGATCAACGAGGGGGAAAATATGTATCGAGGAAGGAAAGCGCTGTTGGCGGCCGTTTTGTGCACGGCGGCCCTTCTGTACGGCTGCGGGATCAGAGAGGAGAACGCGCCTGAACCGGAGGCGACGGAGGAACAGCCGGCGGCGGAAGAGGAAGAGACGACAGAGGAGGAAGTGGTCGAGGAGCCAGAGGATAAACGGCAGGTCATCGAGGAGAGGACGGAGGTAAACGGCAAGATCCAGAGCTATCTGACGGGACAGTGGACAAGCACGGAGCAGGCGCTCAGAAGACCTATCGCCGTCATGATCCCGAACAACAGACCGGCTATGCCGCAGTACGGATTATCGCGGGCGGGTATCATCTATGAGGCTCCCGTGGAGGGGCGTATCACAAGACTGATGGCGGTGTTTGAGGACTTCGATGATCTGGAGCGGATCGGGCCCGTGCGCAGCAGCCGCGACTACTTTGTTTATGTGGCCATGGGATATGAGGCGATCTACTGCAACTGGGGACTGGCAAGGCCCTATGTGGAAGAGTTGATCAACCGTCCCAACTATTACAATATCAGTATGGGGGTAGCCGGCATCCACAATCCTGCCGACGAGGCTTTCGACAGGGTCAGCCGTCCGGGATACGCCACGGAGTTCACGGGCTATCTCATGATAGACGGCCTGTTTAAAGCAGTGGAACGTCTGGGATACGACTGGGCTTATGACGAGGATTATGTGCCGCCGTTTTTGTTTGCGGCGGACGGCGTAACCGCAGACTATGCGGATTGCGAGGAGGCGGCGCTGATCTATCCCGGCGGGGTTTCGGAGAACAATTCCGGAGGATACGGCGCGTATCATCCGTACTTCGAGTACGATGCGGACACCGGTCTGTACTATCGCTATCAGGACGGCGGGAAACAGATCGACGAGTACAACGGCGAGCAGCTCGCCGTCAGCAACGTGGTCTTTCAGTATTGCCACGGCGAAGTGCGGGACGATCACGATTATCTCGCGTTCGGCGTGCACGGCGAGGGCGACGCTGTCGTTTTTACGGGCGGCAGAGCGATCCCGGGGACGTGGGAGCGATACGAAGGAGACTTTACTCCTGCGAAATTCTACGACGAAGACGGCGAGGAGATCGTTTTTAATCAGGGAAAAACCTGGGTGTGCAATATCTGGCAGGAGTACGGCGAGTACGCGCGTTACGGTGCGGACAAGGAGCATCTGGTCATGCCGGACGTGCCCTCTGTACAGAATGCCGGCAAGAACAACGTGAAGGAAGATGCGGCGGCGATCGCGGAGGCCGCCGGGAAAGCAGAGTCTGACGACTAGAAGGATATTGGTTATGAAATGGATGAAATTCAGGATCAAGACGATCACGGACGCGGAAGACATGATTATCAGCGCCCTCTATGACATCGGTCTGGAGGGCGCGCAGATCGAAGACAAGATCCCGCTGACGGCGCTGGAGAAGGAGCAGATGTTTGTGGATATTCTGCCGGACGGCCCGGAGGATGACGGCGTCGCGTATCTGAGCTTTTTCGTGGAGGAGAGGGAGGACGGCAGCCTCGAAGTGGGCGGCATGGCCACCGACAGAGGGACGATCCTCGCGCAGATTGAGAAGGAGCTTGACGAACTGCGTTTCTTTATGGACGTCGGCGAGGGCAGTATCGAGGTGACGGAGACGGAGGACATCGACTGGATCAACAACTGGAAACAGTATTTTCACCAGTTTTACATAGACGATCTGCTCGTGATCCCTTCCTGGGAGGAGATCAGGGAGGAAGACCGGGACAAAAAGGTGCTGCACATCGATCCCGGCACGGCATTCGGGACGGGAATGCACGAGACGACACAGCTCTGCATCCGTCAGATCAAAAAGTATCTCACCTCGGAGACGGAGCTTTTGGACGTGGGAACGGGCAGCGGTATTCTTGCCATCATTGCCTTGCTGTATGGGGCGAAACATGCGGTGGGGACAGACTTGGACCCCTGCGCCGTGGAGGCGGTCGCGCAGAATATGGAGGCCAACGGGATAGCGGACGAGGCTTTTCAGATGATGATCGGCAACCTTATCTCTGACAGGGAGATCCGGGACAGAGTGGGTTACGGGCGCTACGACATCGTGGTCGCGAACATTCTCGCGGATGTGTTGGTGCCGCTCACGCCGGTCATTGTACCGCACATGAAAATAGGCGGTATCTATATTACTTCAGGCATTATCGACACGAAAGAGCAGATCGTCAGGGAGGCGGTCGAGGCGGCGGGACTCACGATCCTTGAGGTGACTTATCAGGGAGAATGGGTGTCTGTCACGGCGCGCAGGGAACGGTAAACCTATGGGAATCAAAACAGAGAAAAACCGGATGCGGAGGAGAAGTACGACGGCCGGTGTTCTGGCGCTCGTATGGATGTGCGTGATCTTTGCGTTCTCCGCGCAGACGAGTGAAGAATCCAGCGAGGTCAGCACCGGGTTCAGCTACCGCATCGTCAATACGACGGGGCTGCTTTTTCATCTGCATATAGACGAGGAGAAGATCAGGGAAATTGCGAACTCCATAGAGTATTTTGTGAGAAAGGGCGCCCATATGACGGAGTACGCAGTCTTGGCGATCCTGCTCTATCTTTGGCTGGAAAGATGGCGGCTGTCGCGTCTGCGCATGGCGTGTACGGCTGCGGCTCTGGCTGCGCTCTACGCGTGCAGCGACGAGATCCATCAGTTGTTTGTGGCGGGGCGCGCCGGCATGGTGAGCGACGTGCTGGTGGACAGCGCCGGAGCGGTGGCAGGGTTGGCGCTTTTCCTTTTGATCGGAAAGATCGTCAGAAAGGTTCGGTAGAAGGGATGTATCGTTTTTTTGTGGAGCCGTCGCAGATACAGGGCAAGAGGATCGTCATAACGGGGAACGACTTTAACCACATCAAAAATGTGCTGCGTATGAAACAAGGCGAGGAGATCGCGGTGAGCGACGGCGTTACCGGGCGGGAGTACCGCTGCGGTATTGAGGAGTACACGGAGCGGGAGGTCGTCTGCACGCTCCGTTTTATCAAGGAGGACGGGGTGGAACTTCCCGCCAAGGTCTATCTTTTTCAGGGACTGCCGAAAGCGGACAAGATGGAGCTGATCGTGCAGAAGGCGGTGGAGCTTGGCGTATACGAGATCATTCCCGTGGCGGCAAAACGGTGCGTGGTAAAGCTGGATGAGAAGAAAGCGGCGTCCAGGGTGAACAGATGGCAGAGTATTGCCGAGGCGGCGGCCAAACAGAGCAGGCGCGGCGTGATCCCTGTGGTGCACAGCGTTATGTCCATGAAGGAGGCGTGCGCCTATGCGCGCGATATGGGCGTGAAGATCATTCCCTACGAGCTGGCGGAAGATATGCGGCATACCAAGGAGATCATAGAGTCCGTTCGGCCGGGAGAGAGCGTGGCCGTATTCATCGGTCCGGAAGGTGGCTTTGAAGAGAGCGAGATCGAGGAGGCGGTGGCGGCGGGCATAGAGCCCGTCACGCTGGGAAGGCGTATCCTGCGGACGGAGACGGCGGGTTTCACGGTGCTGTCGTGGCTGATGTATCAATTGGAGACTCCATAACATATGATACCATATACAACACAAATTCCGCTGATGACAAGCTAAGAGAAAGGAATGACAGTCATGGAAGTGTATTTAGACAACTCGGCGACGACCCGCTGTTTTGACGAGGTGTCGCAGTTGATGCACAAAGTCATGTGTGAGGATTACGGCAATCCGTCCAGCATGCACCACAAAGGAGTAGAGGCGGAGCGGTACTTGAGATATGCCGGGGAAACGCTGGCCAAGATTTTGAAAGTAAATGAGAAAGAAATTCTGTTCACGTCAGGCGGTACGGAATCTGACAATATTGCGCTGATCGGCGCGGCGATGGCTAATCACAGGAAAGGCAGACATCTTATCACCACAGCGATCGAGCACCCCGCGATCCTTCAGCCCATGGCCTATCTGGAGAAACAGGGCTTTCAAGTCACCTATCTTCCTGTAGACCGCGAGGGAAGGATCTCGCTGAGGGATTTGGAACGCGCGATGAGACCGGACACGATTTTGGTGTCGATCATGCACACAAACAATGAGATCGGCAGTATTCAACCCATCGGGGAGGCGGGCGCGCTGATCAGGCGCATCAACCCCGGCACGCTGTTTCATGTGGACGCGGTGCAGGGATTCGGCAAATTCCGCATCTATCCCGCTAAGCTGCACGTGGATATGCTGTCCGTCAGCGCCCATAAGATCCACGGGCCGAAGGGCGTCGGTTTTCTCTATATCAGAGATGGGGCAAAGGTCAGTCCCATCCTGTACGGCGGCGGCCAGCAGAAGGGGATGCGTTCCGGCACGGAGAATGTTCCCGGCATCGCCGGGCTCGCCAAGGCCGCGGAGATGGTCTATGCGCACCTTGACGAGGATATGGACAGATTGTACGGGCTGCGGACCATGTTCATCAGAGGCGTGGAAGGGATCGGGCAGGTCAGGGTCAACGGCTGTCCGGACGGAGAGGGAGCGGCTCATATCGTGAGCCTGTCGGTGCGCGGCGTGCGGAGCGAGGTGCTCCTGCATGCGCTGGAGGAGCGGGGCATCTATGTGTCCGCAGGCAGCGCGTGCTCCTCCAACAAGCCGCAGCCGTCCGCGACCCTGAAGGCGATCGGCGTGGAGAAAGATCTTTTGGATTCCACCATACGTTTCAGTTTTTCCGTCTTTACAACCAAGGAGGAAATCCAGTATACTATACAGGCATTGTCAGAGACGATACCGATGCTGCGGAAATATACCAGACGGTGATTCGCGGAAAGGCACAGGTGAAAAATGTTTACGGCTTTTTTGATAAAGTATGCCGAGATCGGCGTGAAAGGCAAGAACAGATACTTGTTTGAGAACGCGCTGGTGCAGCAGATCAAATATGCTCTAAAGAAATGCGACGGCGAGTTCGCCGTGCGCAAGACGGACGGGCGCATCTATGTGGACGCGGTTTCCGATTTTGACTATGAGGAGACGGTGGCGGGACTGCAGAAAGTGTTCGGCATATCCGGCGTCTGCCCCATGGTATATGTGGAGGACGAGGGATTTGAAAAGCTGGGGGATGCCGTAGTCTCCTATATTGACCGGGTCTATCCCGACAAAGACAGATCTTTTAAAGTAGCCGCAAGACGCGCCAGAAAGAATTATCCCCTGAACTCCATGGAGATGAACGCGGAGCTGGGCGGCCTGATTCTGGACGCCTACCCCGAAATGCGTGTAGACGTGCATAAGCCGGATATTCTGCTGAACGTGGAGGTGCGCGACAAGATCTATATCTACTCCGAGACGATCCCGGGGCCGGGAGGTATGCCCATCGGCACGGGCGGCAAGGCTATGCTGCTGCTCTCCGGCGGTATCGATTCCCCGGTGGCGGGATGGATGATCGCAAAGCGGGGCGTCAAGATCGACGCGGTGTACTTCCACGCGCCGCCCTACACGAGCGAGCGCGCCAAACAGAAGGTGGTCGATCTGGCGAGAAAGATCGCGGCCTATACGGGGCCGATCTATCTGCATGTGATCAACTTTACGGATATTCAGCTCTACATCTATGACAAATGCCCCCACGACGAGCTGACGATCATCATGCGGCGCTACATGATGCGCATCGCGGAACAGATCGCGAAGGAGACGGAGTGCCTCGGACTGGTCACGGGGGAGAGCATCGGCCAGGTGGCGTCGCAGACAATGAACAGTCTGATGGCCACCAATGAAGTGTGCGAGCTGCCGGTCTATCGGCCGCTGATCGCTTTTGACAAGATGGACATTGTGGCGGTTTCGGAGAAGATCGACACCTATGAGACATCCATTCAGCCCTACGAGGACTGCTGTACGATCTTCGTGGCAAAGCATCCGGTGACGAAACCGAACCTGAATATCATCAGAAGACATGAGCATAACCTGGATGAGAAGATCGACGAACTGGTGCGGACGGCGCTCGACACCGACGAGGTGATCGTGGTCAGATAGGCGCGCGAAGACATAAAAAATAAAAAAAGAGCAAGCCGTAAGGCTTGCTCTGACGCGTGCGGTATATGTCATGTGGGATATGTACCGATTACATGATATACGGCTTTAAGGCTGCGATGACGTCGTCAGCGCCGTCTTCTGCGTGGATATTTAAGTCGATGGGCTTGGATAAATCTAAGCTGAAGATACCCATGATGGATTTCGCATCAATAACGTATCTTCCGGATACTAAATCGAAGTCATAGTCAAACTTGGTAATATCGTTTACAAAAGACTTAACCTTATCGATGGAATTTAAAGAAATCTGAACTGTTTTCATTCCGGATTTACCTCCTTTTGTTTCAAACCTTCTGCTTTAATACTAAAGGTTGAGCGCATAAAAGTCAATGATAAATCAACACAAAAAATGCGGAGATTACTATGAAAAGTGTGGCACTACATAATCTTGGGTGCAAGGTGAACGGCTATGAGATGGACGTTATGCAACAAAGACTGCGGGAAAAGGGATATAAAATTGTATCTTTTGATGAGATTGCCGATATATATATCGTCAACACCTGCACCGTGACCAATATCGCGGACAGGAAGAGCAGACAGATGCTGCACCGCGCAAGGCGACAGAACCCCGACGCCGTGGTGGTGGCGGTGGGGTGTTATGTGCAGATCGGGGAGGAGGCGGTGCGCGGGGACGCCGCCGTGGATCTTGTCATCGGCAATAACCGCAAGAGGGATCTGATTCCCATTCTGGAGAATTATCTCAGGGACAGGGAGAGCGGAGATACCGTTATCGACATCAACCGCACGGATGAGTACGAGGAGATGACGCTGACAGAGACGGCAGGGCATACCAGAGCTTATATCAAGATTCAGGACGGCTGCAACCAGTTCTGCTCCTACTGCATCATCCCCTATGCCAGAGGCCGGGTCAGGAGCCGCAGGCAGGAGGACGTTCTGCGCGAGGTGCGGGGGCTTGCGGCGGCCGGGTATCAGGAGATCGTGCTGACAGGCATCCACATCAGCTCCTACGGTATCGACAGAGGCTCGTCCGAGCTGCTTGAGCTGCTTTTGAAACTGCATGATGTGGAGGGACTGCGCAGGATCCGGCTGGGCTCTCTGGAGCCGCGCATCGTCACCGAGGAGTTTGCCGTGCAGATCAGCGCTATGCCGAAGATCTGCCCGCATTTTCACCTATCGCTGCAGAGCGGCTGCGATACGGTGTTAGCCAGAATGAATAGACACTACACCGGCGGGGAATACTTTCGGACAACAGAGATTCTCAGGAAATATTATCCAAATCCCGCGCTCACCACGGACGTCATCGTAGGGTTTCCGGGAGAGACTGAGGAGGAGTTTCGGGTCACACAGGAGTTTGTTCGCGCCGTCCGTTTCTATGAGATGCACATTTTTAAATATTCCAGAAGGGAAGGGACGCGGGCTGCGGCCATGGAGGGACAGCTCACGGAGGCCGAGAAGAGCAGGCGCAGCGAGATTCTGGCGCAGGCGGGGCGGGAGATGTCCCGCGCCTATCGGACAAGCCTGATCGGCAGCAAGACGCAGGTGCTTTTCGAGGAGGAAAAAGAGATCGGCGGCAGGCGCTATTTTGTCGGCCATACGCCCCAGTATGTCATGGCGGCCGTAGAAACCGACGGCTCTGCGGATTTGAGAAACCGGATCGTCAGCGGGACGGTGGGCGGATTCCTGGATGAGCATATCATGATTTTAAAATGATTGAATTTTGCGTGTCGATAGAGTATTATGGTAATAATAGGGGTAATCTCAAAATTGGCAACGGATAAGGGCGTGAAATGATGCAGGACTTGGAAAACACACAATTTTTTACCGTGGAGAGCGAGCCGGAGACGGGCGTGAAACTCGTGCTGTCCACCGTGTATGAGGCGTTGACGGAGAAGGGTTACAATCCGGTCAATCAGATCGTGGGGTACATTATGTCGGGCGATCCTACTTATATCACCAGCCACAAGAACGCGCGCAGCCTGATCATGAAGGTGGAGCGCGACGAGCTGGTGGAAGAGATGCTGGTAGAGTACATCAAGAACTCCCTGAAGTGAGCGGCGGAAGAGCGTATGAGAATCATGGGATTGGATTTCGGCTCTAAGACGGTCGGCGTGGCGATCAGTGATCCGCTGCTCATCACGGCACAGGGGATCGAGATCATCAGGAGAAAAGACGAGAATAAACTGCGGCGGACGTTGGCGCGCATTGAGGAGCTGATCGTGGAGTACGAGGTGTCGGAGATCGTGCTTGGCCTGCCGAAGAATATGAACAACACCATAGGCGAGAGGACGCAGCTCTCGCTGGAATTTCAGGAGAAACTGCACAGAAGAACGGGGCTGCCCGTGAAGATGTGGGACGAGCGTCTCACAACGGTGGCGGCGGATCAGGCGATGATGGAGGCCGGCATACGCAGGGAGCGCCGCAAGGAGTATGTGGACAAGATCGCGGCAGTGTTGATCTTGCAGGGATATTTGGACTATCGCGCAGGCAAGGAGACGGAGTAAGTGGACAAGATCGTTTTTACACCGGAGGGAGGAGAACCTGTCCGGTTCTATGTGTTAGAGCAGACCAGATTGGGCGGCGTCGATTATATTCTGGTGACGGATTCGGAGGACGGGGACGGCGAGGCGCTGATCCTTCGAGACACTTCCACACAGGAGGCGGACGAGGCGGTGTACGAGATCGTGGCGGATGACGAGGAACTAAACGCAGTGGCAGCTGTGTTTAAAAATATGCTGGACGATATTGAACTGACGTAGTTATGATTTCTATTTTGCATGGAGGATTTTTGGTTGAGAAAAAGTGAACGCGGGAAATCTGCTCCTAAGCTGAAGGTGATCCCCTTGGGCGGCTTGGAACAGATCGGACTTAATATTACTGCCTTTGAATATGAGGACAGTATTATCGTGGTGGATTGCGGTCTGTCTTTTCCTGAGGACGAGATGCTGGGGATAGACTTGGTGATCCCCGACATTACTTATCTGAAGGATCACGCGGACAAGGTCAAAGGCTTTGTCATCACGCACGGACATGAGGACCATATCGGCGCGCTGCCGTATGTTTTGAAGGAACTGAACGTTCCTGTCTTTGCGACGCGCCTCACTATGGGGATCATTGAGAACAAGCTGGGCGAACATGATCTGCTCGGCACGACGGAACGGCAGGTAGTCAGTTTCGGCGAGAGCATCACACTGGGACAGTTTCGCATCGAATTTATCAAGACGAACCACAGCATTGTGGACGCTGCGGCGCTTGCGATCTACTCTCCCGCCGGCGTGGTCATTCATACGGGGGACTTCAAGGTGGACTACACGCCTGTATTCGGCGACGCCATCGACTTACAGCGCTTTGCGGAATTGGGGCGCAAGGGCGTTCTGGCGCTGATGTGTGACTCCACCAACGCGGAGCGTCTGGGCTTTACCGCCTCAGAGAAGACGGTGGGGCGGACCTTTGACAGCCTCTTTACGGAGCATAAGGACACGAGGATCATCATTGCCACGTTCGCGTCGAATGTGGACCGCGTACAGCAGATCATCAACTCTGCGTACAAGTTCGGCCGCAAGGTGGTCGTGGAGGGCAGGAGCATGGTCAACATCATCGAGACCGCCTCCGCGCTGGAATGTCTGCATATTCCGAAAAATACGCTGATCGACATAGAACAGCTCAAGGACTATCCGAACGACAAAACCGTTATTATCACTACGGGGAGCCAGGGGGAGAGCATGGCGGCTCTGAGCCGCATGGCCGGCGATAATCACAAGAAGATCTCCATACTTCCGGGCGACACCGTGATTTTTTCCTCGCATCCGATACCGGGCAACGAGAAGGCTGTTACCAATGTCATCAATGAATTGCTGATGAAGGGCGCGGATGTGATCTTTCAGGATGTGCACGTGTCGGGGCACGCCTGCCAGGAGGAGATCAAACTGATCTACAGTCTGGTGAAACCCATGTATGCGATCCCCATCCACGGCGAGTACAAGCACAGGAAAGCGCAGGCGAAGATCGCGGCGGAGCTGGGAATACCGAAGGAGCGCATTTTCATGCTGCAGTCCGGAGACGTGCTGGAGATGAGCCGAAAGAAAGCGGAGGTGACCGGGAAAGTTCCCGTGGGCGCGATCCTGGTGGACGGTCTCGGCGTGGGCGACGTAGGCAATGTGGTGCTGCGCGACAGACAGCATCTGGCGGAGGACGGCATACTGATCGTGGTGCTGGCGCTGGATTCTTACAGCGATCAGCTGGTGTCCGGCCCGGATATTGTTTCCAGAGGGTTCGTCTATGTCAAGGAGTCCGACGAACTGCTGGACGAGGCGCGGCTTCTCGTGAATGAGGCGATACAGACCTGTCTGGACAAGCGTCAGACTGACTGGGGCAAGCTCAAGGCTACGATCAAGGATGTTCTGAGCGAGTTCGTGTGGAAAAAGACGAAGAGACGTCCGATGATACTGCCGATCATCATGGAAGTATAGAGACGGAAGACAAATCATACGTTGATACAAGTTGCAAGTTGGATAAAATTTGATACCATATACTTAAGGAGGAACGGCACAATGTTAGATATCCGGATCGAGGAGGCGACGAAAAAGTTCGCCGCCTATATTCAGGAGTCCGATACCTATAAGGAGTATCGGTATCAGCGTGAGAAACTAAAGAAACAGCCGGAATTATATGAAAAAGTGAACGAGTACAGGCAGAGAAATTTCGATCTGCAGAATGAGACGGACAGCGAGGATCTGTTTGACAGAATGGAGGCGTTCGAGCGGGAGTACGCCAAGTTCCGGGAGAATCCTCTGGTGGAGGATTTCTTGAGAGCGGAGCTGGCATTCTGCAGACTGATGCAGGACATCAACGTGCTGCTCTCGGCGGAGATCGACTTTGAATAACGGTCGGATCGGAGATGACTATGAGCTTAAAGTATATTGTGGGAACGACGGCGCAGATCATTATTAAAGTAGCTCTGTTCGCGTTCATCATTATGTATATCATCAAAGCGGCGACTGCGGCGTACGATTACGGCTACCGCGTGTTCACAGAGCCGGCCATGTCCTTTGGCGACGGCAGGATCATCAGCGTCTACGTGGAGGAAGATACCTCGGCGTCGGCCGTCGGCAAGATGCTGCAGGAGAAGGGATTGATCCGTGACGGGAGACTGTTCATGATCCAGGAGCTTCTGTCGGAGCAGCACGGCAAGATACAGCCGGGGATTTATGATCTGAACACGAATATGACCGCTCAGCAGATATTGGAAGTGATCGCGCCGGACTCCGAGGAGACGGACGGGGAAGAGACGCAGGAGTGAGCGGAAAGGGCGGTACTATGATGACAGACGAGCGCATGAGCGCGTTTATTGATTCGCTGGACACCGGGAATACCCCTTTTCTGGACGAAATAGAGAGACAGGCCAAGGAAACCAATGTGCCGATTATCCGCACGCAGACGCAGAGCCTGATCAAGCTGCTGCTTGCGGTAAGGAAACCGACGTCGATTTTGGAGGTCGGCTGCGCCATTGGTTTTTCTGCGCTTTTGATGAGCGAGTACGCGCCCGAAGGCTGCCGGATCACCACCATTGAAAAGTATGAGAAAAGAATCCCGATCGCGAAGGAAAATTTTCGCCGGGCGGGCAGAGAGGGACAGATCACCCTTCTGGAAGGAGATGCCGCCGAGATCCTGAGAGAACTGGACGGCAGCTTTGATTTTATCTTCATGGATGCGGCGAAAGGGCAGTATATCCATTTCCTGCCGGATGTGCTGCGCCTTCTGGGAGAGGGCGGCATACTCCTGTCGGACAACGTGTTGCAGGACGGGGACATACTGGAATCCCGCTTTGCGGTGACGCGGAGGAACCGCACCATACACAGCCGTATGAGGGAATATCTGTATGAGCTAAAGCACCGCCCCGAACTGGAGACGGTGATCCTGCAGGCGGGAGACGGCGTTACGATAAGCGTCAAGAAAGACGGAAAGAGAGTTTCTGGCGATCAGTATGAGAAGTAGAAAGAAACCTGAGCTGCTTGTCCCGGCGGGCAGTCTGGAAGTGTTAAAGACCGCCGTGACGTTCGGCGCGGACGCGGTCTATATCGGCGGCGAGACCTATGGACTTCGCGCCAAGGCGAAAAACTTCACGGTGGAAGAGATGGCGCAGGGGATCGCTTTCGCCCATGCGCAGGGCGCGCGCGTGCATGTGACGGCGAATATTCTGGCGCACAACTGCGATCTGGAGGGCGCGGAGAGTTATTTCCGCGAGTTGAGGGAACTGCGCCCCGACGCGCTGATCATCGCGGACCCCGGCATGTTCATGTTGGCGAGGAAGATCTGCCCGGAGATCGACGTGCACATCTCCACACAGGCCAACAACACCAATTACATGACTTATCTTTTCTGGCACAGTCAGGGCGCAAAACGCGTCGTCTCCGCGCGAGAGCTTTCCTTGGCGGAGATCCGCGGGATCAGAGAGCGGATCCCCGCCGATCTGGAGATCGAGAGTTTCGTGCACGGGGCCATGTGCATCTCCTACTCCGGCAGATGCCTGCTCAGCAATTACTTCACCGGACGGGACGCCAACCGGGGCGCGTGCACGCATCCCTGCAGATGGAAATACGCCGTGGCGGAGGAGACGAGGCCGGGACAGTATATGCCCGTCTATGAGAATGAGCGGGGAACTTATATTTTTAATTCGGGAGATCTGTGCATGATAGAGCACATCCCGGAAATGATCGACGCAGGGATCGACAGCTTTAAGATCGAAGGACGGATGAAGACGGCGCTCTATGTGGCGACGGTGGCGCGCACCTACCGCAGAGCCGTCGATGATCTTCTGGAGTCCGAGGAGAAGTACCGGGCCAATATGGACCGGTATCTGGCGGAGATCGGGAAATGCACGCACCGGCCGTTCACTACGGGGTTCTATTTTGGCAGACCTGACGAGAAGGCGCAGATCTATGACAACAGCGCCTATGTGAACGAGTATATTTATCTGGGGACCGTGGCCAGGATCGTACAGACGGCGGGGCGGCCCTGCGCCCGCATCGAGCAGCGCAACAAGTTCAGCGTGGGCGATGAGATCGAGATCATGAAACCGGACGGAGAGAATGTATCGGCGAGGGTGGAGGCTATGTTTGACGAACAGGGACGGCCCGTGCAGTCCTGCCCCCACGCGAAACAGATCATAGACGTGTGCCTGTCTGTGACGCCTGAGACAAATGATATACTGAGAGCTGAAAACCCTTCACCGCAGGACTTTTCACAAGATCGACATTGAAAGACGGCAGTTTTTGCGGTATGATGATGGTTAGATTTGGCAGGGCAGGAGGCGATCAGCGCCATAGTTTTGATTATTTTTTAGAAAAAAAGAAAAATTATGCTTGCATTTTAAGAAAAAGTAGAGTATTGTTAAAAACAGAAATTGTATACAGGTATTCAGAACGATGGCGTTCCAAAAAAAGGATTTTTTTGGAACGCTATTTTTAAAAGAGAATGCCGGGATGGAGGAAAGAGTATGAGTGAAGTTTTTAATGTGGAAGAAATCTTCGGACAGAACGTGTTCACACTTGGCAAGATGAAGGAACGGCTGCCGAAGAATGTGTACAAAGAAGTGGTAAAGGTCATGGATCAGGGCGGCGAGCTTTCCATGGAGGCGGCCAACGTTGTCGCTATGGCGATGAAGGAGTGGGCGGTCGAGAACGGCGCGACTCACTATACGCACTGGTTCCAGCCGCTTACAGGCATCACGGCGGAGAAACACGACTCTTTCGTCGCGCATCCGGATGAGATGGGCAAGATGCTCACGGAATTCTCCGGCAAAGAGCTGATCAAAGGCGAACCCGACGCGTCTTCCTTCCCTTCGGGCGGTCTGCGCGCCACCTTCGAGGCGAGAGGCTATACGGCATGGGACATCACTTCTCCCGCTTTCCTGAAAGAGTCCGGCTGCGGCGTGACGCTGTGTATTCCGACAGCGTTCTGCTCCTACACGGGCGAGGCGCTGGATAAGAAGACGCCGTTACTTCGTTCCATGGAGGCGCTGAGCGAGCAGGCGCTGCGTATCGTGCGGCTGTTCGGCAACACGGAGGCCACCAAGGTCACCGCGTCGGTGGGACCCGAGCAGGAATATTTTCTAGTAGATGAGAAACTGTACCGTCAGAGAACAGACCTGATGTTTGCGGGCCGCACGCTGTTCGGCGCTCCCGCACCCAAAGGGCAGGAGATGGAGGACCACTACTTCGGCGTCATCAGAGAGCGTGTCGGCGCTTATATGAAAGATCTGAACGAGGAGCTGTGGAAACTGGGCGTGACCGCCAAGACACAGCACAACGAGGTGGCTCCCGCGCAGCACGAGCTGGCGCCCATCTACGAGACGGCTAACATTGCGGTAGACCACAACCAGCTTGTCATGGAGGCGATGAAGAGAGTCGCGGTCCATCACGGTATGAGATGCCTGCTGCACGAGAAACCCTACGCGGGCGTCAACGGGTCCGGCAAACACAACAACTGGTCCATCACGACGGACAACGGCGTGAATCTGCTCGATCCCGGCGATACGCCCAACGAGAATATCCAGTTCCTGTTGGTTCTCGCCTGCATCCTGAAAGCCGTAGATACCCATGCGGATCTGCTGCGTCAGTCCGCATCCGATGTGGGCAACGATCACAGACTTGGCGCGAACGAGGCGCCTCCGGCTATCATCTCCGTATTCTTAGGCGAGCAGCTTGAGGATGTGGTGAGACAGCTCATCGAGACGGGCGCGGCCACCAGCGTCAAGGAGGGTGGCAAGCTCCTGACAGGCGTTAAGACGCTGCCTGATTTCCAGAAGGACGCGACCGACAGAAACAGAACATCGCCCTTTGCGTTTACAGGAAATAAATTTGAATTCCGTATGGTAGGTTCCGCGGATTCCATCGCGAGCCCGAACACCACGCTGAACGCGATTGTCGCGGAGGCCTTCTGCGAGGCGGCTGACCGCTTGGAGAAGGCGGACGATCTGGATCTGGCCGTACATGATCTGATCAAGGAGTATCTGACCGAGCATCAGAGGATCATCTTCAACGGCGACGGTTATTCCGACGACTGGCTGGCTGAGGCCGAGAAGAGAGGACTGCCGAACATTAAGTCCATGATTGAGGCGGCAAGCACTATCACGACGGATAAGGCGGTAAAACTGTTCGAGAGATTCGGCATCTTCAC
This sequence comes from uncultured Lachnospiraceae bacterium, assembly GCA_947632515.1. Taxonomy (GTDB): domain Bacteria; phylum Bacillota; class Clostridia; order Lachnospirales; family Lachnospiraceae; genus UBA3282. Next base: position 27,361 of record CANRPO010000029.1, read on the forward strand.
GAAGGTGGAGCTGGAGTCCCGCGAGGAGATCATCTACGAGACTTACGCGAAGACCATCAACATCGAGGCGCTTGCGATGATCGACATGGCCGGCAAGCAGATCATTCCCGCGGTGGTGAAATACTCCAAGGCGCTGGCGGACACCGTGAACGCGGTGAAGGCGGCGGGCGCGGACGCGGCGGTTCAGGCAGAACTTCTGAAAGAAGTGTGCGAGAATCTCGCGGCGATGCAGACGGCTCTGGCAAAATTGGAGAAGACAGAGAAGGAGGCCTCAGAGATCGAGGACGTGAAGGCGCAGGCATTCTTCTACAAGGATACGGTCAAGGCTGCTATGGACGAACTGCGTGCTCCGGCCGATAAGCTGGAGATGATCGTGGATAAGAACATCTGGCCGATCCCGACCTACGGCGAGCTGATGTTTGAGATTTAATTAAATTTAAACCAAAATTAAAGACCCCTCTGTGCAGCTGCACAGAGGGGTTTGTGATGTTTCAAGTTGATAATCAAACTTCGGACGACTCCTTGATAAACCACAGGATTCCGTCTTCAACACATAAAGAGGGGTTCATGACAAAATGACGCCGACCTCTCATTCATAGATCTCGATGATAATTTTCTCTGCCGTAAATTCCTCACCGTCGAAATACCCTTCGGCCTCCAATCCGCCGCCTTCTTTCACATCGGAAAAAGCGGCCTCGGATGTCTCGATCCCGGCTCCGCCGCCCTGAATCTTCCATAACTCATACACTGTCTCATCGGTGCAGCGGATCGTCACTAACTGCTCTTCGGGACTGCCCGCCTCCGGCATTGTGACAAAGCCGTTTTCGTCTACCAGGGTCCGGCTGATGACGAAACTGTCTTGTGTGACACTCCTCACTTTGCCGCCGATGATCTCCGAAGTCTGTCCGCTGTCCGGCACGGACGGTACTGTGTCTGCCGCTGTATCGCTCTCTTCAGCCTCAACGCTGTCTGCGGCGTCGCCGCTCGTGTTATCGGCTGTCGTCTGTTCCGTTTTCGCCGACGAAGTATTATCGGCATCGCCCTGTGCCGCGGGCGTTTCTACGGGCGACACAGGCTCCGTCTCCGTCAAGGCTGTCGTGCCTGCCGCATTATCCGGTGTACCCGCACAGCCCGTCACGGACAGCGCCGCTGCGATCCCGATTCCTACCGGCAATGTATATTTTTTCCAAGTCATTTTTCTGTGCCTCTCTTTCAGATATTTGTGATTGCCGTAACTGCAAACTGATTCACAGGCACTATTGTATCAGCCCATTCTCTAAGCAGTCTCTAAGCTGTCGTTTCGTCTTTACGCCGATCCCGGATAATACTTTACCAATCACTTCGGGTATAAGTATTACGATTTCAAAGACATGGATTCCGCCTGGCAACTGTGCTATAATGATATAAAAATTAAAGGAGCCGAAACTTTCGTCCCGGTTCCTTCAAAGCGGAGTTGGAGGGATTCGAACCCTCGTGCCCCGGAGGGCAAACGCATTTCGAGTGCGCCCCGTTATGACCACTTCGATACAACTCCGTACCCATTGATTATAATTTGTATTTGGGCGAATGTCCACAGCTTTTTCTAAAAACTTCTGTAATTGGAGCGATCAGCCTATGACACAAGACGAAAAGTATATGAAAGAAGCTCTGAAACAGGCGCGGAAAGCGTACGATCTGGGGGAAGTGCCGATCGGCTGCGTGATCGTGTATGAGGATAAGATCATTGGCAGGGGGTATAACCGACGCAATACCGACAGAAACACACTGGCTCATGCGGAGATCACGGCGATCAATAAAGCGAGTAAGAAACTGCACGACTGGCGATTGGAGGGCTGTACGCTGTACGTTACGCTGGAGCCCTGTCAGATGTGCGCGGGGGCCATCGTGCAGGCGCGGGTCACGGAGGTCGTTATGGGGAGCATGAATCCGAAGGCGGGCTGCGGCGGTTCCATTCTGAATATTTTGGAGATGCCCGAATTTAATCATCAGGTACAGGTACGGCGGGGCGTACTCGCGGAGGAATGCACGGAGATGCTGATGAATTTTTTTAAGGAGTTAAGAATCCGCAACAAGCGGGAGAAAGAACTTAAGAAAGAAAAGAAGATGCAGTTGTGATATTCTTCGCAAGTATGATATACTAGACGCGAAAGGAAAAAGCGGGGCGAAAGCCCGTGACCCGAGGCGGCACGGTCTATAACATAAACTTTATAAACAATATGATAGGAGGAATAGGGATGAAGAGAATAGGAATGTTGACCAGCGGCGGAGACTGTCAGGCGCTCAATGCGGCGATGCGCGGCGTAGTGAAATGCCTGTCCTGCAGCGGGGAGGATGTTGAGATCTACGGTTTTCTGGACGGCTACAAGGGATTTATCTACGGAGACTTTCGGATGCTGACGGGACACGATTTTGCAGGTATCTTAACGAAGGGCGGCACGATTCTCGGCAGTTCCAGAACGCCTTTTAAGCTGATGCGCGAGCCTGATGAGAACGGCCTCGACAAGGTGGAGGCGATGAAACAGAATTATTACAAGCTGAAACTCGACTGCATGGTCATTCTGGGCGGAAACGGTACGCACAAGACTGCGAATCTGCTGCGTGAGGAGGGACTGAATGTGATCACGCTCCCCAAGACGATCGACAACGATCTGTGGGGCACGGATATGACGTTCGGTTTTCAGAGCGCGGTCAACATTGCCACGGACTGTATCGACTGTATTCACACGACGGCATCCTCCCACGGGCGCATTTTTATCGTCGAGGTCATGGGCCACAAGGTGGGCTGGCTCACGCTGAACGCAGGCATGGCGGGCGGCGCGGACATCATTTTGATCCCTGAGATCCCTTATGATATTGACAAAGTCATCGAGGCAATCGAGGGGCGTGAGAAGAGAGGCTCCAGATTCACGATCATGGCGGTTGCGGAGGGCGCGATCTCCAAGGAGGACGCAAAGCTTTCCAAGAAGGAATACAAGGAGAAGATGAAGAATTATCCCTATCCGTCGGTTTCCTATGAGATCGCGGATCAGATTCAGAAGAAGAGCGGCAAAGAAGTGCGCGTGACCGTGCCGGGGCACACGCAGCGGGGCGGCAGCCCTTGTCCTTACGACCGCGTGTTTGCGACGAGACTCGGCGCGGAGGCAGGCAGGCTGATCCTGCAGGGCGAGTACGGATTTATGGTAGGCTACAAGAACAGAGAGATCGTCAAAGTCCCGCTTGAGGAAGTGGCGGGCAAGCTGAAAATGGTATCGCCCGATGCGACTATCGTGCAGGAGGCGAAGCTGGTAGGCATCAGCTTCGGCGATTAAGGATCAGAAAGGGAAGTCCATGTCATATACAGCTCTTTATCGCAAGTTCCGGCCGGACTGTTTCGAGGATGTCAAGGGACAGGAACATATTGTCACCACGCTGCGCAACCAGATCAAGGCGGAACGTGTCGGGCACGCCTATCTCTTCTGCGGTACGCGGGGGACGGGCAAGACGACGATCGCGAAGATTTTTGCCAAGGCGGTAAACTGTGAGAGCCCTGTGGACGGCAGCCCGTGCGGCGAGTGCGCGTCCTGCAGGGCGATCGCCGCGGGTGCGAGCATGAATGTGATCGAGATCGACGCGGCATCCAACAACGGCGTGGACAATATCAGGGAAATCGTTGATGAGGTGGCTTACTCTCCCGCAGAGGGGAAATACAAGGTTTATATTATTGACGAGGTTCATATGCTGTCTATCGGAGCGTTCAATGCGCTCTTAAAGACATTGGAGGAGCCGCCCTACTATGTGATCTTTATATTGGCGACTACCGAGGTACACAAGATACCGATCACGATCCTGTCCCGCTGCCAGCGCTACGATTTCAGAAGGATCACGATCGACACCATCACCGCAAGGCTGCGGGAATTGATGGAGACAGAGCAGATTCGGGTCGAGGAGAAAGCGCTGCGATATGTGGCGAAGACGGCGGACGGTTCCATGAGAGACGCCCTGAGCCTGTTGGATCAGTGCATCGCCTTCCACTTCGGGCAGGAACTGACTTATGACAAGGTACTCGACGTGCTGGGCGCCGTGGACACGGAAGTATTCGGCAGACTGCTGCGGTATGTACTCGACAGAGATGTGTCGGGCTGTATCGGCCTGTTGGAAGAAATTGTGATGCAGGGGCGGGAGCTGGGACAGTTCGTGACGGATTTCACGTGGTATCTGCGCAATCTATTACTGGTAAAATCTTCCGATGATATAGAGGATGTGATCGACGTCTCTTCGGACAATCTGGTCAGACTGCGGGAGGAGGCCGGCATGGTGGAGACGGACGCCGTCATGCGCTATATCCGCATCTTTTCGGAGCTGTCGGGACAGATCAGGTATGCGGCGCAGAAACGCATCCTGATCGAGATCGCGCTGATCAAGCTGTGCCGTCCCGACATGGAGAAAGACTACGAATCTGTTTTGGAGCGCGTTCGGGCGTTGGAGGAGAAAATTGAGAGCGGGGTCGCGGTCCTATCTGCAGGCCCGCCGCACATCGGGGACGGAGGCGCGGAGGCGGTTTCGACGCCGAAGAAAGAACGCCCGCCTCTCCCGAAGGCTTTGCCGGAGGACGTGCGTGCGGTGATAGATAAATGGCCGATGATCGTGGGACAGGCGTCCATGCCGATGAAACAGTATATCAAAAATGCGGGCCTAAGTCTGGGAGAAGACAATAAACTCATGATCGTGGTTGAGGACGGACTCGCCTCGGATTATTTTCTGCGGCAGGAAGGACACAGGGAGCTGCTTGTGCAGATGCTGTCGGAGGCGGTTGGAAAGGAAGTTGACGTGACGATACAGAGCGTTCCGGACAAGGATACGTTCACGCGAAACTATGCGGATCTGACACAGATGATCCACATGGATATAGAGATCGAAGAAGACGAATAAGGAAAGGGCAGGAAATTGATATGGCAAAACGTGGCGGATTTCCGGGCGGCGGTATGCCTGGCAACATGAACAATCTGATGAAACAGGCGCAGAGAATGCAGCGCCAGATGGAGGAGAGCCAGAAGGAATTAGAGACGAAGGAATTTGTGGCGAAGGCCGGAGGCGGCGTGGTGGAAGTGACCGTGACGGGCAAGAAGGAGATCACGAAAGTGAAACTGTCTCAGGAAGTGGTCGATCCCGATGAAATTGAAATGTTGGAAGATCTTGTCATGGCGGCGGCCAATGAGGCTCTCCGCATGGCGGATGAGGCGAACGCCGAGATGATGAGCAAGATGACCGGAGGACTGGGTGGAGGGTTCCCGTTCTGATGGAGCTGTACAGCGGACATATCAACAAGTTGATAGAGGAACTGGCGGGATTGCCGGGGATAGGCTCTAAGTCGGCGCAGAGGCTGGCGTTTCATCTGATCAATATGCCGCAGACGCGGGTGGAGCGTCTGGCAAACGCCATTTTGGACGCAAAGGCGAACGTGCGGTACTGTAAAGAGTGCTATACGCTGACGGACCACGAGATCTGTCCCGTCTGTGCCAACGAGAAACGGGATCACGGCACGATCATGGTGGTGGAGAACGCCAGAGATCTGGCGGCCTATGAGAAGACGGGGAAATACGAGGGCGTCTACCATGTGTTACACGGCGCGATTTCTCCCATGCTGGGGATCGGGCCGAACGACATAAAACTGAAAGAACTGATGCAGCGTCTTGAGGGTGATGTGAACGAGGTGATCATCGCGACCAACTCCAGTCTGGAGGGAGAGACGACGGCTATGTATATCAGCAAGCTGATCAAACCAACGGGCATCAGGGTGACGCGGATCGCCAGCGGCGTACCTGTGGGCGGCGATTTGGAATATATCGACGAGGTCACGCTGCTGCGGGCGTTGGAAGGCAGAGTCGAGTTGTGATAAGAGCAAGGCGGCCGTACGCTTGTCTTGCGACACGATGTGAATATGATACAGGAGGTAGCGATGAGCGTAGTAAAAGAAAAATTCGGAACAACCAAGTGTGGTAAAGAGGTGTATGCGTACACCATAACCAATTCTAACGGGATGGCGGCTAAGATCATCAACTTCGGCGCGAATCTGGTGAGCCTTTTCGTGCCCGACGCGGATGGAAATTTGGAAGACGTGGTGTTGGGCTATGACAATTTGGAAGATTATTACCGCAATGAGAGTTTCTTCGGCGCCACGATCGGGCCAAGCGCAAACCGTATTGCGGGCGCGGCTTTTGAGATAGACGGAAAGCAGTATCACATCGACGTGAACGACGGTGAGAACAATCTGCACAGCCATATGGAGGAGGGCTATCACAAGCGGTATTGGACTGCGCAGGAGGAGCCGGACAGCCTGACGCTCACCTTGGAAGGCAAGGATGGGGAGATGGGTTTCCCGGGCAACAAAAAAGTGACCATGGTGTACAGCCTGTCCGAGGACAATGCGCTGAAACTGAGTTATCATGTGACTGCTGACGCCAACACGATCGTGAATCTGACGAACCATACCTATTTCAATCTGTCGGGGCATAAAGCGGGGATCATAGAGGATCATTTGCTGCGGATCAACGCCTCCCACTATACGCCTGTGGCAGCCGGATCAATCCCTACCGGGGAGATTGCGCCGGTAGCGGGGACTCCTATGGATTTTACGGAGATGAAACCGATCGGACAGGACATCAACGCGGATTTTGAGCAGTTGAAATTGGGAAAAGGCTACGACCACAATTATGTGATCGACAATTATGACGGCACGCTGCGGGAGATCGCGGAGGCATATGATCCCAAGAGCGGCAGAAGGTTGAAAGCGTTTACCGATCTGCCGGGCGTGCAACTCTATGCGGGCAACTGTGTCGGCGAGGAGATAGGGAAAGAGAATACCCCCTACGGGCCTCGCAAAGGATTCTGTCTGGAAACCCACTATTTTCCGGATAACATTCATCATTCGAACTTCCCGCAGGCTGTGTTCGGGCCGGGCAGGGACTACAACGCGGTGACGGTCTACCGGTTTGTGTAGACGGCTCTATAATAGGCAGACGACAAAACGGATAAGAGGCATGGCCGTGCGACCATGTCTCTTTTCATCTTTTCCCACCATCGCGGATTTTGCCATATTTTTCACAGAGCGGATGCTACAATAAAATCAAGCTGTGTGTTTCGTCAGGATGGAGGGTAAGATGAGAGAGTCGTCGGTTGTCGTTCACAAAGGAGGAAAAGAGGATAAGTACGAATTATATATAGAAGATTATGTGATGTCTTTTCTGAAGGGCGAGACGGGGACGCTGGAGCTGTCGGAGTTTTATTTTTATGGATTGAGGGAAGACGGCGGCAGAAGATTTGTCATCTATGGAGCGGGCAAAGACAGGAATGTGCCATTTTTTGACAAGTACGCTCCGCTTGATGAAATTGGGTGCCGACTGACGCAGGCAGGCCCTGTTTTTTTGGTAAGAGAAGAAGACGGCGATTACGAGATCAAGGGATATAAAGTCTTCTACCAGGATAATAGAGAGATGCAGAATTACCTGATCGATCGACAGAGAAGAGTTGTCAAGAACGAGAACAACGCGGCGCCCGACGCCGTTTCTCAAAGTGCGGACATGCCTGCTATCCGGCCTGCGAAGGCAGCGCAGAGCAAAATGCAGCACAGCGCGATCTCCGTACAGCTTGTCGTGGTTCTTACGGCGCTTGTGGCGATTGTGATCAATTCTGCCAACAGTTACGACAAGATGAATCAGCTGAACCGTTCTGCGACGGAAGTCTTTTTCGCTATGGAAAATCAAGAGGCGGGGGAAAGCGCGGGTGATGAGAGAACAGAGGAAGATACCGCGCAGGAGGACACGTTAAAACTGGTGTCGCTTGAAAATGAAGAACGGACGGACGATGAGGAATCGACAGAATCCGATATGACGCAGCAACAGACGGCAGGGACGGAAGAAGCTACGGCGGCGGCTGAGGCAATGCCTGAGAATGAAACCGGAGATTCGGCGAAGGATGAGACGGAAGAACCTGCGGAGAGTGCGCCGCCCACGGGAGAAACGGGAGAGGCGGCACAGCAGGAAGGTGATACGCAGTCCGACACAGAGAATAAGGTGGAGGCGCTCTCCAGGAACGTGGCGCGGTATTATGAGGTGGAGAAGGGAGATACCCTGTACACCATCAGTCGAAAAATATACGGGGACACTACATATGTACAGGAAATCTGCGAGCTGAATAAGATCACAGACCCCGACCACATCCGATATGGGCAAAAAATAGTATTACCTTAAACATGATTGTGGTATAATAGACTCCAGAATCCGTCTGCTGCGCAGTCGCCGTGCTGCGCACTCAAAGATTCTGTCGTTACCATATCAGGTGAAATCAAATGCTCGCTTTGCTCGCGCTTGATTTCCTGCTGATATGGTATAATAACGAGGAAAGTGCCGATAGCGCTTGCGGCAATCGGCATTTGCTTTTTTTGCGAGTGTGGCTCGCAGACATGAATATATGAGCGGCAAGGGCGAGGCTAAACAGAGGAACAACGTATGGCAAACGTTAGAGACTACCTGAAAAAGAGGAAAGCAAGACAAAACGAAAAAACCAGAGTCAGCTATCGGGAGAAGATCAAGAGCCATAAGTTTACGATCTTTTATCGCACGACGCTCGTGCTCATATTGATCGCGGCTGTCATTGCGGCGGTCTATATTCAGTGGAAAAATAAGATCTATACGCAGATGGCGATCCTGTCATCCACGGAAATCCATATCACACAGGACACAAGCCTGCTCCCCTTTTCGGGTTATCTCCTGACTTACAGCAAGGATGGCGCGGGCTGCATGGACATTAGAGGAAATGCGGTGTGGAATCAGACTTTTGAGATGCAGAATCCCATGGTTGACATCTGTGAGAATGTGGTTGCGATTGGCGACTATAACGGTAGAAATATCTATATCATGAACACCGGCGGTTCTATGGGGAGTATCACCACCAACAAGCCGTTGAGGGATTTCTGCGTGGCGGCGAACGGCGTTGTGGCGGTCGTGCTGGACGACACGGACACCACATGGATTTATCTGTATGATGCGGAGGGGACAGAACTTGCCTATTTCAGAACAACAATGAAGGAGAGCGGCTATCCTGTCAGCGTATCTATTTCTCCCAATGCGCAGCTGGTATGCGTGTCCTATCTCTATGTTGACAGCGGGCAGATGAAGTCGAGCGTGGCGTTTTACAATTTTGGAGATGTGGGACAGAACAGCACTAACAACTATGTCAGCGGCTACGATTATCTGGATGTGGTCGTGCCGCTTACGGGATTTTTGGACAACAAGTCGGTGTTCGCAGTCTCTGACGACAGGATCATGTTCTACAGCGGAGCGCAGAAACCGGTCAGTGCGGCGGAAAATCTGATCAGTGACAGCGTGCAGAGTATTTTCTTCGGAGACGAGTATGTAGGGCTGGTGTTTGTCGGTACGGACAGCAGTAACAGATACAGACTGGATGTATATCATAAATCAGGAGAATTGAAACAATCCATCAATTTTGACATAGAGTACAGCGACATTTTGTTCCGGGAGGATCAGATCATTATCTACAACGAATCTGAGTGTCGGATTTATGGAAACGGCGGAACGGAGAAATACAGCGGCCGGTTTGACAAGACCGCGCTGGTGCTGATACCGCAGAATAATGCCCGACGTTATATGATTGTGACGCCTGATTCCATTGATACGGTCGAACTGCAGTAAAAAGGCCGTATGCGCGGTAAGATAAACGGGACAGAAGAGTGTGGATGGTATGGCAAAATTTATTTTTGTTCTGATCATATTTCTACTATTTGTATGGAGAATTAAAAAAGGATTCCGCAATGGAATTATGAGGGAAATTGTTACGATACTGTCGGGAATCATTTCCCTGGCGAGTGTGGCGCTTATCTTTTTCGCGATTTCCGGTTACAGAGAAAAGGCTTTGAGCGTGTTCGCCCTGAGTGTGATCGGGCTGACGGTACTTGGCCTTGTGTTCAAAGTGTGTAATCTGATATTTAAGCCGATTCTGGCGCTGGGTGATGTCGCCGTGATCGGCGGAGTGAATAAACTTTTGGGAGCCGTCATGGGTGCGGCGGAAGCGGTCGCGCTTTCCTGTCTGTGTTATTATCTGTTTGACTATATACTTGGCTACATCGGGGTTGGAGTGCTTTGATACCTGTTTGAGAAGTGCTTTTGACGGGAAATTTCATCTCTAATCTTAAGGAAATCATTTCCGATAAAATTTCCGCAAAAAAATTGATAAAACCTGTTGACATTTAATATGTCATCTGATATTATATGAAAGTCGCACGCCGATACATTTTATATAGGCGGCGCGGCGGAGAGACGAAGATTCTCCGGAGGTTGGCTGCAGGGCAGTCAGTTTCGAAGTACCTTGACAAATAAACAGTAATGCAACCCTGAAAATTCAAGGAAAAAAGAGAAGAATTTCAGAACGTAAAGACGG
>CANRPO010000030.1 GCA_947632515.1 uncultured Lachnospiraceae bacterium
TGCATCCCAATAAGACTTATTACTATCCACAATAGTATTATTGTCCATACAGAACACCTCCGCTTTTAAAATATAGCTCTTATTTTATCGCAGAACACATGGTTTCTCAACTAACTATCTCTCGAATTGTAAAATGTGCGCCGTGTAGGCGGGGCGTTCAGCAGTTAATTGTGGAATTGCGTGCGGTATGGTATAATCTTAGAGAAATAAATCGAAATTTAGGAAGTATAATTAATGAATTGCAATAATTCTATATTAATACGATTATTTAAATAAAGGGGGTATTCTTTTTAATGAAATTGATAAGTACATATATTGAAACTGAAGATTTTAATAAATCAATTAATTTTTATAAAAAAGTATTGCAAATAGAACCAATTATATTTTGTGAAAATAGATGGGTTGAATTTGAAGTAGGAAATAAAATTGCACTTTATAATAAAAAGTTTGATGAGCAAAAAATAAAAGATAATAGTGAAATTCATAATAATTACAATAAGGCATACATTAATGATTTTAATTCAAGAAAATTGGATAGAAAAAATAATATTGTTACATTTAATTTTTATACTGAAAATTTGAAGAATGAATATGAAAGAATAAAAGAATTAAAAATATGTAATGTATCAGAAATTATGTATGTCAATATTGTAGAACCATATTATTATTTCAATATTTCTGATCCAGATGGTAATATATTGGAGATATGCAGTGATAAGTATGAATAATATAATTCTTTTTGCAGATTTCTACTATAGCATTTATTTCTGACATTGATATTGGAAAGTGAAAAAATATCATATTAGCGCTTTTGCGCAGATTAGCCTTGCGTATTTATTCTCAGAATCCTCTGCGATCATAATATTTCCCTGCTGTATGTGATAGTCAATTCTTCTTGCGTACCACCAATCTCCCACACCCGGTTGGTAACAGCCCAAAATGTCGCCAATGATTCTTGCCTCTTTGATTGGTTTGCGGGTAATTTTTTTCCATAACAGAAAATCATAGAAATCCTCCGGGACTCCGATGACTCTGCCATTGATGACTGTCCGGAGCGGGCTGTTTTCCTCAGACAGTTCACTCCACAATTTGGCATACATACGCACTTCTTCTCGGGTCAGCACTTTTTCACAGGGCAGGAATCCCGCAAATTCTTCCGCCGAAACTTCGCCCCAGTTGCTGTAAGAAATAATGCTTTTTCCCCTTACGGCATACTCCGGCAGTTTCACCACATGAATCTCCGTTTCATATTTCAGCAGCATCCGGCACAGGCTATAAAAGCCGCATCTGGAATAGGGAGCGTCACTGTACCAGATCCGAATCGTTTCGCCATCCTCCAAAAACTGAATCAGCCGCCGCAGTTCATTGACATAGACATCTCCCACTTGTTTCAGTTCCTCTTTCAATTCAAGGGATCTTCCGTATAGATTCTGCGAAAGCGAAGAATAGATAAGCTCTTTCCGATAAGAACTGTCTACCGGCTTTTTAATATCACCGATGTCCAACATAAAACCCAGGCATACCACTTCTTTTGCCGTTCCTTCTACCCATCCGGCAAAAAGTTTTTCCGGCGGTTTCCTTTTTCCCGCCATCCAAACAGAAGTCGGCCCATCTGCTCCGCCAATCACAACCGTATTTTTAGCGGCTTTCATGGCAGCCGCTTCACTATCGCCGAATAATACCTCAATCATTATACCGTACCCAAAGCCAAATCTGCTTTTCATGATTTGAATCTATTTATAGACAACTTTCCTCATTGCAGAACCACAGAAATCATGAGGAATCCGCTTAAATCCCAATTTTTCATAAAAAGGTTCTTTCCCCTTTTCAGCAATTAACTGAACGCTGGAACGCCCGCCAACAGGCGTCTTTTCCTCTACATATTTTAAAAGCATATTTGTGATATTTGTACCAATGCCGTATTTTTGAAAAGTGGAGGCCACCACAATATCCGCTATCATATAGTACATCCCGTCGCCTATCAGCCGCCCCATTCCAACCGTCTGCTCATTTTCAACTGCGGATACTATGTATAAACTATTATCAAGTGCCTGCTGCATCTGGTTCTCTGAAAAAAGCTGCCAGTTGACACTTTTCCTAAGTGCGCAGTATTCTTCATAATTCAACACATTCTCTCTGTATTCCATAAGGTTATTTCCTTGTCAAACTGTCCGCGTGCAAGTATGGTGTAAGTGGTTTCCCAATTTCGCATAATTCGCACATCTGAAAAGCCTGCTTTCTTTAGAAGTTTGTGCTAAAAAGCAGCCCAAACAGCGCACCGTTCGCGTTGCAGAGCACGCTCGCTTATCTTGCCAAGGGGCTAGCCTGCAAACCAATCCGCAGCGGCAAGCACCCGCATCTGCCCTATCGCTTCCTCATAAGGGACAAGATCGGCCGCAAAGTAACTTGTGACAGTCTGATAGTCCTCCCTGTAAAATGAATTGTCGCAAAACTCCAGAATAACGGAGGGTACATCAACAGTATCCTGCGCTGACGGGCATATCTGCATCCTGGAACGGTGTTCCCTTACTTCTTTTATCAATGCCGCAAATTTATTATCAAATTCTATCAGAGGTGTCAGCTTGTAAATATCATATAAGTGGCGGGAACAGCGCTTTGATCTTCCCTGAAGATAATAGTCGCATAAAGCAAAGACCTTATCAATATAGGTCCGTTCCAGAGCCTGCAGATTCATAGGGAACCTGCCAAGAGAAAATTGTTCTGCCAGATCCCGTCTTTTTCTCCCTTCCAGATAATCTCCGATATAATTACGGATCTCTACGATCTGTGTAGGAAAAGAATAGGAACCCAGGGCAGTCTCCAGCTTTATATACTGCGGCAGCCGGTCATCCTGAAAGTCCAATACCGATTCATAGGAAAACAGATAGGCGTTATAATCCCTGTCACTCTGCGTTTCCTCCCAGTTGACAATCGGCATTCTCAGTTCTTCACTTATCCCCTTCAAGACAACATTTTTCAGTTTCTTTCTTCTGCTCTCTCCAAGGTGTTCATCAAACGTAATATCAATGTCCTCGGAAAACCGGTCTATTACCCGGAATCCTTTCGACAAGGATGTGCCCCCTTTGAACACGCAGTTCTTTAACTGTTCTGAAAGCAGTTTCAGAATCAGCGTCACATAATAATCCTTTTCTATCACTGCGGGTGTTCTCCCGCTACTGTCAGCGGCCTGTTCAATTAGATTTTTAAAAGTTTCCCTGTTCCTGTGCAGATACATAGGAATATCTCCTGCCCATATCAATCATCACAATAAAACCCCTGTTTCATAAATCGCTTTGTATATTTTCAGCGGATAATTTGCCAGAAATCTGTCAATCATTATTTTGGTAATGTCGTGTTCCTTTGCATAGCCGGTAAGGATCCGTCCACAGACTTCCGGTTCCTCCTCAGCGCATTTTTCCAAATCCTTCAGACAGTCCAGAAATTGCAGGACTGCCACGTTCTCATCCGTAACCTCCACCAAAGGACGCCTCAGAATATATCTGCGGTTCTTGATGGACAATTCCCGGATCTGCGCTGGTGCATAATTGCTGGTGATCTCCTCCGTATGCGGGACCTGGGTAGACAAGCCCATGCGGTTGGCCAGAGTATATCCCGAATAATACCCTATCCTTTTCCCTCTTCGCCTGATATATTTATGAAGTGCAACCGTGTCCGCTGTCAAAGTCATCTTTTCTCCCAAAATATCTGTTTGGGGAAAGTAATAGATCCCTGCCTCAAACCTATACAGGATGCCGTTATCCGTAAGTCGCTTTAAGTGATACCGGAGATTTTCTTCCGTCAAACCGGGAATGACAATATCACTGGAAAAGATCGGTTCGCCTGGCTCATAATTTTCTTTCAGATATTCGCACAGCATTGTTCTCTATCCTTTCGGTTTGTAAATTACTAGTTTACTTGCTGTTAGTATATCTAAAAATCAGAGAAACGTCAATGGTAAAATAAGGATAGATTTTCAGCCTTTCTAATCCTATCTCCTTTTTTGACTTCGGAAGATTCTTTGTCTTGTTTCTGTGCAGGCGATACGCCTATTGTACCATACCGCAAGGCGATTGTACAATCAGCCGGCAATTACGCCTTTTTAAAAACATACTGATTGCACCCGTGACCACCGCCGGTCGTGTAAAGCTTTTCCAATGTATACCCAATATTGTGAAAAAAGCGAAAGATTTCTTCCGGCTTGGCGACCTCGAACGGATAACCGCCGACCCAGTCGATCACATCATGCTTTGGAGACATACCGCGCTGCCGCAGATATGTGCGCCATGTCTGAAACGGTTTTCCCTTCAGGATGTCTTTGATCGTGGTCGGTCCCCACAGTCTGATAAAACAAGGCAATACGACAAGACCGCGAAATGCTTTTGGGCATCTGTTGTATGTCTTTTTGACAAAGCGCCACATTTTGCTCGTCCGTCCCTGATCATTATATATAGAAATAAACAGAGTCCCGTGATCCGCCACAAGGCTCCCCGCATTTTTCAGCGCCTGATACATATTCCCCGTATGGTGCAGAACGCCCCAGGAATATACAATGTCATACTTACCGAGCTTTGACAGATACTCATGGTCGAGAATATCGCCGCGCTCAACAGTCCACGCATCGTCGTTTGGATAAAATTTTTCTTTTAGAGAGCTTGTACATGCCACACTGTTTTCATCATAGTCGAACGAAAACACGGTCGCTCCCATATTTCTTGCGGCCAAACTAAACAGACCGCTCCCCGAGCCGATGTCCAGAAAACTTTTTCCCTGAAGGTCGGCCGCTCCAAGCCATTCCCGCAGAGATCTCTCGGCCTCCGCTATCCGCTCCGATGTCAGATTTTCCAGAAATTCTTTCCAGTTTTCGCCAAACTCAAATCTTGCTCTGCCCATTTATGCAATCTCCTATCACATATATCTTTCTCAAAATCGTCGCGCATTATTTATGTCCATGTAATTTAGCATAAAAATTTTAACTGCATAAAAAATCCTCACCAAAATTGATGAGGATACTTCCGCAAACGGCTTTAAAATAACGCCACTGTTTTTTACCACAGATTCATCTACCGCAGGATAACGCCGTCGCTGTTAAAGGCGGCCGTGTCCGCCACCCGGTCGTTGATCCTGTCGTACACGACTATGGTCACGTCGTTGGCATTATTGTTCTGCTGTACGTTGTTTACTAAAACCTGCATCTGTCCGCCGTAATTCCTGACGACCGCGACGTCCAGCGAGTCGGTCTCCTCGCACCACAGATATTCCGGCTCATTGGGCGTCTGATACAGCAACTGTCCCGCCTCCAGCACATAGGTGCCGTTGCTCTCGAAGCCGAAGGGATCACATTCTGAAGAAAGCCCGCGCAGCGCGTCGATATATGGATTCTTTCTGAATTTGTCATCCACGGAGATCAACAGGACATAGTCTCCTCCCTCCTTCAGCGCGTCCAGATATTCCCCCGCGTCCGTGATCCGCGCCAGGGCGCAGTCCTGCAGATACGCCGCCCAGCAATCACTGTAATTCTGCCACGAGACATATCGCGCATCCTGACGGCGGTCCTCGATCCCATAGTCATCGCGCAGCATACGGCCCAGATACTCCGTGAATTTGGAGGCTCCGCTGTAATTCAGATGCGATCCTTCCGCATAGTCTGTCCGGGGATCAAGCGCAAACTCCCCGGCCTTTCGGTTGCCGTTGACAAACGCTATGCCGTGCTCTGCGGCGAACGCCTCGACCCATGTATAGACCTCCTCGTCCTCCGCCTGCCAGGCGGCGTAAGGCACAACCGTGAAGATCAGTTCGATCTGATTCTCCTTTGCAAGCTCAACCATCCGGTTCAGATATTCCCTGTTTTTCCAAAATATCCTGCCGGGAGCGGCATTTTCGGGAACCGTGGGCAGACTGTCGTATTCCGTCACGCCGAAAACGGGGTGAAATCCCTTGTACCAACGGCCGCCGATGTCGTCTGCGCCCGTCACATAATCTTCCCGCTCAAGACTTTTGTATCTGTCATGTCTGAGCGGATAGGCGAGGATATAAGAGGCAAAATCGTCGTGCGGCACGCTGCTCCATATATTCTGCAGCTTATTAAACGAGAAACGCATACTGTCGGCATTTTTTATGACATTTGTGACCGTATAATACTCCTCCTCGACCAGCGCGCCGTAGAGATCGACGACCATCACCTTCGGCGACTGGTACTTCAGGGTCTCTCTCATATTGTAGTAGGAATTCCACAGCGTCTGCATGGTTCCCGCCAGATCGTAGGCCGCAATGCCGTAATCGTCCCACAGATCGATCACATTGATGCCCGCGTAGACATGGCTGCTCCCGTAAAATATGACGTCCGCCGTATTTCTCTCCTGTCGGTAAAAGCCTTTTAACGCCTTATTGCCGTCATAATTCGGCTCCAGGACGATGCCGAGCCCTACGAAGATCAAAACCGCCGCAGCAGCAGCCGCAAAATATCGGATGTATCTTTTCATCTGTGCCTTCCCCTTCCTCACACGCGCCTCCGCCTAAAAATTGTAATAGATAAAGTCCACAGCCTGTACCTCCGGCCCGTACATGCCGAAGAGATACCACGCCACGGCCGCCGCAAGGATCACACAGGACCGAAACAGCCAGCTCTGCCGCACAAAAGCCGCGTGCATATCCCGCGTCTGCCCGAGGTGAGACACGATCCCCACGAGGATCGTCCCCACAATGAGGATCCCAAAATCCCATCGGTCCAGACCCACGGCATACAGAGAGCCGTCCGTCAGGATCCACGGATTGAAACCCTGTACCATGCGCCGCAGCATCACAAAAGCCTCGCGGATTCCGTTGGCACGGAAGAACAGCCAGCCGAACTCGACCAAAAGGAGCGTCGTCAGCCTTTTACGCAGGAGCGCTCCCGCACTTTCCTGATCCAGGCCGATCAGCCCGGCGAGCCTCTTTCTGATGCCGCAGGTAAGATCTCCCAGAATCTGGTACGCCCCATTTAAGAATCCCCAGGCCAGGAAAGTAAACCCCGCGCCGTGCCATGCGCCGCAAAAGAGAAAGACGAGCATGATATTGAGATATTTCCGAAATTTCCCCTTGCGGTTGCCGCCAAGCGGGATATACAGATAGTCGCGGAACCATGACGTCAGGGAAATGTGCCACCTTCTCCAGAATTCAGCCACGGAGGACGCGCTGTACGGAGCGTTGAAATTTTCGCTCATGCCGATCCCGAAAAGCGAGGACGCGCCGATCACAATATCCATGCAGCCGCTGAAATCCATGTAGAGCTGCACCGAGAACAGTATCACCGCAAGGAGGACGAACAGCCCGCGGTACATGTAATAGCGGTCGAACACTTCATCGACAAAGACGGCCGCCCTGTCCGCCAGCACCATTTTTTTCATATAGCCCCAGAGCATCCGCAGAAGAGCCGCGTAAAACATATCTCTCTGAAAAGGGTGCTGCGCAAAGAGCTGCCGCCGCATGGATCCGTAACGGTTGATCGGCCCGGACACGATGTAGAGAAAGTAAGTCGAATACAGCAGATAACGCCAGAAATTATCCTCAGCGGGGATCCTGCCCTTATAGGCGTCGATCAGATAGGAGGTATTTTGGAAGGTAAAGAAGGAAAACCCCAACGGCAGCGCGACGCGCCATGCCAGATCCGTGTGGAACAGCCTGTTAAACAGAGCCGTCTCCATGCCGACCCATTTGAGCGCAAAGAGACTGCCGATATTCAGCAGGATCAGGCCGCCGAAAACGCCCGTTAAAACAAATCTTCCCCCCCCCCGCACATCTCTTCGCAAGGAGCGCTTTTGCCCCTCCCCATGTGACCAAGGCAACGAGGAATATACAGACAAAATGGAATATGCTGAAACTGCAGTAGAAAATAATGCCGGCAAACAGCAGTACGCGCCATTGATGCGCTCTCGGGAACGTATAATATAACAGTACGGTCAGCGCCATAAAGAACACAAACGTAAATGATGTATACAGCATGTCCTTGTCTCCCTCCGCGATGCTGTGTGCTTATCTGCGATACCAAAATGAGCCTTTTCATTTAGGTGCAGGTGTCAGATACTATTCCAATCCCCATCTCCTCCAAAAACCGATCGGCGATTTTCGTCAGACTGTAGCTTTCTTTGATCCTTGCGCCGTTTGCGGACAGTCTGCGCGCGAGCGCAGGATCCCCGGCGATTTGCAGCATAGCCGCCGCCAGCGCCTCCGCGTCGCCGACGGGCGTCAACAGACCGTTTACCCCGTCCTCGATATAGGTGCGCGAGCCGCCCACGGGACAGTCCGTGGAGATGACGGGGACGCCCATGGCGAGCGCCTCGATCATGGAATTGGAGATCCCTTCATAGTCTGACGACAGCACAAACATGGCGCTGTCCCATATCTCGTCCTGTACCCTATCCGAAAAACCTCTGAAAATCACGCAGCCGTCGATATGCAGTTCCTCCGCACGACGTTGCAGCATATCCTTCAACTCTCCCACTCCAAAAATATGGAGTTCATAGTCGGCATGCACCTGATGAAAAGCCGCGAACGCCTCAAGCAGCAGCCTGTGATTCTTCTGCGGCTGCAGCCTGCCCACGGAGACGATTCGTTTTTTCCGTTCTCCCAAAAAGGGCGCCGGCAAATCGTCCGCCACAGGATTTGGGATGACAACAGATTTCTTCCGAATATCTTCCGAGAAATACCGCTTTACCTCCTCCGTCTGCACCACCAGCTTTTGCGCATGACGATACGACCAATCCCGCAGCCTTTTCCCCGACATGCGGGACGGATCGTTGCGCTCCGACACGAGAAAGCTATGGGGAATACCCGCCGCGGCGATCACAGAGAAGATGCTCCCCCGCACAGAAAAGGAAAAGATATGGCAGCCTCGGTTCTCCCTGTAAAAGCGTCTCATATTGATAAGGCGTTTCAGTTGGATCAAAGGATTTCCGCGGGAGGCTTTTCCGGCGATAAACACCTCGATCCGCTCATCCAGCGGATAAGCCAGCCGATTCCCCGCAAACAACAGTATTGCCGTGGGATATCCCCTCTTGGCGTATTCATTTGCAAGCATGGCTACGACGCGCTCTGAACCGCCGCCCGGCATATCCGGCAGAACAAAAACAATTTTCATCTCTATCTATATCCTCATCGATCATCCGTCAATTCGCTCTCTTTGGCACTGTAAAAATTGCTCGGCGCAATATCTGTTCGACAGTTTATCGCGGTATGCCCTGCAGTTTGCCGCATACTCCGCATTGTTCCGACATATCTGAACAAGCGTTTCAGAGTCCCAGTCATCCGCAACGATGCCTAGCCGTTCCCGTTTGATATAAAACGCATTGTAGGGAACGGAGGTTGTCACCACAGGAGTGCCCGCCGCAATACTCTCGGAGATGGACACCATATTGTTGTCCCTCTCGGTGGACACAAGCAGCGCTTTTGCCGATGCCAGGATCGGAAACATCTCTTCGTGGGACAGTTTGCCGCAAAATATGACCGACTCAGTCAGTCCAATTTCTTGCACTTGTCTTTGCAGCGCCTCTTTCTCATCGCCGTCACCAATCACATACAGTTGATAGTCCCGGTTGCCATTTTCATAAAATAAGGCGAATTGTTTTATCGTATTAGAGATTCTTTTACGCGGGATCAACTGCGACACTACGACAAATCGATTTTGTTTCGGCGCATCTTTGCCCTGTATCTGCAAAAGGTTGTCCAGCTTTTGCAGATCGATTCCATGGTCGATGACCGTGTCGCTTACATGACGCATAAATTGTCCGATAAACGCATGCGCGGCCTCGGAACGAGGGATCACATAGGCCTTTCGCATCAGGAATCGCGCTATGACGTGATACCAGAACAGGGACGGCAGTCTGTGCAGCATGCGGTTGTGTCCCGCCAGTTCATGCCAGACAACCGTCTTTTCGGGCAAAAGCCTTACCGCCGTATAGGAACACGGCGCGAAGACCTCGCTCGTGATGATGAGATCATATTCGCCGTGCTCCCTCAGATAGCCGCGCAGCGCCGGCATATAAGGGAAACATCGGGGCATAAACAATTTTTTACAGACTGTTTTCAGAAAGAGAACGGGGAAATCATATGCCTCATCCTTATCCGGCCGATAATCCCCGGCCGCGATCAGCGTAACCTGATGACCGCTCTGCACAAACCCCATCCCCAATGTGTAGATCATGGTGTCCTTGATGGAAGAAACCTTCGGGATGGTATTCCTCTCCGCCGTATACAGGATAGGATTGACGATCAGAATATTGCTCATGCGTTACTGCCGCTCCTCTTTCCCGGAATCGGCTTTCTTCCTGCCAAGCCGTTTTATCTGTTTTTCCCCGCTTGGCCGAACATATTCGTTAAACCGGCTGTCTTCGTCGATACTCCCCACAGTGAGATACGGCTCCGTGGATGTAGGCAGTCCTTTCTTCCTCAGGAAACGGTTCACAAGCGCCCTGACGCCTGCGTAGAACACCGCGAAGATCGGCACGCCTACCACCATGCCGAGCACGCCGAACAGGCCGCCGAATATGGTGATGGCAAAGATGACCCAGAACCCGGAAAGCCCTGTGGAGTCGCCCAGAATTTTCGGGCCGAGGATATTGCCGTCAAACTGCTGGATGACCAAGATCAGTATGATAAAATACAACGCCTGTATCGGATCGACCATCAGCACGAGCAGCGCGCTCGGCACGCCGCCGATCCAGGGCCCAAAAAACGGAATGATATTCGTCACGCCCACGATCACGCTCACCAGTATCGCGTAGGGCGTTCCGATAATCGTCGTACAGACAAAACAGATGATGCCGATGATGATGGAATCCACGATCTTACCGCCGATAAATCCGATGAAGGTGCTGTGGATAAAGCGGAAGTTGGCGATCACCTCATTGCCCGTCTTGCGGTCAAAGAGCGCGTACGCGATCTTCTTCGCCTGTCCGGCGAACTTCTCCTTGCTGCCAAGCACATAGATCGAGATGATAAACCCGATCACAAAATTCCACAGGGCTTTAAAAATACCGATCACGCTGGAGGACAGCGTCTTGATCAGATTCTGGACGTTGGGGAGCAGATTGCTGTTGACATAGTCCAGTATTTTGGAAGAATACTGATCGATCAGCGAATTTACGACCTGCTCCAGATCAGGATTGTTCTTCATGAGTCCCATCGCCCAGTTGTTCAGATTGTTGATATACATGGGAAACTGAAAAATAATGCTCTGGATGCTGCGAACCAGTTCCGGGATGATCAGCCCGAAAAATTCATAGAGGATCACCAGAACGAGCACAATCGTCGCCAATATGGAAAGGCTTCTTATTCGACGCTTGTTTTTGGGCGTCATCGGCTGTTTTGTTTTCACATAAAGCGGCCGGATAATGCAGCTTTCTATCTTATTCAGCACCGGCGTCATCAGATACGCTATCACAAAGCCGTCAATGACCGGCATTGCTATGCCCACAAAAATCCCCATTGCACTGGATAAATTTGAACTGTGAAACAAAATATAATAAAACAGTATGCTCGCCGCGACCACGAGAAACGCCGTGATACCCCAATACAGATATTTCTTGTCAAATTTGAATTTCATGTACTTTAACCCCGCGCCTTGAAATATTTATTTCAATTATACCATTTTTTTCTTAATCTGCATTATATTTTTAAAATTTAGATGCCAATGACCCAAATATTTTGTATAATAGATGCAGCAAATTCTACCGCTGTTCAGGGCGGTGGATCGGAAGGTTGGAAATTATGAAGGACAGCAACAACACCAATTATCACGACCGGCAGAATATTGAAAATGTGGAGAAAATGCGCGAAGTTGTGGCTACACTGCCTTCCTTCTGCAAGCAGTTCTTCCGCGGCATCACCGAGTACACGTCCGCCAGGACGCGCCTCGCTTACGCCTACGATATTCGCGTTTTTTTTGAGTTCTTACACGAGGCGAACAGTTATTGTCACAGCATGGAGATCACAGAGTTTCCGTTGTCCCTATTGGACATGATCACGAGGGAGGATATTGAAGAATACACCGAATATCTCTCCTATTATAAAAAAGACGGCAGGATCTATACCAACGACGAGCGCGGCAAGAAGAGAAAGCTTTGCTCTCTCAGAAGTTTCTACAACTATTTTTTTCAATCGGAACTGATCAAGAGCAATCCCGCGCAGCTCGTCCCGCTTCCCAAACTGCACGACAAGGAGATCGTTCGTCTGGATGTTGACGAAGTTGCCATCCTGCTGGACCAGGTGGAGGACGGCACGGGTCTGACCGCCGCACAGCAGCGCTTTCATAGGGTAACTAAAACGAGGGACGTCGCTCTGCTCACTCTCCTGCTCGGAACCGGTATCCGCGTTTCCGAGTGCGTCGGCCTCGACATCGGAGATGTGGATTTTAAGAACAACGGTATTAAGATACGGCGAAAAGGCGGTTACGAGTCGGTGATCTACTTCGGCGACGAAGTGGAGGCGGCCCTTCGCGATTATCTGGAGGAGCGCCACCATATGATTCCCCTCACCGGGCACGAGAACGCTCTTTTTTTATCCATGCAGAACCGCAGGATCTCCGTCCGCGCTGTGGAGAATATGGTCAAAAAATATTCCGCCACCGTCACAAGCCTCAAAAAGATCACGCCCCACAAGCTCAGAAGTACCTACGGTACCTCGCTGTACCGCGAGACAGGGGACATCTATCTGGTCGCCGACGTTCTCGGTCATAAAGACGTCAATACCACCAAAAAGCACTATGCGGCCTTGGAGGACGAACGCCGCCGCAGCGCCGCAAACAAAGTAAAACTCCGCGAGAAAAAATAACGTATCTACATTCGGAAGATCCAAAAGAAACCTTCTCCGCCGCCCGGTCATGGCACGACAGCCGAAGGTTTCTTCTGTTCTCTCCTTCTATCTCAAATCCCACCCTATGCGAGATCACTACCGCCGAAAATCATCCCCTCTCAGCTGCGCATCCGGATGAACGTCAGGGACACGATGCCATGCCGCAATACAGGCCGCATCACTCTACAAATTCGCCGCCGTAATACGGTACGATCAGATACTCGCCATAGCGGATCGTATCGTCCGGCAATGCGTTCACACGTTTTACTTCCTCAATATAGTCTTCAACAGAGTCATAGTGCTCCCCGTCCATGTACTGCTCCGCGATGGACCAGAGCGTATCGTTGTTCGAGACGGCTACGCTCTTATAGTATTTGTAAGAAATTTCCGTGGAATCGTCCTTCGCGTTGGCCCGGAAACCGCTCAGCGATATGGAACAGGTGACGATCAGGCATATGGTCATGACCAAAATAAGAAAATTTTTCTTCATCTCCCGCTGTCTCCTGATGCGATTTTTCATAATTCTTCTCTCGCTTCGCACATCTTCTATTCTCATATGGCGCATATTATTATACATAACGTTCCCCTTATCCTTTCTCCACACCAGAACGTGTGTTGCGAACAAATGTTCTTTATGCTTGTATTATATCGAACGTATTTTCGGATGTCAATACTTTTTCGGTGAAAAATCGAACAAATATTCTGAATATATGTTTGCTTTTTGCGTTCGCCTATGCTATAATCTATTAAGAAATCTATCCGCCGGTCGGCCCTCGCGCTAACGTTGAGCATGCTTTCCCGCCGAGATATAGGCGCGCATGGGGAAACGGCTGGCGCGATGACAGCGCACAATAGAAACCATAGAAAACAATGGAAATAGAAAGGATAGGGATATTGCTTATGGGATATGGTAAGATCACTTCGAAACAGCAGCAGATTCTTGATTATATCAAATCCGAGATCTTGAAACGCGGCTATCCGCCCGCGGTTCGTGAGATCTGCGAGGCCGTCAACCTCAAATCGACCTCCTCCGTTCACTCTCATCTCGAGACGCTGGAGAAAAACGGTTATATCAGACGAGATCCCACGAAACCGCGCGCAATCGAGATCTGCGACGATAATTTTCAGATGGTGCGCACGGAGATGGTGTCCATTCCCGTTGTGGGCCGCGTGGCTGCGGGAGAACCGATCCTTGCTGAGCAGAACATCGAGAGCTACTTCCCCGTTCCCGCCGACATGGTGCCCAACGGCGAATCTTTTGCGCTGAAGGTCAAGGGTGATTCCATGATCAATGTAGGGATCTATAACGGCGACCAGATTTTTGTAAAATGCTGCCGGACCGCAAACAACGGCGATACCGTCGTGGCCCTGATCGATGATTCCGCCACGGTTAAGACCTTTTACAAGGAGAACGGTCATATCCGTTTACAGCCTGAGAATGATTCCATGGATCCGATCATCGTCGATGACTGCCAAATTTTGGGAAAAGTGTTCGGCGTGTTCAGACTGTATCGCTAAGTTGGTATATTTTCCAGTATAGCGGATCGATCGCAAGGCATAATAATAGTAACTGTCCGGCGCAGCGTTTGATAAACTGTGCCAAAGGCAGTTACTATTTTGCTTTATATAAGTTCTTATGACAGAATATTATAGGCAGACAGTAGTCCTGAAGGTTCCTAAGAAAGGGGGAAAAGAAACATGAAAAATAAAGGTTTGGATTGCCTGGCCCTGACGATTGCCATTATCGGTGCTATTAACTGGGGGTTAATCGGTCTTTTCAGTTTTGACCTCGTGGCATTTGTATTCGGTAATATGTCATGGCTTTCAAGGATCATCTATGCGCTGGTAGGTATCGCCGGTCTTTATATCATCACCTTCTATATGTATGCGGGTGGAGAGACAAAAGAGGCGAACTCGTAGCCTGCCGCAAAGACAGAGAAAGCCGGCACTGCTTGTTAAGCGGTGTCGGCTTTTTTGTGTCATGCCGCAGGAATCATCCTCCCATCACTTTCAAAGATTTTCCGGCTCGATCATCTTCCCGTCGCGCCAGATACGCTCCAAATCGTAAAATAGGCGGTTCTCCCTGTCAAAGATGTGGACGATCACATCTCGGAAATCGAGGAGTACCCAGTTGGCGTTGTCGTAGCCCTCCACCTGCTTAAGCTGTACGCCCGCTCTTCCCAGCGTCTCCTCCACATGGTCGGACAGTGTCTGGATCTGGCTGCGGTTCGTGCCGCTTACAATAATAAAGTAGTCGGCTATGACAGACACCTCGCTGATGTCGATCACCTTGATGTCCTCCGCCTTCTTATCTTCCAACGCCGTGATAGCCAGCTTTGCGATATCCTTACTGTTCATGTCTCGTGTTCCTTTCTGATCCTGTATTTTTATTCCCGCCTGCAGCGGGCCAAGCGGCGTGTCTGCATGTCCGTTTGACGACTGCCGCGGCGGATTGCCTATGGACTTTCCGCAGACTGCCCATCCTGTCTGTAAAAGTCGTATGTAGTCCGGGTCATCGGGTCCACGCTGCCGCCCTTCTCCTGAAGATAGGCCAGCGTATCGCCGAGAATATTGCGCAGCGTCTCGTCCGGATCGCGGTACGCCATACGCCTGATCTGCGTGAGTCTGTCTGTCTGCGCGTCTTTGCCGGTCTTCTTCGCACGGCGCCGTCCCGGTTCGATGTAATCTGCAATGTAAATGATTTTTTCCAGCGTGCTCATGTGCGGCCTGCCCGTAGTGTGATAGCTGATCGCATTCAGGATGTCCTCGTCCGTGATACCGTAAGTTATCCGCGCCATAACGCTGCCCGCTTTGGCGTGCAGCAGCGGGGAATCCTTCGCCGCCTCCATCTTGGAAAGCGGCAGATGATACTTCTCACAGAGCGCTGTCTGT
The DNA here is from genome assembly GCA_947632515.1 of uncultured Lachnospiraceae bacterium. Lineage (GTDB taxonomy): Bacteria > Bacillota > Clostridia > Lachnospirales > Lachnospiraceae > UBA3282. Next base: position 15,715 of record CANRPO010000030.1, read on the forward strand.
TTTTTGTGGCTCAGGCATTTCGCACAGTCGTGCAGCATGCCTGCGACCAGCGCTTTCTCCACGTCAGCCCCGTGTACCGCGGCAAGGTTCGCGGCGGTGTAAGCCACGCTCAGCGTGTGTTCGTACCGTTTGGCCTCCAGCGTTCTTCTCATCTGTCTTCGGAGCTTGTCAAGATCCGGCGTCTTCATCTGTACAATCCCCTCTCTTCTATATAGATTCTGACCCGCTCGGGGACGTCTTCGGCAATCGACTCTCCGGCCGCCACCTTGCGTCTGATCTCCGAGGAGGAAATATCCGTGCGCGCCATCTTCAACAGACGGATGTCCGCTCCATACTGTCTCTGCAGCAGACGAATCTGCTCTTCCATATCCGCCGCCGTCTTGTCATCCCGCACTGCCGCCGCAATACTGCAGTTTGCAAAGATGCGCTCCGGCGCGACCCATCTCGTCATCTGAAACAGAATATCCGCGCCCACGATAAAGTAGAATTCCGCCTCAGGATTTTCCTCCTTGAGACGCTCCATCGTGAGATACGTGTAAGTATTCCCCTTCTGTTCGATCTCCATGCCTGAGAATTTGAAATAGGGTATGCCGCTTATCGCAAGCGCCGTCATCTCTGCCCGCGTCGCGGCATCCTCCACTACCTCCTCAGATTTCATATAGGGTCTGCCGCTTGGCATGAAGAGCACCTCGTCCAGAGGGATCTGTTCGCGCGCCTCCCCGGCGAGCAGCAGATGCCCGTTGTGGATCGGGTTGAATGTGCCGCCCATAACGCCTATCTTTCTCAAATCACGCGTTCTCCTTCGGCAAAATGATTTTCGGATTCTTCCTGTCCGGCCTGTACAGGACGATCTTCTTGCCGATCACCTGCACGACCTGCGACTGCGTCCGTTCAGCGATCATCTGCGCGATCTCGTTCGGATCGTCCATACAGTTTTTCAGGACGGCGATCTTGATCAGCTCCTTCGTGTTGAACGCCTCGTCGATCGCCGCCGTGACCTCCGGCGTCAGACTCGCTTTTCCCACCTGAAAGACGGGGTTCAGCGTGCTCGCCAGACTCTTTAAATAGGCTCTCTGTTTGCTTGTCATAATATACCTCTGTTCTTTGTCTTGTTATGCGAAAGGACGCCCCTCTACTTGTAGTAGTCAAAAGAAAGCCCGTACATCCGCACCGTATCGCCCTCGTTTATGCCCAGCGCCTCAAGCTGCTTTAAAACGCCGTTGCTCTTCAGAAAATCCTGAAAGAACTTAAAGCCCTTCTCCGACTCCAGATTGGTGTAGGAGAGCATCTTCTCAATCCTCGGCCCCTCCACAACATAGGCGTTCTCCTCCTCGTCGTAGACAACGGTATAGGGCTCGCTTTGTACGTCAAAATGGTATTCCGGGAAAAACTCTTGCTCGAACACGACGGGCTTGTCATCCATCTTCTCAAGCCGGTTATTGATGCCGTACAGAAGTTCCTTCAGCCCCTTTCCCGTGACGGCGGATATGGCGTAGACAGGTATGCCCTTCGGCTCAAACTCCGCCCTGATCTTCGCCACAGGATCCTCCTCGCCGTAGATCATGTCGATCTTATTCGCCGCGATGATCTGCGGTCTTGCCGCGATCTCCGCATTGTACGCCTCAAGCTCCCTGTTGATGGCATATATATCTTCTATGGGATCCCGCCCCTCCGTGGAGGCGGCGTCCACAATGTGCACGATCAGTTTCGTCCGCTCGATATGCCGTAAGAATTCATGGCCCAGTCCCAAGCCTTCGGACGCGCCCTCGATCAGCCCCGGGATATCCGCAATGACAAATCCCTTGGCGTCGTCCAAGTCCACCACGCCCAGATTGGGATTCAGCGTGGTAAAGTGATAGTTTGCGATCTTGGGCCTTGCGTTCGTCACCTTGGACAGGAGCGTGGATTTCCCCACATTGGGGAACCCGACAAGCCCGACGTCCGCGATCACCTTAAGCTCCAACAGAAGCTCCAGTTCCTGCGCCGGCTGCCCTGGCTGCGCATAGCGCGGCGCCTGCATGGTGCTGGTGGCGTAGTGCTGGTTACCGTTGCCGCCGAGACCGCCCGTCAGAAGAAGAAAACGGCTGTTCTCTCCGGACATGTCGGTAATGACCTTCCCGCTCTCTGCCTCCCTGATCACAGTCCCCTCCGGCACCTTGATCGTGATGTCCTCGCCGCTTTTGCCGGCACAGTTGCGCTTTTTGCCATTCTCGCCATCCCCCGCGCAGTATTTGCGGATATGGCGGAAATCCGTCAGCGTGTTGAGGCCCTTGTCCACCTCGAAATAGACGTCGCCGCCCTTGCCGCCGTCGCCGCCGTCCGGCCCGCCGTTGGGGACATATTTCTCACGGTAGAAGGACACATGCCCGTCACCGCCCTTGCCGCTTTTCACATAGATTTTCGCGCGATCTGCAAACATAACTGCCTCCTATCGTCTCTCAATTCTTGAAAAAGGGCTCCAAACACCGAAATGTCCGAAGCCCGAGTCAATCGTCTTATTCCTCAACAGGATATACGGAAGCCTGCTTTTTGTCTCTTCCCTTTCTCTCAAAACGAAGAACGCCGTCAACCTTGGCATACAGTGTGTCGTCGCCGCCGATTCCTACGTTCACGCCGGGATGGATCTTCGTCCCGCGCTGTCTGTACAAGATGTTTCCCGCCTTGACGAATTGCCCGTCAGCTCTCTTCGCACCTAATCTCTTGGATTCGGAATCTCTGCCGTTCTTGGTAGAGCCGACGCCCTTCTTGTGTGCAAAAAATTGAAGATTCATATTTAACATGGTCGTCACACCTCCTTAAATATCAGTTTGCAGTATTTCTCCCCGTATTGTTCCACAATATGGGTCAGTCCCAGCACCAGGGAATCCATGAGCGCCTCAGACGTCTCTTTCAATGGCTGTTGTACAAACCGGCACCGGATCTTTCCTTTCTCCGCCTCAGATTCCACCCGCATCTCTTCCTTCGTGATCTGCTCGAGGGAATTGACGGTGTTGATCACCAGTACCGAGATGGCGGCGCACACGATGTCCTCGCCCGCATCGGCATATCCCGCGTGCCCGTCGCATACAAAACCCTGATACTCCCCTGCCGCTGTTCTATAGAATGTGATCTTTGTCATCTCACACCTTCGCACAAACTCCTACGCGTTGATCTTGTCGATCTTGACCTGAGTGTATGCTTGCCTGTGACCGCTTTTCTTGTGATAGCCTGTCTTTCTCTTATACTTATACACGATAACCTTGCGAGCCTTGCCCTGATCCGTAACGGTTCCCGTGACGGTCGCTTTCGCTACATCGCCCGCTACCTTAAGCTCCTTATCGCTGACAGCCAACACCTGGTCAAACGTAACAGAAGTCCCGACTTCCACATCCAGTTTCTCCACTCTGATGACGTCTCCCTCGGAAACCTTGTACTGTTTTCCGCCTGTTGCAATAATTGCGTACATATGGCACCTCCTATTCCAATGAACCCAAGTTCATCTTACTCGCTAGCTGCGGTGAAACCCTGTCAAAAGGGCACACTTGTACCTCGCTATGCGGCATACTTGATTATCATACATGTTTCGGGAATATTTGTCAATGGATTTTGCAAAAAAAGCCTGTCTGTCATGCGCGCGACATATTCTTTTTAGAAAAAGATATGTTTTTCTTAATATACAGACCCGGAATATGTGGTACAATAAACTCCGGAATCCGACTGCGGCACAGAATGAGGCCGCAGCGCCGACAGGAGATGAAGACATGGACAACCACACAGCCCCCGAAATACAGCGCGACGTCCTGGCGAATATCATAGGCGACGGCTCCCCGCAGGCCTTCCGGAATTTTTTCGCCTCGTCAAGCGATCTGATGTCCTGCTACCGCTGCGCCATCATGGAGATCGAGACGAAGTTCCGCGTGCTGGACGAGCGTTTCTCGCTCGTGCACGACCGCAATCCCATCGACACCATCCAGAGCCGCCTGAAAAAGCCCCAGAGCATCTACGAAAAACTGGTCCGCAAGAATCTGCCCATCACGATGGAATCTGTGGAAAACAACCTCTTCGACGTGGCGGGCGTGCGGGTCGTCTGCTCCTTCGTGGACGACATCTACATGCTGGCGGACTGTCTGCTGCAGCAGGACGACATCACTCTGATCAAGAAAAAGGATTACATACAGCATCCTAAGGAGAACGGCTACCGCAGCCTGCACCTCATCGTAGAAGTCCCCATCTTTCTGCAGAACGAAAAGAAACTCATGAAGGTCGAGGTGCAGCTTAGGACAATCGCCATGGAGTTCTGGGCCAATCTCGAGCACCAGCTGCGCTACAAGAAAGAGCTTTCCCCACAGATCATCGCCCAAACGTCGGCGCGCCTGCAGGAGTGCGCGCACTTAAGCTCCGTCCTCGACACGCAGATGCAGGACATCAGGGACATCATAGAAAACGCGTAACCGCCATGCGCAACGCGCTACATAATCATAAAGTAGTACGCCGCCATCTGCGCTCTGGAGCTGAACTCTTCCGTCTCCAGCAGTTCGCGCACCTCCTCTTTCGTGTAGAAGTTCGCCGCGATCTGCTCGTTCTCCGAAGTGTGATCCTCGAAACTTCCCTCCGCGTCCACGAAGGCGATCTGTGTCTTCACATCGGAAAAAGCCACCGCAGAGAAGGACGGCGGCAGGATATTCCGGATCTGCCTGACGCGCAGCCCTGTCTCCTCATAGAGTTCTCGCTGAATACACTCTTCGATCGACTCTCCCTCGTTGACCATACCGGCGCACAGATTGTAGATAAAGCGATTGACGCCCATGCGAAACTCCCGCAAAAGGAGCAGCCTGTCCTCGTGATACGCGACGATGGAGACGCCGCTCACCCGCCGGCCCAGCGCCTCCGGCCCGGAGATCTCGCTGCGGCTGACGATCTCGTATTTTTTCTCTCTGCCCGCCTTGTTTAAGTAGGTGAGTTCATAATTTTTCAGGTACTTTCCATCTCTTACTTTCTCCATGCCGAGTAATTCCATATGATTTGATCCCTTTCTTTCCTTTCGTCCTCTTTCGCATAACGGCTTGCGCCTTCTCGCAGGCTCATCCTTCATACTGCTCCCGAAAACTCGGATTTACCTTTTTCCTTGTGATCTCCATAAGGCCAAGCCCTGTCATGTCCACCACGCCGGCGGTCACGCTGTCTTTCGCCAGCAGGCTCCTCATATGCTCCATAAGCCGTCTGTTGTGTTCCTCACCGCGCATATTGATGAAGTCCACCAGGATCATGCCGGACAGATTTCTCGCCCGCAGATGCACGGCGATCATCTCCGCCGCCTCCATGTTGATCCGGAAAAAAGTCTCCTCGCTGTCTCTGCCGCGCTCGCACTTGCCGCTGTTCACATCGATGGAGACAAGGGCCTCCGTGGGTTCGATCACCAGATAGCCGCCGGACTTTAGCCACACTTTCCTGTCGAGCAGTTCCTTCACCCGCTCCTCCACCGCGTAGAGCTTACAGAGGGGGAGCATACTGTCTTCGTACAGGCGCACGGAAATCCCTGTCTGCGCGGCATATTCCGACAGCCCGGCGTAGATCTCCGGCAGATCCGTGACGACCTCGTCGTACTCCGAGACGTAGGCATTCTCGATAAAGTGCAGATAAGCCGGTTTCTCCCGATGCAGACAGCTGTAACAGACGCGTTTATCCGCGATCTCCAAAATATGCGCAAGCTCCGCCGAAAGACTTTCCGCCTCCGCGATCAGCGGCTCGTCGTCCGCAAGCTCTCCCGCATTGGTGCGCACGATCAGCCCGCATTTCTCAGCGATCCGCTGTAATGCCGCTGTCTCACGAAAATGGGCCTGTCGCTTTTTGGAGAGTTTTGAGGACACCTGCACCCCATGTTTTTCGCTCTCATGCGGGGCAGACGGCCTCCGCTCCGCAACGATGTACTTCCCGGCTAACGATATGCGCGTCGTCACGCCCGCCAGTTTCGTCCTGACAGGCTCTTTGGCTACCTGGACGAGAATTTCATCGCCGACTTTTATCGTTCCGTCCGCCCTGCGGTTCGTGACAAGAGCCTGCCTCGTCTCCGAAAGCGGCAGAAAGGTGAGATTCTCCTGCCCGATGTCCACGAAGGCGGCCCCGATATTCGACGCCATGCTCTGTACCCTGCCGATATAGATATTGCCTACCGCATACTTATTTTCACGCTGTACCTGTATGGATAGGATGCGATTGTCTCTTAGCAGAATCGATAAAATTTTGCTATTCAGTTTTAGAATGAGAATCTTTCCTTTGGCAGTTGTCATACCTTCAACGGGATCTCTCATCCCTGCTCTCCCACGTCCGACAGAGGCACAAACCGATGCGGCTCTCCGTCCTTAGCCTGATCCGTGTAGATCTCCAGTCTTGTCACCTGACAGGCGTCCTGCGAAACATCCATGCCGGCAAATTCACAAAACTTGTCAAAGACCATTGTCGGTTTGATATTGCCGCTGCTGCCGGCGTTCACAAGCATACGGATCGCCCCGTCAGAATCGGTCTCAAGCTCATAAAGCCCTTGCTTTAAGTCAAGCTCTGCGACGCTTTTCTTCGTTTCCTTCGTGTACGGAATCGTCTCCTGTGAGTAAAATTCCCGCAGTTTTCCTGCAAGATCGCCGATCGGGAAGACAGCCGGGGCAGGATTCCCCTGAAAATCCTCCGCTTTCATGGCGATCCTGTAGGACGCCGCCGCCACGCTTGCCATGGCGTTTTTGACGTTGTCCGGCATCACGTTGACCGAGAGGATCTCGACGCCCTCCACCATCACACGGTTGAGCGCCTGTTTCATATCCTCCGCGGAGGTCATGGATAGCACTTCGATGTCCATGTACTCCCCGCAGCTCTCGATCCCTACGCCGAGCGGCGCGGCGAAGGACATGATCTGATGGGGGCTGAATCCCTCCGAATACCTGATGTCGATCCCCGCGCGCCTGATCGCCTTCTGAAAAAAACGCATCATATCGAGATGGCCTATAAACTTCATCACGCCGTATTTGGCAAATTTGATCCTGATCTTCATAGATGGTTTCCCGTCTTTCTCTCATGGCAGACGCCCACACCGAAACGGCTCGCGCCGCAGCCCTGGCACTGCTCCTTACAGTTGGGCGATACGGCCTGCGCCTGCGCCTTTTTCCACTCTCTTAACAGAAATTCCTTCGTCACGCCGCAGTCGATGAAATCCCACGGAAAGATCTCATCCTCCGCCCGCTCCCTCGTCGTGTAGAAACCGATGTCCGGTCCGCAGTCCGCAAAGCAGGAAAGCCACACGTCATTGTGGAAATATTCGCTCCAGGAATCGAACAGGCAGCCTCTTTTGTACGCCTCCAGAATAACCTTCGCCACCCTGCGGTCGCCTCTGGCAAACACCCCCTCCAGCACGCTCACATCCGCCTCATGCCAGTTGTACTTGATGCTCTTTTGGTTGAGCTGCTCCATAATGCCCTGTTTCGTCTGATAGGCCTTGTCGATGAACTCCTCCTTGGTGCACATGGCCGCCCATTGAAAGGGGGTGAACGGTTTGGGGATAAAGAACGAAGTGCTGGTGACGATCTGCACCTTCCCGTTGACGCGTTTCTCCTTCGGCACGGTGTCAAAAAAGGTTGCCGCGATCTTGTTGGAAAGGTCGCCGATTCCCCTGACGTCCTCCTCCGTCTCCGTGGGAAGGCCCAGCATAAAGTAAAGTTTTACCCTTGTCCAGCCGCCCTCGAAGGCAAGCGCCGCCCCCTTTAAAATGACTTCCTCGGTCAATCCTTTGTTGATGACGTCTCTAAGCCGCTGGCTGCCCGCCTCAGGCGCAAACGTAAGACTGCTCTTCTTCACATCCTGCACCTTGCTCATCACATCCAGGGAAAAGGCATCGATGCGCAGGGACGGCAGAGAAATATTGACGTGTTTCCTGCCGCAGTCCCCGATCATAAAATCCAGCAGCTCGTTTAACTGCGTGTAATCACTGGAACTTAAAGAACTCAATGAGATCTCCTCGTGCCCAGTACTCTCTAACATCGCCGCCGCATATTCTTTCAGCTTGTCCGCATCGCGCTCTCTGACGGGGCGGTACAGCTGTCCCGCCTGGCAGAACCGGCAGCCGCGGATGCAGCCCCGCTGGATCTCCAGCACGACCCGATCCTGCGTCACCTTGATAAAAGGCACTACGGGTTTCAGGGGATAAGGCGCACTTGTCACATCCATGACCAGCTCCTTTGTGATTGTGTCCGGAAGATCCTCATACAGTTTCTTTCTTCCCAGTATTGTGCCGTCCTCACGGTACAGCTCTTCGTAAAACTGTGGCACATAGATGCCCGGAATCTTAGCCGCGCCGCGCAGGAAATCCAGCCGCGTGCCGCCCGCCGCGCGATTCTCCAGATACCAGTCAAAAAGCGGCCTGTACTGCGTCTCGCCCTCCCCGATATAAAACAGATCAAAAAACTCCGCGATCGGTTCCGGATTGTAGGCGCAGGGCCCGCCGCCGATCACGATCGGCATGTCCTCTCCCCTCTCTTTTGCGGATAGGGGGATCTGCGCCAAGTCGAGGATCTGCAGGATATTTGTGTAGCACATCTCGTACTGGATCGTGATGCCAAGGAAATCCATGTCCTTCACAGGCTCCTGCGACTCCAGCCCAAAAAGGGGGATGTGCCGCTTTCGCATGATCTCGTCCAGATCGACCCAGGGCGAATAGACGCGCTCGCACCACACGTCCTCCCACTCGTTCAGCATACTGTATATGATCTGAATGCCAAGATGCGACATGCCGATCTCGTACACATCGGGAAAACACATGGCAAAGCGGATCGCCACCTGTTCCTTGTCCTTGACGACGGAGTTTACCTCGTTTCCGATATATCTGGCGGGCTTTTCCACCCGCATCAAAATGTCGTCGCTAAGCGCCGGTTTTCTCATATCCGTATTTCCCTTTACTTTCTGTTATCGGTATCAGTATATCGGATTCACTGCCCAAAATCAAGCAAGGCCGCCAATCCGTCCATGGTGTCGTTCCCCTCGCCGTCATATAAATGGAACGTGTCTGCCATGATCATGTTATGTATCTCATCGGTGGTGTAGCTGCCGATCCTGTCGCCGCCTGTATCGCAGAGCAGAAATCCCACAAACAAGAGTATGGCGAGAATCATACGGTACTTAAATGTTCCCGCCGGGGAACCGAAAGCCTCCTGATTCTCCTGTGACGGATCCCCCCGGTGTTCCATAATCTGCAGCCTGTTCTTCTCAAACAGCGGCGGCTGGGTGTCCGTTCCATACAGAATCTTTTCCCGCTGTCTGATCTTCACCCGATTCCCTTGATTTTCCTCTCTGATATACTGCGCCAAAGCCAATTTCTTATCCAGCGAAACCTTGCGTTCCATCTTCCACTGCCTATCCAAGTTCTGTTGGTTTATTGTATGTGTGCGGAAAACAAAAAAGAACGGGCATAGGCCCGTTCTGCACCTCTCATGACTCCCCGCCGCGGCCGACGCGCCTACCTCTGCGCCAACTCCGCAGTGATCTCCTCCCACGTCACGTTCTTCTCCGCCATCAGCACCATCATGTGGTAGAGGAAGTCGGAGATTTCGTATTTGACCTCGTTGGCGTTGGGATTCTTGGCGGCGATCACGATCTCCGTGGCCTCCTCGCCGAGCTTTTTCAGGATCTTGTCGATGCCCTTGTCGAACAGATAGTTCGTGTAAGAGCCTTCCTTGGGATGTACCTTTCTGTCCTTGATGACGTCGAAAACCTGCTCGAACACTTTAAGCGGGTTCGACTCCTCGTACTCCTTCGCCATGATCTCATTGAAAAAACAGGAATGCGCGCCGGTATGGCAGGCCGCGCCGACCTGGGAGACTTTCGCCAGAATGGTGTCCTTGTCGCAGTCTGCCGTCAGAGACTTCACGTACTGATAGTGTCCGCTGGTCTCCCCCTTGATCCACAGCTCCTGGCGACTTCTGCTATAGTAAGTCATCTTACCCGTCTTGAGGGTCATATTGTAGGCCTCCTCATTCATGTAGGCCACCATGAGCACCTCGTCGGTCTTATAGTCCTGCACCACCACGGTCACGTGTCCGTCTGTGTTCAGCTTGAACTCCTCCCAGCGGATCGCCGGCTCGAAGGTGTTCACGGGGATGCCGTTATTCTGGCACAAAGACTTGATCGCAAGCAGCTCCTGTGCATTCTCGTTGATGGCGTACCCGGATATGCCGCAGATATTGTCTTTCGCAAGCAGCTCCAGTATCTTGTCGAGCGAGACTTCCGGCACCGAGGCCACCATAGGGAATTTTGACACGGCGATCGCGTTTTTCAGTTCTTTTTCTCTGACCAGAATGATCCAGCCCACATACTCTTCCAAGAGCGCCTCGTTGCGGGTGATCGTCTCCGCCTCCGACACGCACGCCGCGATCTTATCCTTGCCGAACTTTTTGGAGACTTCCTCTGTGAGCGCCACGTTCTCCGGCTTGGAATAGTTGAGCGCAGCCTTCTTACAGCCTGCATAGAGCAGTTTCTTGACGTCCTCCATGCGCTTTACGTTGCCGGCGCCGGTCACGGGGATCTCCGCGTCCGCGCAGATCGCCTTGATGATGTCTAACGCCTCCTCGTGCTCCGCGTCACCGTCAGACAGATCGTAGACGATCAGCTCGTCGGCGTTGTTGTCGCCGTAGAATTTACCCAGCGCCGCCGGATTCGTATCCAGGATCGTCTTATCGTCAAGTCCTTTTACGGCGTTGCCCTTATACAGATAAATACAGGGAATAAATTTCTTGTAACTCATATTTTTCGATAAACCTCTCCGTACCGTTCTTTTGTCTACAGCGCGCCTTTCGTGCTGAGCACGCCCGCGATTCTCTCATCATGTGTAACCGCCTCGTCCAATGCCTTGCCAAAAGCCTTGAACATCGCCTCGATCATGTGATGCGCGTTTAGCCCGTGGAACATTTTGATGTGCAGATTCATGCCTGCGCTGTAGCTTACCGCATAGAAAAACTCCCGCACAAGCTCCGTCTCCAGATCGCCCACCCGCTCTGTTCCAAATTCGCAGTCAAGGACAAAATAAGGTCTGCCGCACAGATCCACAGCGCACAGACAGAGCGCATCATCCATCGGCAGGATCGAGGAGCCGTAACGCCTGATGCCCGCCTTGTCTCCAAGCGCCTCGCGGATGGCCTGACCGAGCACGATCCCCGTATCCTCCACAGTGTGATGGCCGTCCACTTCCAGATCGCCGTCAACACGCAGCGTCAGATCGAAGAAACCGTGTCTGGAGAATCCCTCCAGCATATGATTCAGAAAACCGATCCCCGTGTCCACGTCGCCTTTGCCTGTCCCGTCCAAGGCAAACGTCATGTCAATGTCCGTCTCCTTCGTCTTTCTATGAATACTCGCTGTTCTTGCCATAACTAATCCTTCTTTCCGCCATCCCTCTGTGCAGGAGGCTGTCTCTTCCCATACGCGGCCGGCGCTCCGTGCGCCCTCGCACCGCCCGGACCCACCCGCTGATATATAATGCGTCAATCCTGCGTGAAACGCACCCTGATGGAATTCGCGTGCGCCGTCAGCCCTTCCTTCCCGGCGAACAGTTCAATATCCCTGTGCGCTTTCCTGAGCGCCTCCTCCGAGTAGGAAATCACGCTTGTCTTTTTCATGAAATCATCCACATTCAACGGCGAGAAGAACTTCGCCGTGCCGTTGGTGGGCAGGATATGGTTCGGCCCCGCATAGTAATCTCCCAGCGGTTCGGAAGAATACTCTCCCAGAAAGATCGCCCCGGCGTTGCGGATCTTCGTCATCACCGCGTAGGGGTCCTTCGTCAAGATCTCCAGGTGCTCGGACGCGATGGCGTTGGCCGCCTCCACCGCATCGTCCATGGAGTCCGCCAGCAGTATGTAGCCGTACTGCGCCAGCGACTTTCGGATGATCTGCGCTCTGGACAGCTCTTCCAGAAAACCGTCGATCTCCCGCTCCACCTTCTTCGCCAGTTCTTCGTCCGTTGTGATCAGAATCGCGCTGGCAAGCTCGTCGTGCTCCGCCTGCGACAACAGATCCGCCGCCACATAGCGCGGGTTTGCCGTCTCGTCCGCGATCACCAAGATCTCGCTGGGCCCCGCGATGGAATCGATGCTCACATAGCCGAAACAGGCTTTCTTGGCCAGCGCCACGAAGATATTGCCCGGCCCCGTGATCTTGTCCACCTTCGGTATCGTCTCCGTGCCGAACGCCATCGCCGCGATGGCCTGCGCGCCGCCCACCTTATAGATCTCGTCCACGCCCGCGATCTTTGCAGCCACCAGCGTCCCCGCGTTGACCTTGCCGTCCGCGCCTGCGGGAGTCGTCATGATGACTTTTTCCACGCCCGCCACCTTCGCGGGGATCACGTTCATCAACAGGCTGCTGGGATAAGCCGCCTTGCCGCCCGGCACATACACGCCCGAGACCTCGATCGGCAGGATCCGCTGCCCCAGGATACTACCGTCAGGTTTTGTCTCGAACCAACTGTTTCGCAGCTGTCTGCGGTGAAAATCTTCAATATTCGCGGCGGCTCTTTTCAGCACCTCCACAAACTCCTGCTCTATCGCGCCGAAGGCCTCCTCGATCTCGCCCCTCGTCACGCGCACCGTGCCCGCATCGACGTCCCAGCTGTCAAATTGTCTCGTGTAGGCAAAGACAGCCTCGTCGCCTTTCTCCCTGACATTCTTTATGATCTCCGCAACCACATTTTCATATTCGGTATAATTGTTCGGACTTCTCTTCAAAAGGCTGTTTAACAAATCCTTCTGCGTGTCCGCCGTCAATCTGACTGTTTTCATCATGTTTATCCAATCCTCCCGGTCATTTGGCTCGATCCTCGTCTGTTCCATGTCGGCGGATCCGGTCACAGATGCTTTCGCAGATCGGCGATCAGTCTCTTGATCCGCTCCGGCTCCATCTGCATGCTGACCTGATTGACGATCATGCGCGCCGACAGCGGACAGATCTCTTCCAGAACCTCCAGTCCGTTCTCCCGCAGAGTGGAGCCCGTCTCCACGATGTCCACGATCACATCCGCCAGTTTCACGATGGGCCCAAGCTCCACGGAACCGTTCAGCTTGATAATATCCACCGTCTGATGTTTTTTGTTGTAGAAATAGTCTTTGGCGATATTCGGGTACTTGCTCGCCACGCGGATCATCTCATGGTGCCGCAGTAACTCCTCCGCGCTCTTGGGCCCGCAGACGCACATTCTGCACTTGCCGTACTTGAGATCAAGCACCTCGTACACGCGCCTGTTCTCCTCCATGATGGTATCCTTGCCCACCACGCCGATGTCCGCCGCTCCGTACTCCACAAAGGTCGGCACATCCGGCCCCTTCGCCAGAAAAAATCTGAATTTCAATTCCTCATTTACAAAGATCAGCCTGCGCGAATCCTTGTCCTTCATCTCCTCGCAGGTAATGCCGACCTTCTCAAAAAGCTCCATCGTCCTGTTGGCAAGCCGCCCTTTGCCGAGGGCAAACGTCAAATATCTCTCTTCACTCATGCTCCCTTTACTCTTTTCTCCGTTATCGTTCCGGCAAAAGCTCCACGCGTTTTCCCGCCGCGCGAAGCTCCTTCGCCTCCAGCAGCCTGTGACGGAAATCAGCCTCGCCGTAATACAGTTTTATCGTTTCGTCGTCCGTGGAAATGACCACGCCCTGTCTGCTCATGGCCGCCAGCAGATCGTCCACCACGATCATGAATCCGATGGCAGGCGCTTTCTTGCCGAAACGCCCCAGCAGATTGTCATAGCGGCCGCCCTTCACGATGGCGTCTCCCACGCCGTAGGTATAGCCCTTGAAGATAATGCCTGTGTAGTAATTATATTTGCTCAGCATGCCCAAGTCAAAGGAAACATACTTCTCCACGCCGTAGTCGCACAGCGCCTCATAGACCTTCTCAAGCCTCTTCACAGCGTTTCCGGAGCGCTCGTTGGCGGCCGCCTTCTTCGCCTCGTCCAAGATCGCCGCCGTTCCGAACAGCTCGCCCACCTTGAGTAACAGTTCCTTGTCGCGGCGCTCCACATGGGCGTTGTCCAACAACTCCTCGGCGCCGAAATAATTCTTGCCGGAAATGTATTCCCGCAGCTCCAGTTCCGTCTCCTCGGAGAGCCCTGCCTCCGCGCAGATCCCCTTAAAGTATTCCAGATTGCCGACGCTGATCTGAAAATCCGACAGCCCCGCGTGATACAGGGCCTCGATGGTCATGGCGATCATCTCCGCATCCGCCTGCACCGACGCATCTCCGATCAGCTCCGCTCCCATCTGCGTCACTTCCTTCAGCTTGCCCTGCAAAAGGGAAGTGTTCGTGAACGTGTTGCCCTGATAGAAAAAGCGGATCGGCACCTCCTCATCCATAAAATACTTCGCCGCGCACCTGGCGATAGAGGGCGTAAAATCCGGCCGCAGGACAAGCGTATTGCCCTCTTTGTCAAAAAATTTGTACAGCTCCCTGGAAGGCGTCGTCCCTACTTCTTTGGAAAATACGTCAAAAAACTCAAAAGTCGGCGTCTGGATCTCACGATACCCGTAGCTTGCGATCTTTTGCCGCAAAAGCTGCTCCACCGCAGTCTTCTTCGCCTTCTCCTCCCCGTAGATGTCCCTGACTCCCTCAGGGGTATGTACCAATTTGCTGCTCATATCCTGTTCCTTCCTGAGTTTCCTTTAGCGCATTATTTTCTTTAGCGCTTTAAAGCGCTAATTCGCTAATTAGTTAGAGAACTAAACTTTCTATACTATATCCCATGCGCGCCGTTTTGTCAACCCTTTTCGGCCGTCTCGGTCCGCGCCCGCCATGCCGCCTGCGTCCCTCAATCCGCCCGGTCGTCCAGGTCTTTCTGCAGGATGTCCAGATAGGGCACGAGGATCCCGTGCTTTTTGGGCAGAACATATTCCGGGTTCAACTCCTCGTAACGAAAGCTTTTCCGCCCGCCCTCCTTCGCCCTGTCCCAGAAGAACCGCAGCATCTCATAGGGCAGATAGTAGAAAATATCCTTGTGGGAATAGTAGATCAGAAAAAAAGCGATACCCTTCTGCCTCTCGAACTGCCCCATGAACTCCACCTGATGTTCGTGGATATTCTGCAGGGCGAAAGTGTCCGCCGCGCACTCCTTCGCGTCAAAACAGACCGGAATGCCCTGCACCACGCCGATGTAGTCCACCGTGCTCTTCTGATCGAAGTAGGCCAGCGTGATATGCCTGCTCTCCTTGTCGATATTGATGGGCGTGATGGGCGTCGGTATCTTCTGGATGAGCGCCAGCCCGTTCTCCAGATACTTTTCATTTGTCCTGTTGATCAGATCTTCCAGTGTAGAACCGCGCAGTCCGCGGGAATTCCAAGTCGCCATAGTTTCATCCTGCCGTTTATGCCCGCCTCACAAAAAGACGCGCCAATAAAAATGGGGCAAAGCCTTTCATAACCGATATTCTTACGATTTTTTTAATATCTCTTCAACCAATCGCTGCACCGTACTCGCAGGCCACATCTCCGACGGTTTCTTTTTCCCATCCTCTATACACTTTTTATAGCGCTGTTTTGCTATCTGAAAAGCCTTTTCTTCATCGCCATACTGCACCAGTTTTCGATAGATCTCTCTGTCTTTCTTCAAATATTTCTGTCCCGTAATCTTCTCAAATTTCTCCGCAAACCGATTACAGCATGTATAGGACTCCCTGATTGCAGGCATTTCTCCAAAATATGAATACAGCCAGATTTCAAAACACGGATTCGACCATCCGCTATTGATGCCGTTTTTTTCAGCAGTTTCTATAATTTCATCAAAGTCCTTTACCTGATCCCTGTCAAAAACGATCCACGGAATACGATATTGCGATTCTGTATCGGTAAGTTCCATAGCCCGTTCCACCAACTCTACTGTTTTCGCCTTTTCCACTTTTATCACCAGGCGGTCCTGCAGTTCGGCCGGAATGCTGTCCCTCAGCCCTTCAAAGTAATTTTTCTCCGTTTCTTCCGTATCTGTCACGATCAGGTAATAGCCTAATTCCGGTATTCTGGTCCCTACCCGCTTAGTCCGGTCCTTTCTTTTTCCGGCCCTGCGGTTACCGGGTTTTTCTCCTTTATTCGTCATCTGCGGCCCTCCCTGTCAGCATTTTCAAGGGTTTCAATGCAGGGATGGCACCATAGCTGCCCGTCAGATACTTCTTAGACAACATCTCATCTCTACGCACCTTGTTGCCTTCTTCGTCTTTAAAGTCCGCTAAAGAGTATAATTCAGAGATCCCGTCCCTGTTTTTGTTCACCAGCCAGATTTCATCCCGCCGCAGCAGTTCGTTAGAGAATTGCCAAATATCATGAGTTGTAAAAATCAGTTGCGCATTCTGCGTATTGATTTCAGAAGACAAAAATGTTAATACGATGTTCCGCACTAATAACGGATGCAGTCTGGCATTCAGTTCATCAATAAACAACGTGCCCCCATTATCCAGTACATCCTTCAACGAAGGATAAAGCGCAAACATTTTCAACGTTCCGCTTGATTCCATTTTTAACGGAATAGCTGCCATCTTCTGACTGTCTGTCATTTTATGAAGGGCATCGATCTTATAAC
The DNA here is from genome assembly GCA_947632515.1 of uncultured Lachnospiraceae bacterium. Lineage (GTDB taxonomy): Bacteria > Bacillota > Clostridia > Lachnospirales > Lachnospiraceae > UBA3282. Next base: position 32,276 of record CANRPO010000030.1, read on the forward strand.
TCTTACCGACATCCTTTTCATCTTCCTGTGGCAGTTCTTCCACATTAAAGTCCTTGATTGTTTCATCAAAAGATGCAAAATACTTTACCACATTTCCCTGTACCTCCCTACTGTCCGTAAAACCTTCGGGCAGCACTCTTGAGCGAAAAAAGTTTTCTGCCGGATCGCCAAAATCAAGAACCTCATTATTCAAAAACCAATCCCTGACCTTTTTCAGCTTGGCAATCCGCAGTTTCGTTCCGAGAGAAACAATAAGCGTCTCTTTATTTAAAGATGCCTTGATATTTTCCACATGGTTTTTTGGAAAACCATTCATCTCCAGTTCTTCACCTTTTTTTCGATAAAAAATCGTCCTGTAGCTGTTTCTCGCCGTCTTAGCCTTGGAATACAACCATTCCTCTACAACTTCATCCCTTTTCAGTGAAAATCCATATTGATATATCTTCCCGGTATTCTCCGTATTGTCCACATAAAATACCTCAAAGGTAGTTTCTTCATCACGGCTTTTTTCGTCAAATAAAAATGGCGTAACTTTCATATAATTGTTTTCTTTTTTCCGGCGATTATCCTCTTCACCGCCAAAATTGAAAGACTCTGCCACATAATAAGTCATATAATCAAAAGCATCGTATACGTTGGACTTTCCGCTTGCATTAGCGCCATAAATTGCCGCCACTTTTAACAACTTGTCATTTGCGATGTCTACGACATGGCTTTCATGCTCTTTTATTTTTGTCGCCGACAGATCAAGCGATACTTCATCCCGAAAAGATTTAAAATTTTTGAAATTAAATTGTATCAGCATGATTCTCTGCACTCCTCATTCTGTCCTTCTAGGGGATTTTCTTATTCTATTATATCCCATATTGCTTAAAAATCAACGTCTTATTTGATGATTTTTTCAATTTAGATGTTGATTTTTAAGCAAAAATGAATTTTCTGCGTTTTCATTGGGAGTGCACAGATAATATCCTTTAAAGAAATCCCTTTTCGGAAAAGTGCCCCTACCGAATACAACACCCCTTAAATACCGTGAAAATACTATGTTTCAATATGTTTCGCTTAATTCTAGCTAATAAAAACACCTAAAAATCTTAAAATCGGCTATCCTAGCCGAACATCTATTGAATCAGATAAATCTTTGTCTGACCTATCAATTTCAAAAATAGCTAATTCTATGTATGTTCAATTTGAGGTTTTTTATGTAGAGTATCTTCGTACCAAGAACTTAATATATTTGAATGAAGCTTCTGCATTTTCTTTATTTCTCTTGACGCCTTGTAAATATCCGTATCAAGATACGTCTGTGGTAATATTGCAACATCCGTTTGTTGTTTTGGTGCTAACGGATTTTCGCCATTACCTTTAAGAAGTTTGACATATTCGCCAAATATTGTAGGACAGTTCTTCTCCAATAACGCCGGAATGGACGAATATACAATTTTGTTAATTATATCGGATGCCCAATATCCTGTCATTGATAAGTCAACCGGGTTCACATATATATGATTATAGAAATCAATATCAATTATGCTCCCATGAATCGTGCCAATTCCACCAATTCTTTTCACCATATCTGCAACGCGTTTTTGGAATGTAGTAAACTTGTCAAGAGGTGTTTTTATTATAGAAATCATAGCGTCCATATTATCATAATAATACTGAACATCTTGAATTTCCATTTTTTTCATTACACCACCGTTAAGGATAGTAAGACCGCCACTTCTTGATTTGTGTATAAAACAGTAATACCCATGCTTTTTTAGCATATAAAGTATATTTACTTTCCGCTGAAAAGTCATTAATATATTTTTCCCTCGGTAAAAGTCCTTGTACTGCTCCCTCGTGATTTCAAATATGCCATCCTCATAATCAGAAAAACAATCATAATCATTATCAATCAAAAAAGTTTTCAAATGAGAGTTCTCGCTATGGTATCCCACTTGATTGTCCGAATAAACTCTATACTCACCGTCATCATGAAAAAAATTCCTGTGTGTATGTCCACTTACATAAACATAATTTTTATCAGGACCTGCTTCTCTACACCAATCTTTTTTAGGGGTATGTGTTAGAATAATCGTATTCTTATTGGCAAGAATAGAGCGTAAACGATTATACATATCTTCAAAAATTTTAGATTCTTTTATTTCAGTATCCCTATCCACAGTCATTCGATATATGCCGTTATTGGCATTAAACTCCATATTATATCCCGAAAATCCCAGTCCGCCGAGAATCACATATCTCGCATTTCGCAAGCGGTCAGAAACTTGCATTTCATTCATTTGGCACAAATCCCGATATTTAATCAAATGTATTCCTGCGTTCGAACCAGCAAAACGGCCACGATCTTCTTTGTAAAGAAGATCGTTATGAAGTAAATACATACCATATTCTTCTAAAACAGCACGATATTTTGAAACAATCTGCTCCATTTGAAAGTCTGGAAAACTCCATAACTCATGATTTCCGAGCGTAAACACAACCGGTACATTCTGATTTAATGCTTTGGAAAGCATCTTTACAAATAACTGAAATATTCCAAAATCTGATGCCACATCACCATCAATCAATAACAAGCTTCTTGCTTCTTTAGCAATCATATCAACGATTTTTTGGATCACATATATAACATCTTCTTTTGAACGACAATCTGCACTTTGTATTCTGTGCATAAGATGAATATCCGAAATGTAGTAAACTCGTTGAACTTTGTAATCAAGTGATAAATCAAGAGTTGATAAATCTTTTCTCTCAGCTTCTTCTGTTAAGTTTCTCGATGTTTGAAGAACTAAAGCAGTTTCATTTTCATTCTTCTCTATACAATCAAAAGATTCAATTAAATTTTCATTAATTTCTTGGGTATCATACTTCAAACCAAATTTTTCACATAAAGAGCTTTTCATTTTAGAATTTGTAAAATCAATGGTATTCCACTCTTCTAAAAACATCAGACCATCGCAAAAAAGTAGATTGGCCTTAGACAAATCTCCTTTCAAAAAAGCAACAAAATCAAAAAAATAATCAAAAGAATGCCTGTATTCTTTTATCACACTACCAGATGTAAAACACCACTGTTGTGTTACATAAAATTTTCTGTTTTGATAGTATTTTTTTATCGAATAAGTAGCCTCTGTATTTATATGAACTGGTAATTTTGTCGTTTCATCAATAATGTAATGAGAAAAATCCGCATCACATTCAAGCGCACCCGATAAATCACAATGTGTTAAATCTCCGTTTCGATACCTAACAAATTCATCAAACGTTTCAAAATATCTATAAATTGTTGTGATAGGAGAATATTTATTATCCTCTCGATAGCCTCGAGTTTCTTCGCAATAATAATGTGTTTTTTTATCAAAAAATGCTTCTGAATGAAATTTAATCTTTCCATTTTTCAAGCAGCATATGTAATTTCCCAAGCTCTTCTTATGCTTATATATTGTTCTCTTTACTCCCAACGAGTAGTCAAATGACTGCATAACGTCATCAGGATTATATATTGAACATAATTCATTTATCATTTTGTATTCCGGATAAGCACCGGAGGACATATATTCCATAACAATAGAGAAACGTTGTTTATCCCTGACATCTGTAAAAATGTACTGAAAAAAGAAAAAGCTAAGATCAACAATGGAATAAATCTTAGATTTTTTATAATTCTTCACAACTTTTACTAATTCATCATAACTACTACAATTATTAAATTTCTTAATCCACTGTTGACAACATTTATGAATTTGACTTCCCTCTTCATAGTCATCTTTTTCTTCATTCGATAATGCCAATGAATAATCATCTATTGTATCTTCAACGAACGCTTTTGGGGCCATCAACTTTTTTACGTCGATTTTTTTAGAAATAGATATTCTCGAAAAGGGGCAAAATGTATAGCAAGCATTATCATAAATATCTCCATTCAAAAAATCAAAATAGGAATCAAAATTATCAAATGATAGAGAAATGCTTCTTTTTCGTTCCGTACCATCTGTGTCTGCATAAATTAACGTTTCTTCAATGAAGAAAGAATTAGAAATAATATCAAATCCTCTTTTCCCTGTTATACGCAAACCTGCTTTTCGTTCAAAAGTCACAAGCTGAATTTCATTCTTATATTCTTCTGGGACATCCACAACCCTAATTTCCTTTTTCTTCAATTGTCTAATGATTTCTTTGACCTCTGATTTTACCATGTCACTTTCTCCGAATATCTTTATTTTTCTGCTCGCCCAATCATTTTCTGCCAAATGTTTAAACGGGTCAGCGATTTTCTTGTCTATCACCGCAATCTGCCTAGCAACTATCACCATTACATCGTCAACGGAAAGCAGATTTTGCCTCTGCTCCGCCAGTACATCTCACATGGCTTGGAATATAGCAACGGTCACAGTTTCTCCATACTGTTCCTCGTATTATAGAGTCATACCCACTCTTTACCAATTCTATGGTTTCGGGTATGCTGTTTAAGATGCTGTGGATTG
>CANRPO010000031.1 GCA_947632515.1 uncultured Lachnospiraceae bacterium
TCTACTCCGCCATATAGATCGCCGCCCTCTTCTCGATCTCCGCCAGCGCATCCTCCAGTTTCCGCTCGCCGTTTAAGTAGCCGCTGCCCGCCTGGAACACCGTACTCTCCAGCACGCTGTCGGTGATGTAGGCTGTCTTCAGCGAGGCGAGACGCTCTTTAAATGCCGCCGTCTCCTCCTCCGTGGGCCAGTAAGTGTGCAGCGTGATGGGTTCCTCATCCCCGTTACTGCTGGCGAGAGTGCCGTACACGTTGTTCTCTCCCAGATCCGCGGGCGGCGTAAGCTGCTTGTCAAAGGCCGCCTGATTCAGCGGAAAGCCGTTATAATTGGCCTGTGCGTCTGCGGAGAGAAACAGATCCATAAAGGATTTCGCCGCGTCGGGCTGGGCGGAGGCGGCGCTGATCGCCAGCATCGTTCTGGGCTTGAACACATTCGTACACTGTCCCTGCATGGGAACCACGCGGACGTCCTCGCAGCCCGGCGCTCTCTCTAAGCCCAGCATCTCCGTATAGTACCACATAGCGTCGATGTCACCGCTCACCATATGCTGCTCGCCGCTGATCACCGTCAGCACATCATTACCCGCGCTGGCCTCATAAGTGGACATGTCGATCCCATTGTAAGAGGAAATCCTCTCGTTGCGCTCCATATATTTCGCCAGGATGTCTTTGTCCAGTCCGTCCATCTGCGCGTCGTAGATGCGCTTGCACTGTTCCAGATATGCCCCGATCACTTCCGTATCGAGCGCGCCGTCCTCGTTGATCCACAGCGGCGCGCTGGTGTAGACGAAACGTTTCAACACCTCCCCGCTGCTCACCATGCCGGTCAGGTTCTCTCCCGGATAGTCCGCGCGCATCCGCTCCAGCGCGTCCGCCACGCCTGACAGATCTGTCATATCTGTGACATACTTTTCCTGTGCCCCCACCACGGGCAGTTCCATGACCGCCGGGGCCATGTACGCCCTGCCGTCCACTTTGAGCGCCTCGATCACGTTGTCGAAGAGCGGATCCTTCCGGCTGTACTGCACAAAGTAGTCCGTCAGGTCGAGCAGCAGCCCTTTTTCGATATAGGAATCCATGGGCAGATCGTCCATCACGATCAGATCGGGGCCTGTGCCCGCCATGACTTCCGTGTTCAGTTTCTTGAGCGCGTCGTCTCTGGTCACGGCGCTGTCCTCCATGCCGATCTCGTAGGAGACGAACCATTCCGGATTCTGCGTCTGGTAATAGGAGATCGCCTGTCTGATGTCGTCGTTCTCCGTAAGGCTGTACACCGTCAGTATGTTCTCCGGCACCGTCGGCACGTCCGGGTCGTAGGTGAAATGCAGCAGTTTATTGCCCGCGCAGAGCGCCAGAAACTCGTCGTCCGCAAGCTGCAGCGTGACGATCAGTGAATAGTCCGGGTTACTCAGATGAGAGAGCGCGCCGTCCACAATCTGTTCCACCATATTGCCGCCCACGGAATGTCTGTGGATGCCCTTCGGCCCGAAGAGATAGACCGTGTCGCCGTCCGCCGGCAGCAGACTCATCGTGGCGTAGTAGTGGCCGTTATAGTAGCGGCCCCCATAGGTTTTCTGCACGAAATCCACCAGCACCGTATCCTCGATATACTCCTCCGCGTCCATGTCATAGACGGCGGGCATCTCCATGCCGTCCATCTCACAGTCAATATACAACAAATTGTTGTGTGCCCAGACATGGGAGCTATCCTCCGGCGTCAATACCTTGCCGCCGCTGCCGTCCGGATGCAGTTCATAGACGTTGCGGCTGGTTCTCACGAAAAAACGTCCGTCGGAGTTCACTTCCAAGTCTCTGGCGTAGCCGTCCTCCTCCGTGAATGCAAGCGTCAGCTCGACCTCCGTCCCGTCAGGCGCATAGAGGGCGACCTCCTGCCGCCAGTCCTCACTCTCCGTGTCGGGCACATAGACCACCGCCGCCGTGCCGTCGGGGAGCATCGCCATACCGCTCAGATAAATCGTCTCTTCCGCCTTCATCGCGGTATACCACGCAGGATCGTCCTGCGTCCACGTCGCGCCGTCGTCCTTGGAGACGAAAATGCCCGTCTCCGTGTCCATAATGACAAGGCTGCCGTCCTCCCGCATCCCCATAAAGGCCGGGGTGCTGAGCTGCCCCGACAGATCGATCTCCTCCTCCACATACCGCCCCATGGCGGTCTGGCCGTCGGCCGCGTCTCCCGCGCCCTGTGCGCCTTCTTTCGTCCCTGTGTCCGCATTGTCCGCCGTCTGTCGGCTGTCCGTCTCTTTCTCCTCCTCTGCGGCGCAGCCAGCAAGCCCGGCCGTCATGGCCGCCGCCAGCAGAATGGCCGCAAGCCTGCGCGCCGAGCTGCGCACCCTTGCCTTTGTGTGCTCTTTCCTATCCATTTCCATGCTCCTTCTATTCTGCATATTCTTTTTATCTACTCCGCCATATAGATCTCCGCATCTTTTTCGACAGCGTCAAGCGTCTCCTCCAGCGTGCACTCTCCCTTCAGATAGCCCACGCCCTCGCCGAGCACTGCCTGCTCCAGCATGCCGTCCGGGATATAAGGCGTGGTGAGCGCGCCGATCTGCGCCTTGAAGTCCGCAATCTGCGCATCCTCCGGCCAGTAGATCGTGAAATCGAACTGTTTGCCGTCCTTCCACTGGGTGGACAGATAGACATACTCATCATTCGGCCCCAGATAGGAGGCCTCCGGCGTGAACTGCATGTCGAAAGCGTTCTGATTCAGCGGGAACCCGCTGTACATGCTCTGCGCGTCGGCGGACAGAAAGACGTCCAGAAAAGCCTGCGCCTCCGCCTGCTTACCCGAGGCCGCGCTGACGCCGATCAGCGTCCTTGGCGCAAACACGCCCGTGCACTGCCCCTGCATCGGCACGGCGGTCACGTCGTCACAGTCCTTCAGGAAATTGCGCCTGATGGAGAGTAACTGCGCGTAGGTGTAATATGAGATCGTCCAGCCGCTCAGCAGTTTCATCTCGCCCATGGCATAGGCGGTGACTCCCTGTTGGATGCCGTGCTCGACCATGCCGCTCCTGATCTCCTCCGCGCCGAATCCCGTATAGTACGGGCCATCCTCCCCGTAGGCTTTGACGATGTCCGTGGAGATCCCGTCCATCTGGGCGTCCCAGATGCGTTTGCACTGTTCCAGATACTGCCCGATGCCGTCCCTGTCGATCGTGCCGTCCGTCCGCATCCACGCGGGCGCACCGGTGCTGATGAACTGCTCCAGCAGATCTCTCTCGTCACAGATGCCGACGATGTCCTCTCCGGGATTTGCCGCCCGCAGCCTTTCCACCGTATCAGCCACGCCTGACAGATCTGTCAGATTCGCGGTCTGGGCCTCCTTCGCCACGAGCATCGGCAGTATGACCGTGCCGCAGGCCATGTACGCCCTGCCGTCCGTTTTTAACGCCTCGATCACATTGTCGAAGAGCGGTTCCTTCCGGCTGTACTGCGCCAGATAGTCGGTCAGGTCGAGCAGCAGCCCTTTTTCCACATAGGAATCCACCGGCAGCCCGTCCAGCACGATCAGGTCGGGCCCTGTGCCCGCCATGATCTCCGTGTTCAGCCTTTTCGCCGCGTCCTCCGCCGTCACCGAATCGTCGTCGCTCATGCCCACCTTGTAGGAGACGAAGGTGTCCGGGTGCGTCGTCTGAAAAGCGGCGATCGCCTGTCTGACGTCCGCATTTTCCTGCAGACTGTAAATCACCAGCGTATTCTCCGGCAGGCTGGGCACGTTCGGGTCATAGCGGAAACGAACCGCCTTGCCGTTGTCGAAGATCGCCAGAAAGGTATCTCCGTCCAGCTCCAGCATGGAGACGAAGTTGTAGGCCGGATTGCTCAGGATCGAGAGATCGCCGTCCACGATCTGCTCCATCATGTTGCCGCCCACCACATGGCGGTGGATGCCCCTGCTGCCCGCGATATAGAGGGTGTCGTCCGCCCCCGGCAGCAGATACACAGAGGCGGAGGCGCTGCCGTTGTAGGAGCGGTCCGCATAGTTCGTCTCCATGAATTCCGCCAGAACCTCATCCTCCACATACGCGTCCGCATCCAGATCATAGATCAGCGGCGCGCCCGTGCCCGTATCCAGATAGAGCAGGCTGCCCCGCGCCCAGATCCACATCGAACCGGCCGCCGAAGGGCCTAATCCCGCGATCTTCTCGCTGCCGCCGTCCGCCGTGATCTCGTACACACCGTCGAAGGTGTTGGCGAAGATGCGTCCCTCCTCGCTCGCCGTCACCTGTCTGACGTACTTTTCCTCCTCCGTCAGATCCGGCTCCACGGGCACTTCCGTACCGTCGGGAAGGATAAGTTTCATCACGGGTTGATACTCGTCGCCGTTTTCCGACGGATCGTACACGACTGCTGCCGTGCCGTCGGGCGTCATGGCCATCGTGCTGATGTAGTTCTGCTCCTGCTGCATCTGCGTAAACCACGTGGGATTTTCTACGCTCCAGGTATCGCCCTCGTCCCCGGACACCAGCACGCCCGCGATACTGTCCAGCACGACGACCCGCCCGTCCTCCAGACGGCACATGAACTGCATCTCCATGCCCGCGTTCTGCGCTTTCAACTGTTCCGTCAGGTCGATCTGCGTCTCCACATACCGCCCCATGGACACTTCCTTGTCGATGGCGGCGATGGTGCCCTCCGGCGCGAGATAGCCCTCTCCCTGCGCTGTACCATCCGGCTGACCCGCGCTGCCGCCGCAGCCCGCAAGCGCGAGCGCCATTGCCGCCGCCACAGAGAGCGCCGTAAGTTTCTTTCTCATCTGTCTGCTCTGCATTTTTTGTCTCCCTTCCTGATCTTCCTATCCTGTATTTCCTATATCATGAATCTGCGATTCATGATTGACATTCGCCGCTCGTCGAATATGCAGGCATACTCTCCTCGCTAACACTCATTATTTCATCCTATATTTATCATGATCCGCTTATCCCGCAGCCGCGCGGCCGTACATCCGCACGGTCCGCCCTGTATCTTGACATCAGTATACCGGTGTAATCTCTAACCTTCCTCTAAAGAAACTTAAGAATAAATTTAATTCTTTTTAGAGATTGTTTCAAGATTTGTATGATACTATTATAATAATGAAAAGAAGGAGAAACAGCCGATATGCGTATCCTGCTGGCGGAGGACGACAAAGATCTGAATAAAGCGCTGACATGGCAGCTCACCGGACAGGGCTACAGCGTGGATTCCTGCTATGACGGCGACGAGGCTCTCTACTACGGCGCGCAGAACATCTATGACGTAATCCTGCTGGACCGCATGCTCCCCTGTCAGGCGGGGACGGAAGTCTTGACCGTCCTGCGCCGTCAGTCTGTCCACACGCCCGTCATCCTGATCACGGCGCTGGGCACGCTGGAGGACAAGATCGAAGGGTTGGATCTGGGCGCGGACGATTATCTGGTAAAACCTTTTGAGTTTGAAGAACTGCTCGCCCGCATCCGCTGTGTCACCAGACGCGCAACCGTGCTGAACGTGCAGCCGGACGCCCTTTCCTATCATGACGTCACATGGGCGGGACATGAGATGTGTCTGACGGGGCCTGCGGGAACCAGCACTCTCTCCAGACGGGAGGCCAGCCTGTTGGAAAGCTTTCTCCACATGCCCGAGAAGACGATTGCCCGCGAGACTCTTCTTTTGAAGGTCTGGGGGCCTGACAGCGACGTGGAGGACGGGAACCTGGACAACTATATCTATTTTCTCAGGCGGCGGCTGAAAGCCGTGGGCAGCCTGCTGCAGATCAAGACCGTGCGGGGCGTGGGCTACCGACTCGCCTATATCCTGCCCCCCCCCGGAAAAAACAAACGGTCTTTCCTGTGAACAAAACGCAAAGAAATTGCCCCGGGATGCGGCAACGTAGGCCGCCTGCCGCGGGAGAAAAAGGGCGGAAAGAGAGGCGGATCAGGCGGCTATGTTCCGAAGGGCGCACCTATTCTTTACCATACTGTGCGGCGGCAGCACGGCAGCGATTATGATTTTCATGTCACTGCTTTATCTGCGTGTCTCTGAGGGCAATCTGCGCACGAGCCGTTATGATTCCTTTCAAAATGACATCGGTACCATCACCGCCAATCTGGAACAGTCCACTTACGTCTCCATGCAGTGGCTCGCGAGGCTGGAGGCCCAGAACGACTATATCATCTATGTGACGGACAACGGCGTTCCCTTCCTGCACAACACGCTCAGCGGTTCTCTCGACTCTCACAGTCAGGAGCTGCTGTCGGAGAGCCTCGCAGCCTACGACACCGGACTGGAAGTGCAGATCCTCTCTCCGGACGGCAGTAGCTACTCAGGCATCTGGCACGTCGAGTACCCTTTCACCTCCCCGACGACAGGCGATTCCTACTATGCCTCCCGCATCGACATCGAGCACGGCAATTCCACCACGCTCATCATGATCCTGTACTCATTAAGCCCTCTCCACGAGTCTATCCGCCGCCAGCGAGCGCTCTTCGCGCAGATCGACGTGACCGCCTGCGTCCTGCTGTTTGTGTTCGCATGGTTTTTTACGGGCAGACTGTTAAAACCGCTGCGCGAAAATCATGAGAAACAGCTCCGGTTCGTGGCGGCCGCCTCCCACGAACTGCGCACGCCCCTGTCCGTCATTCTGGCCAGCAGCGAGTGCTGCAGGGACGCCTCCGAGGAAGAGCGGGAAGGGTTTTTCCAGACCATTCGCAAGGAGGGGCGGCGCATGAACCATCTGATCGACGATTTGCTGGCGCTGACCCGCTCCGGCGTGAACCGTTTTCCCATCGAGCGCAAACCCGTGGAGCTTGACACGCTGTGCCTCAACACTTATGAGGCGTTTGAGCCGCTGTGCCAAAACAAACGTCTGACGCTGTCCCTGTCTCTCCCGGACACACCCATAGCGCGCTGTAACTGCGACGCCGACCGTATCTCGCAGGTATTGTCTATCCTGCTGCACAACGCGGTCAGCTACACGCCCGAGGGCGGCAGCATCGAGCTTGCCTTGCGTTCCCGCAAGGAACACAGAGTTTCTTATGAAATCTCCGTCACCGACACGGGGATCGGCATAGCGGACGAGGACAAGCCGCACGTCTTTGACCGTTTCTATCGGGCGGAAAAGTCCCGCAGCGCCAAAGACCATTTTGGGCTTGGGCTGTCCATCGCCTACGAGATCGTATCCGCCCACCACGGCAGAATAACCGTGCAGGACAATCCTGTTGGCGGCAGTATCTTTACCGTCAGACTGCCCTGACACGCTTGCATTTGTGCGGCCTATCGCCTATACTGGTAATTGACGGAAGATCTTCAGAATACATGAGAAAGGATTGATACCGATGGCAGACAACACGACCAATATATCCCTAGCCACTTTCCCATCCAACAAATTCGAGGCGCTGGCAATGCTCTACATGCAGCAGCAGAATCTCGCGGGCATGTCCCCCGAACAGGCGTTGGACAGATACCAGGAGGTCTACGCGAAGATGCGCGACCACGAACGCAAGAAAGGCCAGGTACAGTATTAGCGCATAAGCAGAGTCAGAAAAAAGAACGGCTCTGCGCATCGTGCTCGCACGAAAGCACAGAAGACGTTCTTTTTTTATGACGAGCAACGTGAAACGAGGGACGCAGTCCCGAGTCTCTGCTTATGCGCGGCGTAAAGCGTCGGCTCTGCGCATCGTGCTTGCACGAAAGCGCAGAGGGCGTTCTTTATAATCTCCTACAGGCTCGCGCCAAAATCCGTCACTAAGATCTGCCCCGTCATGGCGCGGGACTCGTCGCTTGCCAAAAACAGCAGGATATTCGCCACATCCTCCGCCGTGCACGGCTGCGTACGCAGATTGGAGTGGGTTGACATCGCGCCGAACATATCCTGATCGAGCGCATCGGCCTTCATGGAAGAAGTCATCGGGGTCACGATCGTTCCGGGACACACCGCATTGCAGCGGATCCCCTGCGCCTGAAACCGCAGCGCCGTGTGCTTGGTGACGCCGATGATGGCCGCCTTGGAAGAGACATAGGCCGCGCCGCCGCAACCCTCATATCCGGCTACCGAGGCCACGTTGACGATGCTCGCGCCCGCCTGCATCCTGCTGCTCGCTGCGCGCATACAGCGCATAGTGCCCTTCTGGTTCGTCTCCACGATCCTGTCCAAATCCTCGTCCGAATAGCGGTCGATGGGTTTCAGACCTTCTTCCAGGATCCCCGCATTGTTGACCAGAATATCGATCCGTCCGAACTGATCCATAACGGTCTGCATCAGGCGTTCGGGATCCTCCGGCTTGGAAATATCGGTGGAGATGGCAAGCACGGTTCCTCCCGCCTTCTCGATCTCTTCCGCGATCTGCGCAAGCGCCGCCTCCCTGCGGGCGGTGATGATCACCTTCGCGCCCTCCGCGGCAAACAGTTTCGCGGTCGCGGCTCCTACTCCCGAATTGCCTCCTGTGATGACAGCTACCTTGTCTTTTAATCGATTCATGATGCTCCTCCTTCTTAGATATAAGATGATTATGCGTTCCTTTTGTCATGATTATACCGAATCGGACGCCGGATAACAAGGCTTAGATGACAAGAAGGGCCGTTCTTAGAACCGCCCTTCTTATCTGTATGCGGATGACAGGATTTGAACCTGCACGGTCGCCCACTGGAACCTAAATCCAGCGCGTCTGCCAATTCCGCCACATCCGCAAAAAAAGATTCGGATCCCCAGTGAAATCCGAATCCGCTATGTATCATATCATTCAGACAGGCCGCTGTCAATCCTGCGCCGCCTAGGTTTCTTCCCCGATATGGTCGATGACCTTCCTGCCCATCCGGATGCGGAAGTAGACCGTCATGCCAAGAGACATCATTTCCGCGATCGGGAACGCCCACCACACATAGTCCACATTGCCGAGCCGCGACAGCAGATAGGCCGCCGGGATCAGCACCACAAGCTGTCTGGCCACCGACACCAGCATGCTGTACACGCCGTTGCCGAGCGCCTGAAAGACGGATCCCTCTATGATGCAGAATCCCGCCAGCAGGAAACTGATGCTGATCGTGCGCAGCGCCGGGACGCCGATGGCCAGCATGGTATCCGACGCGTCAAACAGCGCGAAGAGCTGCGCCGGAAAGATCTGAAATACCAGAAAGCCGACGAACATGATGCTGACCGCATAGATGATGCTCAGTTTCACCGTCTTTAACAGGCGGTCCTTCTTGGCCGCGCCATAGTTGTAGGCCACAATCGGCACCATGCCGTTGTTCAGGCCGAAGATCGGCATGAACACGAAACTCTGCAGCTTGAAATATACGCCAAACACGGCTGCCGCCGTGGAAGTGAACACCATCAGGATCCTGTTCATGCAGTAGGTCATCAGAGAGCCGATGGCCTGCATTATAATAGAAGGGATCCCCACCACATAGATCTGCCCGATCATGCCGAAATCGGGGCGAAAACCGCGAAAATGCAGCTTAATATCGGTATTTTTTTTCAGATTGATCACACAGGCGATAATGCCCGCCACGATCTGCCCGAACACGGTGGCAGCCGCCGCTCCCGCGACGCCCATTTTGGGAAAGCCGAAATAGCCGAAGATCAGAATCGGATCCATAATAATGTTGATGATCGCGCCCGTCCCTTGGGTGAACATGGTGTAGAGCGTGCGCCCCGTGGACTGCAGCAGCCGCTCAAAGATAAACTGCGCATAGACCCCGAACCCAAAGCAGCACACGATCGTCAGATATTGGCAGCCGTACCCGATGATCTGCGCGTCCGCCGTCTGGCTCTTATAGAACGGCTCCACCGCGAACAGGCCCACCAGTAAAAATATCACGAAATTAACGCCGGCCAGAAACACCCCGTTGATCGCCGCCCTGTTCGCGCGGTCATAATCCTTCTCCCCCAGCGCCTTGGACAGCACCGCGTTGACGCCCACGCCCATGCCGCCGCCCAGCGCGATCATCAATGTCTGAAGCGGGAATGCCAGCGAAACCGCCGTCAGCGCATTCTCGTCTATCCTGGACACAAAGATGCTGTCCACCACATTGTAGAGCGCCTGCACCAGCATCGACACCATCATCGGGAACGACATGGTGAGCAGCAGTCTGTTTACGGGCATGACGCCCATCTTGTTCTCTTCTCTGATCTCCTCCATATGTACTCCTCTCCGCCGTTTCATGATCTCAAGCGAAAAAAGGAGTCCGGGATAAACCGAACTCTCCGTTTTCTTAATAAATATCCAATGAATATTCCAATGAACCACCGGGGATTGTCGAACCGGGGTTCGAATCCCCTTGTAAGCTATGAATACTCCAATGAACCACTGGGGATTGTCGAACCGGGGTTCGAATCCCCTTGTAAGCTATGAATACTCCAGTGAACCACTGGGGATTCGAACCCCAGACAACTTGATTAAAAGTCAAGTGCTCTACCACCTGAGCTAGTGGTCCATAAAACTGGGCTAGCCGGATTCGAACCGGCGAATGCAGGAGTCAAAGTCCTGTGCCTTACCGCTTGGCGATAGCCCACTGTCCCGGCGGGTAAAGAGCCAAGGGCTGCATACCGAACCTTGCCGGCCGCATTCCCCATGCAAGGTGGATAGAGGGACTCGAACCCTCGGCCTCCAGAGCCACAATCTGGCGCGCTAGCCAACTGCGCCATACCCACCATATAAACGTGCTCGAAGGGATTCGAACCCCCGACCCACGGCTTAGAAGGCCGTTGCTCTATCCAGCTGAGCTACGAACACATCGCTTATGCATCATGCATAAGCAGAGCGGGTGATGGGAATCGAACCCACATATCCAGCTTGGAAGGCTGGTGTTCTACCACTGAACTACACCCGCACAGATATTTTGATTTCACGCATCGGGGTGACAGGATTCGAACCTGCGACCTCCTGGTCCCAAACCAGGCGCTCTAGCCAAGCTGAGCCACACCCCGCAAAAAGCGCCTGTGCCATCCGCAACGCAAGTTACATTATATAATATCCCATTTTCTCTGTCAACAGCTTTTTTACACATAATTGATCGTATAATGCGCCTCTCCCACAGCGTCGATCTCCATCAGAATATAGCTGGGTCTGCGGTTCTCCTGACGCGGATAGCTGATGCTGCCCGGATTGATGAGCGTCAGGCCGTTCCCGATGTCCACCATAGGCTTGTGCGTGTGCCCGCACATGACGATGTCCGCCTCGCGGTCGCGGGCCTCCTGCTTGATCATCTCGGTATTCATGGATATGTAGTAGTTGTGCCCGTGCGTCAGCCACACCTTGTACTGCCCGATCATAAATTCCTTTTCCTTCGGCAGATCGGAGAAAAAGTCATTGTTGCCCTGCACCATCTCCACAGGGCAGTCCACCGCCCTGCTGATGACAAGCTCGCTCCCCTCCACGTCCCCGCAGTGGACGAGCATGTCGAGATGCCCTATCTTTTCGGTCAGTTTTAAAAAATTAGTATTGTTGCGATGGGTGTCGCTCACGATCAGTATTCTCATCATATTACGGTATCCTTTTCCACAGTTCCTCTTTCATTGCCCTAAGCGCCTTGCCCCGATGACTGATCCTGTTCTTCTCCTCCTCTGTAAGCTGCGCTGTGGTGCAGCCGTACTCCGGCACATAAAAGATCGGATCGTAACCGAAACCGTTGTCGCCCTGCTCCTCATAACCGACCCTGCCCTCGATCACGCCCCGTGTCGTGACAGTCTCTCCCGCGGGCAGCACGGCGGCGATGGCGCACACGAATCTGGCCGTCCGCCTTTCGTCGGGCACGCCTGCAAGCCGCTCGATGAGACTGCCGCTCTTTATGCTGTAAGGCGTGTCCTCGCCCATATATCTGGCGGAGTAGACGCCCGGTTCCCCGTTCAGCGCATCGATCTCCAGCCCGGAATCGTCCGCCATCACGACGGCGTCTTCATACGCCGCATCGTCCCTCGCCGCGAGAGCGCGCGCCACCGTCTTGGCCTTGATCACCGCGTTTTCCTCAAAAGTCGCGCCGTCCTCCACGATGTCCGTCTCCACGCCCGCCTCCTTCATGGACAGGATCTCCATGTCCATGTCGCCCAATATCTCTCTGATCTCGCGCATTTTGCCCGCGTTGCCCGTGGCAAAGATGATCTTTCGTCCCATTGTCATCCCCGTTTCTCATATGCTTTGATGACCGTCTGATAAATTCCCTCTGCGATGCGCTGGATGTAATCTTCGCGCTGCAGAAGAATCGCCTCCTGCCCGTTGGTCAGATACCCCACCTTGATCGCGGCAGCGGGAACGGTGGCGTTGCAGATGACCGCATCATCCTCTCCCGCCTCCAACAGTCCGTTTGCCTTGCCGCTGATGGCTGTCACCACCTCGCGCTCCAACAGATCCGCCAGCTCCACGCTGCCAAACCCCGGAATAAAAAATCTGCTGTTGTACACAGACTCTGTTCCGTACTGCTTGCTGTCCTCGTTGCCGCTCACTTCAATGCGGATCAGCATATCCGCCTTGGTGGCAGATGCAAGCTGCACGCGGCTTAACGCGTCCGGGTTACTGTCATCCATTCTTGTATAATACACCTTGATGTCCGTTTCGTCCAGCTTTGTCTTGAGCGCTTTCGCCACCTCCAGCGTGATCTCCTTGGCGCTGATCTCATCCGTGGAGACTCCCGTATCTTCCAGCCCGTACGCCGGATCTATGACGATGATCTTATCGTACGCCTCCTTGGGCGCCAGGAACTCCACATACAGCGTATTGTCCTCGAAGATGCTGTGGTACTCGTACACGCCGGTCAGCTTGAAACGCAGGCACACTCTGTTCTTCTCCACGTCGAAATGCCCTTCCTGCACGCTCTCACAGTTCCCGTACACGCTGCTGCCCTCGTAAAACGTGTCCACGCCGTCCAGCTCCTTCGGCGCGATACTCACCCAGAGCTCCCTGTCCATGTAGTGGTTCTCCACCGTCACCTCTTCCGCGCGCACGCTCTCCGGCAGAGGAATACAGAAATAGCTGGTGTTTTGACTGTTTCGGTCAATTTCTATGCGGTTTTTGTCGATCACCACAGGCGCATCCTGTCTGCCGCCCCCGTCAACCGACTGGGCCACTTCATCCTGCGCCACATCTGCCACCACGATGATCTTGTGGGCGCTGTAGTATAGCATGACCGCCATAGCCGCCGCCACGAACACACCGCAATAGACCGCCATTCTTGTCATCAGATCGCTCTGTCCCGTCATCTACCTTTTACTCCCGTTCGGTTTCGGTCCCATAAACTGATAGAAATAAGTCTTCATCATACCATTATAGATTTTCCGATTCTTATCCGCTTTCCTGCCGATCGCCTGCTCCGCCTGCTCGTAGGCCGTGATCAGATACATCGACCAGCTGTCCAGCTTTCTGTAGCGCTCTCCGAGCACGCCGTAAATCCCCGCCAGATTCTTCTTCTCCTCGCTCCGCTCTCCATAAGGCGGATTGGTGATGATGAAACCGTACTTCTTCGGGTGGCTGAGCGCGGCCACGTCTCTCCTCTGGAAATGGATCATATGATCCACGCCCGCCAGTTTCGCGTTCGCTCTGGCCGCCGCCACCACGTTCTCATCGACGTCGTACCCCTGAATATCCGTCTCCACATGCGGATCTATCAGAGACTCCGCCTCATCCACAGCGTTATACCAATCCTTTCTGTCCGCGATGTGCGTCCAGCTCTCCGCCGTAAAATTCCGATTTCTTCCCGGCGCCATATGCGCCGCCATCATAGCCGCCTCGATGGGGATCGTGCCGCAGCCGCAGAACGGATCGACGAGGATGCGGTCGCCGCGCCACGGCGTCAGCATGATAAGAGCGGCCGCCAGATTTTCCGCAATGGGCGCTTTCGCCGTCATCTTCCTGTAGCCGCGCTTGTGCAGCGATTCCCCGGTGGTATCCAGCCCCACCGTCACCTCATCCTTCATCAGAAAAACGCGCACGGGGTATGCGTCCCCGCTCTCCGAAAACCAGTCCGCCGGATAGGTCGCTTTCATACCTTCCACCATCGCCCGTTTCATAACGGACTGAATATCGGACGGGCTGAACAGCTTACTCTTCACGCTGGCGGCCTTCGTCACCCAGAATTTAGCGTTTTTGGGCAGATACGCCGCCCACGGCAGCGCTTTCGTTCCCTGAAAAAGCTCCTCGAATGTCTCCGCATGAAAGCTCCCTACCTTCAGCAGCACGCGCTCCGCAGTGCGCAGAAAAATGTTCGCACGGCACATTGCCTGCGCATTCCCCGCGAAAGTAACTCTGCCGTCCTCCACCGACACGATCTCGTAGCCGAGATCTGCGATCTCTCTCTTTAAAACCGCCTCCAGACCGAAATGGCATGGGACGATATACTCAAATCTATCCATTGCGCTCCCCGTCACTTTCTCTTTGTCATAGAATACATGGCAAAGGTAGACGCGTTGATCATCTGGTATGTCCCGTCCGCCTGCTGTTCCAGCGAAATAGCGTAGTCATACTTCGCATTGGCGGTCCTGCCTTCCTCGCCGTCTGTGTAGAGCGCCTCCGGGAAGAGCACCAGATAGACCCCCTCGCCTTCCTCAAATCCAAGCGCCGCATTCGACACATCTCCGCTGTATGTGCCCGTGTGCATGTTTTTCTCATCCTTGCTGTCGTCCATATACCACGCGTAGGTGCCGTCCTCCCTCAGAGCGAGGTAGCCCGCCTCGCCCAGATCCCACTCGCCCACAAGGAATTTCGCCGCCTTCGCCTCGCCTTCCGCGTTGTCCGGCACGCTCATCACCGCAGAGTTCATCACCTTGAGCGCCTCGTTTTTGTTGGTTTCAAAAGCTTTCTCCTCGGCGATATAGGATATGATGTAAGCGTAATAGTTCTTGCCGTAAAAGCGCTGGAGCGCCACCGTCTCCACGCCGTTCTCCACATATTTATAGGACCACTCGTACCACTCTTCGCCCTGCACCGTGACCGGGGCAGGCTCCTCGATCTCCTCAAAGCCCTCGTAAGCAGAGTTGATTTGCGAGGAAATACTGATCATATCAAGGGGATGCTGGTAAAAGGATTCCTTCGAGCAGGATATGCCAAGCAGCGAACCGTCCCCGGCCGTAAACGCCATGCTCGATTCAGTCCCCTGCGTCTCATCATAGGTCCAGACCGAATCGTCGTAGAGGATCGCCAACGCGCCCAGCCCCGCCTGTTTCAGACTGTCTCCTGCGGCGTATTCCCCGCCCGCATTCTCCGTGTCGTCTTCGTTCTTACCCTCCGCGCCGCTCCGGCCTGCGCCGCATCCGGCGACCAAGGCCACAGCGCACACAGCCAACAAAATCTGTAATTTTTTCATAATCTTCTCCCACCGCCTTCCCGGCGAAAACGCTTGTCTTCCGCTTGCCGCAGGCTGTTTCGGACGACGCCCGCGGCGCTTTCGTACCACACTAGACATTGTATACTAAAGTTTCCAAAATAACAATATACAAAAGGCGCTGTTCACCGCCTTTTCACAATCGCCGCGCAAAAAGCGGCACTGCCTTATGACAGTACCGCTTTCTGACTTCTCCGCTTACAAATGACCCAAGATCTTCTTAGTAGTTGCTGTTCTTCTGGTTGTCCTGGCTGTTGCAGTTAGAGCTGTTCTTGGAGCTGGAGTTGCTCTTCTGGCTGTTCTGGCTCTGGCTGCCCGCCTTGTCCTGCTGCTTGTCGTTCTGTGAATTCTGGGAATTCTGGTTATAATCATTCTTAGACATCTCAAATACCTCCTAATGGTTTTTTGTTACAGAAATAGTATGACAACATTTCAGGCAAAGTATTCAGACGCCGTCTAGTGCTTTAGTACCAAATTTTTATATAAAAGTACCAAAATACGACATAGGACTTTAGTACTATTTTCAATTGCATTTTCTGCAAAAGAGTATATAATAGTTCTTGTAAATAGAAAAACCCTTCACTTTCTATTTACGGACCCTTATATATAATATTTATATACTCCCCTCAAACGGACGCTGCATAGCGTCCGTTTCTGTGTCAAAAAAAACTGCGCGCCAAACCGGCCCGCAGCTCTTCGTCCCGCCAAAAATAGTCAAAAATCTTCAACTTCGGCTCTGAAACAGCTTGACCACCAAAAGCACCACAAGCCCTGCGATGATCACCGGCGCAAAAAAACTGAACAGCGCGGTAGCCAGTCCGATGATCACCACCACGGCCACCGTGACGATCAGCATAATCAGCCAGCCCGGCAGCATAAAGACCCTGCCTCCGTCGGCTCTGTCGTCGTCGTCAAACTGTACCGTCTCTTCCGCCACTTCCTCGTCATACTCCCGGTTGGAGCCGTAACTCTCGCCGGCATGTTTGTTCGCCTCGATGATACTCTTCGCAAGCAGCCTCGGATCGCCGAGCGCGGCCATGACCTCGGCCTCGCTCTTTCCCTTCCTGATCTCAGAGTCGATATATTCCTGATAATATCTCACATTCTCGGCAACCTGTCCGCTGCTCAGACCGCCCGCAAGCGCGCGCTGCAATTTTTCAACAAATTCGATTCTGTCCATATCGCTGTCCTATCCGCCGTTCCCGTATCTTATCCCGCTACATCTGATCCATGCCGAAACCGTCCTGCCACTTGCGCGAGGGCTGCTCCGGCCCTCTTCTCAGTTTCGCCATGGCGTCGAAAGCGTCCAACGCCATCTCTTCCTTATTACACGCCGCCGTATTCTTGCCCGAGTCCTGTTTGATATTGTATCTGTCGATCTGCTGCACATACAGATCCGTCATGGAATAGCCGTTCGCTTTCATCTTATCCAAAAAGGCATGATGATGCAGATAGTGTGCAAATTCCGCAAACAATTCCTCGTCTTCCAGCATAAAACTCCACAGCCCGTCGCCCCAAAGCGCGCTTTTTCCCGTATA
Organism: uncultured Lachnospiraceae bacterium; assembly: GCA_947632515.1. Classification (GTDB taxonomy): domain Bacteria; phylum Bacillota; class Clostridia; order Lachnospirales; family Lachnospiraceae; genus UBA3282. The sequence continues at coordinate 16,823 of CANRPO010000031.1, forward strand.
CGCGCACAGTTTCTGCAGGCCGTCATAAACCGCCACGCGGTTTCCGTCATAGATCACCCAGGATTCCATAGCACCTACGCTCTCCTTCTTCGCATTCATCCGACGCTATCAGTTTACCACACATTTCATTTTTTTACCATATCGGCAGGAAATCAAGCGCGGGCATGGCGAGCATAAAAGAGACAGCCGCAAACCGGCTGTCTCTCTGCTCTTACCTTATCAATCTATTGTTCCGCGCCTTACTCCTTCACGCCGCCCAGAGCTACACCTGCAATGATGTACTTGGAGAGGATGAAGTACACGATAAAGATGGGCATGATCGTCACTACCAGACCCGCATAGATAATACCGTGGTCGGAACGGAAACGCTCGCCTCGCATCTGCTGTACGAACATCGGCAGCGTGAACTTCACCTGACTTGTCAGCAGCATGGAAGGCGTATAGAAGTTGTTCCATGAACCGATGAAGGCGAAGATGCACTGCGTCGCAACCGCGGGTTTCATCAGCGGCATCGCGATCGTATTGAAGGTTCTGAACTCGCCGGAGCCGTCGATCCTGGCGGAATCCAATATCTCAAGCGGCAGAGCGCTGATCATGTACTGTCTCATGAAGAATACCGTCGCGGGCGCAGCCACTGCCGGAACGATCAGCGGCAGATAGGTGTTCGTCCAATGGAGCTGTGCCATGAAACGGAAGAAACCGATAGAGGAAACCTGTACCGGGATCATCATGATCGCCATGATGAAAGCCCACGCGAAGTTCGCGCCCTTGAACTTGTATGCGGTCACGCCGTAAGCCGTCATCGTAGAGAAATATACCGACAGTATTGTGGAACCCGCCGCGATGATCAGACTGTTTCCCATGTAACGCCAGATCGACGCCTGCTCAGCGGCCTGTTTCAGCAGATTCTGCCAGTTTGTCATAAAGTGGGTGGACGGAATCAGCGTAAAGCTGGACTGAATCGCCACACTGGTCCTCGTCGCATTGACAATCATGATCCAGAAGGGGATCAAACTCAACAGACAGAGAAAGATACAGATTGCGTTGCGGATGATCTGCTGGATCATGATACTTGCGTGCAGTCCGCCGTCTTTTTCTTTATTCATATCAGTTAGCCCCCTTTCTTGCTTTCTGTGCAGCCTTGATCGCCTTCTTCTCCTTGATCGCGTCCTTATCACGCATGATATAGAACAGGACAAGCGAGAAGAACAAGGTCACTACAAACAGCACCAGAGATGCCGCGCTGGCCTTACCCATCTGTCTGGAACCTGTGAAGGCAAGTTCTCGAATATACATCGTGATGGTCCGCGTCGTGTAATCCGGATCGCCGTAACCGCTGGTGGTGAGCAGTTTCGGAATATCGTACATCTGCAGGCCGCCGATCGCGGAGTTTACCAGCGTAAAGAGCAATATCGGACGCAGCAGCGGCAGCGTCACACTCTTAAAGATCTCCCAGCTTGTAGCGCCGTCCACTCTGGCCGCCTCGAAAAGCGAAGGACTGATGCCCAGCACGCCCGCCGTCAGGACGATCATCGTGTTGCCGTACCACATCCAGAAGTTGATAAAGGAAATGATGCCTCTCGTCGCCCACTTGGTCGCCAGGAACTGATAGGGCTGGGCCCAGATACCCGAATTGACAAAAAGCTGGTTAATCGGGCCGTTCGGATAGTCGAACAGTTTGTAGAACAGAACGGAGATCGTCGCAGCCGTAATGATGTTCGGCATAAATACGAGAACCTTGTACGCGCCCTGCGCCTTGATCTTCACTCTCGTGTCAGTGAACCATACTGCCAAAAGCAGCGCCAGCAAAATCTGCGGCGCGAAGTTCAGGAACCACATGATCAGCGTGTTGCCCAATGCGCGGAACGTGTATGTATCGAAATAGGTCCCCTCCGCGCTCTTAAAGATCGTCGCAAAGTTTGCCACACCGTTAAAGGTAGGTCCTATTTCCGTGTTCCACATGGTGTCATAGTAGTTCTCACAGAATGCCAGCCCAATCGTATAGATCAGCGGCCACAACTGGAAAATCGCAAAGATAATAAAAAACGGTGCTATGAAGTAGTACCCGTAGCGGCCGTATTCTACTGTCTTGTGCTTGGTAGTGTTACTCTTCGCCATCTCTCCACATCCTTCTCTTTTATTTTTTTCGCTGGTCTCCCGGTCTTCTGCCGCAGGCTGCGCCGCAGGCATTTGAGAGTCCTCCGCAGAACACTCTCAAACGACCGCGCCGCGGAGTAAATCGCTTCGCGATTAACTCCAGAGAATCCCTACGGGATTCTCCCAGGTTTTCCCGGAATAATTGATGTTTCCTGCTGATATGATAATATGATAATCTGTACCGGCTGTAACCAGCCGGTACAGAATTGTCATTTCTTATGGATCGTTTCTCACTGTCGATTACTCGATCGTCAGGCTCGGATAAGCCTCCGCTACTGCAGCCTTGAAGTCTGCGATAGCCGTCTCTTTATCCTTGTTGCCCAGAGAGTACTCTGTGATCTGCGTACCGAGCAACTCGTTGATCTTCTGATCGTAAGCGCTCATGAAGGATACGTCTACCTGATCGGCAAGAGGAGAGAATACTGCGATGAAGTCCTGACCGCCAAGGAAGTCGTATGCGCCTGCGCCCTCGTCGGAAAGCGTCTGCATAGCCGTCTTGTTGTTGACATAGTCAAGCGTCTCGCGGGACATCTCTGTCATGATCTCTGTATCGCAGCAGAGAGTCTTCATAATCTCGCCTGCCGCTGCAGGATCAGAGCAGCCGGCCGTTGCGCCAAGCCATGTGCCGCCCCAGTAGTAAGGCATCGGGCCCTGGCACATATTCCAAAGACCGAATGTACCCTCGCCTACCTTCTCGCCGCCGCAGTTAGCCTTGATCGTCCAGTGCAGGAACCATGTGCATCCGAAGTAGCCGAATACAGCGTCCGTAGAAGGACCTGCGTTCCACTCGTCCGTCCATGTGGTGGTATGGCAGCTCAGGTCTTCCTGTTCAAGCGTCTTAACCATATCCATATACTGCTCCATCATGGGATCCATGCGGAATACGCCGTTGTCGTCTACCCAAGGATTCTCCATATTGGAACGGAATACTTCCTGCAGATCGCCGTTGGAAGAAAGGATCTTCGTCTCGCCGTTGGATTTCTCTTTGATCTCCCTAGCGGTCGCTACAAAATCATCCCAAGTGCTGATCTTAGCCTGCATCTCCTCAGGGCTCTTTACGCCCAGAAGGTTCTCGGCAAGGTCTGTTCTGTACATGAATGCGCCGGGGCAAGCCTGCCAGGAAAGACCCTTCAGGGAACCGTTTCTCTTATCGGTCGCAACATCGATCGTGTAAGGATACATCTCTGCAAGATCCGCATCCGTGATACCCAGATCCGTAACAGGCAGTGTCTGATCGGAGTTGGTGTACTTCATGATGTAAGCCGCCTCGAAAGCGATGATGTCCGGATAATCCGGGGAATCGGGTGTCTGCAGTAACTGGTCGATCTTCTCCTGGTAGATAGCGGAATCGCCGACGTTTACATACTCAATCCTGTCGAGCAGTTCCGGCTTATCCTTCAGTACCAACTGCAGTCTCTCCTGCAGCTCTGTGTTCCAGGAATAAACGTAGAGCTTGTCGCCTGATGCAGCCGTGTCAGCGGGCGCCTCTGCCTCTGTGCTTGTGTCAGCGGGCGCCTCCGCCTCTGTGCTTGTATCAGCGGGTGCCTCCGTGCTTGTGTCAGCGGGTGCCGTTGACCCCCCCCCATCGTTGCCGCCGCAGCCTACAAGTACGCTTGCGAGCATTGCAGATGAGAGAAGTACGCTAAGTAACTTTTTTTTCATTACTCAAATCCTCCCTTTGATAAATAAAATAATGTAATAGTTACATTGCATTTATCTTCACACCGGTCTCCCGGTATAAATGCCGTCATAACGCCTCTCTGTAAGATATAAGATAAGAGAGGAACGGTCTATATCTTTGCGACCGAATTGCCTACATAGACTTCGCCCTCCACGACGATCTGCTCGATTAACGTGGTCTTGGGCTGTTCGATCAGGCTGATGACCTTCTCCGCCGCCTTCCTGCCAAGCTGATAAGTGTCCTGCCTGAGCGTCGTCAGCTTCGGCTCGATGTGCCTCGCAATACGGATGCCGTCAAATCCGGCCACCGAAATATCCTCCGGCACGCGGAGACCTCTCTCCCTGATCGCGTTGATCCCGCCGTAACATGCGAAGTCGTCGGGATATAAGATGCAGGTCGGTCTTTTCTTCAGATCAAGAAGTTTCTCCGTCTCGGCGTAAGCCCCCTTCGTATCACGGTAGGCGGCCTGTCGTATGTACTCGTCCGGGACGTCCAGACCCAGCTCCGCGACCGTCTTGTAAAAAGACGCCAGCCTGCGCTGTGTGACAGAAGATTCCACGCCATGGATATAGGCGATCCTGCGGTGCCCCATATCGTATATGTAATGCAGCAGATCGCGCATCCCCTTGACATTGTCCGACATAATCGCGCAGGTGTTGTTGAACAGATGATCGATCGTGACCGTGGGGATGTCGCTGTTGACTAACTCCAGCACTTCGGGGTCCCGGAAATTGACACACACGATAACGACGCCGTCAAAGCCTCTGTATCTGCAATGTTCCAGATACGACATCCTGTTCGGCCTGGTCCGGCAGCTATTGATAAAGGTGATGTCGTAGCCCCGCTCCTCCGCAGCGCTTTTCAGACTGTCAAGTACGCACGCAAAATAGTCATGTGTCAGGCCGCTGTGGTCGTCATCCTCAAAAAGCACTCCCAGATTCTGTGTGCGGTTCGTCTTCAGCGCCTTCGCCGCCGAGTTGGGGAAATACCCCATCTGTTTGGCAACCTCCCGGATACGCCTCTTCGTCTCCGCTCCGATGTCTTCATGGTCATTCAGTGCTTTGCTTACAGTTGCAACGGAAACGCCACATGCTACCGAAATATCTTTCATCGATACCATATTGTACTGTAAGCTCCCTGTCTCTACATTACATCTGTGCCGTCTCCGCATAACGGAAAATCGGCCGTGCACTTCTTAATCGTTTTCGTATTATCAGTCTACATCAATTTTAATATTTTTGCAAGCCAATTTTGATTTTCTTTGTTCAAAATATCTATTTTTGTCTAATTTTCACAGAACCGACCATTGTGTTTTCACTGTTTCTTACAAATTTATTTACAATTTATTCATATTTTGCCCGAAATCAATTTAAACGTTTTCGTAATATTTTACAACTCTCTAAACAATTCCGGACCGCCTGGGGAAATTTTTGGATTTTCCTGCATTCCCGCCATATTTCTGATTGCATTTACGCGCTTGATTCTGTATAATTGCATTATCATCATGTACGGTTTGACACTTCACTTAATCGTTTTCGTTTTCACCTATCGTTTTTGTTTTTCAATTTTATCATGAAGAAAAGGAGAATATGACTATGAAATTCGGTTACTTCGACGACGCCAATCGCGAGTATGTCATCACCACACCCAGGACGCCTCTGCCGTGGATCAACTATCTGGGCTGCAACGAGTTCTTCACGCTGATCTCGAACACCTGCGGCGGCTATACCTTCTACAAGGACGCCAAGCTGCTGCGCATGACCCGCTACCGCTACAACGACGTCCCGAACGACATCAACGGCAAATACTTCTATATTAAAGAAGGAGACACGGTGTGGAACCCCGGCTGGAAACCCACCCAGACCGATCTGGATTCCTACGAGTGCCGCCACGGTATCGGTTACAGCCGTTTCACAGGCGTAAAGAACGAGCTGGAGGCCTCCGTGCTCACCTTCGTTCCCATGAACGACAACTGCGAGATCAGCCAGGTCAGGCTGACCAACAAGAGCGGCGCCTCCAAGACGGTATCTCTCTTCTCCTATGTAGAGTGGTGCCTCTGGAACGCGGACGACGACTCCCGCAACTTCCAGCGCAACCTGAGCACAGGCGAGGTGGAGGTGATCGGTTCCACCATCTATCACAAGACCGAGTACAGAGAGCGGCGCAACCACTACGCGATCTACTCCGTCAACACCCCGGTGGACGGTTTCGACACCAGCCGCGACGCCTTCCTGGGCGCATACCGCTACGCGGCGAACCCCGAAGTCGTGGAGAAGGGACAGGCGACGAACTCTATCGCCAGCGGCTGGTCGCCCATCGCCTCCCACCAGATCAACATGACGCTGGCTCCCGGCGAGACGAGATCCTTCGTCTTCGTGCTGGGCTACATCGAGAATCCCGAGGACGACAAGTGGGAGTCTCCCGGCGTCATCAACAAAAAGCCCGCGAACGCGATGCTGGCGAAGTATCAGACCGACGCCGACGTGGAGAAGGCTTTCGCCGAGCTGCATACCTACTGGAACGATCTGCTGTCCAAGTACACGGTGAAATCCTCCAACGAGAAAGTGGACCGCATGGTCAATATCTGGAACCAGTACCAGTGTATGGTGACGTTCAACATGTCCCGCTCCGCCTCCTACTACGAGTCGGGCATCGGACGAGGCATGGGATTCAGAGATTCCTGTCAGGATCTGCTGGGTTTCGTGCACCTGATCCCCGACCGCGCAAGACAGCGTATCATCGACATTGCCTCCACGCAATTTGAGGACGGCAGCGCCTACCATCAGTACCAGCCCCTCACGAAGAAGGGCAACTCCGACATCGGCAGCGGTTTCAACGACGACCCGCTGTGGCTGATCGCCGGGACATCCGCCTATGTGCGCGAGAGCGGCGACACGTCGATCCTGACGGAGGCCGTTCCCTTCGACAATGACATGAGCAAGGCTGCGCCTCTCATGAACCACCTGAAACGCTCCTTCGACTATATCGTGAACCACAAAGGCCCTCACGATCTGCCGCTGATCGGGCGCGCGGACTGGAACGACTGCCTGAACCTGAACTGTTTCTCGGAGCACCCCGGCGAGTCCTTCCAGACCTTCGGCCCCTCCGAAGGCCCTGTTGCGGAGTCCGTTTTCATTGCGGGCATGTTCGTCAAATACGGCGAAGAGTACGCGCAGCTCTGCGAGCTGATGGGAGATCAGGCCGAGGCTGCCTACGCCCGCGCGGAAGTGCAGAAGATGTACGACGCGGTGCTGAAGGACGGCTGGGACGGCGAATGGTTCGTCCGCGCCTACGACGCCTACGGCAAGAAGATCGGTTCCAAGGAGTGCGACGAGGGCCAGATCTACATTGAATCCAACGGTTTCTGCCCTCTGGCGGGCATCGGCGTGAAGGAAGGGCTTGCCGAGAAGGCGCTGGATTCCGTCAAGGAGAGGCTGGACACCCAATACGGCGTTATGATCCTGCAGCCCGCTTACACCAGATACCATCTGGAACTGGGCGAGATCTCCTCCTATCCGCCCGGATATAAGGAGAACGCCGGGATCTTCTGTCACAACAACCCCTGGGTCTCCATCGCCGAGACGGTCATCGGACGCGGTGACAGAGCCTTTGAGATCTACAAAAAAACCTGCCCCGCCTATGTGGAGGAGTTCAGCGAGATCCACAGGACAGAGCCTTATGTCTATTCCCAGATGGTGGCGGGCCGCGACGCGAAATTCCACGGCGAGGCGAAGAACAGCTGGCTGACAGGTACGGCGGCCTGGACTTTCGTCAATGTGTCCCAGCATATTCTCGGCGTTTACCCGACCCACAAGGGTCTGAGCATCGATCCCTGCGTGCCGAAGGGCTTTGGCGATTTCGAGCTGACGAGGAAATTCCGCGAGGGCACCTACAACATCAAGGTCGTCAATCCCGACAACGTGGAGAAGGGCGTCAAGTCCATCACCGTGGACGGGCAGACGCTCTCCGGCTGCGTCGTTCCCTATGAGAAAGGCAAGACGCACTACGACGTTGTGGTGACGATGGGCTGACAGAACCGGCCCGCTGCGGCGGCGCGCAATACGCAGCGACCGAACCGCGACAACAAGCAGTGAAAAGATCCGCATACATGATATTGTATGCGGATTTTTTGTTGCCACTAGTTTGGTCAAAAGCCTTGTTTTTGTTCGGAAATTGTGACAAAATATGTTTTACCGAACTCTAACCATGGGTTATAGTTTTATGTAAATTGCAGGAGCGTTTTCACAGCATGAGTCAGTACATGTCCATCGGAAAAGTGTCAAAACTGAAGAACGTCAGCATCAAGTCCCTGCGCTACTATGACCAGATCGGCATTCTGAAACCCGCCTTCGTCAACACGGAGACGAACTACCGCTACTACACGAAGGAGCAGCTCTATCTGCTGGACGCCATCACCGTCTGCATCAAGCTGGGCATTCCGCTGAAAGACTTGAATCGTTATGTGGAAAATGACTCCATCAATCTGCAGAAACTGCTCTACGACGGCAAGATCCTCGCCGAGCAGAAAATCTTGGAGATCCACAACTGTCTCGGCGCCTTACAGGAGACGCTGCAGAATATCGGCAGCTCCGCCACGGGGCTGGCCAAGATCCCCAAGAGCAAGAGCGGCATCCTGCTGCCCGACGGTTTCTACCACAGCGTGGTCGAAGAGCGCAGGCTGCTCACAGTGCCCCTCGACGAGATGGACACGCCGAAGTATTATGGCCAGCACATCCTGAAACTCTTTGTCACCGCGCAGCAGCGCGGCATTACGGCCTCCTACCCGTCAGGCGTACTGCACGAGTATCGGGACGGCGTTTACGCCCGCCGCATGTTTCTGACGATCGCGGACGGCGCTGCGCCGCAGACCGCGCAGCCTTCGGAGGACGCCGATCTGTTCCGAACGCTCCCGCAAGGCGATTACGCTTGCCGTCGAATCTCTACCCATGTGTCAGACTTTGATACCGTCAAAGAGGAGATGAAGGAAGTTTTGAAAGAGAAAGATTTCTTCATTATAGAGACAGATACCCTGTCCGAACAGAACAAGAAGGACGGCTATCCCTTTGAGCTGGAATGCATGATCGCGCGATAAGAGCCTAAACGCCGTCGGTTGTCTCATCGTCCTCCGAGTCCCCTGAGTCCTCCGTATCCTCTGCGGCCTCGTTTTCCTCGGCCGTCTTCACCGGCTCGTTCTTCATATTGTCCAGTTCTCTCTCGGCGTCGCGCGCCTGTTTCACTTCCGTGATCTTGCGCAGGATCGCATTGATGTCCTCGGGGGAGAACAGATCCAGACATTTCATCAGCCCCGTCATATTATCCATATCAAAAATCACTACCCCTACGGAAGTGTTTACGGAGATCAGATCGCCGTTAGGGCTGCAGGCGCCGATCCTGATGGTGTTGCCGTACACAGCGTCTTTTGACACCGACACGAGAACGCCGTTATGGATCACATCTTTTGTCACGGGCCCTTCTCCCGCCGCCGGATCGTCCATCCCCCACAGAATGATCCCGATGGAATCCGTCGGCCCGTCGTACGGTTTTCCCGCCCTGACAAACTCGTCCGCCTTTCTCAGCTTTGCCGCAAAACTGTCCGGGTCCACGCCGTCGGCGGACAGCCCCATACGCTCCCGCCCGGCGACTGTCTCGCTGTATTTTTTTAACTGCTGCGCCGTGGTGTTCGGCGTCATGCCCACGCCGTAAAATTCTCCAAACCTGCTATTTCCGATCATCCCGTCCGCCTCCTTTTCCTCATCCGTTCACACTGTCCGCCGTCTCCAGCGCAAACTGCTCGATCCTGTGCGTCGTCTCCCCGCTCACCTTGGATGTGTCCACACGGTACGCCTCCAGTCTGCCGTCCTCATATTTTGCCTCCACATAAACCTGTCCGCCGTCCAGCTTACCCTTCAGCGTATACCCCTCCGTCACCGCGATCTCTATATTGTCGCTCTCCTCATAGCTCATATGCCTGACCTCCGCCGGCTGCACCGCCGCCCGTTTCTCCACCGCGTTCACCCTGACGCCAGACAGAGCGTTTAGAATGACAGCGTTCGTCTCCCTGTCGTTCCGGCGCAGATGCTCCTCTGTCCGCACAGCCGCTCCGCTCCCGGCCGGACTTTTCTTGGCCGCCAGATTCTGCAGCAGACTCTCCTGAAATCCTTCCGCCTGACCTACATGCTTTCTGCCGCGATACTCCGGCACGCTCTCTTTTCCCTTGACCTCCTGTATGCTCATAACTCTACGGCCTCCTTTCCGTCAGAATCTTCTTCACTTCTTCTCTGCCACGCCTCAGCCTTGTCTTGATGGTTCCTTCCTTCTCGTTCAAGGCTCCCGCGATCTCCTGTATGGAATAATCCTCATAGTAGAACAGATAGATCGGATTCCGATAGTGGATCGGCAGTTTCAGCACCGCCTCCAGCGTCTCATCGTCCTTCACCCGGTAGGGCAGCCGGACGTCCTTCGTCTCGATCAGCACGGATTCATCCAAGGCCACCGTCTTTCGGTGCCAACTGCTCTTCAGCATGTCCGTACATATGTGAAGGGTCGTTCGTATCAGCCACGCCTTCTCGTGCTCCCTGTCCGCGATCTGTCTATCCGATCCGATATAGCGCAGAAACGTCTCCTGCACCGCGTCTTCCGCGTCCGCCCGATTGCGCAGATTGGAAAAGGCGATTCGATACAGCATCGCCTGATACTCTTCCGTCAGACAGCCCCACCTTTCATTCTTCTCAAATTTCCGCTCCATCTCTACCGTATTCCCTCGTTTTGTCGAGTATAAACCCACCTCTAATGATAACACGAATGAAAGGCGGAAAAAGTTTCATTTTCTGAAAAATTTTCCGCCTTTTTCATATTCCGTGCAAAGCGGCGCCGTTCCTATAAGTGACGCCTATGTCGGTTTTAGTAGTCCCGTCCGCGCATGACCCGCGCGCACAACCGGATCGCACCGCATACCAGCGCTGCAGCCAGAACTGCGCCGCAGGCTCCGGCCCTGTACAGAATCCTGACGACCTCCCCGGATAAGAGCAGCGCGCCGCCGGTTTCCCGTGTCAGCTCGCCCGCCAGATTATAGCCCGTGAAGAAAAAGATCATGGCCGGCACGACCCTGACAATATTGAGCATATACGGCCCCTGCGCCTCACCGAACAGATAGAGAAAAGTGTATTCAAGCGTCACAAGCATCACGCCGATCTCCAGCCCAAGCAGCCATATCGCCGCATGCGCCGCTGAAAACCCGATGCCAAACGCGCAGCCCACCGCACCGATCACGGCGGCGCACGCAGCCGCCATACCGAGCAACGACAGTCCGTACAGAAAGCGTCCGGCAACCCTGCTCGTCGCATCGGCGGGCAGAATCATGAGGAAACGGGCGTCTATGCTGCGGCATGCCCCAAACGGCGTGCCGGAGAATGTGATCGCCAGAAATATCACATAGACCATGATTCCCATAACGCCCGACTCGTTTCCTGACGTTTTGCTCTGCCACACACATATGAGTCCAAACAGCGCCGCGATAAACGGAAATGCTTTTAGCTGCTGTTTCGTGCTGAGAAAATCTATCTTGGTAAAATGTATCGCCCTCATAACATTCTCCTCCTTCCATTCTTCGCTTTATCCTGCGCATAGTGAACCACGATCTCATCTATCGTCGCCTTGTCGCACAGAAACTCCTTCGTCAACAGCCCGGTCCGCTCCCTGTCCGCAAGCGCCGAAAACCCATAGGCAGTATCGATGATACCGATCAGTTCACCCGCAAGCTGCGGCGTCACATCCCGCCGCTCGCCCTTGACGAGCACATACCTCTCCAACAGTTGATCCTTCGTGTCGCAGAATACCTTCTTTCCGTCATCGATAAAAAAAATATAGTCCGCGATCTGCTCCAAGTCGCTCAAGATATGGGTCGAAAAGATCACGCTCCGCTCTCCGTCGGCGATGTACTCCTGCATAAGCCCTATCACCTCCGCCCGCGCCACCGGGTCAAGCCCGTTGGTCGCCTCGTCCAGCACGAGCAGTTTCGTCTCTCTGGCAAGCACCGACGCAAACATCAGTTTCACCCGCATTCCCCGCGAGAAATCCTTGACCTTCATCTTGTCCGCCAGTTTCCACCGCTCCAGGAACGCGCCAAACCGGTCCTCGTCAAAAGAGGGATAAAAACTCTTCAAAATGCCCTGTATATTCCTGACCGTAAAATTCGTCGGGTAATAAAACTCATCTCCGATGTAACCGATCCGTTCCTTATAGCGAATCTCGTCCTCTCCGCAGGCGATGCCGTCCACGTAGATCTCTCCCTCCGTGCACTTGCACAGATTCACAATCAGATTGAGCGTCGTGGACTTGCCCGCGCCGTTCTGTCCCACATAGCCCATGATATACCCCTTGGGCAGCACGAAATCGATATTTTCCAGTTGAAAATCCTTATAGCGTTTCGATACGCCATGTACCTCCAATAGCTCCATGATCCACATTCCTTTCTATCGTCTGCCGCCGCGCCGTTTCCCCGCCGCATTGCCGCCATGCGCACGTCATCAGTCTGCTCCCGGCGTGTGCAGCAGATTCTGAAATATCTCTGTCAGTTCCTCCTCGGAAAGTCCCATCGCGCGCGCCGTCTCGATGGCGGTCGTCAACCCCTCCTCGATGCGCATTAAGTATTGTTCCCGCACCACGCTGTTGTCTTTCGCAAGTACCACGCTGCCCTTGCCCTGCATGGTGGCGATGAACCCTTCCGCCTCCAAGTCGCTGTACGCTCTGGTGGTCGTGATCACACTGACCCCCGTTTCCTTCGCAAGCTGCCTGATGGACGGCAGCACACTACCCTCCTCAATCTGTCCGCTTAAAATCTGCTCTTTGAGCTGCTCCCTGATCTGCGCATAGATCGGCAGCTCGGACTGATTGGATATAATGATTCTCATTGGTCAACCTCCGCACAACAGCCTGTCGTCACAGTCTGTCATGTTCAATAGTATATACTGTTTATATATCATTATATACAGTATGTTCAGTTTGTCAATAGGGATACCAAAAATTTGATCGTCAATATGCTCATTTTGTTTATGTCAGTAGAAAAGAAAAAGCGCGAACACCTCGCATAGTGTTCGCGCCTGTCCGCTAAAGCGTGCGTTAGAGGATTCGAATTGACATGTAACTAAAAAAACCAGTAAAATCAATAGTTTTAGGCTCTCGTTTTTAGTCGGAACAGAATCGGAAAAACAATTCTGTTCCGATTATTATTTATTCTTTTCTAATTTCAACAATATCGTTTGGGGTACAATCTAAAATCATACACAGTTTTTCGAGTGTGTACATTGTTATACTTTTATTCTTGCGCAAACAATCCAGTGTGCCAGTTGATATGCCGTGAATCTTGATTAACTGATATTGTGTTACGCCCTTTTCTCTCATAGTCTCCCATAACGGCGCATAACTAATCATGTCCAATCCCTCTTTAAGAATAGTATATTGTCAAATATATGGCTTGAATATTGCCAAATATTGGGCTATACTATGAGAGCAATCAGCAAAAAGGGAGGAAAAGAAAATGAAAGAAATAACTGATATTGTCACGGAGTATGCGCTAAATGAACGGCTAGATCAGATCGCCATGCAGGATAAGGAGTTTTTAAGGCGTGATCGGGAATATGAAGACTTGTTGAACAAATGCGAAGACGTTGGCATGTCTCGCAAGCAAATGAAACTGGTTGATAAAATCACCGCCGCTTTTGCGGCACAGTCGTCCAGATATGCGGAACTGGCGTATACGATGGGATTGAAAGATGGGGTTTCTCTTTCAGAGGGCTTAAAAGTCGGGAACGCCTAGGCGTTTCCGGCTTTCCTTTTTCCCTTTTTTGCGTACAAAAACTAAACCCTCATAAAAGGAAAAGGCATAAAGCATTATATTGCCATCCTTACCCATCGGGTATATGTTCTATATAAACAATATACCGCATAATCTTAAACAGCATAAGGGGGATAAACATTTTTAAATGGAATCGGTAAGACCAGTATACACGGTATAAGACGCACGGTATCGTCAATGCTTTCTCCTGCGGACGCCGCAAAATGCTGTCATACCGCCTATGACGGGAAGATGGGGATATTCTTCCATAACAACATCCTTGCAATAGGCAGAAACTACCCGGATGATCCCCTCCCCGTAACAGGGATAGACGCTGCGGGATTCTTTGTACAGGGGATATATTAGAAAAAAAGCTGAATAAAAGAAAGAGCAGGAGAGTTAAATTCCTGCTCTTTTCATATACCGTATTTATTTGGAAGGACTACAGGATAATTTCATATCCGTCTTCATTACTGTACATATGAGCGTCTCCGATAGTCATTAATCTGTCAATTTCGGGCCCGTCAAGATAATATTCTATTATAAAATCATCTTCCACGAACATAGTGATCTCAGCATCCTCCGGAAGGGGAAACTGATAATATGTATTCCCCATATCCGCTAACCAGTCGATCTTGGATGTAAATTCCGGAGCCTCGAATACATGTGCCTTATTATATCCCTCCGATGTACTTCTTGATGAAGGCACATAATCATAGTCTTTAAATAATGTATCCTTCAAGGCTTCTACGCCGTCAGGCCCCATATTGTAGATATCCTCCTTGCTTGACCCATCAATGTAGCGGCTGACAGAATCAATCTCATGATTTATTTCAGCTGTTTCGCTTGACGGATCAATCTCGGTAACAATACAGTCTTTTAAGGGCATTCCATCTTTATAAGCAATGGCATAAACATTTATGCAACAATCTTCATTCCCTTCTCTAAAGAATTCAATCTTTGCGCCTTTTACCCCGGTGAGACCCGAATTCCCCATTTCATCTATAATCACAGGCTGCTCGGGGTCATACTCACTCGTATACTCAATCTCTGAATTTTCAATAGCCTCTACAACTTCCGCTACCGTCATCCCGTGTTTGATAAAGATGTCCTCGAATTGCTCCCCCTGTGTGGGGTATTCCACCGTATCCCAGCCCGGGTCACGGGGATAAAGTTTTAAGGGTGTAACCTCTGTTTCTTCGCTTTCCTCTTCCTCCGTCTGTTCTTCTCCCTCTTCAGGGGAAACGGATACATCTTCTTCTTTATCTGCTTTCTCCTCTGTTTCCGTAACATCGGGAACGCCTGTTTCCTCTTTCTTCCCACAGCCTCCGATCATAGAGAGCATCATCACAAGCCCCAATAATACTGCAAGCATTTTCGTTACTTTTCTGTTTCTTCTCACGTTATTTTCCTCCTATGGGTTGAAGTTCCCACCCTATTTTCTACTATTTATTTCTTATATTTTTTATACACTGTAAATCCTACTATCCCGATCACCGCCACTACACCTAAACATATAACAATTACAACTAGATTTACTCCTTTTCCTTCTATCTCCCCTACTTTTTTATCTTCTACTTTCTCCGGCTCTTCAGGGACAGCAGGCGGGATAACTGTCTCCTCCGGCTCCTCCTCAATCATTTCCTCTTTATCTGCTTTCTCCTCTACGGCAGGAACTTCTTCCTCTTCCGGAGTTGTTACAACCTGTATCCCCTCAGAGGCAGCTTTCTGTTTAGCATAACGAATAAGCGTCTCTGTTGTTTCCGGCTTGCTTAACCATCCCTGTTCTCCATTACTTGCCAAAGGATCCCCAAAAGCTGTATAAAGAGTAACAACATCTCCGGCCTCTAATGCGATTTGTTCATCATTTTCCTGATCATATTCAAGATCCTGTGTTAAAATTCTTACATTATCATTCACACAAGCGAATTCGTATGTCCCCGGCTCCAGCGTAAACTGCCACAGCCATACCTGATAATCTTCAAACACATCTTCCACCACGGCATTATCCGGCCTGAAATGGAATGCCATAGGTTCGGCATTTGTTATCGTTCCATCTTCCCACTCAAATGTACCATCAGAGCACCAGAACTCATAAGTTCCCCTGAACCCCGCGCTGTCCGCATAATTGGGATCCATCATCATATACATGTTTACTTTAACCGTTAAGTCCGCTGTATCTGCATTGACTACCTCCCATGTCAGCATCTCAGGATCTATAGTCGTATTTTCATACGTATAGGCCAATGATGTCATCGCAGGAACCCCCGACATAATGAGAGCAAAGACAGATAATAGCATGGTTGTGAAAAATTTCTTTAATTTCTTCATAATTTTTCCTTTCTTTTAGTGGCATTATATTTCTTTCTCCAAAACCTTATATTTTGATTTTATGCATTAACCCACCTCCCACTGTCTGATTATACAGTATTTATTTATTTCCTGTCTATACGAGAAGTTACTTTTTATATCTTTTACAAATATAATATACAAGAGGGAATTATGATGAAATATATTCATATAAACATTGTTGAAATGTTGGAAAAAAATCATATAAGTAAGACTCGAATTTGCAAAGATTTAGACCTCCAACGCGGCAATTTTAACCGATATTGTAGGGATGACTTTCAAAGGATCGACGCGAATTTATTACTTAAAATGTGCGAATATTTTAATTGTGGCTTATCTGATCTTTTAGAAATTCGAGAAAAATAGCGTACTTTAACCAAACCTTTATAAAAGAAAAGGCCGTAAAGCATTATATTTCCTACTTCTACCCATCGGGTATATGCGCCACATAGACAATATACCGCATAAATTCAGACGGCATGGGAACAAATAAACGTTTACTGAACGGGATCGGGCTACCTTTTAACCCTGTATCCGATTTTTTGACGTTTATTTTATGTAAAAAGGCTTTATAAAGCGGCATCGGGACACCATTTGTCCCTGTATGCGACTTTATTACACCTTTATTTACTGTATTTGACTGACTCCCTACTATTAAGCGAGTTTTTTTGCATTTAAAGCATAAGCACGGGCACAGGGACGGTACGGCGATAGCGCCGGACCGGGCCGGCATAGGGCATGATACAGGCTGATGAGCATATACAGGCTGATGAACATAGGTAATAGCATAGGTAATAGGAGAGCATAAACCGTGTATAAGAACATCTTTTTCGTTATAGTCTCCATAAAGGGAATAAATTGTGCCATTAAAAGGGATAAAACCATAGGGTATATATCCCCCTTTATAGGCATTCAAGCCATAAATACAGGATGATGGTATTAAATTATCTGTATTAAATCCATGTAAAAGCTGATAACGATAGGCTTTTATCTGTTCCTCTTTGATTTTTTTGTAAAGATTATCTGTTTTTTCTCTGGTTTCTTTATTACTTTTTTCGTGTTTATTTTCTCTTATTATCTTTGTTTCGTTTATCTCATCATCCTTTATCGTTAATGTTCTGCGTGGTTTTACCTTTCTTGTATTAGCAGTATAAATATGGGTACCTTTTTCAACCATTGATTTTGTGTAATCAACAAATTTAGTGATGTACCGCATAGCTTTGTAAACATTGCTATGGGTATAAATAGGTTCACAGTACAGATTAGAGGGATCAGATTCATACTTTTCTATAAACGGAGTAAAATCAATAGCCCCATCCGTTAAAATATGAGCATGGAATCCTTCTCTATACGGACTTTCCATATGTATATAATCGTCATAATGTCTTTCTTTTTCCTTCCAATAATCATAATGAATCTCATCTCTATAAGGTTCAGCAACAATGATAAATTTAAGCCCTTGTTTATTTAATTCACGTTTTATGATAGCGATAAACCTTTTTACGTCATTGGTTAATTCTATGTTTTTTGTTGTGATCGTTCCAAAGTGTGTAAAGGGAAAAGAACAACCTCTGGTCATGATATTATCTTTCGTTCTGTAGGCTCTGTCTTTCTCTTTTTCTTCGTCAGTACGACCGGATATGACGTAATCAATGTATCGTCCTTTTTCTTCACGCACTATCTCTCCTGCCGTCATTCTTTCCATACCGGAGGGAATGGCGCGTTTCCACGTTTTAACATAATCAATTACGGGATAGCATGTAGTTGTCTCAAGATAGCGCACAAGGACTCACCTACCTTAACAGGCATAAATAAAAGCCTGTACCTTAGTACAAGCCCTTGTTTTCTCGCTTTATCTCTTTTTTTCTCTTATTTTCTTGCTTTTTATCTCGCTTTATGATAGAATAATGATAAGAAAATAAGACGGTTGTACAAATTGGGCTTGTACTTCTGTTGATAACCCTTTAACCATGCCAAGTGGTTAAGGGGTTTTTTCTTGTTTTGGGGTATATGTGAAGTGAAAAAGATGAGATTGCCGTAAAAAAGAAAAGCAGAATAAAAAAACGGGCTAAAACCGGGAAAAAATACCCCATTTTACCCTGTTTTTGTGTATTTCTCACAGCAAAACAGCTCGAAATTTTGTGAAATCCGTATAACGAAAAGAGATATGATTGAGAATCTTTACTGATTTACTCTTTACACTTATTTCATTTACTCTGTAAAGGAAGTGTAAACAGTAAACGGAAGAAAGTGTAAACGGTAAACGGAAGGAAAGCCCCCGCACTGTACGGTAAGGAACAGAACAGGGGCTTTTTCCCTTTTATTCAGCTTACCCGTTTATTTTCCGCGATCCATTTTTGGATCGTTGGAGAATAAACGGAAAACATATCATATATCCGTTTTACTTCGTTTACATTTTTCTCTTTTTTCTTTTTCATTATCACGATACCTCTCTTTCTTTTTTCGCACGGATCAGCGTACTTTTGCTTATGCCAGTCATTCTTTCCACCTGCGTAAACGAATGGTCGTTTAACAGGGTAAGCGCATGTTCGATCTGCGGTTTACTGTACTTTTTCGGTCTTCCCTCGCGGTAGGTAGGATTCTGTTTTGCGATGGCCTTACCGTCCTGCATACGTTCTTTTATGAGTTCGCGCTCAAATTCCGCAAAAGACAGGAACACATTGCGAACCAACTTACTCGCCGGTGTATTATCCAGCACTCCCAGATTGAGAATATGGACGCGCACGCCCTTATTTATAAGCGTCTCAATTAGTTCACTCCCTTGGGTGATGCTCCGCGCAAATCGGTCAAGTTTTGTCACGATCAGCGTATCGCCGCTATCAATCCTTTCCAACAACTCTTTAAACTGCGGCCGGTCTATCTTTGCGCCGGAATACACGTCCGTGTATATTGTTTCCGCTCCTGCGGCTCTAAGTGCTTTCTCCTGTGCGTCCAGACTGTTTCCGTCTCTGGCCTGTCCTTTGGTGCTTACTCTCGCATAACCGTAGATCATGGGTTATCGCTCCTTTCTTCTGATACTGACTTTTGACACCGTTTTTCATGGTGATAAAACATATGTATGTAAACGGTGTCAAAAACTCAAAGTTTCGACACTGTTTACGTTAAATATATGTAAACAAACGTGAAAAACGTGCCCCCATTTTGCCCTTTTCGGGCAACATTTAAGGATTTGTACCATTCCTATCCCCGTCGATTTTACATAAGGACATTAAAATACATGTCCCAAGTAAAATTCGACAGCCCCTTTCCCGACTCCCAAGGGGCAGTCAAGGGGAACAGACAGTTTCCCCTTACGGCGCACATGTGTACGCCTATCCCCTTCGTGTTGCCAAAGGACAGACTATTCCAAATATAAGAGTCATGGCACAGCGGTAAGATGAAAAATATCCCCCAAACCCCCTTACATAAGGGGGCTTCAGACTGTAGACAAAGTGGTTCTGGGATGTGAATCCCAGAACCATTTTTCTGTTATTGATTGAATTGTGAGCAA
>CANRPO010000032.1 GCA_947632515.1 uncultured Lachnospiraceae bacterium
AGCAGCCTCTCTTTCATAATTGTATTGTAAAATTCACTCTCCTGATTGATTTCATGAATTTCAAATACATCCACTTTCTTATTCAATACTTCCCGCAATTCTTCGGCAAGTGCAAAAATCATGGTAAGTTTGAAGTTATCTCCTCCATATACCAAAAAATCCAAATCACTGTCTATTCCTGCTTCTCCTCTGGCATAGGAACCAAATAAATAAATCTGACCTACATGGTACTTTTCGGCAATCGGCTTAACCAAGTTGATTATCGTTTCTATTGTGAATACTGCATCTCTCATGTTATTGTCTCCTTTCTGCTATTCTATGGTAAAATGAGAATTTTACTTTTCTAATAGTTTCAAAAATCTTTTGTCATTCATCTGCTCATTTGTTATGTAGTTACCATCTAAAAACAACGCGTATGTTGTGATTGGCGTCGGTGTGCTTTGTTGTTAGAAATTGCGCAGCATATATGCTCTTTTTCAATATTTTCGTTCGTAACCCTAATATATTCCACGAAATGAAACCTCCGCCAAATACCAATTTTTTCGCTGTGACCATTATACCCTTTCCGTCAGGATAAGTATAGTGGGATATTGTGATCAACCTCCGTTTGGCTCGCTGCTCATATCGTACAGGGATCCCCCTATACGACAAAAAAGCGCCGCCCAATGGACGGCGCCCGATCTATGATCTCTCAGATCCGCAGATCGATGCTCTTGTATTTTGCGGCCTGCTCTTCCGCTATTTTCTGTTCTAATGGCATCTCCAGCCTCTCCACAGACATGGCAGACTCTGCCGCCGCGCCGGGATCCTGCGTTTCCTCGATGGCCTGTTCTGAAACCTCCTGCACAGCCTGCTTGGCGCTCTCTTCGATCTGTTTCTCGGTTTCCTCCGCGATCTGCTCCTCGACGATCTCCTGCACTTCCTCCAGACTCTCTGTGAGTTCGCCTTTGCTCTCGTCCGTTCCGAGCGCCTCCTCGGCCATCTCCTCCAGTCTCTCCTCGGCGGTCTTGGGTTCGGACTTTTCCACTTCCTCGGCGATCTTCTCGCCCAGCTCCTGAGCCTCGTCCATGACGTGCCACATCTGCTCGCTGTTGTACTTCATCCTGGCCGCGGCGATCTCATCCTCGTAGGAGTGAAACTGCTCCAGTTTCTTCGCGATCTCCTCTGCGGTGGCGCACTCCACGTTTTTCAGATTCTCTTTCCGGCTCTCCCAGTAGGCGATCTGATCCTGCGCCTCCTGCTGCCTGTCCAGCTTATCCTGCGTACTCTTTAAGCCCGTGTGCTGCAGCAGCTGCAGATTGCCCGCGAAGATCGAGCCGCCCCTGTTCTGCCCGATCGCGCGGACGCCTATTCCAAAGGAAGTCATGCTCATCGGCGTCATCTCCTTGTCTTATCTCTCTATTGTCTTTATCGTTCACTTTGCCGGCAGATTTTACCCGGATGACGCGAAATACCCCTTTTTTGACACGAACCGGGCAGGCGCTCATGAGCCTGTAAGTCCTGCGGTCTCTCTGCCGGTTTCCAGCAGTTTCTCGAAATCCTCCCTGCACACAGGGCGGGAATAATAGTAGCCCTGCAGGAGCGTGGCGTCCATCTCTCCCACAATATCGGCCACCTTGCCGTTCTCCACGCCCTCCACGATGGAGTCGTATCCGAGACGCTTGCACATCTCCAACAGATTGTCGATAATCACATAATCGATGTCATGCCCGGGCTCGGACAGTTCCCTGACGAAGGAGTGCTCGATTTTGATGTAGTCCACATGCAGACATTTCAGCATCTCCAGCGAGGCGTAGGCCGTGCCGAAATCGTCCAGCGCCATCTTAAAACCTCTGGCCCGCAGCCTGTCGAACATGGCCGCCAGCGCCTCAGGATTGTCTACCTCACAGCTCTCCGTCAGCTCGATGATGATATATTCCGGATGGACGCCGTACTTCTCCGCACAGGCGGCCAGCCTTTCCTCGAAAGTGTCATCCAGAAACTGCTGGTAGGACACGTTAAAGCTCACCTGCAGTTCCCCGTAGGTATCGCGCCATACCACCTGCTGTCTGATTGCCTGCTCCATGACCCAGAAACCGACCTCCCGAATATCGCCGTAATCCTCCAGCACCTTGACAAACTCCATCGGATAGGAGTCTCTGATCTTCTCTCCCTTCCAGCGCAGCAGACACTCGCAGCCCATGATGCTGTGCGTTTCCGTTGAGACGAAAGGCTGGAAGTACAGCTCGAATCCCTTAAATCCCTGCTTGATGCACTGTTTCAGATCCTCTCTGAGCGCCAGTCCTCTCTCGTGCTTTCGGGCGATCTCCTGCGAGAAAAAGACGAGCGTCCCGCGCTGGTTGTTCTTCGCGTGTTCCAGCGAATGTTCCAGCCTGTTGACGATCTCCTCCCTGTCGGACGCGTCCTGCGGAAAGAGGGCGCCGCCCGCCGACGCGGAGATATTGATCCTGCGCTCATCCTTCAGCTCGATCACCTCCGTCTCGCGGCACAGTCTCTCATAGTACGCCGTCATCCTCTCTCTGTCAGCGCCGAAAGCGATCACCAGAAATTCGTCCCCGCTGAAACGGAACACCTTCCACTCCGGCTCGCACAGTTCCTTGACCCAGTGCGAGAATTCGATCAGGATCTCATCCGATGTGTTGTAGCCGTAATTTCCCACGACCTTTCGAAAACCGTCCAGCCCGATCAGCAGCGCCGTTCCCGTCAGCGTCCGGAAATCAAAATGGCGCAGTTCGGGTGTGGTCAAAAGCCCTGTGAGCGTATCATATTTGCTCTGTCCGTCTATCCTCGTCATCAGCCCGGCGAAGATGATCGGCGTTCCCTCAGCGTCCCGGATCACGCTGCCCTTGCACTCCACCCACACGTACTCGCCCCTGCGGTTTCTCGCCCTGTATTGACAGTCGTGATAGCGTTTTGCGCCGGAGAACACGCCGTTGATGTCCTCCAGATAAATATCCAGATCCTCCGGATGGATATGCGCCGCCCAGACGTCCGCCGCATTCTTGATATACTCTCCCTCCAGTCCGAAGTACTCCACGGAGGCTTTCGACCAGCGGGATATATCGGTCTTCATGTCGCACACGTAAATATACACGTTATCCGACGCCGACGCGAACGCCTCAAACAGCTCGTTGTTAAAAATATCGCTCATTCCCCACCATACTTTCCCCCGATAAGGCAGTCTTGTCTTAGGTTAAACAATATTTTAACATGCAGCCGACTCTTTTTCCATATATTTCCTGTAAACAAAATGCCGTATTTTGACAGCCTTTTCTGGCTGTTTTGCCCAACGCTATCCCGCCGGGCCGTCCTCCTCCGGTATGATGACCGCCGCCGCGATATAGACGATCAGCCCCATGCCGCAGCCCGCCAGCGAGCACAGCACCCAGACGAGCCGCACCAGCGTCGGATCCACATTCAAATACGCTCCGATCCCGCCGCACACGCCGCACAACATCCTGTCGGTGCGTGAGCGCACCAGTTTCCTGTAATCGTTTCCCATGTTCCCGTCTCCTCCTTTTTTCTCTCCGTCACCGCAGATTTTCCGCCTGAACAGATTACTCCAGCCCGCCGTACCTTATTCCTGATATGCGTTTCCGGCCGCGTCAAATATGATGTTGACCGTTCCCATGGAGCAGTCGATATGGAAATCGTTTCCCGCGCCGTTGTCGATGGAACGCTCCGCCCCCATGCCGGAATAGCTGTCAGCCCCGACATTGACCGTACCCATCGAGCAGTCGATGTCATAATTGTACTCTTTCTCGGTTCCGTACAGGATCAGCGTCACCTCGCCCATGTCGCAGTCCACGTCCAGCTCGCCGCTCATCCTGCCTTCGATGTCGACGTCTCCCATCCCCAAGGCTATGTCCGCCCCGTCCGTCACCGTGGCGTCCGCGATCTCCAAGTCTCCCGCGGCCACGTCGATGTCCGCCTCCCTGCACACAAGCGTGTTCAGGCTGAGATCTCCTGCGCCCACAGACAGCGTCACCGCACCGTCCGCAGCGATCCTGTCCGCAACGCACTCGCCCGCGTCCACCTCAATGGAAACGTCCGCCGCGCTCAGTTTCCCGCAGTTCAGTTCTCCTGCGCCGACCTCTAGGCTCAGGTAGTCAAGGAAGGCACCCCGCGGCAGTCTGAGCCATATCTTGTCGTCGGAGCGTCCCCATAAGCTGCCGGACATCGGCCTGCCCACGATCTGCAGCACGCCGTCCTTCACGCGGTAGCGGAAATGCTCTGCGTCACCGCCGACGGCGAGACTCACATGATCGCCCGCGTACTCTTCGATCACCACCTCACAGGCCCCCGCCTCGATATACAGTTCCCGCAGCGTGTCCGCCGTGAGGGGCAGCCTCTTGCCGCCCGAGAAATCGGACGCGATACCATTCACGATTTCTTCCGTTTCCCCAAGCCTGTCCCAATCCTTGTATTTCTGCGTCCAATCGTTGTACCGGGAGTTTCCGGAGAACAGGGGCGTGACAAATCCGAACGCGTGGCCGTTATAGACGAAGGGCATACCGGTCAGCTCCTCCACGTCCAGACCTTCCAGCTGCCTGAATCCGCCAAGCAGCCTGCCCACGCCGCACAGCGCCGCGCCGAGGACAAACGCGGCGAGCGCAGTGCACAGACATATTCGGGTCAGCCCGCCGCCGCATTTTCTCCTATTCCCACTTTCATTCTTATTGCCGTCTGTATTACCATTCATATTACTGCTCCTATTCTCATTCACATTGCCGTTCATCGTTCCGTTTCCACCGCCCGTCATGCCCTGCCGCCTCCTCTGTGAAATATTCTCCGAAACAGCGCGGCGATCCCCCGAAAGAGCGCCGGGATCGCTTTGACCGCGCACCACACCGTCAGCCAGACGCACATCAGCCCAAACGCGAACAGGATAAGCGCCGTGCCGATGACGCACACACCGCTGAGAGGCGCATGGAACAGCAGGAGGCATCCCGTGACAAACAGGGCGATCGAGACTGCCACACCCGCGATACCCAGCACAAAGAATGTGAGAAAGAGCGCAAATACCACCGCCAGAAGAGAGACCGCCACGCCGAACATCGCAGCGGCGGCGCTGATCCAGATCGGGAAAGTCAATATCGCCAGAATAACGATCAGCGCAATGCTGCTGCCGGACATTCCCCTTTTCTGCTGCGCCGTCTGCCCCTGCTGCGCGTTCCCTCCGGCACTTCCCGCAGTCTGTTGACTATACGGGTCATCGTTCTGTCTCTTATCCTGCCTGCCGCCGTAGATGCCTTGGCCGCCGGTGCGCCTGTAATAGTCGTCCTGATAGTAGGCGTTTCCCGAACCGCCCGCGCCCGTATCGGCTGTATTCTCACGTCCCGCCGCTTTCTCTGTGCCGCGCGCGCCGTCCTGCGTGCGCATGATCTCGTCCCTGTGCGCCTGGGCGTAACCGTTAAAGCCCGACTCCGTAAACTCGCCGCCGTCCCCGCCGTCGCTCAGTCCCGCCTTGATCGCCTTGGCGAGCTCCTCGGGCATCCCCAGCGACGCGATGACGCCGCTCTCATTCTCTGTGCCCGCGTCGTCAAAGTAATCGTTGTAATATTGAAGAGCCTCGTCGCGCTCCGTCGGCGGCACATCACTGAGCAGCTCCGCCAGCCGCCTCATAAATTCCGCTCTATTCATGCCTTAATCCTCCCTCAAAGATACTGTTTAACTTCGCAGAATAGCGATACCATTCACTGATATACAGATTGAGCTGGGCCCTCCCCTTCTCCGTCACCTTGTAATACCGCCTGTTCCTGCCCGCGCATTCCATGTCGTAGACCTCCAGGCACTCGTCCTTCTGCAGACGTCTGAGTACCGGGTAGAGCGTGGACTCGGAAATTTCAATGACCTGCCGCACTTCCTGCGTGATCTTGTAGCCGTAGGTCCCCTCCGTCTCTCCGGATACCACAGCCAGCACGATCGCGTCCAGCAGTGCCGCGCCTGTGTTAAAAACCATGCGATAAACCCCTTTCCTTTTGACATATCTCATAGCGACCCATTCCGTTACTTCTCCGTTCTTCCTTCCTTCTCAGTCATGCGTTGCTGTTATCATTTATAATATTATACATCGTATAATATTGTTTCTGGCAATACTATACGGCATATAATATTACTTGTCAACATCTATTTTAAAATTTGACAGACCGCTCTTGAAACGCGAAACAAGGAGCATAGCAAAACACCCGTGAAACGGTTATTCTGCAATGCTCCCTGCGCATTTCTTTCTTCCATATTCATTATATCTGTTTTAAATCATGTACGGCCGACATCACAGAGCGGTTCCGAAACGCGGTTAGTCGTAGAACAGATTGACCTTGCCCACTACGCCGTCGTTGATCACATAGTAGGCGGTAAATTCCTCCAGTTTCATATAGATCTGGAGGTTGTTGATCGAACCCTTCCTGTAGCCCTTGGAGTAATAGTGTTTCTTGACTCTCTCGGTCACTGCCTCGACATCCACCTCGTAGCCGCGGTACTGCAGAACGACCTCCGGCGCGACATCCTGCTCTTTCTGAGACGCGCTTTCCTGCGCCCCTCGCTCCAATTCCTGTCTGTTCTTATTCTCCATAGCGTCTATCCTCCCCCACCGCCTTGCTCTGCGCACTTTCCCATGACTTTCCAAGCAAGACATAAGTGTCGCTTTTTGCCGCAACGTGTCCCTTTGTGTTTATTGTAACATCATTTCTGCATTCCTACAAGAGAGACATTCATGATTCTTCTGATCACCTCGAGACACATCCTGCCGTTGTGATACGGACATTTCCACGGCTCCACGATGGGCTCGCCCACAGTGGGCGTTCCGAATCTGTCTACCTCCTGATACCACTCTGACCCTTCCCTCTTGTCTATGATATGCTCTCTGATAAACTCCCACTCTGCCAGAGCCGCCTCCAGATATTCCCGATGTGCAGGAGCAAGCTGATAGCCGTTCAGGAAACCAACCGCCGCCTCCGCCTGCACCCACCAGATACGTCTGGCGTCCACCGCGCCCTTTTCGCACTCGTTGGCGAGAGAATGGCCGTCAAAAGCCGCCTTATAGACCTGACTGGTCAAGTCAAGAATAATGGGCAGCATTTTCTCCTCATAGGATCGCTCGCCCAGAATATCCGTCCCTCTGCGCAGCAGCCAGGCCGTCTCAATGTCGTGTCCGTAGGAGTGCAGATCGAGGATCGAATGCATCTCGCGGTCAAAGAACACCTCCTGCCTGTGCAGCGCAGGGTTGTACACCTTCTCCGCAATGGCGTCGAGGATCCACAGAAGACGTTCCCTCACTTTCACGCTGCCGCTCACGCGGTACAGCTCCGTGTAAGCCTCGAACACGTGGAGCAGCGTGTTCATCGTCTTATCCGCTATGACGCCGTTCTCGGAGAGTTTGTCGTTCCCGATCTCGCGGAAAGCTCTGTCGAAAGCCTCCCTGTAGCCGATCTCGTCCGTGCACCGCTCCTCGATGATATGAAAAAGCTCCATCGCCGCCGCAAGCGCGCCTTCGTCCTTCGACGCATCGTAGTAGGAGGAGAGCGCATAGATGGCGAACGCCTGGTTGTAGGTGTGTTTTGTCGTGTCTTCCGGCCTGCCGTCATAGGCGAGAGACCAGTACACGCCGCCCATCTCCTTATCCATGCAGTATGCTTTCATAAACTCGTACCCATGTCTCGCCTCCGACAGCAGGCTTTCGTCGCCGAGAAACAGATAGGCGTTGGAGAAAAACCACAGGATACGGCTGTTCAGGATACACCCCTTCACAGCCTTCTTATCCAGCGTCAAATCATAGTCCAGCCACCCGTAGTAGCCGCCGTATCTGTCGTCCCGCATCCCTTTCCAAAAAGGAATGATGTCATTGACCAAATGAGTTTTCATCTCTTCCGCCATCTTCTCCGGCTCTGTCATCCACGTTCCCTCCTTGCCACGCCGCCGTCCCCTCTGCGGCTCGTCAGATCTGTAGCTGTCTCAGCCTGTAAAATTCGCCCTTCTTCTCCATCAGTTCCTCGTAGCTGCCGATCTCCTGCAGCCCGCCGTGGCCGATCACGGCGATCAGATCGGCGTTCTTGATGGTGGACAGCCTGTGCGCCACGATCAGCGTCGTCCTGTCCTTCACAAGCCGCTCCGTGGCGATGCGGATCTTCTCCTCCGCCACGCTGTCCAGCGCCGACGTGGCCTCGTCCAGAATCAGGATCTTGGGATTGCGCACAAAGGCTCTGGCGATGGAGACGCGCTGCCTCTGACCGCCCGAAAGGTTGCTGCCGTGCTCCATGACATTCGTGTCGATCCCCTTCGGCATCCTTTTGACCATATCAGTCAAATTTGCTGCCTCA
Organism: uncultured Lachnospiraceae bacterium; assembly: GCA_947632515.1. Lineage (GTDB taxonomy): Bacteria > Bacillota > Clostridia > Lachnospirales > Lachnospiraceae > UBA3282. The sequence goes on from CANRPO010000032.1 coordinate 8,319, forward strand.
ATGACTTCCCACAGCCTTTCGTCGGAGATGTCCTCCTTGCCGTATGTAATATTCTCTCTGAGCGTACCGCTGAACAGGATCGGCGTCTGCGGCACCACCGCGATATGACTCCGATAGCTGCCCAGATCCAGTTCCTCTATATCGCGTCCGTCGATGAGCACCCGTCCCCGGGTTGCGCGCAGGAATCCGATCACCATATTCAGGATCGTGGTCTTACCCGCGCCTGACTCACCTACGAAAGCCACCGTCTTACCCGCTTCGATTGCCAGATTCAGGTGCTCAAATACGGCACTGTCCCCATCCTTATAGCGAAAACTCACATCCTCAAACCGAATCTCTCCGCGGATAGCGGGAAGTTTTTCCTTGTCCGTATTGTCCTCCACATCCATGCACAGGAGCACATCTCCGATGGAATCCACAGACTCCAATCCCTTGGAGATGATCGGCAGAAGTGTGATGATGCTGGAAACCTGGGCCACGATGGTGCTGAAATAGGTTTGATACATGACGACCTCACCCACGCTGATCTGCCCTCTGCTCGCCAGATAGCCTGTAAATCCCAGACACAACACCTGGAAGATCTGGAAGGCGACCCAGCTGATGGAGGAAAAATAGGACTGCACCATATCCAGCCGCAGCCCCGATCTCGCCACATGGCGGAGCCTGTGGTTCATCTTGTCCGTCTCCATGTCCTCCAGCGCGTGCGCCCTCGTCACAGGGATCATCTCGATCATCTCCATCACCTGCGCCGAAGTCTCCTCCATATCCTTTCTGAATTCTCTGTTATAGCTCTTGATCTTGCCCTTGAACACCACCATGATGCAGACCGCCACGGGCACCGTTGCCAGGAAAAAGCAGAAGACCGTCATACTGTTGGTGATCACCACGCCAAAGGCCACGACAATGTTCATGATAATGCTGAGGATCGAGATAAAGACCTGCCTCGACAGCGTCTCGATCTGCTCCACATCCCTCATGATCTTCGACTGCAGCCTGCCGGACTGCATCTCGTTGTGGTAGGTGATGGAGAGCTGCTGCAGTTTCCGCACCAGCGCGCCCCGCAGATCCTTCTCCACATTTCGGATCGCTCTGGAATAAAAGAGCGTGTGAAAATAGTTGGACAGAACATTCTGCGCGATCATGACGGTCATGAATATCACGTTTAACAGGATGCGTCTGCCCGCATTTTCGTCGGGATCGGTGGCGATGTTGATAATGTTCGAGGTCACGATCGGAAGGATCCAGACCGGAGAATGTTTGATCGCAAAGAACACTACGGACAGAAACAGCGCCAGATAGTGCCCTTTATAGATGCCGACGAGCGTTTTCAGAGAGTGGTTTTCGTTGCGTCTGAAATTCTGCAAAAGCGCCTGCTCGATCTCGCTCAGATCCTCCGTTCCATCGCTCAGCCGATAGTCATATTTTTTCTTTTTCTCCGCCTGCTGTGGCATCCTTGTCACCCCGTTGTTCTATCCGTTTCCTGCGCGCGCCGGCGCAAAAGCATAAGAGAGCTGCGGTAATCGAGATCACCCCAGCCCGTAAATCATCTGTATCTTTTTTCTCTACTCGCCCAGATACGCCTTCTTGACCGCCTCATCGTTCAGGAGCTCTCCCGCGTCCCCCGACAGGGAGATATTGCCCGTCTCAAGCACATACGCCCGGTCCGCAATGGACAATGCTTTCTTCGCATTCTGTTCCACCAGGAGAACCGTCGTGCCGGATTGACTGACCTGCCTGATAATATCGAAGATCTCATTGACGAAGATGGGGGACAGTCCCATGGACGGCTCATCCATCAAAATAATGTTCGGACGGCTCATCAGCGCCCGCCCCATGGCAAGCATCTGCTGCTCGCCGCCGCTCAGCGTTCCCGCCATCTGTGTCGAGCGCTCCTCCAACCGCGGAAAACGCTCGTATACCATGTGCAGCGTCTCCTTGATCTCATACTTATCTTTTCTCGTGTATGCGCCCATCATCAGGTTGTCGTAGACCGACAGCTGTGCGAACACGCGCCTCCCTTCCGGCACGTGTGCCATACCCATCGGCACGATCTTGTATCCGGGCGTCTTCGTGATGTCTTTTCCCTCGAAAAAGATGCTGCCGCTCGTCGGTTTGATCAATCCCGTGATCGTTTGGAGCGTGGTAGTCTTGCCCGCGCCGTTGGCGCCGATCAGCGCGATGACCTCGCCCCGCTCGACCTCAAAACTGATTCCCTTGATCGCCTCGATCACACCGTAATGGACGTGGAGATCTTTTATTTCCAACATTGCCATAGTTTCCTCCGTTCCGAGATATATGACATCTCTGTCTCTCTTCCGCCAGATACCTACTCTCCCAGATATGCCTTGATGACTTTCGGATCGTTGAGAACCGTCTGTGTATCTCCCTGTGTCAGCACCTCGCCGAAATTGAGCACCGTCAGCTTTTCACAGATACCGGATACCAATTTCATGTCATGCTCGATCAACAGGATCGTCATATCAAAATGATCTCTCACGAAACGAATCGTGTCCATCAGTTCCTTCGTCTCATTGGGGTTCATGCCCGCCGCAGGCTCATCCAAAAGCAACAGTTTGGGCGCGGTCGCCATCGCTCTGGCGATCTCCAGCTTTCTCTGCTGTCCGTAAGGCAGATTCTTGGCCTTGTGCTCCGCATACTCCTCCAATCCGAACACCTTCAAAAGTTCCATCGCCTTCTCATTCATCTCCCGCTCTGTCCTGAAATAGCGCGGGAGGCGGAAGATCCCCTCGAATGTGGAGTACGGATAGTGATTGTGCAGCCCCGCTTTCACGTTGTCCAACACGGGAAGATCGCCGAACAGACGAATATTCTGGAAGGTTCTGGCAATCCCCGCCTTACAGATCTCTATGGTCTTCCTGCCTGTCAGGTTCACGCCGTCTAAGAGGATCGCGCCCTCGTCCGGCCTGTACACGCCGGTGAGCAGGTTAAAGATCGTCGTCTTTCCCGCGCCGTTGGGGCCGATCAGTCCGTACAACTGTCCCTTTTCCACAGAAATATCAAACTCGTTGACTGCCCGCAGGCCGCCGAAGGAGATTCCTAAGTTTTTCGTCTCTAACAGTGCCATAACTTACGCCTCCTCCTTTTCACTTTTTCCGCCCCCGGTCAAACGCTGCCGCATACGTTTTCTGAAGAAGATCGCGTTAGGACTCCAGTTGAAGATCATCATGGCGATCAGTACGATCGCATAGATCAGCATACGGTAGTCGCTCAAGCCTCTGAGCACCTCGGGCAGAAGCGTCAAGAGTACCGCCGCGATAATGGAACCCCGAATATTGCCGATGCCGCCCAACACCACAAAAACCAAGATGAGAATGGACATATTGTAGCCAAAGTTCTTGGGCAGCGCGTTCAGTGTGGAGAGATTGTGCGCGTAGAGCACGCCCGCCACACCCGCCAGCGAGGCGGAGAGCGTGAACGCGATCAGCTTGTATTTGGTCACGTTGATGCCGATGGATTCCGCCGCGATGCGGTTATCTCTGATCGCCATGACCGCCCGGCCCGTTCTGGAATGGATAAAGTTGAGCACGATAAACAGCGTGACGAGAATCAGTATCACGCCCACTGTAAAGTTCGAGTCGTTGGGGGTTCCAGTGACGCCCTGCGCCCCCTTGATCAGCACCACGCCGTCCTCCGCCAGATTGAGGGAGAGCGCGTCCTTCATCGTGAAGTGAAGGCCGTTTCCGTCCACGCCGAGATACAGCGCGTTGATGATATTCTTGATGATCTCCCCAAAAGCGAGGGTGACGATGGCCAGATAATCGCCCTTCAAGCGGAGCACCGGTATCCCCACCAGAAATCCCACCAGCGCCGCCGTCGCCGCGCCGATCAGAAGAGCGATAAAAAACCGCGGCCCGCCGGGCATGGTCTGCTTAAAGGCGAGGGAGAACACAGCGCTCGTAAAAGCGCCTACGCACATGAACCCGGCATGGCCCAGACTCAGCTCTCCCAAGATGCCGACCGTCAGGTTCAGGGCAATGGCCACGATCGCATAGGTACAAAAGGGAACCAACAGTCCCTGTATCAAACTCGATACATGTCCTGTCGCCACAAAGATCTGTACGATAATGTATGCCAAGATCACCATCCCGTAGGTGATCAGATCATTCTTCGTCGTTTTGCTCAATCTGCCTGCTTTCATCTTCTTCATGTTTGCGCTCCTCCTGTCAGACTTTTTCCTGAATCTGCTTGCCGAGAAGTCCTGTCGGTTTCACCAGGAGTACAACGATCAAGATACTGAACACGATCGCGTCGGAAAGCTGGGAAGAAATGTAAGCCTTGCTCAGATTCTCAATGACGCCCAGCAAAATACCGCCGATAAAAGCGCCCGGGATCGAACCGATCCCGCCGAATACCGCCGCCACAAACGCCTTGATTCCCGGCATGGAACCGGTGTAGGGCGTCAGGGAAGGGTACGCGGAACACAGGAGCACACCTGCAATCGCCGCCAGCGAGGAGCCGATGGCAAAAGTCACGGCGATGGTTCCGTTGACGTTGATGCCCATGAGCCGGGCCGCATCTTTATCCTCGGACACCGCCGTCATGGCGCGCCCGATCTTCGTCTTTCTCACGAAAAGGGTAAGCCCTATCATAATGATGACACTGACAATGACCGTCACGATCGTCACGCTCTTGATGACGAGCTGCCCGTCAAATAATTCCAGATTCGGCAGAGTCACCACGTTCGTGAACGCTTTCGTGTCCGAGCCGAACACGAGGAGCGCTATGTTCTGCAGCAGATAGCTGACGCCGATGGCCGTGATGAGCACGGCTAACGGAGAGGCTCCCCTCAAGGGCCTGTATGCCACACGCTCGATGGTCACGCCCAGCACGGTACACACCGCCATGGATATGACGATAGCCGCCAAAGGGTTCATCCCCAGATTGCTGACTCCCACAAACACGGCGTAACCGCCGATCATGATGACGTCGCCGTGGGCGAAATTCAGCATCTTGGCGATCCCGTACACCATGGTATAGCCGAGGGCAATAAGCGCATACACGCTGCCGAGACTTATTCCGTTGATCAAATGGGCTGCAAAACTCATGGGCTGTCACCTCTGAAAATTATTGTAAATGGTTTTATAAGTATATTGTAACGGGTTGCGCAAAGACGCCACTGTCGGCTCCGTCGCATGGATTTTCTATCTGTTCCGGCCAGGTCATTGTCCCTTGACGCAACCGCCCTCTATTCGCCGTCCGGGCTCATTTCGGGCTTTTCGGGACATCCGTGTCCCGAAATTGCTGTTCGTGAACGGAACAGCAAGAAAATCTCATTCTCCTGCGCAATGACAGTGTCCCTCTTTGCGCAGCCCGTCCCAAGATATAACTTCTCTATCTGCGGAGAATCGCTTCACGTATTTCTGCGGAGAATCGCAAAGCGATTCTCCGGAAGATGGTTAGTTACACTTAGGCGCCGTTCTTTGGCGCCTTAGTGTAACTCCTTCTTCGCCTACATGGCCGCATACGCGCCATCTTTGATCACTACCGCCTTGGGCGCCTTGGAGGGTTCGCCGGACGCATCCCATGTGATGCCCTCGCCTGTCAGACCATCCACGGAGATCTCCGTCATAGCCTGAGACAGCGCCGCGCAGATCTCCTCGTTGGACATATCCGCCGTGATGCCCGCCTTCTCTGCCGCCGCCTTGATGGTGTAGATCGTATCGTAACCGTCCGCCGCGAACTGGTTCGGCGTCTCGCCGAATCTGTTGTTGTACTCCGTCACGAAGTTCACCGTCAGCTCGTCCGTCGCGTCAGCCGCGAAAGGAGTCAGGAGCATAACGCCCTCAGCCAAGGATGCGTCAAAGTTCTCCACGCCTAAGATGCCGTCCAGACCGTCGCAGCCGAAGAACTGTACGTCAAAGCCCATGCTGTCAGCCTGTGTCAGGATCAGAGAGGCCTCCGTATAGTAGATCGGCAGGAACACAAGCTCAGCGCCCGCGTCTTTCGCCTGCTGCAGCTGTACGGAGAAATCCGTCTTGTTGTCGGCCGTGAAAGCGCCCGCCGTCACGATCTCGAAGGGCTGATTTGCAGCCTCCTGCGCAAACTTTTCGTAAATGCCGGAAGAATAGACGTCGGAGCTGTCATAGATGACCGCCACCTTGGACGCCAGACCGTTCTCACCGATGTACTGCGCGGACGCGATCCCCTGGTTAGGGTCTGAGAAACAAATACGGAATGCGTTGTCGTACTGAACGCACTCTACCGCGGAACCCGAAGGGGTCAGCTGGAATACCTTGTCCTGATAGGTCTTCTCAGATACCGCAATGGAACATGCGCTGGTCACGCTGCCGTCGATCACCTGCGCGCCCCAGTCCTTGAGCACGTTGTATGCGTTGACGGATTTCTCCGCGTCAAGCTCGTCGTCCTGGAAATTCAGCTCTACCGTCATCCCGTTGATACCGCCGGCTGCGTTGATCTCGTCAACCGCGATCTGGGAACCGTTCTTGGCCGCCACGCCGTACACCGCCGCGCCGCCTGTCAGCGGTCCGATACCGCCGATCTTGAACGTACCGCCGGCCGCATCCGCCGCGCCTGCAGTGTCTGCAGCCTCAGCGGTATCGGCTGCCTCTGTTGTCTCCGCTGTCTCTGCAGCGTCCGTGCTCTCTGTCGTCTCCGATTCCGTCGTCGTACCGCTCGCCGCGCCGTCAGAACCACAGCCCGTCAGCACTGTCGCCATCATAGCGCCCGCAAGCACGAGACTCAACATTTTTTTCTTCATAATTTTTCTCCTCCTATCTATATTTCAAGATTCAAAAAAGGGGACTTCTCTACATATAAGTAAGAAAGAAGTCCCGCCTTTGAAACTTAGGAAAATCATAGTCAAATTCTACAATTTTGTCAATAGTTTTTTGTGAATTTTATTTTCATTTCTCCATTTTCCAGAAAAACGCGCTGTAGGGGGGCAGTTCACTGCCGCCGCCAAAGTCGTGTTCTTCGCCGTTTATCAGATCTACGGCCAGACCGCAGCCGGCGTCAAAATGCGCCGTGTAGCTCTCCGCGTCCGCGTTGATCGCCACAAGCACCCTCTCGTTGTCGCTCTTTCGCTCGAAGATACACTGTCTGTTTGTCAGAACCACCGAACGGAACGAGCCGTAGTTGAGCGCCTCGGAATTTTTCTTCGCCTCGGACAGCTTTCCGATCCACTCGCACAGATCGTTCCACTCCGGTTTCTCGAAACATGCCCGCAAAGCCGGATCTCCCTCGCTCTTGTGCGCTTTCGCGCCCCACTCGCTCCCGTAGTATACGCACGGAATCCCCGGCATGCCGAAACACAGGGCGTAGATGAGCGGCAGATGCTTCTCGTTGGTCAGGTTGCTTGCAATCCTGGTCACGTCATGGTTATCCACGAAGGACAGCATGTGCTTGCCCTTGTACAATGTCCAGTTCTCCGGGCCGAACTGTCTGAGCAGGGAATGATTGATCTCGAACATATTCATGCTGTTAAAGCTGGAGAACAAGCCTTTATAACACTCATAGTTAGTCGCAGAGTGCAGCATCCGGTCATTGACCATCTGGTTATAGTCGCCGTGCAGCATCTCGCCCAGCAGATAGAAGTCAGGCTTCAGCCCGTCCGTGAAAGCGCGCAGCCTTCTGACAAAGTCGTGGTCAAGACAGTAGGCAACGTCCAGGCGCAGCCCGTCTATGTCAAACTCCTCCACCCAGCCTCTGACGCTGTCAAGGATATGTCTGATCACATCCTCGTTGCGCAGGTTGAGTTTCACCAGATCGTAATTGCCTTCCCAGCCCTCATACCACAGGCCGTCGTTGTAGTTGGAATTGCCGTCGAAATTGATGTGGAACCAGTCTTTATAGGGCGACTCCCACCGTTTCTCAAGCACGTCCCGAAAGGCCCAAAAGCCTCTCCCCACATGGTTGAACACCCCGTCCAGCACTACCCTGATGCCGTTGTCATGGAGCGCCGCGCAGACTTCCTTAAAATCCTCGTTCGTGCCGAGCCTGCAGTCGATCGTGTGGTAGTCTCTCGTGTTGTAGCCGTGCGTGTCCGACTCGAACACCGGGGAAAAATAGATGGCGTTGATCCCCAGTCTCTTCATATGAGGGATCCACTCCTTCACCTTTAGGATGCGGTGCGCAAGCTGTCCGTCATTCTCGAAAGGCGCTCCGCAGAATCCCAGCGGATAGATCTGATAGAAAACACTCTCAAAAGCCCACATAGCATTTACTCCTCTTTTTTCATTGTTTTTCGTTCTATGATTCTATGGATTCAATTTCATGCCCTATCATTTTACCATTGTTGACAATGTTTTGCAAAGAACATTTCTATTGACCGGTCAGGTACTTTTTTGATGAACAAAAAAGCGTTTCCTCCCGACTTTTCCACATCTTTTTATGTAAAAACTTATAAAAACCGTCTTTAAATGCCAAAGAAATCCCCAATTTCCACAAAGTTATCCACATCGACACCTTCGTCATTTTCATATGACCGCTGTTTCATTTTGACAAAATAAAATGTTTTTTTTCAAAATTTCGTATCATTATTTTGACAATTTTCTTATTTTCACAGCCACTCGTCCCAGAATCGCTCCACTCTATGACCGATTTGGTCAACTCGAACAATCTCATAATTCCGCCATTCGCGCGGAAACAATCTTCCGTAAGCGGCGCTTAAGAATCGCTCGTCCAAAAGCGCCACAATCCCGAAGTCATCTGCGGTGCGAATGACTCTCCCCGCCGCCTGCAGCACTTTGTTCATGCCCGGATAACGGTAGGCATAATCAAAACCGTTCTCTCCCCACCCGTCAAAATACTGCTTGAGCAGTTCCCGTTCGCTGCACACCTGAGGCAGTCCCGTCCCCACGATGATGGCCCCGATCAGGCTGTCGTTCTTCAGATCGATGCCCTCGCTGAAAATGCCGCCCATCACGCAGAAACCAAGCAGGCTCTTCTCCTCTTCCATCTCAATGTCCATTTGAATCAGCGCGTTCAGGTCGCAGTCCTCATTTCCCGTGAAACGGTTTAAAAATGCCTCTCTGGCCTGCTCGTTCATGTGATCCTCCTGCACGACGCACTCCACCGCCTCGTCGGCATTGAAGTATCGCATGTAGATTTCATGGACTTGCCGCAGAAATGCGTGGGAGGGGAAGAACGCCATGTAGTTTCCGTGACGTTTGCAGATCACCTCATGAATGTAGGCGGCGATACGATAGTATTCCTCATCGTTTCGGCGCGTGTACTTGCTGGTCACATCGCTGCCGACGTAGAGGCCCAGTTTTTCCGGTCGAAAGACAGACCTTGCGTACACCTCATAGTCCCCCTCGTCTGCCCCCAGAAGTTTCTTATAATACTGGATGGGCAGAAGAGTGGCCGAGAACAGGATCGTACTTCTCCCCCGCATCATGCACTCCCGCAGATTTTTCGCCGGATTCACGCAGAACAGTTTCAGGACAAAATCGCCGTCCGACTGCAGCTGCGTGTAGATTATGTAATTCTCATCCACAAGCTCGTACATGGCAAGGAAGTGTGAGATCTCAAAATAAAACTCCAAGATGTCCTTCCGCACGGGGCTGTCCTCGTGATCCTCCAGATAATCGTCGATGGCCGCGCCAAGCCTTGTCAGAGCGCGCACAAAATCGTCTATGTATTCCACCACCCTGTATGTGTCGCACTCTCTTTTCAGCGCAAGCATCTCCCTGTTGCACCTGTCCAGGTTCTTAGCGATCCGCTCGTCATACGCCTTGACCGTCTTTTTCAGCCGTAAGAAATCCTCCTTGCAGAGAAGGGCGCTGTACATATCTCTGCCGCGCTCCACCAGATTGTGCGCCTCATCCACGAGAAAGACATACTCGCCCCGCACTCCCTCCGCAAAAAACCTGCGCAGATACACATGCGGGTCGAAGAGATAGTTGTAATCGCAAATGATACCGTCGGCAAAGAGGCTCATGTCCAGACACATTTCAAACGGACAGACGCTGTGCTTTTTCGCATACTCCTCGATCGTCTCCCTGTTGTAGACGTCCTCGTGGGTGAGCAGATCATAGAGCGCGTCGTTGATCCTGTCGTAATGCCCTTTGGCGTAGGGGCAGTATTCAGGATTGCACTCCGTCTCCCCCATAAAGCAGATCTTTTCCTTAGCCGTCAGCACCACGCTCTTGAACTTTAAGCCGTGCCCGCGCAGCAGGGCAAACGTCTGATCCGCCACCGTGCGGGTGATCGTCTTCGCCGTCAGGTAGAAAATTTTGCCGCACAAGCCCTCTCCCACGGCTTTCACCGCCGGGAACACCGTGGAGATGGTTTTGCCCACTCCCGTCGGCGCTTCGATAAACAGCTTGCGCTTGTGGTAGATCGTCCGATACACATAGGAGACTAATTCTTTCTGGCCCTCCCGATAATCAAACGGGAACTGCAGCGCCCTGATCGAAACTTGGCGCTCCTTCCGCCATACGAAATCGTAGTCCGCCCACCGACGGTACTGCGCCATCACACCGGCGAACCACTCGCGCAGCTCCGCCGCCGTATATTCATAATGAAAGTATCGAATCTCCTCCGTCTCCATGTGGCAATAGGTCATGCGCACGCGCACGGCGGGCAGTCCCATCTTCTCCGCGAGGATAAATGCATAGCACTTGGCCTGCGCCAGATGGACCGGGACAGGTTCTTTCATTTTTTTCAGATCGTGGAAAGTACCCTTGATCTCGTCGACCGTCACCGTTACATTTTTCGCCTGCTCTGCCGCCGATCTGTTATCCGTCAATTCGGGGACGGCGCTCACATCCCCCGACGTCTCGACAATGACGCCGTCCGCTCTGCCCTCGATCAAAATATCGTACTCGCCCGCAGGATAGCGGTAGCTGAGCGCGACCTCCGCATGATATTCCGGCCCCATACGGCGCTGGATCATGCGGTGGATCCTGCCGCCCTCCTGCATGGCATTCTCGGCGGAGACTGCTTTTCGATTGTCAATATTGCCGGAGCGCAAGATAAACTCCACCAGCCCTCTGACCGAAATTCGTATTTCCATAGCCTCTTCTCCATACAAAAACTCCCTATCAGGATATTGCGTTATCCCAGATAGGGAGTCAATGTCGTAAGTTCCTTCCGGATCTATTATGAAGCCGCCGCAAACTTGTTGAGATAATTCTCAAACTCCGCGTCGTAACCGTGACAGGACACGGTCAGCACCTGATTGAAATTGAGCCCCAACACACCGATGAGTGATTTGGCATCTACCGTAAAGCTATTGTAGGAGATGTCAACGTCAAAGATGCACTTCGTTGCAGCTAAAACAAAGTCCTTCACTTCGTCCGGTCTTAATTTGATTTTGTGTTGCATAACATTCACCTTCCTTTTCCATTTATGCATGCAAAAGGCACACATAGAAAATGTTTTCTTTCTCCTCGTTGACATGATTATACTCTTTTCATTCCATTTGTAAAGTGGTTTTTTATTTCGTCCGAAATTGTTCGGTTGTCAAAACTCAACCGTGTACTCCCTGAAACGAAGCGGGAACATCTGCCTCTGCAAGTCCCTGTTTTCGCGCTCTTGAATGCCGATCGTCCTGTGAAACAGGCAGAACAATTCCTGATATTTTTCCTCATCGGACGACCACTTGAGCGACTCTGTGGGAAAATCTTCCATATCCGAGACCAGATACCACTCCCGTCCCGCCTGATGTACGCCAAACAGACCGCGGCCCTCGTCATGGATCATAAAATTTTCCGTTGAAAGCCTGTCGGCAAAGTGCGGCATGATAAAAGGCAGCACATTGTTCTGCGGCCCGATCCTCGCATAGAGGATCCTCTGTTCCAGCTCCCGAAACCTCAGAAACTCGATCTCCTGATGGGTTTCATTGGCGGTTCGTCTCGCCAGCTCGAAACACTTTGCAACGTGAGGATTGCGCAGATTCTCCATCGTCCTTCTGCCATTTCCCACTGTGATGCCATCCACCACTGTCCGATAGACTGCCTCTCCCTTGTCTGCGTCGCGCGAGGCCGCCGCCTGACAAAGCTGCAGATACGCTTCCTCGCCGAGCCTGTTTCTGAGTGTTCTTATCACTTTCTCAGTTTTGCCAAAATCCGCAATACTATGCAGATAGACCGCGAACAATCTGTAATTGTCTTCTTCGCCGATCTGTATGTGAATATGTTCATGCCCTTCCCGCAAGGCGTAAGCGTCATAGACCGCCGTAAAAATGCCTTCTATGGAATCCTCGCAGATAATGTATTTTTCTTCCATATAGATCCTTCCCGCCCGACTTTCGTTTTCGTTTTGTTTCTGCCGTCCCGCCTCTTCCTTTTGCCGTTATCTCCATGATCGCAGAGACGGAGCCGGCTAAGTATGCCGGGCGCAGACTGTCCGGGTCCGGGTCTGCGTTACCCTGACAGCGCGCCATAATCAGCGAGAGACATCTGCCGATAGACTCTGCCGTCCGCCATAAAGGGCAGTTTCTCGCCCCGTCCCGACTGATTCTGATAGATCAGGTTCCGCACGATATAGTCCTCGTCGATCTTCGTCGGGTACATCATCCTGCCGCCGCAGATGATAAAATACAGCGCGCGTTTCAAAACCACGCCCATCTTCTTCAGATCGTCAAAAGTCAGATTTCCAAACCGCCGCGCCGCCACGATACGCCTGGCGCTCTTCACGCCCACCCCCGGAATCCGAAGCAGCGTGCGGTAATCCGCGCGGTTGACCTCCACCGGAAACAGTTCCAAGTGCCGCACGGCCCAATCCGCCTTGGGGTCGATGGCCAGATTAAAATTCGGCCGTTCCTCGGTCAAAAGTTCATCCACCGTAAAATCATAAAAGCGCAAAAGCCAGTCCGCCTGATAAAGCCTGTGCTCCCTGAGTAGCGGCGGCCCGCCTGCGGCAGCCGGGAGCTCCTTATCTTCGTTCACGTTTACGAACGCAGAATAGTATACCCTTTTTAATGAAAATTTATCATATAGATTCTCCGCCACCGACATGATCTGATAATCGCTCTCCGGCAAGGCCCCGATCACCATCTGCGTGGACTGCCCCGCCTCGCAGAAGTGCGGCGCATGGCGGTACAGGGCAAGCTCGTTCTGATTGGCCGCGATGCCGTTCTGGATCTGCCGCATCGGTTTCAGGATATTTTTGCGATGTTTGTTCGGCGCCATCTCCTTAAGTCCCTCCGCCGTCGCCATCTCCAGATTCACGCTCATGCGGTCCGCAAGAAACCCCGCCCGCTGTATGAGCGCGGCGTCCGCTCCCGGTATGGCCTTCACATGGATATACCCCTGAAAGCGGTGCACCGTGCGCAGCTTGTGCAGCGTCTCGCAGATCAGCTCCATCGTGTAGTTGGGACTGTACAGGATGCCCGAGCTTAAGAACAAACCTTCTATATAATTACGCCGGTAAAACTCCATCGTCAGATTGCAGACCTCGTCCGGCGTGAACGACGCGCGCGGCACGTCGTTAGAGCGCCTGTTGATACAGTAGCGGCAGTCATAGACACACTCGTTGGTAAACAGAATTTTAAGCAGCGAGATACACCTTCCATCTGCCGCAAAGCTGTGGCAGATGCCCGCCGCAACCGTGTTGCCGATCCCCGTGCCGTCGTTCTTCCTCGACGAACCGCTGGAACTGCACGACACGTCGTACTTGGCGGCGTCCGCAAGAATCTTCAGTTTTTCCATGACCGACATCTGCGGCGCGATCCTCATCTCCATCTATCACAGCGCTCCTTTCCCACCATATCCGTCTCCGCCTGCGGCGCCACATTTCGTATGTCTTCTGCTCTGCGCCCGCCCATGCGGGAACATATGTTCGGTTAAACATAGTGTAACACACTTTGCCGGATTTGGCAAGGAAATGAAAAAAAGTCTGCTTATTAGATTTTTCCTGAAATTCAAACAGCGGCGGAAACTCCTAAAAAGTTCCGCCGCCTTTGCCCCTTTCCTGCCGTGATAACCAACCGAAGATCACCTATCTCACGGCAAGCTCTTGATCGATGGTCTCCAACAAAGACTGCCGTTCTTCCTCGGGTATACACAGCGCACTGATTGCCTCCTCCGCGCTCAGTTTTAACGTTTTCATCAGATTCATCACGGCCTGCACCCACATTTTCTGCCGCGTTTCCTGCACTGCCTGTTCCCTGATTCCTTCGCCCAAGTTACACATAATGTTCGCCTCCTCACTCATCGCTGCCGTCATCGGAATGTCGAATTCTTTCTCCAGTATCGCCTTCTTCGCATCCGGTTTCGCCTCTGCGGATAACAGAATATCCAGCAGACGTAAGATCGGTCTGCCCGCAGCCTGTGCGTTTCCGAGTCCGAGCATGATGACGGTCATCAGGTCATAGTTGCTTTTTTTCTCTTTGACCGCACCTATAATATTTTTTTCCGAAATACTGTACTCGGTAATAGTATTTTCTCTTTCTTTGCCTACATTCATCTGTATCCAGATGGAATAGACCTTGCGTATCTTCTCGTAGCGGCTGTTTGCAAAAACCGTGTTCTTCTGTGCCGAGATCATGCGGCTCCCATAGTAGATCGCCCGCTTGATGAGAGGATAGGAGGTTTTATCGCTTTTCTGCGCCTCCACGTTGATGATCAGCTGTACCGGCTCCTTTGTGTCCGGCACAACGGCCACGAAACGGATGTCATAGTACACCCTGCCTTCCCTGACTGAATTGTCCTCCGTGTTCCTGCCTTCGATCCTGCCGCCGGTGCCCTCCGCATCGTCGGGGTCGTCCCGATCCACGGCGGTAACGGCTACTGCCGGGTCTCCTTCAATGCACTCTCTCATGATCCGTCTCACGGAATACGGTTGAAATTCATCCACGCACTCTTTTAAGATCCATGCGAGGATAATCTTCTCGGACAAAAGCCGTTTTACACAGGCGTCGTACTGCGCCTCCCGCCCTGTAGTGTCGATGGTCTGTGCGACCACGCTCTGTAGTGACATACACCTTCCTTTCCCATTCTCTCCGCTATCATCATACCGCAAAAAACACCGCCGTACAATGTTGTTTTTGAAAATACCCCAAAACGTCGGATTTTTCCGGAATGCGAATTTTAGTGTATTTCGATATAAACTTTTCACAACATATCTGTCTTCCATTTTTCCCTTGATTTCTCACCCCAAAAGCGGTTAAATAATATTGATAAATATAGAAACGAGGTTTTCCTGATGGATAACTTAACGATCCCCAAAAATTACAAGTCCGCGCTGAATCTGTACGACACGCAGATCGGCATCAAGACGGTCAAAGATTTCTTCCAGACACAGCTTGCGAAGGAATTACATCTGCTGCGCGTCTCCGCGCCGCTTTTCGTAGAGCCTTCCTCGGGCTTAAACGACAACTTAAACGGCGTGGAGCGCCCTGTTTCCTTCGGCATCAAAGAACAGAATGACGCGCCCGCAGAGGTAGTGCACTCTCTGGCGAAATGGAAACGCTTTGCCTTGCAGAAATACGGTTTCTCTATGGGCGAGGGCTTATACACGGACATGAGCGCCATCCGCAGAGACGAGCAGACCGACAACATCCACTCCATCTATGTGGACCAGTGGGATTGGGAGAAGATCATCGACAGGAAAGACCGCAGCATGGACTTCCTGAAAGAGACGGTGCGCACGATCTACCGGGTGCTGCGAAAGACCGAAAAGTACATGGCGATCCAGTACGACTACATCACGGAGATCCTGCCGGAAGAAATTTTCTTTATCACCACGCAGGAACTGGAAAATATGTTCCCCGACAACACGCCGAAGGAGCGGGAATACTACATTGCAAAGGCGAAGGGCGCAGTGTGCATCATGCAGATCGGCGATCTGTTGGAGTCCGGCGAGAAACACGACGGCCGCGCGCCTGACTACGACGACTGGAGTCTGAATGGGGACATCGTCGTGTACTATCCCGTACTGGACATCGCGCTGGAGCTGTCCTCCATGGGCATCCGCGTAGATAAGGAGTCGCTGACGAGCCAGCTTGCGAAAGCGGGCTGCCCGGAACGGGCTGCGCTGCCGTTCCAGAAAGCGATCCTGGAAGAGAAACTGCCCTTCACCATCGGCGGCGGCATCGGCCAGTCCCGCATCTGCATGTTCTATCTGCGCAAGGCGCACATCGGGGAGGTACAGTCCTCGATCTGGCCGCCGGAGGTGACCGCCGAGGCGCAGAAGAACGGCATACAGCTATTGTAAAAAAGGAAACCTTAAGAGGGGAGTCTATCCCATATGCAGACCCTTGGAATCCATCGGCACCGAGCGAGATTTTTTCGAGTTTAGTATTGTTATGAATGGAACCGTCTGCAGGTGAGATAGGCTCCCCTTTTATCTACCTTGTTTGACCAATTAGGCAGTTTCATGGCAGGCATGGGAAAGGGCGGTCACGCAGTCTTGACATCTGGAGTACAAAGTGTTATCCTGTAAGTGGAGTACAAGATGTAATCTACCAACGGGCGAGCAGTCGACCCATCGCGAGGACGCTCCGGCACAAATTCCCCCGATGGCAGAAGTTAATTCCGCAGGAATTTACTTCATGCCCCGTCGCGTATACGCTCCGGAATGGAGGATAGTGTGAAAAATCACACTGATGTGCTGATTTTTCACACGAGAATTTGTGCCGAAGCGTCACAAATTCCCCTGATGGCAGACGCGAATTTGAGATTCGCGTCGCCACGTCGCGTATACGCTCCGGAGTGGAGGATAAAATGCAGCAAATATCAGATTATGAATTGGAACTCATGAAAATTATATGGGCCAACGGCGGCACAGCTTTCTATGCGGAAATTGTCAAGGCGTTAGAGAATAAAGGAACTCCGTGGACGAAAAACACAATCATAACATTGCTCTCGCGTCTGACTAATAAAGGGTTTTTGAAAACAAGTAAAACAGGTTTCCGCAACCAATATATTGCGGTTGTTTTAGAGACGGACTATCAGGAGACGCAGACCAAAACTCTGCTTGATAAACTCTATGAGGGCAATGCGAAGGGGCTCGTTGCCACGCTGATTCAAAAGGACTTGCTTTCCCCCGACGATTACGAGGATTTGAGAAAACATTGGAGAGGCGGTGAAGACGACAAATGAATGAACTGCTGAAAGTCGTTTTATCCCTTTCCCTTTCCGGCACGTTTCTGATTCTCCTGCTTTTCTTGCTCCGATCCTTGTGCAGAGAGCGATTGAGCAAACGCTGGCAGTATTATATCTGGCTTGTGGCGGTCGTTCGTCTGCTTTTTCCATTTGCGCCGGAAACAAACTTAATGGCAACGTTTTTTCAAGGGATTGACCGGGCGGCGCAACAGAGTGATCTCCTTTCCCCTGATGCGCGGCAGAGCGGTATCGTTGATACCACCCAAGCGAACGAGATGTCAGCCGGTCAAACCGATCTGCATAGCGAGCGAACAGATCCGGCAGAATCGTCCGGTAATCTTACCAGAAATATAGTAGCCACGGTATGGAAAAATGTCTGGCTGATCTGGCCGGTGACGGCGCTCATCCTGTTTATTCGGAAAATCACGGTTTATCAGGACTTTGTTAAATATATTCGAGCCGGTTGCGTGGAGGTGGCAAATATTGACTTGTTGGAACGGTTTGGAAAATTGATGGAGCGTAAGCGGATCAATACTGCGGTGGAGCTATACACAAATACCCTGATCTCCTCTCCCATGCTGATTGGCTTTTTCCGCCCCTGTATCGTCCTCCCTACCGTCGATCTGCCGCCTGAAGATTTTGACTATACAATCCTGCACGAACTGATTCACTTCAAACGACGGGATATGTTTTACAAGTGGCTGATACAGTTTACCGTCTGTGTACATTGGTTTAATCCGTTTGTTTACCTGATGAGCAAAGAAATAGGCAGGATGTGTGAGCTTTCCTGCGATGAGGCTGTCATACGGAAACTTGACGCGCAGGGGCGGCGCGCCTATGGAGATACCTTGCTGAACGCCATAGGGCTTGGCGGAAGCTACAAGGATTCTCTTGTTCCTCTGACATTGAACGAAAGCGGGGAATTATTGAAAGAAAGGCTGGATGCAATTATGAAATTTAAGGAAATCCCTAAATGGGCCATTTTGACATCCCTGTTCCTTACGGGTATGCTTGTTTGTGGTTTTCGCTTTTTGGGAGCGTATACGGCTCATCATGGGACATCTCCCAATGCCGGGGTGAATACCGTTGCTTTACGCACACATTCCGTTGACCTCATCGGCTTTCAGCAAGGGGAAGAGACAACAACCAAAGATGTTGCAATTAACATCACAGAGGACGATGTTAAAATTCAATTAAATGCGGCTGCCGACGGGAATAGCCACAGAACGCTTGAAGTAATCGATCCAAATGGCGAAGTGGTACGAACCTATACATTTAACCAAGACGGATTTATAGCAGGAAATCAAGAGTACCTATATGGAAAGGATATGATCATGGTGACAGATGCCGTGTATCCCGGCACTTGGTATGTGCGGTTAAGCACAAATCAAACACCGGTCGAAAAAACATCTGTAACCGCAAGACTGATTGCTCCATTTGTGTGGGGGTTTGTATCCGATGCGGATGAATCGTCTGCCGGAAACGAGGTTGTATCTGATGCGGACGAATCATCTGCCGAGAGCGGGGATGATTCTCAGCTGCATGATCGGGTGTATGACAATTACAGAACCTACGAGCAAACGAAAGAGGATATTCAAAACGGCTATATCGTGAATACAGGCGTTTCCTTTTCCGAGCAGGCTATGCCAACGGTAATAGGCGGACGGGGAACCAGCTTTTATGTAAACCATGATAACAGTATAGATATTTCAATTACTCTAAAAAATCTGATAGATGGGACCGGACATCATTTCTGGAAACCTATTGCCGATGTATCCTTTGTAAGCCTTGAAGTATATGATCCGTCCGGCAAAGTCGCCTACTCCTTTTATGAGGAGGGAGAAGATATACAAAACGCGGTTGCCATAGATACAGAATTAGCCGTATATCCAGGAGAATGGCGGTATAAAATCAACTTTGCATATACTACGAACGGAACCGACCCGTCAGACATGAGAATCGCGTTAAAATACAGAACCCTATATGAGGATGACATACAATGGCTCATGGACAACAAGCTGAATAAGTCCGATTAAACCATTCCGGCATAGCATTTTCCTACATCATGTAAAACTGTACGGTTTGTCCGTCTCGCGGTTTCGGTATTCGTGTTTCTCGTAATAGCCGATCAGCGTCCCATCCGCATCGCGCAGCGCCACCATATACACGTCCTTGTTTTCCTTATCGTTGTGAAAGGTATGCATGATGTTGTGGGTGGGACTTTCCGCGAACCAGTCCGCCACCCGTCTGATCTTCTCATTGGACTCCGCGCTGTGGCAGTCCAACAGGCTTTTTCCGACAAGCGAGGCACCGCCGCGTTTCGCGTACCGCTCTATGGCGGTGGGATTCATGTAGATGATCTCATGCTCCAGGTTGCAGATCACCACCGCGCAGCGGTCCTGCTCGACGATACTCCTAAAATAAGGTGCCAGATCCATTCTGTTTTTTCTCCTTTACTCTGAAAAACGGAACCGCTTGAGAACACGATTTCCCGTATTTTCAAGCGGCCACTCTCCTTTTTCTTTTACTGAATATAGAGGTTCGTGTAGCCCATCAGGCTCTCGTCCACCTCTCTCGCACACTCCCTGCCCTGTCGGATGGCCTTGACCACAAGGGACTGTCCGGTGTGCATATCGCCCGTGACGAACACATTCTCTACGCTGGTCTTAAAACTGCCCGCAGCAGTCTTAACGTTGGTGCGCTGGTCCAGCTCCACCTTGAAAGCGTCGGTCACATATTTCTGGCTGCCCAGGAAACCTGCCGCAATCAGCACCACCTGCGCGTCCAACACCTGTTCGGAACCGGGCACCTCCTTCATGTTCATCCGCCCGGTCGCCTGATCCTTCTCCCACGTCAGCCTGACGGTCTTCACACCTTTCAGACGGCCGCTCTTGTCTTTCAGAAATTCCTTGACCGTCGTCTCGTAGATGCGCGGATCGTGCCCGTACAGGGCGATGGCCTCCTCCTGGCCATAGTCCGTCTTACAGATCTTGGGCCACTCCGGCCAAGGGTTATTCTCCGCCCTCGTATCCGGCGCCTTCGGCATCATCTCGATCTGGGTCACGGACTTCGCGCCGTGTCGGATGGACGTGCCTACGCAGTCGTTTCCGGTGTCGCCGCCGCCGATGATCACGACGTCTTTTCCCTTGGTGTCCACATACTGTTTATCCGCAAAGTCGGAGTTTAACAGGCTCTTGGTGTTTCTGGTCAGAAAATCCACCGCGAAGTAGATGCCCTCCGCGTCCCGCCCGGGTGCGTTTATGTCGCGCGGATTGGAAGAACCGCAGGCAAGCACAACTCTGTCGAACTCCTTGAGCAGTTTATCCGCCTTCTTATCCTTGCCGACGTCGGTGTTGGTCACGAAGGTCACGCCCTCCGCCTCCATCACTTTGATCTTGCGGTCGATGATGTGTTTCTCCAGTTTCATGTTGGGGATGCCGTACATCAAAAGGCCTCCCACTCTGTCGGAGCGCTCGAAGACGGTCACGAGATGGCCGCGTCTGTTGAGCTGGTCCGCCACCGCCAGACCGCTGGGGCCACTCCCCACCACCGCGACGGTCTTGCCCGTGCGCACCTTGGGCGGTTTGGGCGCCGCGTAGCCCTTTGCGTAGGCGTTCTCGATGATGGCGTACTCGTTCTCCTTGGTGGAGACGGGATCGCCCGTCAGGTTGCAGGTACATGCGGCCTCGCACAGCGCAGGACACACTCTGGAAGTAAACTCCGGGAAGTTGTTCGTCTTGTGCAGTCTGTTGTACGCCTGCTGCCAGTTGCCCGTATAGACCAGATCGTTCCACTCCGGCACCAGATTGTGCAGGGGGCAGCCCGACGTCATGCCGCACAGCGTCATGCCCGACTGGCAGAACGGCACGCCGCAGTCCATACAGCGCGCGCCCTGGAGCTGCTGTTCCTCCATGGGCAGATGCTCGTGAAACTCGTTAAAATTTTTGATCCTCTGTCTGGGCGGTACGTCCTTGGACACTTTCCGCTCATATTCCATAAATCCGGTTGGTTTTCCCATAATAATCTCCATTCCGGAGCGTTTATGCGACGGGGCATGAAGTAAATTCCTGCTAAATTAACTTCCGCCATCAGGAGAATTTGTGACGCTCCTGCACAAATTCCCGAACGAACAAGCTTCGTTCCGTGAAACAATCAGCGCATCAGTGTGATTTTTCACACTGATCTCTTCTAAACTTATCCTGATCATCTTGCCTTATTTGCATAGAAAGCCTCGATCTGCGCCTGTTCCGCGCTCAAGCCCTTTTCCTCCATCTGCACGATCAGTTTTAACATCAGCTCGTAGTCGTGGGGGATGATCTTCTTGAACTTCGGCAGATACTCCCCAAAGTTGTCCAGAATCTCCTTGCCTTTGACGGAATTGGTGTAGGCTACATGTTCCTTGATCATGTCTTTCAGTTCGAGCACGTCGTACTTGGAAGTGATCTCATAAGAAGAAACCATTTCCTTGTTGATCTTCGTGTACAGATCGTTGTCCTGATCCAACACATAGGCCACGCCGCCGCTCATGCCCGCCGCAAAGTTTTTGCCGACAGAGCCTAGGATCACCACCAACCCGCCGGTCATATATTCACAGCCGTGGTCGCCCACGCCTTCTACTACCGCCGACGCACCGGAGTTGCGCACGCAGAACCGCTCGCCCGCCACGCCGCCGATGAAAGCTTTGCCGGAGGTCGCGCCGTAGAGCGCTACGTTACCGATGATGATATTCTCGTCCTGTTTGAATTTAGATCCCTTCGGCGGATAGACGATCAGTTTGCCGCCGGAGAGTCCCTTGCCGAAATAGTCGTTGGAGTCGCCCACCAGTTCCAGCGTCAGTCCTTTCGGGATAAAAGCGCCGAAACTCTGGCCGCCCGCACCGTTACAGAGAATGCGGTAGGTATCCTCCGCCAGCGTGTCGCCGAATCTTCTGGTGATCTCAGAGCCGAGGATCGTGCCGAAAGTGCGGTCGGTGTTAGTCACATCCACCTCCAGACTTCTCTTCGCCCCGGTCTCCATCGCCTTGGAGAGCTGCTTTAAGAGCACCTTCTCGTCCAGCGTCTTTTCCAGTTCAAAGTCATAGACCTGTTTCGGGTCAAAGATCATCTTTTCCTTGCTGCCCGCGTAAGGATTTGCCAGGATCAGGCTCAGGTCGATCTTCTTCTGTCTGTCGGTAAGATTGTCGCGGATCTTCAGAAGATCGGTCCTCCCCACCAGCTCATCCACGGTGCGCACGCCCAGCTTGGACATATATTCGCGCAGTTCCTCGGCGATAAAGCGCATGAAGTTCTCCACATACTCAGGTTTCCCCGTAAAGCGCTTGCGCAGCTCCGGATTCTGCGTCGCCACGCCCACCGGGCAGGTGTCCAGATTGCAGACACGCATCATGACGCAGCCCATTGTCACAAGGGGCGCCGTCGCGAAACCAAACTCCTCCGCGCCCAAAATCGCCGCGATCGCCACATCGCGGCCGCTCATCAGCTTGCCGTCTGTCTCGATGCGCACCTTGTTTCGCAGACCGTTCTGAATCAGAGTCTGATGCGTCTCCGCAAGCCCCAGTTCCCACGGAAGTCCCGCGTTGTGGATGGAGTTGCGGGGCGCCGCTCCCGTACCGCCGTCATAGCCGGACACAAGCACCACCTGCGCGCCCGCCTTCGCCACGCCCGCGGCCACCGTGCCGACGCCCGCCTCGGACACCAGCTTGACGGAGATACGCGCTCTCGTGTTCGCATTCTTTAAGTCATAGATCAACTGCGCCAAATCTTCTATCGAATAAATATCGTGGTGCGGCGGCGGGGAGATCAGGCTCACGCCCGGCGTGGAATGTCTCGTCTTGGCGATCCACGGGTACACCTTGCCGCCCGGCAGATGACCGCCCTCTCCGGGTTTCGCCCCCTGCGCCATCTTGATCTGAATCTCCTGCGCGCTGTTTAGATATTTGCTCGTCACGCCAAACCGCCCGGAGGCCACCTGCTTGATGGCGGAGCATCTGTTCAGGCCATCGACTCCTACGGTCAATCGCTCGTCATCCTCGCCGCCCTCGCCGGAATTGGACTTGCCGTGCAGTCTGTTCATGGCGATCGCCATCGTCTCGTGAGCCTCCTTGGAGATAGAGCCGTAGGACATCGCCCCCGTCTTAAATCTTGTGACGATCGTGTCAACTCCTTCCACTTCCTCAAGCGGCACGGGTTTCTCGGCATAGTTGAAGTCCATCAGCCCGCGCAGCGTCTTGATGCTGTCCTCTCTGTTGACCGCTGCGGTATACTGTTTGAACAGCCCGTAGTCGCCCCGTCTGGTGGACTGCTGCAGCAGATGAATCGTCTCCGGATTGTACAGATGCTCATCCGCGCCGCTGCGCATCTGGTGATGTCCCGCGCTGTCCAGCGTCAGATCCGTGGCCAGACCGAGTGAGTCAAATGCCATGGAATGCAGGGTGTTGACCTCATCCTCAATATCTTTCAGGGTGATGCCGCCCACACGGCACACCGTATTGGTAAAGTACTTGTTGATCACGTCCTTGTCGATGCCGATGGCCTCGAAGATCTTCGACCCCTGATAGGACTGAATCGTGGAGATCCCCATCTTGGACGCGATCTTGACGATCCCGTGCAGGATGGCGTCGTTGTAGTCGTTGACCGCCGCATAGTAGTCCTTATCCAGCATGTGATTGTCGATCAGCTCCTTGATCGACTCCTGCGCCAGATAGGGATTGATCGCGGACGCGCCGAAACCCAAAAGCGTCGCAAAGTGGTGTACCTCTCTAGGCTCCGCCGTCTCCAGTATGATCGCCACGCTGGTCCTCTTCTTCGTGTTGACCAGATGCTGCTGCAAGGCGGAAACGGCCAGCAGTGACGGGATGGCTACTCTGTACTCGTCCACGCCCCTGTCGGAGAGAATCAGGATATTAACGCCCTCGCGGAACACTCTGTCCACCTCCACGAACAGCCTGTCGATGGCTTTCTCGAGGCTAGTATTTTTATAGTAGGTGATCGGCACGACCTCCACCTTGAAACCTTCGGATTTCATATTTTTAATCTTTAACAGGTCTGTGCTGGTCAGAATCGGATTGTGCACCTTGAGCACGTTGCAGTTCTCCGGCTTTTCCTCCAGAAGATTGCCGTCCTTGCCCAGATAGACCGTGGTGGAGGTGACGACCTCCTCCCTGATCGCGTCGATGGGCGGGTTCGTCACTTGGGCGAAAAGCTGTTTGAAATAGTGGAACAGCGGGTGATGCGCCTTGGAGAGCACCGGCAGCGGCGTGTCCACGCCCATGGCCGCGATCGCCTCGCTGCCGTTCTTCGCCATCGGCAGAATGCTCGTCTTCAAGTCTTCGTAGGTGTAGCCGAAGGCCTTCTGCATGCGCTGTCTCTCCTCGTAGGTGAACTCCGGCACACGCTGATTGGGAATCTTTAAGTCTTTGAGCGCCACCAGATTGTCGTCCAGCCACTCGCCGTAGGGCTGTGCGGAGGCGTACTTTTCCTTCAGCTCATCATCATCGATCACTCGGCCCTCCACCGTATCCACCAGCAGCATCTTACCCGGATGCAGCCTTTCTTTTACAAGGATCTTCGTGGGATCGATGTCGAGGACTCCCACCTCGGAGGACAGGATCAGTGTGTCGTCGTCCGTAATCATGTATCTGGAAGGGCGGAGGCCGTTTCTGTCAAGCACCGCGCCCATAATGTCGCCGTCCGAGAAGAGAATGGAGGCCGGCCCGTCCCACGGCTCCATCATCGTCGCATAGTATTGGTAGAAATCCTTCTTCTTCCGGCTCATGGTCTTGTTGTTCTCCCACGGCTCGGGAATGGTGATCATGACTGCCAGCGGCAAAGGCATACCGCTCATGACAAGGAATTCCAGCGTGTTGTCCAGCATCGCGGAGTCGGAACCCGACGCGTTGATCGCCGGAAGGACTTTGTGGAGCTGTCCCGCCAGATACCCTGACTCCATCGTCTCCTCGCGGGCCAGCATCTTGTCCGCGTTACCACGGATCGTGTTGATCTCGCCGTTATGTACGATGAAACGGTTCGGGTGCGCTCTCTCCCAACTGGGGTTGGTGTTGGTGGAAAAACGGGAGTGCACGATGGCGATGGCCGACTCGTAATCCTTATCCTGCAGATCAGGGAAAAACGTCCGCAGCTGTCCCACCAAAAACATCCCTTTGTATACGATCGTTCTGCTGGAGAGCGATACCACATAGGTCACTTCCGTGGACTGCTCGAAGGTTCTTCTGATAATGTACAGCTTTCTGTCAAAGTCAAGTCCTTTCGCCATCGCGGCCGGTTTCTTCACGAAAGCCTGCATGATATGAGGCATACACTCCACGGCTTTATGTCCGAGAACGGAAGGCGACGTGGGCACGGTTCTCCAGCCAAGAAACTGCAGTCCCTCCCTTTCCACGATGATCTCGAACATCTTCTTCGCTTGATTGCGCTGCAGTTCGTCCTGCGGAAAGAAAAACATGCCCACGCCGTACTCTCTCTCCCCGCCCAGCTCGATCCCGAGGGGTTTCGTCACCTTGAGCATGAATTTGTGCGGCACCTGCGTCAGGATACCGACGCCGTCGCCCGTCTTGCCCTCCGCGTCCTTGCCGGCTCTGTGCTCCAGGTTCTCCACGATCTTCAAAGCATTTTCCACGGTGGTACGGCTCTTCTGCCCCTTGATGTTGACGCAGGCGCCAATACCGCAGCTGTCGTGCTCAAATTCCATTCTGTGGAGCGGCGTCTCCGGAACAGTCATTTTTACATCAAACATAGTTTTCTCTCCTTTACTTCTGGAACTCTGCCCTTTTGCTCATAAGCAGAAACAATAAACGAAGTCGCAATAAGGCCATATAAGGCGCCCCGTTGCGACTTTCGACTTATACTATACACCCGTTTCTTTCGGTTGTAAATATAGACTTTTTATAGAGTTGTCAGATAATTTGAAAATTTTGCAAAAATATCGTAATTGTCTGTATATTTATTATCTCGTAGCCTATCTTATTACGATGTTTCCTTTTGACAGCCAAGCCAAAATATAATCTGCCCTCACGTCAGTCGCCGCCACCCGTAAAACGGGTGGCTCGACTCGCTGGGTATAACCCCTTGACGCCGGACAGCGTCTCAAGGCGC
>CANRPO010000033.1 GCA_947632515.1 uncultured Lachnospiraceae bacterium
ATTGTAGCATCTACCGGTTATTTAGAAAAGTTTGTTACGCCCCAAGGGGCGGGGAATTTACCCACTCTCATTAAAAGTACCTTTATATGGTTGTTCAGGCTCCACCTTTCGCTTTTTGCAATCATCCAGATATTCGTCAATTACATTTTGAAAATCTTGTTCTAATTCCTTAACAGAATCCCCCTCATAAGATAACAAAGATTTTATTCCAATAACTTTTCCAAAAAGGCAACCATCTTCCTTGGAATATTCCACTGTCCCATTATAATTTTTATATGATAAAAGATCACTCATAGCAAACCATCCTTTCTTAATTTTTCTATTACCCGGTCTAATATATAGCTTTTTAATACACCGCTTGGATGTGGTTTATGGAAGTTTATCACATCATTGCTTCCGTTTCTGATAAACTTAACTCCCGATCCTGTTCCACCTTGTTCTAGCTCATATCCGAAATATGATAGCAAAGACTTCATTTCATCAAAAGTAAAATCTTTTGGTTTCTTTAGCAGTCTTTCCAATAATTTATCTTTCTTGCTCATAGCCTTTTCCTTCTCATATAGTCTAGCACACAAAAGTGCAATTTACAACTAAGAATAGTTGCAAATCCATTTGTTTTTGAAAAAATTCCTTTCAACTCCGACTTTCATTGTATGATTTCTGAATAATCACAAGTCCAACTCTCCAGAAATATTGATAAATCGTTGGTAAAACTACAGAAGAAGCACAGAAAACGCCTGATTTTTAATACTTTTTCCATGCCAGGCATATCCTGCCGTGGCAGACGAAAAGTATTTTTATCATAGTTTTATATCCCTTCATAGCCTGTAAACCTTGATTTTTCAAGGGGTTTGGCGTTTTACTCTGATTTTGGTTTTTGCCCTGATTTCCTCTGCACTCCATCATCTTTAAAATCAATGATTTTCGCCATCTGCTCCGCCGCCCTGTCAAAACTCGCATGAGTATAAACATTCAGCGTAACGCCTACATCGGAATGTCCCATAACATACTGCAAGGTTTTAATATCCATGCCCGCATTTGCCATGTTCATACAGAACGTGTGCCTTGTTCCTCCGTCATGGCAATCCGCTTTTGTGAATCATTGGGTACAACATCGACCAGTTTGAAATCAAAAGGATTCCGGCGGCATAGTCAATCCCGTCATCAAGCTGCCTTTGAATCTCCTTTTCTTTCTCCCGCAGCTCTTTCAAATCGGAAGAATAAATGGTCTGCCATTTTCCTTTAATATCTGTGTAGCGATATTGATAAATCAGGCCTTTTCTCCAGCTCTCTCCTATCTTTGGCAAAAATTTAGGAGCAGTACTTTTTAGTAACCAAACGCTGGCGCTAGTTAAATCGTAGCCAGCTTGGAGTGTACAGACTACTACTGTTTTTGCCAAAAAGGGGGAGCGTTAAAATGTGAACACCACTAAAGGTTCTCATCTAATATACCATTTATTTATTATGGTTTTTATACCACTCAATTATTGCATCTCTATCGAGCTCAAAAAACTGTGTAGAAATGTAAATATCCGCACCATTAAAACTCAAAGCCTTTGCTCTATATCTCTTTTGTGTAGAATTGCCCATATTATCGCTTCTATTATTTGCTATGGCAGGATAATCAGTTGCATGGAATAAAGATTTGGTATATTCTTTGTTTTTAAGATTTTCCACCTCTTCTGCTGTAATATTAGATTTTGAAACTAGGTCTTCAACAAAGTAATAAAATAATTTTGCAACTGGAATTAACCCTTCAACCCAAGTACTTTCATCATTAATATCAAAAGGCACTTCTGATAAAGAGAAACTGAAATCTTCCGTATCTAAATTCATTTTAGACAACAGATCTTTAATAAAGGATATAATATTATTCGCAGATAGGTTTGCTTCATAATAAATTCCACTATTATCAATTTGTTTGGCTTTTCGCAGTTTTCTTTTATCATTGGTTATATATACTCTTGTTGCATTAGGAATAGAGTAGTTGTTTGAAGCTAAATCAGTCATCAAATCTGTATCAAGGTCATATACTACACTAATAAACTTAGTAAGTAAATCCGCCCAACTTGTAACTTTTGTATATTCACCTACAAAAGCAAATCCATCAGGCTTTGTATCAGAAAAGTCCATCCCACTATTAACTCCAAAACTTAATTCATTTGCTTCATTAATTTCAGAATGAACATTTACATATTTAAATTCATCAATCAACATATTAGCCAAAATTTTAGCTCGGTTTTTGATTGATGTTTCATTCCATTTATCAGCGGACAATACCTCTTTATTAAGAATATTGGCCTTTGAATTGTCTTTAATAATTTTTTTCTTTTCACTAAAAGACTTTGTTCCTAATTCACTATTATGACCAGTAATTGTCAAATTACCAAGCGTATGCAAATAAATCTCATATACACTACTATAATTCTCTCCCACCTCTTTTTTCCATACAGCAGCATTTTCTTTTTGTGGCAGAATATGCTCGATAGTAAGATTGCTAACATCAATGTGCTCTTTGGTAGAATTTTCAATTACTGAAAGTACAAATTTACAAATTGGTTTTTTATAAAGTGGTTTATAAATAAGAGCATCCTCAAATTCTGTATCAGTAGGCATTCGGTCATTTGCTCTCAAGTCATTAAGGAATGAAACAAATTTCTCATAATAATTATCATAGTTTCCGTCAATTACTCTATCGTACATGGATTTCATAAACTTAGACAAATTTTTGTTAATTTCACATGCCGTAATTCTAACAAGATATGTAAGCAGATAATCTAATACCTGACACAATGTAGTATCATTAATATTCCCATCTTCATAATCATCAAAAATTCTGAAAAGCAGAGGCAATATAGTGGTTTGTTTAATAGTATAAAAAGCATTCAAATACTTTGTGATTTCATCACTATAACATTTATTTTCACCTATAAAAGCACCATAATATTTTGAAGTTCTCCTCAGTTTTTTTAATGTATCTTCATGTGTTAAATTATTTTCTTCGCAATGTTCTTTAAATAAGCGATACGCATTTTTACTATTTACTAATTTACTAATTTGAGAATTCAAGAAATTTATAACAAAATCGCCTAAATTACGGTATCCCACATTCTTCTCAATTTCCAACCAGTAGTCTTCGTATAATTCATCTTGCTTATCATCATCCATTAATAAATAATTTCTTATTAAATCAGCAAGACTAAGTTCAAGACCAGTAGAATTGATGGATTCGAAAATTTTCTGTGGTTCGTCACCCTGAAGCTTATCAAGAATTATTTCCACAACTTCAAGTTTTTTGATCCCATTGAGAATATCATTTAACTCTAAATCTACAGATAATGTTTCTTTTATTAGATTCTGAAAAGTTATGTAATTTTTATAAACATTTGAGTTTCTGTCCATCTTATCCACTTTATTCTTGATAAGAAGCATTAGTTGTTCATTATCAGATTTTACAGGTTTTAGTTTTACTTTATATACTTCATCGCAATGTCTATTGAACATAACCTCTTCAATTTCACTTTCAATTCGTACCGATACACCTTGGGACGCATCATAAAGTGCCTTTAAAAGAATATACATTGTAGTAATTCGTTGTTGTCCGTCAATGATAAGTACTTCATTTAATCCACTACCCCCATTAACATCATCAATATAAACAATTGTTCCAATGAAGTGCTGACAGTTTCTTTCATTAGCCTTCATAATATCCTGAAACAATTTTTCACATTGAATATTTGACCAGTCATAATTTCTCTGGTAGACCGGAACCTTAAAAACTCTTTTGTTCTTCTCAAGTACATCTGAAAACAACCACATTCTGTTGGCTTTCATAATTACATCTCCTCTATGCAGTCTTTTTTGACAAATCGGGGTGCAGACAATTTCTTGAACTGATTATACAACCAGACCGAAATTCTGTAGATACTCTCAAGGGCTCATATTTCCAAATGATGTTTTAATCCTCTTTGTATAAAACCATATCAGATATTCATTTAAAATGTCAATAAATTCGGCTCATCATCAAAATGTGTGGAATGACAAATTTCCTTAAAGCCACATAAATATTGAAAAAGTACTAAATCTTCTGCTGCATGTCAAACACTCTGTGCTTGATGATAGAAAAATTTTTGATGATTCTGTTGTCATAGTGATTATTTTATCACGTACTTAGTACCTCTTCCCCTACCTTCAATTTTCACAACACCCTTTTTACCCATCTCTTTCAGTAATTGTGTTGTTTTTGATTTGCCAAATCCAACATAAGGAGTAATTTCGCTAATTGATTTCATCATTGTCTTGCTTAAAATCTTATATATTTTTCTTTCGTCTTCCGTTAGATTCAGGTTTTTCTCAAAAACCGGGAGTACAATTTTAATTGTATTTTCCGACACTTCAAAGTCCGGTTGTTTTAATCCTTCTTCATAGAGTTGTTTGATTCGTATAATTCCCGTACCGAATATTTCAACAAATCCCAGCCTGTAAAATACATTTGCCAGATTTCTATTTCTTAGAACTGAAAGTTTCCCCGATAAATACTCATCTTCTGTTATTCCAGAGGGCAGTCCTCCCGGAGAAATAATTTCTATTCTGTCGTCGAACATCGAAACCTTTATTTGAGACTCCACATCCCACACTCTATGAATCAATGCGTTTGCAATCGCTTCTCTGAATGCAGCTTCCGGTATTCTCTCCACCTTTTTCCTGTCGGCGCCTTGTATTTCTTCGTACTGATAATAATCCCGAAATACCTCCAATGCTTTTTCATATACTGCCAAAACGGATATATTGCCAAATGTCGCTCTCTTATGGATTACACTGATGTTTTCCCCGAACTTCACAATATCAATTCCCGGGAAATGATTTTTATCTGCCAAAATACCAGCCGCATTATTATATCCAATGGTGCTGTTATATAAATCCAGCGTTTTCAAGGTGTCCTGATTAAAGGTTTCAATCTGAATGCATTCCTTTAATTTTTGACATAAAGTATCAAATGTCAGTTCCTGATCTTCACACGTCAATTCTTCAAATCTAATATTTTTTCCTTCCAAGATCAGTCTTGACAACTCCAGTGCATCAACCTCTATTGTTGCAGTATCATTTCGTTTGTATGCTTTTGATTTATATAAATATGGCTTTTGGGCTCCGCCTTTTACAGTCAGCTTTATCGTTCTGTCATTATTCTGCAATTCCAGTGTGTAATCAGGTTGCGGAGTAATACTGTCATTCACTTTGTTTTCAATATCCAGACACGCCTGTTTTACATCCGCCAGTCCTTTGATATTTCCATTGTCATCAATGCCAAAAAAAATTTCTCCACCGTCGTAATTCGAAAAGGCGCTTACTGTTTTTAAAAATGTATTTGTAATTTTTTCTTTGAACTCCGTTGTTCTTGTTTCACGCATACGCTGTGCTTCCCTTCCAAATTTTACTGCTTATATTATATGCAAAAACAGTCAGAAAATCAATCGTATTTTTTTACGATTGATTTTCTGACCATTTCTGGTTGTCAAATTTTAAAACCCTGTCATATCAAGCCTCTTTCCCAAATGGTGTAGTAGTGGTGTAGCAAACGCCTTTACTTGCCGTGAAACCATTAAATTTACAGACTTTTTCGGAACTTTTCAATATCCTTCCGCGGCACACGAAAAGCACTCTAGTCATAAATTTTCTCCTCTCAAAATGCCCTATAATACCGTGTGTAGTAGTCTTTTAGCAGTCAAAACACTGGGTAGTTACTACTCTGATTTGGTGGTTTCACTTTTGGTTTCAAAGGGGGCATTTTCGTTTTTTAGGGGTAGCACAATTCAAAACGAAAGGGTGCGCAAGTCACACACCCTTCTGATTTTACTACCATCTTTACTATCATTTTTTACATAAATTCTTACTACTAAGACTCGTCAAATGCTACCCTGTAAGTTAATTACGGTGCATTGTAAAAACTTCAATTTTCCTTCCATCAGCATCTATAGGCTAATTCATATTGAAATCTATTTTCTCACAGGAATCCACAGTTCACAGAATAATTCCTCCGGTCCTTTTTCAAAATAAATTTCATAATCTGAGGCCTGTGTAGTTTCATATCCGCTCTGTGGCAAGAACTCTTTATAAAACCTGCTCCATGTTTCATTGATACAGTCTTCATCCTTACCTATACAGTCAAAAACAGCATATGTTCCTGGCTCAACATTCCAAATAGAATAACCTTTCTTGATCATTTCCTCTTCATCAAAATAGGCTGTATCCTCATCAATGATGACACCAATACCATACGCAAATGTATCCTTCCCTTGTATGGTAGGTGCACAAAGACCGTATAAATCTCTTTTTCCTTCTGGTCTTAGGTTTCTAATTGGTGTGACCAAATCCTTATCATGACATTCACCCCAGAAGTCAGGAATATCATGATTTTCTTCATCATTAATGATTTCGTTGCTAAAATCTCTTACCAATGCAATAAATTTCTGATTCTTTGTCTGTACAATTCTGTAATCCATACTCATACCGCCTTCCATAATAACTTTGATAACGATAGGATTAAAGAGTACAAGTTTCGCCTTCGCCTCTCTGGCTATTTTGGGTGCCACACCATGAAATCTTGTAAAGGCCTTAGTAAAGCTTTCTGATGTATCATACCCATATTTAAGCGCAATGTCTGTAATCTTCGTATCACTTCTGACTACTTCCATACCGGCTAAGGACAGCCTTCGATTTCGAATATAAGTATTGGCCGTCATCCCCGCAAGAAAGCTGAAAGCTCTATGAAATTCATAGCTTGAGATGTGCACACTCTCTGCCACGTCCTCATAATTGATTTCTTCCAGCAAATGCTCTTCCATATAGGTGATAGACTTCTGAATAGCGTTCATCCACTCCATACCCTGTATCTCCTTTCGTTTATAGTGTAAGTATAGAATGAAACAACAACCTGTTCATTTCCTTGTTTGCGAACTTTTGTCAAGTTACGAAAACGATAATTTGCCGAACAGTTACCTACCCGACCTCTGATATTATACCACTCGTTTGTCTTATTGTGTAATATTCAAGTCAACCACACAATACATTGATGCTTTTCACCTGTCAGCCTGCACCAAATCTTTATGATAAAAATAATTGATATACCTTATTGAATGCGCATCGCAATAATCCTCTATTTCGACAGCCAGCTTGTTCCAATACTCCATATCTCCGTTTTTGTATATATCATCATATAATTTTATAAGCTGCGGATAACGAAGTTTTATATAATCAAGTATCGTTTGTTTATAGTTCCCCCGCAAGTTAAGATTCTCAAACCAATATTCGTCCACATATTCCCTGCTTTTATCAATGATTGCCTTAAAATCAGTTATTTCCGGGAAAATAGGCGATAGAAACAATACAACATAAATTCCATTGTTATGCAATGTTTTGATCGTGTCAAACCGCTCGGCAATGCTGTCGGCATGATCCATGTCCCGTCTAAATTGCTCGTCCAGAGTATTGATCGATACAGACACTTTTAGATTTTTACATTGTTTTAACAGATCAATATCTCTTGTAACCAGATGCGATTTCGTTGAAATATTCAGTTCACAATCTATCTTTGCCAACTGCCCTAATATCTTTCGGGTAATTTTGTATTTTTCCTCAAAGGGATTATAGCAATCTGTAACGGATGAAAGAAACACTGATTTTCCCCGCAGTCTTCTTTCGCTGATCGGCTTATCGCACAACTTAATATCAATAAAACTTCCCCATTTCTCATTATGCTTTGTAAAACGTTTCATAAAACACGCATAGCAATATTTACAGGCGTGTGGACAGCCAATATATGGATTTATCACATAGTCGCTTGCAGGCAGATTTGATTTGGCAACCGACAGGTGCGCCCCTCTATTTTATAATTCTATATCCTATCTCTGTTTTTCACTCTATTTCTATTTATAATCCCACTTCTGACTTCCGGACAAAATCGTATCATCTCGATAAATGGATATGAAAAAATAACAGACCACCGCTATGAGAAAATCGTCCCATATACGGCGGTCTGTCACTATACCTTTTCTTCTTTTCAGCATAATGCAGGCATAAACTTGGCAAACAAATATAGCCCTTCCGAATCTGCATGGACTTCATGCGGTACGCCTGCCTGCATGATGGATATTGTGCCGGCCTCATACGGAATCGTGCTGCCTGCATTTACACATCTTCCGTTTCCTTTTATCACTTCATGCGTTTCCAACTGTGTTTCGTGGATATGATTTCCAATACTGCAATCGGGAGCGATCCTCACCAAGTGATAACTAAACTTCCCGTCCGTGTCCTTTGCCGTAATGATATGTTTCAGCTCGACCCCATGAAAAGTCGGATGTTTCGACCATTCAATCTCTGAAAAGTCAGTTTCCTTTTCCAGCAGAAACAATTTCCCGTTTTCAAACAGTTCAAATGTATCCATTCTGTACCTCCATAAAATATGTGATTTGTCTTGCGTTTCCATCATATTCTCTGAAGGTTTCTATGTCTTGTAAAAAATTGCCCTATATACCTTGTATGATTTGCTTTTTAGAACGGACATATTCTGACGGGGATATTCCGACAATCTTTTGAAAAACCTTATCAAAATGGCTCTGATCGTAAAATCCCATTTCCGCTGCGATCCCGCTGATCGTCTTTTTCTCATCCAATAATTTTTGTGATTTTCGTATACGGTTCTGAATACGGAACTGATGCGGCGTCATCCCGATACTGCTTTTGAACTTCCTGATAAGATAGTATTTGCTGACAAAAATATCTGCAGCCAATGTTTCGATAGACAGTTCCTGCTCCGGGTGGCTGATAATTTTATCAGCCAGAATTTTTATTCCGGCATCCATCTCTTTTGGTCCATTACCACGGTAACGGTAAACCGTCCGCAGAGCATTTAACAATTTTTTCTCCTGCTCCCTCCCCAAAATATTCTGCACCCCAACATCCTTTAACAACTCCTGAACAGTCCTCTCTGCTGTCTCTATATCAATTCTTTCTATAAAATCGGTTCCTATACATACAGACAGCAGACACGCATCTCTTTCTTGGCGCACAGAATGTACAACATAAGGCGGAACAATAAACACAGTATCCTTAGAACGCACCCATTCCTTATTTTCCAAACAAACAGTAATAACGCCCTGCATAATCATTGATATAACATAATGCCCTACATGGTTATGAGCCTCAAAATGTTTGTTGAGATTCTCTGAGACTACAAATTCAATGGGGTATTTATCACATTGATAGTATCGCATATTTGTTTTACTCCGATTGTCTTTTAGATTCTTCCACTCCAGCTTTCAAGATAAGCGCCTGTCTATTTTTCATATTGACTTACTAATTTCACATGTCAAGCTTAATAATTACTGTGGCAAACCTCTCTTGTTGATTATTCAAATCTGCCCTCAAACCATTGGGACCAATGCACCCCTCCGCATTATAAAAAAACAAATAATCTGAATGTACCTTATATCGCCCCACATCAATAATCGGTTAGTCTCCTAATTCCTTGTCAACCAATTCTAATCTTGTTTTCTTCACTTCAATACCAATTTTTCGTTTTTAGAAGGAAATCCATTCTTGCAGATTTTCCTATACTTGAAGATAAAAGTATTTAAAGGTATTCTTCTATTTCTTCTATATCGGCTGGTTTCTGAGATATCGCATACTCACAAACGATATGTACAAATTCATTAAAACCCACCCTTTAGAATAAAATTCTTCTGATACTTTGATACAGATATTCGTTCTAACAATCTCTCTAACATAAATTCTGCATTACAAGTTGCGCTGAAATATGCTTTTCTTTTGCAATATTTTTCATGACATCCTTTAGCTGCATTGCGTTTTTCATAACAATACCTCCAGATACGCTCTGAGCCTTGTTTCAACTCTTAATATTTTTGCATACTCTGACAATAACGGAATGTTTTTATCCGCTCTGACAGCATAACGCTTAAACGTCTCAGCCACCACCTGAATGTCCACACGACTGCGGGATTTTAAAATATCGCAAAGTGTACGCTCCGCACTATAAGTCCCTACTATATGCCCGCCCGGTGTGACTGCCTCCGCCCTTCCCAGATCATATAACTCCATCTTGCACTGCGTACAACAAATATTCTCCTGTTTAGGATTTGTCAGATTGTAATTCATCGGAAATGTCATATGGTACCTGTTTGGCGTTCTGTCTGTCAAATCCCATAGAAATAACGCTGTTTCACGGGAATAAATTCCCCTTTTAAACCGATTCTGCAAATTGAATATTTCATCATCCCAGACTCCAGGCAAAATATATACTCCTCTGGAAGATTTCTCCAGTTTTCCTTTGTCAACCAAATATTTGATATTCCCACGGGAAAAACCTGCTGCAACAATCATCGCTGTTGTAACCACACCATTATTTTCTTTCGCCATTTTGATTATTTTTTCAAGAATTTCCATAATATTTCATCTGCCTTTATTGACTTTTGTGCTTACTATTATATGCATTGAAGGCGTAAATGTCAATGAATGCTCTAAATGAAATTAGGCAGACTTTGTCCGCCCAATTTACATCAAAACGCAATGTGTTTAGAATATTGAAAAATCTATAAATTTTATATTATCCTTGTCATATCAAAGCTCTTCCTCAAATGGTGTAATAGTGATGTAGTAACCCCCCCCCTTCCTCGCTATGAAATCATTGATTTTACAGGCTTTTTCGGAATTTTTCAACATTCCGGTAAGGCAGATGAATAGTATTTTTATCATAACGCTAAAACGCCTTGAAATATCTACAATCGTTAACTGGCCTGATTTTTTTCAAGCATCTATCACTATTTTAAAATTACGTTTCAACTTTTATATACATATCTTCTTTATCTTTAACCAATTCCATTCGGCCGTTGTATAATGATTCAAATAATGTCAATTCATTCTGTCTATATTCTATTGGTTTAACATCCAAACCAATAGTACCATTTAGCAACAAATCATAAGCTTCATTCTGTTTCTCCTTCTTTACTTTTTTATCTACCAAATCAACTGCATTTGCAACATTATTTAACAAAATCTGATAGGCAAATATAGATGAATTCCAATATATCTTATTTTCTCCAATAACTTTTAGTGCTGCCAATATTTTATTTTCTCCAAAAGCCTTAGCTGCAGATATATATTCATTTAATTTATTTCTCCATACGACATGGTCGCTTACATATTGGTCACATTTTACTTTTACATCATCTTTTATATATGTAATATAATCCGGATCAAAATTTTGTGCCACAACTGGTTCTAAACATGATGCAAAACTATACAAATACAACGAATACCAATATTGCGATATTAATGAACTAATCCTTTGAATGTTACATATTACTGTCTCAGCTTTATCTTTTTTAATATCAATATCTTTCAAATCATTAATTTGCTTTTTATAAAAATTGACATCTGCTAACGAATCTACTTTTATTCTCTGAACAGATGTGATTGTCGCCTGCTGCTGTGACTTATTATTCAATAAAAATGGCAATGTTTTCTGAACTTGATTTAAAAATTCTTCTTCACTTTCCAAGCGGCTCTTTTTATCATTTTCCAAAAATTGATGTATTGCCGAAACCTCTTTTTCTATTTTTTCAAGATTATGATTAATCTGTGTCATATAATATTGTCCCGTAATCATTGCCATTGCAGAAAATATACCACCAAACAACTGTGGTCGCATAGATAATTCTTCCAGCAACGCCACATCCTTTATTTTATTATTGGCATTCGGTGATACCACATTCCCTAACAGCATACCGGGATGTTGTGCGGACTTCTGTAAAACACCTATCCCCTTATCATAAACAACTCTATATACGTCGCCAGAATATGCGTTATTCAAAACAATCTGCGGAAGATGCTGCATGATTGAATCAATCCCAGCGGCAACAGATTTGTCTATCTTAATATATTCATC
Source organism: uncultured Lachnospiraceae bacterium (assembly GCA_947632515.1). GTDB lineage: Bacteria > Bacillota > Clostridia > Lachnospirales > Lachnospiraceae > UBA3282. Next base: position 11,960 of record CANRPO010000033.1, read on the forward strand.
TTTGCTTGGATCAAACTCTGACAAATCCGTATCGACATGAATCCCGACATCTTTCAAATAACTCTCTGTAATTACATTCAATTCACCATTCGCATTATTATTAAATTCCATAATAGTCTTGTATCCTCCTGTAATTGGCGATGTAACTTATAATTACTCAATAATCATCAAATCGGCAACGTTTCCTTTCAGTTCCGTCTTTCATTGTATGATTTCCGAATAATAGCAAGTCCGGCTCTCCGAAAATATTGGTAAATCGTTTGTAAAACTACATAAGGAACACAGGAAACCCTGTTTTTCAGCACTTTTCCATGCCATGCTGTCATGCCGTGGCAGACAAAAAGTGCCGAAATCATGTTAATTTCTCTCTTAAAACGCTCCCATTTTCCATGTTTTGGAGACTTTTTTACTGTTTGTAAAATCCCCGTAAAATCTATGAAATGTGATACATTTTGTAAAATAAGGTAAATCGGAGCAAAATGTAATAATCAACCGTAGACAAACAATAGGCAACTTTAAAGGTGCAGACTACCAACTTTTTAACGATACTATTGCTAAAGGGATTTTAAAGGGTGTGCATATTTTAATTTTTCAAGAACCCCGCTCTTATAGAATTCAAGATTTTGTAAATAGTCATCCGTGTAGTGTCTGGCACTTCTTTAAGAGTTGCAAACCAGCCGCCAGATGGATTGCCCTGTCTACACCACCGCCATCCAAATGAATTTAGTTGGTTCCATTGGCAACAATTGCCTAAACCTTAATTCTTGTAATATTACCCTTTATGGTTTTTATCAGTGTCTCATTCCGCAAATTTCCTGACTACTTCCCGCAGCTTTATAGCCTTTTCGCAGTACCACTCAAAATATTTATCCCAATTATCCGTATTGAAATCGGCATTATATGTATCATATCCGAACACCGCATCTACAGATGCCTCATGCCATGTGATCTCGTCACCCAACAATTCTTCGATGGCTGCTTTCTGCTCTAAAAAATGGTTATACAAGTCTTTATTTTTACTAATATATATCTGAGCCGCAAGACGTTTTTTTGTCATTGTAGCGGTTAATGTAATATGGCAATATCTGTTTCCAACCGAGAGATCATACCATCCTTGCGGATATGCTTTTCTTTCACTAAATAATTTTTTAAAGTCTGCCCTATTGAATGCGTACTTCTTAAAGGCTTCCCAATATTCAAGATTCGTCTTCTTTGTGTCTGACAGTCCCTCAGAAGCCTTAATTGCCTTAGCCCAATCATTAGGCCGTTCCACTATATTAAAGCGCGGTGCCGGAACAGAACCGTTGATTCTCCATAATTCGATTTCAAGCAGAAAAAATCCGATGTTCTCATCCGTGTGCTGATTGAGCCATTCCACTGCCTGTCGATGTTCATCCCGGGCGCGTTTAACAATCCAAATGATAACAGATGCCTCCTTCCCGGCAGCATATGTGATTATCTTTCCAAGATGGTCATGGTTTGTATCTTCCAGTTGATTTTCAATGATAATCTTTCTGCCGGTTCCTTCTTCAGTTGCAAAGAGATCAACAGAGAAGTTTCCAACAGAAGACTCTCTTTCTTCGAGATCAATATCAATCCCGACCGCCTCTCCCAGCATAGCAAGATTCTCATCCTGAGCAAGCCATACCGTAAAGTCCCGCGCCTCGTTGGGCCATATTTTGCGCAAATCTTCTACCCGTTCAATTTTCCCTAACTCTGGCATATGTACCTCCGCATGTATTTAGGATTGTCCAAATTTTAGTTTTGACAACTGAGCTATTATTTTCTCATAGCGATCATTTTATCACATACTTGGTGCCTCTTCCCTTGCCTTCAATTTTCACAACGCCTTTTTTTCTCATCTCTTTCAACAGCTGTGTTATCTTTGATCTGCCAAACTAAACATAAGGAGCAATTTCGCTGATCGATTTCAACATTGTCCCGCTCAAAATTTTATATATTTTTCTTTCATCTTCCGTTAAATTTAGGTTCGTTCAAGCACGTGGCGGGAATGGAAAAGTGTCGCTGCATCCGGCACTTTTTGTTCGTGAAAATCAATATGTATAGACGTTCGCATCACATAGCCGTCATAAATAGAATCTTCGTTTCCTTCATCCGATAGATTGAACCAAATCTGCACAAGATACATGCGAAACATCGTTTCTATGCCGACAGGCTTACGGCCGCGCTTATTACTGAAACAGAATATTCCTACTGATCCAGTATCTCTGCCAGCACTCCCAACAGTTTCTCCACGTCGATCGGTTTCGCGATATGTGCGTCCATACCGCTTTCCAAAGCCCGTTTTCTGTCCTCGTCGAAAGCGTTGGCTGTCATGGCGACGATCGGAATGTGTGCCAACTCGGGATCTTCCAGCGCACGGATCGCCTTGGTGGCATCATAACCGTTCATGTGCGGCATCTGAATGTCCATCAGAACGAGCGCATAGTAACCCGGTTCGGCATTCTTTACCTTATCCACGGCCACAGTGCCGTCCTCCGCCGTCTCCACCACAAACCCTTTCTCGGTGAGCAGTTCCACGGCGATCTCCCGATTCAGTTCATTGTCTTCTGCCAACAGCAGTCTGACGCCTTTCAATCTCTCGGCCACATCGGCTCTCACTGCGCCAGGTATCTCCTGTGACCACAGTGAATCTGTGCTTGCGGCGATCAGGACGTCCCTCAGCTCCGACAGGAAGATCGGCTTGTTGCAGAATGCGGTCACGCCCGCCGCTCGCGCCTCCTCCTCAAAGGGAGTCCAATCATAGGCGGTGACGATGATGATGGGCGCGCTGTCTCCCACGATAGCGCGAATCTGCCGCACAACCTCAAATCCGCTCAGGTCCGGCAAAAACCAGTCTACGATATAGGCATGATATTCATCTCCCAGCTCGTACGCCTGTCTCGCATGGAGAACCGCCTCCTTGCCATGCAGAACCCACTCGGGGCGCATGCCGATCTGCCTGAGCATCTTGGTGATGCTGTCGCATGTGGTAAAGCTGTCGTCCACCACAAGGGCGTGCATCCCCTGCAGTTCCTCCACCATACCCACAGACTTTGGCTCCGTCTGCAGACGGAAATCCAGATGAATGATAAACTCTGTGCCCTTGCCCTGTTCGGAGTGGAGTTCGATGGTGCCGCCCATCGTATCGATAATGTTCTTGGCAATCGCCATGCCTAAGCCTGTGCCCTGAATGCCGCTGGCCGTGGTATTGCGTTCCCGCTCAAAGGGCTCGAAAATATGTCTGCTAAACTCTTCGCTCATACCGATACCCGTATCCTTGACACGGATCTCATAGGAACCGTACCCCTTCGGCGCGCGGGGTTTCTGGCGGATCGTCAGGGCGACCGTACCGCCCGGCGGTGTGAACTTGATCGCATTGGACAGAAGATTCAAAAGCACCTGATTCACATGCAGCTTGTCACAGTAGATATTTTCATCGGTGACGTCCACGGCGTCCATGAAAAAATCCAGCTGTTTGGAGTGCATCTGCGTCTGGATAATGTCGCGCATATCCTTAAAAATATCGGAGATGGAACAGGCCTTCTCCTCGATGTTCAGCTTTCCGGATTCGATACGGCTCATATCCAGAATATCGTTGATCAGGGAGAGCATGTGGTTGCTGGAGGCGAGAATTTTTTTCAGATACTCCTGCACCCGCTCCCGGTTGTCCAGATTGGTCTGCGCCAATGTCGTGAAACCGATGATCGCATTCATCGGGGTACGGATGTCATGGGACATATTGGAGAGGAAAATGCTCTTCGCCCGATCCGCCGCCTCCGCCTTCTGCAGCTTTTCCGTCAGCAGCGCCTGATCTACCGCCCGTTTTGTCATCTCCTTTACGTTGCGTCTAACCCAACTGTAATACAGCACAATAACGATCGCCAGCAAAATGCCGAGTACGATGCAGATCCGCTGCACCGCATAGACGCTGGCAAACGCCTCCCTCTCCGGAACAGAGACGGCAATCGCCCATTCATTGATGCCTGCGGGGGCATAATACATGTACTCCCAGCCGTCCGTCTGAGGCGTGCGGAAGATCACATAGCCGCTTCCGAGATTGAGCAGATCCTCCACATACCCTTCCCATTTCTGACCGCCTTTGGTCTCCCGCGCTGACGTCGACGAGGAGTAATCCGCAATATTTCCCAATGTATTATGCCGCGTATCGAGAATGAAATCCCCGTTCTTTGTATCAATGATGTATACGCTCGCGCTGGCATTATAGATATTGTCGATGTTCAGGCTCTGGTGCAGGCTGTCAAGCTCCGTCACGCCGTAGAGCATCGCCGCTGTCTCGCCATCCTGAATAATGGGGACGAAATGCCGCAGGACGGGTTTCCCTCCGGCAACGCTGACCATTCTGTTGGAGATATGTTCGCCCAGAGCCGCCTCTTTCGCAAAAGAAATATCCTCATTATCGGCTGCGCTTATGACGTTGCCGTCCGGTGTAAGTATCTGTCCGTCAGCGAGCAGCACGCGCACCTTCATCGTCTCTAACAGGGATTCATTGGCCTCCATGACCGACAGCGTCGCCTCCAGATCAAAGTTATCCGCCTGCGAGATTGTTTCCGCCATGGCGTTGAGAATACGGCTGTCGCGTTTCAGCTTGGCCGTGACCTCTTCGACAACTGTGTTGACGCCCTCCTCCAACCGTCCCATGGAGCGCTCCCTGATCGCCAATGTGATCCCGAAATATGCGATCAGCAGCAATACAACGATCGCTGCGATCACTATCCCCATAGCCGTAAGGCTGCCGTCCCCTTTCATGGATTTCTTCTGTTTCTCACTGCTGTCCATGTGCCCTATCCTCCCTTTTTAGAAGTGCACAGTCGCATTTATCCGTCTTTTCGTAAGTTTTCTTTCGCAAATGAAAGGATTACTTTTCCTTCTTGGACGCTTTCTTTTTCGTTTTTTTCTGTCCTGTCACTTCCTTGAGCAAAAGCGCCTTGCCGAGATCCCCTTCCACTCTGATCTTTTTTATGGTGTATGCCAGGACAGGGTCCAGTTTGCCCTCCACGATCTCCAGAAGCGTCTGCGCGGTGCAGATGATCAGCACATCCCTGTCATAGTATTCATAAGGCTCCACATCCGCCTTGCCGTCTTTTACCTCAAGATAGAAAGCGCCTGCCGCCTCCCCCTCAATGTTAAACTGAAACGCTACGTGCTCCTGCACCTTGCTCACATCAGCATTCTCTGCAATATCCTTGACTTGTTTTACTATTTCTTCGTATGTCATCGTATCCTCCTCATCATTTTGCATAATATGTGACCGTACCCAGTCCGATCATGTTGTCACCATATGTATGACAGGCGATCATCCCTTCCTGTGACCTTCAGAACATTCAGGAGTCCATGATTGCCTGTTCTCTCTGTTCTACAGATAATCCCGTATATCTACTGTCAGCTTTTCCTCCAGATTGATCAGTTTCTTGGCAATGTCCTTGGATTTCTCATCGGCAGCCTTGTACTGATTCAAATACTTGTTGAGAGACTTCACGCCCATGTTGCAGCCGTCCGTCATAAGATCTGCGATCGTCGTATCCGACTCATGCATGACAAGTTTCATATTGGTCTTCATCCACGACATACTCTTCGCCATCGGATTCGGCTCCTTGCCGTCGTCGTGGTACTGATCCAGAAGTTCCTGTATCTCGTCGCTCAGCTTGATATGTTCCTCCTTGCAGTGCGTCAACAGTTTCTTGAAATCCTTGTCGCTCACATACTCTAAAACGTCGTCGATGGATGCAACTCCCATCTTGACGCCCGCGTCGCATTCTCTAAGCAGCCTTATCGTATCCTGTTCTATCATATTCCCTCCATCCCGAAAAATTCGGTTTTCTTATTTTTTCAGACAGAATCAGTATACGTATTTTCGCATGTTTTATGCACATGCCGCCCCGAAAGCTGTCCTGCGGGCGCCGGCCGCGAGGGTCAATAATTGTCGGGACAGATCTCGAAGTACGCCTGCGGGTGCGCGCAGACAGGACAGACCTCGGGCGCCTGCGTACCCACAACGATATGACCGCAGTTGCGGCACTCCCACACCTTTACTTCGCTCTTTTTGAACACTTCCTGCATCTCCACATTCTTAAGGAGTGCGCGGTAACGCTCCTCGTGATGTTTCTCAATCTCGGCCACCATGCGGAATTTCTGTGCCAGCTCCGGAAAACCTTCCTGCTCCGCCGTCTCGGCAAAGCCTTTGTACATGTCGGTCCACTCATAGTTCTCGCCGTCGGCCGCCGCCGCAAGGTTTTCGGCCGTGGTGCCGATGCCGTACAGCTCCTTATACCAGATCTTCGCGTGTTCCTTCTCATTGTTCGCCGTATCTAAGAAGATGGCTGCAATCTGCTCATATCCTTCCTTCTTCGCCTTCGACGCAAAAAAAGTATAGTTGTTCCTCGCCGTAGACTCTCCGGCGATGGCCGCCTGCAGATTCTTCTCCGTCTGTGTGCCCGCATAGGGGTTTTTGTTCTCTGTCATAGCTTTTCCCTCCATGAAATATGATAAATTTATAGTTCCGCCGTCGCCTCCGCAAGCCAGGCAAGTTCCTCCCCGGCGAAGTAAGGTTTCAGCGTCTCATACACTTTTCTGTGATAGTCGTTCAGCCACCGAAGTTCCTGCTGTGTCATAAGCTCCGGCAGGATGGCGTCTCTGTCAAAGGGCGCCATCGTCAGCGGCTCCAAATACAGGAACTGCCCGTACCCGTTCTTCTCTGCCGCGCGGCACAGCACAAGATTCTCGTGACGTATGCCAAATCTCCCCTCCAGATAGAATCCGGGTTCATTGGAGATCACCATGCCCTCCTCCAGCGGAACGCTCCGCGTCTGCTCCGAAATGCGCCACTGGAAACGCTGCGGTCCTTCGTGTACGTTCAACAGATACCCTACGCCGTGTCCGGTGCCGTGGTTGTAATCCAGACCCATTTCCCACAGCGGCTCTCTCGCCAGCACGTCAAGATTCTGCCCGCAGACGCCGTGCGGAAATCTGGCCGCGCCGAGCGCCAGATGCCCCCGCAGGACTGCGGTGTAGTATCGTTTCTCCTCCTCGGTCACCTCGCCCAGCGCAATGGTCCTCGTGACGTCCGTGGTGCCTTCTCTGTAATGGCCTCCTGTGTCCGCCAGACAGAGACCGCCCTCCCTGATCTCGGCGTCCGTCTCCCGCGTCGGTTCATAGTGCACGATGGCTCCGTGGGCGCCGTAGGCGATGATGGGAGCGAAACTAGGCCCCAGATACCCTTCCTCCTGCGCGCGAAATTCCTCCAGCCTGCGCGCCGCGCCAAGCTCCGTGATCCTCTCCCGCCCCGCATGGATTTTCAGCCAGCGCATGAATCTCGTCACCGCCACCCCGTCTTTCACATGGGCGGCGCGTATATGCTCCATCTCCACAGGCGTCTTAACAGCTTTCATCAACTCTATCGGGCCTAGCTTATCCAGTTTTTCCACGCCGTCAGGCAGACTGCTCATCAGCCTGTAATTGACGCGCCCGCCGTCAGCCCACACCTTCTTCCCCACAGGAATCCCGCCAAGGCTCTCCTCAATCGCATCATAGGGATAGACGGCGACGCCCGCCTGCTGCAGCTTATAACGGATCTCCTCAGACAGGATCCAGTCATGCACGAAAAGCTGCGCCATATCCGCTGTCAACAGCATGTACGCCAGAAACACAGGCGTATAGAGCACGTCGTTCCCGCGCAGATTCAACAGCCATGCGATCTCGTCAAGCGCCGTAATGAGCAGGACATCCGCCTTCTCCTCCCGCATTTTCTGCCGCACGCCCGCAAGTTTCTCTTCCCTGCTTTTGCCCGCGTACTTCACATCCACCTCCCACACCGGCTCCGCGGAGAGGGGCGGACGGTCTTTCCAGATGAGATCCGCCAGATCCGCGCTGCCGTCGAAGGTCATCTTCTTTTCGTCCGTCTTCTCGGCAATGTTTCGGACAAACTTCTCCGTGACGGTGCGCCCGTCGAAACCGATCACGCTCCCCTCGGGCAGATGGTCGCGCAGATATTCCGCTATACTGGGGACTCCCGGCTGCCCCGCGCGCATCAGCGCGATAGGGCTGCCCGCAAGCTGCGCCGCAGCCTGTATAAAATATCTGCCGTCCGTCCACAGCGCCGCCCAGTCAGACAGCACCACGAGCGTTCCCGCCGAACCGGTAAAGCCCGACAGATATTCCCTCACCTTGAAGTACGACCCCACATACTCGGAACCGTGAAAATCCTCCGTCGGGACGATATATGCCGCCAGATTTTTCTCTCTCATACGCGCGCGGAGCGCATCCAATTTTTCTGCAGCGTTCATTCCTTATATCCTTACCAACTCGTACTGATCCGTTCCCAATCCGATCTTCACCGCATGGGCGATACAACTCTTCCACTCCGTGTCGGGATGCGTCATGTGGAAGTGATCGTGCCCTTCCGCATTGCCGTATCTTGTCAGGTTCTCACCCAGAACGCTGCTCTCCACAGGCTCCATTCGGTTGCACAGATCCGCGCAGGCCTGATCTAACGCCACGGGATCGAAAGAGGCCAGCATACCCACATTCGGGATGATCGGGATGTCGTTTTCCGCATGACAGTCGCAGTTGGGCGACACGTCGCAGATCAGCGACACATGGAAACAGGGGCGATCCTTGCAGACCGCCAGCGCATACTCCGCCATCTTATAGTTGAGCAGCGCTATGGAATCCGCGAAATCCGCAGCGATCGCATCCTTAGGGCAGACCGCCAGACAGCGGCCGCAGCCCACACATTTATTATGATCGATTCTCGCTTTTCCATTCTCGATCATGGGCGCTCCGTGAGCGCAGATTCTGTCGCACGAGCCGCAGCCCACGCACATGGACTCGTCCACGCTGGGCTTGCCGTCGCAGTGCTGCTCCATCTTGCCCGCCCGCGAGCCGCAGCCCATACCGATGTTCTTGAGCGTTCCGCCGAATCCCGCCATCTCATGCCCTTTAAAATGAGTCAGCGAAATAAATATGTCCGCGTCCATGATCGCATGGCCGATCTTCGCCTCCCTGACATACTCGCCGTCGATCGAAACCAGCGTCTCGTCCGTCCCTTTCAGCCCGTCGCCGATGATGACGTGACACCCTGTCTGATACGGTGAAAAACCGTTGACGTAAGCCGTCTCCAGATGATCCGGAGCATTTTTCCGGCTCCCCACATACAGGGTATTGCAGTCTGTCAGAAAAGGCTTGCCGCCCAGCTCTTTCACATAGTCCGCCACGACTCTCGCGTAGTTGGGCCTGAGAAACGCCAGATTGCCGTACTCGCCGAAGTGGAGCTTGATCGCCGCATATTTATCCGTAAAGTCGATACCCTCAAATCCTGCCGTCTTCATCAGGCGGTGCAGTTTCTGCAGCAGATTTTCATGCTCCGTGGCCTTGAAATCTGTAAAGTATACGTTCGCTTTTTCCATCCCAAATATCCTCCCTCTATTCAAACATCTTGAACCGCTCGCTGATCAGAGCGTACTGCTCCTTGATCTTTAAGTACAGCCCGATCGTATTCTCTTTCTCTTTCTCAAATTCCTTGATGATCTTGTCGTAGTTGCGCTCCAGACTCTGCACCACGTTCTTGTTGATCTTGCCGTTGTCCGCGTCGCCGTTCATGATGGAGAGTATCTTGTCCTTGCTGAACGCCTCCTTGTAGCTGCGCTTTCCGTACAGGGCGCTCAGAATATCCGCCACCGCGATGATCTGCTGCGGCAGCGTCAGATCGGCCGCCGTCAGTCCTTTGTGATAACCCGTGCCGTCCAGTTTCTCGTGATGTCTGACCGCTATCTGCAGCACTGCATCGTCCACAACGCCCTCCAGAATCATCTCCGTAATGCGCACATGGGCTTTCATGATCTTCATCTCGTCGTCGCTCAGCCGTCCCGTGGATTCCAGTATGTTGAGCGGAATCGCGATCTTGCCCAGATCGTGCAAAAGCGCGCCGTAATGCAGATCGCGCAGATCCCTGCCTGACAGTCTGGCCAGACGTCCGAGCTGCTCCGCGAAATTCACGGTAGCCAGCGTATGGATCACCGTGTGCTCGCTTCTGAAATCGATGGTGTACACCAGCATCTCCAGAAAGCCCCTCTTATACTGCTCCGAGAACGCCCGTTTCGCCAGCAGCACATCCAGTTCTTCCCTGTATTTGCCGTTGATCAGATTCTCCGTGATGCCGTAGCGCTCCTGCGCCTTGTGGAAAAGATCGAGGGCCGCGCCGGAAAACTTGACGTCACGGTATTTCGAGAAGTAGTCCGGTTCCAGATTCTCGTCCTTCAGGTTCATGAAAGTGTCCATCTTGTCCGCCAGACTGAGGAGCTCTATGACGTGCATGTAGCGGCTCTGGATCAGGTTGTGCCTGTTGTAGTCCAGATGGTGATACAGCACGATCTCCGCCTTGTCCCCCATCGGCGACAGATATTTCAGAAAAAGGAATCCATAGATGGAGTGCGGCCAGAGATTCTTCGTCTCAAAATCGGACACGTTCTTGACATTGTCCTCCTTGTACAGACCAATGTCGTGCAGGATGCCAAGCATCGTATAGTCCACAAGCTCCTGCTCCGTGTAGTGATGCTCGCTGCTGTACGCATTCTCATACTCCATCATCTTATAGAGGATGTAGCCCGTGATCTCCCCGTGATTCATGATCTTATTGTTGATGATACCCAGGGTCTTCCGGATAATTTCATTGACATCTTTGCTGCTGATAACGCTCATTCGTATTTTTCCTTTCCACGACAATGCTCTTCTGCACAGTTATAGTTATTCTAACATTTTTTCAGGCTCTTGTCCCCTATTTCTTGCAAGAAACTTATCAAGAAGTTTCAACCTCTGAAATTCTGTCCGGGGCATCGCCTGATCCCCTGTCCCAAAGCACCTCCGATCTCCAGATCCAACAGATACCGTTTCACCTCGACCCCGCAGGCGAAACCGCCGATATTCCCGTTCTTGTGGATCACGCGGTGGCAGGGCACAAAAATCATGATGGGATTTTTATTGTTCGCCTGCCCCACCGCGCGGACCGCCCCGGGATTCCCCACCCAGGCGGCTATATCCCCGTAACTTCTCGTCTCTCCGTAAGGGATGGTCCTGAGCGCCCGCCACACGCTCTCCTGAAAGGGCGTTCCCGCTAAGCCGAGCGGCAGGTCAAAATCCCGACGGCGGCCCTGAAAGTATTCGTCCAACTGGCGGCAGGCATCCCGGAGCAGAGGCGTGCAGGAAGTTTGGCTCCCGCCGTCCCATACGATTCTCTGCGGCTCCGAAGGCGACTCTGCCAAGCCGTCCCCGTCTGTTTCATTGCACAGGCATAAGCCCGTGATTTTTCCGTCCGTGTCGCTGATCTTTAAAACGCCGATGGGACTTTGATAAAGACAAATGCTCATTGCGGTCACTTCCTCTGTCGTTTCCGATTTCTTCCATACGCTTACGGACAGTATACCGCATATTCACGCAGCTGCCAACTTTTCCAAAAAATAGCCTTGCATTCTCGCACAAATGTGGTATACTAAATAAGTCATGCGACAGACAGTTGTACATACTCTCGTGGGGATATAGCTCAGCTGGGAGAGCGATACGTTCGCAACGTATAGGTCAGGGGTTCGAGTCCCCCTATCTCCACTGCAGGAGAGCCGTCTCGGAATATTCCGAAACGGCTCTCCTGTTTTCCTGCTGTTCGTCAGCGGACGCCTTTTTATGTCATCTCTTTTTCTGCATTTCCCTGACCAGTTTCTTTAAGGCTGAAATTTCTCCGGCCGACAGCCCCGACAAGTCGATCCCTGTCTGCTGTTCCCGGCCAAGCAGAAAATCCGTGGACACCTTGAAAATATTGGCAATAGAGATCAAAACGTCATAGGAGGGCATTCTGACACCGTTTTCATATGCGCTTATGACCGACTTTGTCACACCGACCCGATCCGCCAGCTGCATCTGCGTGTATTGATTCTGTATGCGCAATGTTTTTAGTCTGTCGCCGAAATCCACCATAAGAATACCACCCTTTTTAGACTAGTATATATTTGTACCCTAATGGTGTATAATGTATTGATTTAGTTGACTTGTATCTGTACATATGCTATACTCGCTAAAGAATTACTTTCGATTACATTTACTTTCAAAAGGTGTTTGAAATGCTGTTTAACTCCATAGATTTTATGATATTCTTTCCCATCGTGCTGAGCATCTATTTTGTAATCCCCAAAAAATTACGCGCAATATGGCTCCTGATAGCAAGCTATTATTTTTACATGAGCTGGAACCCCACATATGCGCTGCTGATAGCCGCCTCGACGGTCGTGACCTATTGTTCCGCGCTCCTGATAGACGCCCGTTCTTCCAAGGGAACCTATAAGCATGCCAAATACAAAAAGCTGCTCCTCCTCGCCGCGCTCTTTATAAATCTTGGCATTCTGGGACTGTTCAAATACGGTAATTTTGTGATAGATTCCATAGGCGGTCTCCTTCAGGCTCTGCATGTCACAGCGGCCCCAAGACGTTTCGACTTTCTTCTCCCCGTGGGCATTTCCTTTTACACCTTTCAGGCTCTCGGTTATCTGATCGACGTGTACCGGGGCGATATAAAAGCCGAGACGGATCCGGTCAGATACGCCCTTTTTGTCTCTTTCTTTCCGCAGCTTGTCGCCGGTCCCATCGAACGCTCCAAAAATCTGCTGTCCCAGCTAAAAAATATTTCCGTGATCCGCCTGTGGGACGCAAAGAGAGTTACTTCCGGCGCCATCCTGATGGTCTGGGGATATTTTATGAAAATGGTGATCGCCGACAGAGCCGCCATATTAGTCAATACCGTATTTGACAGTTATCAGATGTATGGCAGCAGTGAACTTCTGCTTGCAGCGCTGGCTTTTTCCTTACAGATCTACTGTGACTTCGGAAGTTATTCGCTGATTGCTGCAGGTTCCGCCAGAATTATGGGCGTAGAGTTGATGGAAAATTTCAACGCCCCTTACTTCGCGCGCAGCGTTCGTGATTTTTGGAGCAGATGGCATATCTCGCTGAGCACATGGCTTCGGGATTATCTCTATATCCCGCTGGGCGGCAATCGGAAAGGGCGTATAAGAAAAGCCTGCAATACCATGATCGTCTTCCTTGTCAGCGGCCTGTGGCATGGGGCAGATTGGCATTTCGTCGCCTGGGGAGGCATTCACGGCTTTTATCAGGTGGCAGCCGATTTTCTGAAACCATGCAAAAATAAGCTGATTGAAAAATTGCAGATCAACACGGAGTGTTTCAGTTGGAAATTTCTGCAGACGCTGCTTACATATATTCTGGTCGTCTTCGCATGGATCTTTTTCAGGGCCGACAATATTTCCTCCTCCCTGCTCTATATAAAGCGCATCTTCACCAAGCCGACGCCCTGGCTGCTCTTTAACGGAGGCATTTACGCCCTCGGACTTAGCAGGATCGAGATGAATATATTGTTCTTCTCCACTCTCTTACTGTTTATGGCAGACTGCGTGCGCTATAAAATGAAAATCTCCATAGATCGATTCCTGATGCGCCAGAACCTGTGGTTTGAATGGCTTGCGGTGATCTGCGCCATCCTGATGATTTTCGTATTTGGAGAGTACGGCCCGGCCTTCGATTCCCAACAATTCATCTATTTTCAATTTTGACGAGGCAGACTTATGAAAAATACGCTTGTGCGAATTACATGCTTTCTACTGATCCTTATATTGGTATTGTGTTATGCGGACAAAGTTTTTAAAGTCAAATACGGGGATGGCATTTACGATATGACCACTTTCTATAAGCTGGACGACAATACGGTCGATGTCCTCATCCTTGGCAGCAGTCACGCGTTTGAGAATATCAATACCGGAACCCTGTGGGAAGAATACGGCATATCCTCCTACATACTCGGCGGTTCCATCCAGCCCCTGTGGAATACTTACTATTATCTGAAGGAGGCTCTCAAAACACAAACTCCCGAATTGATCGTTCTGGAAGGCTACTGTACAATACAAAACCAGGAATTTATCGACGACAGCCGCATTATCAAAAACACATACGGGCTGAAATGGTCGCCTGACAAGCTGGCGGCCATAAAAATAAGCGCACCCGAAGAACGTTGGCACGAGTTTATCCCGGAATACATTCAGTACCACACGCGGTACACGGAACTCTCGAAACCGGATTTCTGCGGTGAGAAAGCCAATCCTCTGTATTATGATTGGAAAGGCTTTGGATGCAATATGACCACAACGCCTCTTGAGGCCAAAGACGTCTCAGGCGTCACCGCCCGAACGCCCCTGTATGAAAAAGTGGAAACTTATTACAGGAAAACGATCGAACTGGCAAAAGAGCGAGACATCCCTGTCATTGTACTTATCAGCCCATACGCCGGTATCTCTGAAGGGCATAAGGCCCTGTACAACACCGCCTCAGACATTGCCGCCGAATACAATGTCGATTTTTTAGACGCCAACAGCTATTTACATGAAATTGGCATAGATTATGCCGGTGATGCGGCAGACACCAGCCACCTCAACTATCGGGGCAATCAGAAGTTCTCTCATTTTCTGGGAAATTATCTGAAAAATCACTATGAAATAAGTGATCGAAGAGGCGATCCCGCGTTTCAATCCTGGCAGAGAAACTGCGATTATATCGCACAGCAGATCCGTAATCAGGAGTTGCGGGAGTCGCAGGAGCTAAGCGGCATAACCGACAGATTATCCGATCAAAATTACCTGCTTTTCATCTCCTTAGACGGAAACTGTACCGCAGGCGACGAGCGTCTGCAGCCCTTCTACGCATCCCTGGGGATCGTCGGCGACAGCGCATATGGCGGCATATATTATCGCGACAACGCTGCATCAGGCACAGAGGATCTCCTCTGGTATTCCCAATTTGGAGCCGCCGAAAAATATTGGGATCTCACAGCGCATGATCTCTGCATGAAAAGGATTCCGGATGCAGGCGTCTATACGAACCACATTACAGTTGACAATACGGAATACAAAAAGACGGAAAACGGAGTCAATGTCGTCGTCTACGACCTTGTAACGCAGTCTGTGGCAGACTCCTTCGGAATCGACACAGGCAAGGACTATGCCATCGTCCGTTGACTTTCCTTTTGATATCTGAAAACCCACTGTCCTTTGCAGAAATCTTCTGACTCTTACCACAGCAAGACCTCCAGACTGCTTATCTTACAGCCCGGAGGTCTTATCAGCTTTTACTGTTCTTTTTGTCTGTCTGTGCCTTCGCTCAGTTCTTGAGGAAAGCGACAATGCCGTTATTCTTCAGGTTCAGGACTACATGATCCGCTCTCACTTCCGTCACTTCCACGTCTGTCCATGCCCCGTCGATGTACTGCGCCGCCGTGATGGCGTCTCCCTGTGCTACGCCGGGCATATAGAAACTTGCGACCGCCTCCTTGGCCGGGAACTGCACGTCCACCACGTTAAGCACCGTGCCCTCGCGCGCCGCGCGGACGGAATTTACATAGAACGACGAAACCTTGGAGATAGTCGCCGTCACGTTCGTCTTCTCACCGTTGATGATCAGACCGCCGCCCTGAGATATGGGGGTCGCGTCCTCGATCCCTTCCGTGTTCACCACCGCATTGTTATAGTACTCGTCCGCGGATTTTCCGCCGGCCTGCGCCTCCTGCATCTGCGCCATGTCAGCGAATCCTTTCTCTGCGGCCTCCTCCGCCATGCGGGCAGCCTCTTTGCTGGCCGCCTCTAAAGCCTTGCGCTCCTCCTCTTTCTTGGCCTCCTCGGCTTTTCTCTTGGCTACTTCCTCGGGGTTCTCCTTGTGGGATTTGCTTTTCTTGGCCGCAGCTCTCGTCATGACACTGGGAGAATAGGCATACACCGTACCGCTCTCCTTAGAGATGTTCCACCATCTGATGATGTTCTCGTCGCCGATCTCGTAGATAGTAGCATCTTGATCATCGGACAAGCTAGTGGGCGCTGTTTCCCCTCTCCACATGTCATAGCTGACGGTTTCTTTGCTGTTAGTGCCATAGTATGTCACCTCGACCGTGCCGGACTGCATATAACCCTGTCTGGAATTCATACAGTCGGTTATCATGCCGTCCTCCTCGATGACGACATTCTCTCCCCACGGACCGCCTTCCCATGTCCCGGCCAAATCCTTAAACGTCCACGATGCCGCCTCCACCTGCATGGGTACGAACATACCCGCGCACAGAACCGCCGCCATAACGTACACGGCGATCTTTTTTAACAGTTTCTTATACATGTTTTCCTCCTGTCCCCCGCTTTTTATACAGACATAAAAAGCGGTTTTATTTTTATCGCTTTGACGATTCGATTATACACCCCCCCCTTTAAAAATAGCAAGCCCTTTTTTTATCAACTTATATCTTTCTTAAAAATTGTAAAATAAAAAACTAACTTCTCTTTTTGGCGATAATAGTGCATTTACTTTTTAAAACTTGTATAATGTTTCCTG
>CANRPO010000034.1 GCA_947632515.1 uncultured Lachnospiraceae bacterium
GGTTTCTGATTTCGGGCATTTCCATTTTTCGGAACACGAAAAACTTCAATGCCCTCAACAGGCTAAAGCCCATATAATCAAAGACCCCGCAGCAAGCTGACGGGGTATCAAACTTGCAACGCAGCAAGCTGCGGGGTATTTGACCCTCGCGGCATTCGCCAAATGCTCGTGCAAGCACGGCACTTGGCTCATTGCTCGCGGGAATAAATAGTGAATCCGGATTCAGGCAGGAGATTCGGGCAGAATATATGTTCGCCAAAATCTTCTTGCTTTTGAGATGGTTTGATCGTATAATAAGGGAAAAATCGGGTATAAATTATTTCCCAGGAGTAGTGCGAATGAAACAGATACATTTAAGGGTTGATGATGAGCTATATAATGAATTGAACGCATATTCAGTAACGACAGAACAGACAATGCAGGACTGCATAAGAGAAGCGGTCGCGTATTATGTTACTGATATGAGAAGAAAGCAGCGAGAAGTGAAAGACCGTCAGTTTACATTTATTGATTTGTTTGCCGGAATAGGCGGAATGCGAATCGCTTTTGAGAGGGCCGGCGGGCATTGTGTTTATTCTAATGAGTGGAATAAATACAGTCAGCAGACATATTTTGCCAATTTTGGAGAACAGCCAGAGGGAGATATTACGCAGGTGCCGGCTTCCTCGATACCGGATCACGAGATTCTGGTAGCCGGATTCCCCTGTCAGCCATTTTCCATTGCAGGTGTTTCCAAAAAGAATAGTCTTGGCAGAGCGACAGGATTTGAGGACAAAACACAGGGAACGCTCTTTTTTGATGTTTGCAGGATATTAAAAGAAAAAAGACCAAAAGCCTTTATGCTGGAGAATGTAAAAAATCTGTGCAGCCATGATAAGGGTAGAACATTTAAAGTGATTTTGGAATCATTGGAGGAACTGGATTACAGTGTGTTCTATTCTATACTGGATGGACAGAATTATGTGCCGCAGCACAGAGAACGTATTCTTATTGTGGGATTTGACCGCAAAAAGTATGGCAAAAATGTACAGTTTGATTTTGATCTGACACCCCCATTTTCAAAACCCGTTATGCGTGATATTCTGGACAAAGACGTCGATGAAAAATATACGTTATCCGATAAACTCTGGTCGTATCTTCAAAATTATGCGGCAAAACATAAAGCGGCAGGAAACGGATTCGGATATGGCATTGCTCCATTGGACGGCGTATCGAGAACCATCAGCGCAAGATATTACAAAGACGGCTCAGAAATACTGATTGCGCAGGAAGGCCAAAATCCCCGACGGCTGACACCGCGTGAATGTGCCAGATTGCAAGGATTCCCGGATGATTTCAAAATCCCGGTATCTGATACGCAGGCATATAAACAGTTTGGAAATTCTGTCGTAGTACCGTTGATGGAAAATGTAGCAAAGCTGATAGTTAAAAAAATGGAAGAAATGGATCGGGCAGAGGGGAAAGAATTACAGAGGATGGTGATTTAGATGGTTACAGGATATGCGGGACAGGCGATAAAATCTGTTCTCAACAGTGAAAAAGGATTCTGTAAATTTCTTTCTGCAAATGATACAGGAGCGACAGGCGGTCATCAGTTCGGCATTTTGATTTCAAAATCGGCTTCGGAAATGATGTTCAGTAAACAGGAACTTGCGCAGGCGGGAATCTCAAAAAAGACAGTGAAGATCAAATGGCAGGATGATTTTGAAACAGAAAGCTGTTTTACATACTATGAAAGTAAAAACGAGCTGAGAATCACGCGATTTGGAAGAGGCTTTCCATTTTTAATGCCTGAGCAGACGGGAGCGCTATTTATATTTACACAACAGACGAGTTTTGATTACTGTGGATATTTTCTGGAAACGGACGAGGAGATAGAAGAATTCCTTGACACATTTGGGATCAGCCCCACTGAAACGAACCGTCTTATTGACACAGAGAAAATATCGTCAGAAACACAGGAAAGACTGGCAATACAGGAGTTTATCAGCGGGCTTGATGTGGATTTTCCGGCATCAGATGTAATGTCTTCGGCGGCAAGAGTGATCGAAGAAAAGGCATATGATCATGTGGAGTATATTCTCACTAACCCTGATGAGAAAATTATCCGTTGGACGAATATGGAGTATACTCTTTTCAGAGCATTGGAATATGCAAGATATGGCGAGATTATTACAAAAGGATTTCAATCAGTAGATGAATTTGTAAGAATTGCTAACGTAGTGTTAAACCGTAGGAAGAGTCGGGCTGGAAAAAGTCTTGAACATCATTTGTCAGCAATATTTGACGGTAATGGTATAGAGTATTCATCTCAGGCAGTTACGGAGGGTAACAAGAAACCTGATTTTCTATTTCCTTCACAGGCAGCATATCATGATTATGATTTTCCGACAGACTGCATTATTTCTTTGGCAGCGAAAACAACCTGTAAAGACAGATGGAGACAGGTGTTGAATGAAACGGACCGTCTGAGAGACAGGCCTAAGTATCTCTGTACACTTCAACAGGGAATATCTGCGGCGCAGATGGACGAAATGCAGACGGAAAATGTGATACTGGTTGTCCCCAAGCCCTACATAGCAACATACCCTAAAGATCGCAGAGACAGGATATGGACGTTAGCCCGATTTGTACAATATGTAAAGGCGATCGAAGGTAAATAGATTGAAAAATCACGATTTCTCGCAGCCTCGTCACGTAAACGCTCCGAAATGGAGCGTCAAAGAGCGGCGATTAGCCTACACCGGGCTTTTCGTTTTTATGCGCTGCATCTTTTCAAGCAAAAAGACATCTATGACAGCCACGGTCAAAAGCGCAGCGCATCCCCACACGGTAAAGACATGCGCGTGCAGCGCCGCATTCTGCGCCAGCGCAAACACCGCCAGATTCGCCGCCGCGTGAAAAAGGCATGGATAGAAGAAACCGCGCAGCCGCAGATAGACGTAGGCCATCAGCATCCCCATACAGCCGCCATACACCCCCTGCACAAGATTGCCGTGGTAGAACCCGAACAGCGCGCCCGAGACGATCACCGCCGCTGCCGCCCCATAGAAACGCCGCAGACGGTTGAAGATCAGCCCGCGAAACACGATCTCCTCCGCGACGGGTGAAATCAGACCGAACAGAACGGCCCCCGCGCCGAAAGCCACGCTGTACTGCTGCCTCGCCACATCCTGATAGGCCTCGGAACTCTGCACGAATCCCGTCAGGGTCAAAAGGACGTTCAGCCCTACGGCGGAAGAGACCGCCAGCACGAGCGTACACACGATACCGCTGGTCGTCTGCTGTGCGCGGCGCTGCCTGTCAAAATCATTCCGTGTCTCTGCAAGTTCCCGCCGCAGAGCGGGTATCAGCGGCAGCACACCGATCACCATCGCCAGACCGCCCAGCAGTTCCGTCACCATCGCCGCCCGCGCCGCCACATAAGCCTGCGCCGCCCCCGGAAGAAGGCTCACCACGGCGTCACAGCCCGTCACCAACAGCAGAAACGCCGCACAGTAAACGATATAGTAGATCACGAGAGGGCTAAGCGCCTGCCAGATCTGATAAAATATATTTTTGTCCTGTCTTTGTTCCATACCGCGCCTTATTGATGATATAGTAACGACAGAATCTTTGAGTGTACAGCACGGCGGCTGCGCAACAGACGGATTCCGGAGTCTATTATACCATATCAGCAGGAAATCAAGCGCGAGCAAAGCGAGCATTTGATTTCACCTGATATGGTAACGACAGAATCTTTGAGTGCGCAGCACGGCGGCTGCGCAGCAGACGGATTCTGGAGTCTATTATATCATGAATCTGCGATTCATGATCGTCATTCGCCGCTCGTCGAATATGCGAGCATACTCTCCTCGCTAACGCTCATTATACCATACCTCCATGCGCCGCGCCATCTTTGCAGGATTCCGGCCTAGTCGCCGTACATGCCCTTGCGTTTCCGGTTTCATGGAGTCAAGACGGCTCTATATTGACAATCATATGACGCAAATATATAATTGCTAACAACAAAGTTATTTTGAGGGGAGAAGGTTAAAATGAATTTCATATCTGCCAAAAACAGATCATCCCGATATGTGTTTTATATAAAACTGATCCTGTTGATCTGGTTTGGCCTTTTTGCGTTTATCAATGCCGATGCACAGTCATTATGGGCAGATGAGCTGTCTTCCATAGGTTTTATCCGTCATGGACTGAACCTGAGAGAAATGTTCTCCATTTATTTATATCTGGATACCAATCTGCCTTTATACTCTCTCATTTTATATGGATGGTATCGCGTTTGCCCATATGGAGAAGAATTTTTACTGCTGCCATCCATTCTGTTTTGTATCGCGGGTATTATATGCCTGTCAAAAGCGGCGGAACGTATGGCGGGAAAAAAGTCGGGATTGATCGTCTTTCTTCTATGTATCTGTTCTAACACCATACTCTGGCAGGGAGCGTGGGAAGCAAGATGCTATGCTCTGGTATTCTTTTTGGCTGCCTTAACAATGTATGCCTATATTGCTAAAACTACAGCCCCCCCCCTCCTCATCTAAACACTATATAATATATGGAATTTCCATTACACTCTTTCTATGGACTCATTGGTTCGCATGTATTCTATGCGCGTTCTACGGTCTGGTTGACCTGTTCGATGTGATCCGCAAAAAACAATCATGGAAAATACTGCTCTGCTACTTGCCCGGACTCTTTACTTATTGTCCTTGGTTTCTTATCTCTTTTGTCAACAAGCAAAATATCCTCACCGATTTCTGGCCCGAAATTCCCATATGGAAGGATATGTTCTGGCTGATCCTTTCCTATCTGAGCGGGCGGCGCATTTTATGGTACTTATGTCTGCTGACTGGCGCTGCGATATGCGTAACAAAGGTTGCCTTCAGGAAGAAAAAATCTCCTGTTTTGGATCTGGGATTCCTTTTTACAGTTTCCATAGTATGGGTGGTCGGCATTGTTTTTCTGTACAGTGTTTACGGTAATTCTTTGTTTGTAGAACGCTATTTTATGGTGATTGCCCCTCACATACTGCTGATAACCGCATTGGGCATAGATTTTATCATGCAAAAAGGCCTGCAAATCCTGCAGCGCTGCATAACCTCTGCATCGATCAGAACTTTTCTGCGTACCGCGGCGCTTATATTACTACTTTTCGGATATGCCGGTTACTGCGTCATATGTTACCGCGATTCCTATATCGCGATCCATAAACCCAATGAGGAATTCAGGGATGTTGCAGATTATCTGATCAAAGATGAGCAGATATGGGATTCTGACACTGTATTTGTCGGATCCAATAATGCCTGCATTTTAGACGGTTTCATAGACTATTATCTTGTCAACAGAGGATACAGCGAACCTGCAGCCGTTTTAGACTGTCGGCGTGAGCAGACCGGAGAAGACAGCCGTTTTTATCCAAGCTATGCGCAATACTCAGAGGATGAGTTGTTAAAGTATAACTATATATACTGTTTACATATCCACATGAACTATGATGAAATGCGTCCTTTCCTGGAAGAACACTATGAACAGACAGCCGCTCCCGACATTCCGGGCTTGGAGATCTGGCGCAAAATTCCTTCGAAAACCGATTGATTTTGCGCCGGACTTTCTCACTTCGGAGCGTCCTTTGTTGTTCTTAACGATGATTCCTTATTTTTCAAGGATTTTCTGAAAGTTGTTTGCCCCTGCATGGATCAAAGCAGGCTGCTGTGGATAAAAGTACGGAAACTCGGGCATACATGCCCTTGACATCCTCCCCCGGAACCGCTATATTAGATAGCGGCGGGAAGACCCGCCGCGGCCAACAACGCCGCACAACCGAATAACTTGCTAGGGGAGCTTTTGCTGAGATTGAACCGGCCGTCTGGTATGTCCCGCGTCCCGTTCTAACCCTCATAACTTGAACCGATCAGGATCGGCGTAAGGAAGCATTTGGCGTGTGTACGGACTGCGAAAATCCGTCTGCGCTTATTCTCCCCTCCTTGCTATTCAAGACAAAGGAGGATTTTTTATGTTGTATAATGTTGTTGTAAACGAATGGGACGAGACTACCTATGTCCCCACTGCCCTCGGCAACGCGTTTCTTGCCGTAGTTCTCATCGCGCTGTTGGCCGGAGCTGTCCTCTGCGCGCGCAGGTATGCCGCCGGGCAGAGAGCACAGGCGGGATCCGATGCCAATGTCAAAAAGGCGGGACTGACCGCCAAGCAGCTCGCTTTCTGCGCCATGTCCATCGCTCTGGGAACCGTGCTTTCCAACCTGAAACTGTTCCACTTCCCCACAGGCGGCTCCATCACGCTCCTGTCCATGCTGGTGATCTGCCTGCCCGGCTATTTCTTCGGATTGGGCGCGGGATTGTTGACAGGCGTTGCCTACGGCATCCTGCAGCTCCTCATAGACCCCTATGTGCTGTACCCGGCGCAGCTTGTGGTGGACTACCTTCTGGCCTTCGGCGCGCTGGGGCTGTCCGGACTTTTCACCAACGCAAAATACGGCCTGATCAAAGGGTATCTCGCCGCCGTGCTGGGGCGGTATGTGTTTGCGGTGCTCTCCGGCTGGATCTTCTTTGGCTCCTATGCATGGGAGGGCTGGGGCGCGCTGCCTTACTCCCTGGTCTATAACGGAATCTATATTTTCGCGGAGGCTGCCATCACGGTCGTGATCCTGGCCATTCCCGCCGTGCGAAACGGACTGGCGCGCGTCAAGCGAATGGCGCTGTCATAACATACCTCGCTCCTAAAAGGGCGCAAAATATGGTCAAAAAGCATATTTCACTGCTGCTCTGCGTACAGTTTTTCCCTGTACGCAGAGTCAAAGACAGCCCGCCGCGCGTCCTCCGTCCTGCCGTCTGCGGCGAGCGACTGCAGCAGCTCTGCAAGACGTTTTTCGCCGCGTTCTTCTCCGATCTGTATTCCCTGCTCCAACGCCTCGTCGTATCTGTCCTGCAGATAACCTTCCTCGTCAAACTCATAGAGCCACACGTCGATCACCTCCGCCCGATTCGCCTTGAGAAAATCCGCAAGGATGCCCGCCTCGATGCAATAGTCGGTCGCCTGTTCGACCGCCTCCGTGAACGGCATCCTGCCCGCATACTCACGCACCTTATCCACATACTCCGCATATTCTCTGAGCAGTCTGCACGCGCCCATAATCTCCTCATTGAATCCTCGATTGATATTATATACCGTCACCGTCAGTTCCAATTCGGGATTTTCCTGTCTCTTCGCGTAGGCGTCCGACAGCCGCAGCGTCCAGCGTTCGGGCTGTGCCTTTGTCCCGTTATAAAAAACCACAAAACGCGGCGCCGGGATCATAACCTGTCCGGAACCATACAGTTTCCTGCCGTCAATCCGTTTTTTCAACACACTTGTCACATAGACCAGATCCCGCAACGGCATATTGGGATTCACCGTAGACTGATGCTCGTACAGCATCAGTTCCAGATCAAACACAAACGACACGTCGTTTTTATAATTCATATAGACGGCGTTCTCCAATGTAGTGATCTCCAGGCCGCTCACATCCGTATAATTCGTCTTGTTCAGCGCATTATACAGGCTTAAGAGATTTTCCTTGTCACTAAACAGTATGCGGAATATCGTATCCTTATACCGACGCTGCGCTTTCGGTTCGTTCAATAATAAGCCCTCCTTTGTCGCAAGAGGGCCGTTTCAGACTCCTCTGCCTTTATATAGATATGGATTGGAATAAAAGCATGGATCTTCTGAAACTTAGAATATAGAAATATATAGACTGTTCATGAAAAAAGTATGCTTTTCTGTATCATAGCATACGGCTGTCGAAATAGCAAATATATTTTTTGCATTTTACATCATTTCCCGGCCTGATTTTTCCAACGCAGCATAATCAATCTTTCCCACTTCCGTTAAAGGCAGCTCTGTAAGCGGGATAAACCTTTTCGGCCTTTCGCATTCCATATATGCCGTTTTGCACAGCTTATGTACGCTCTCAAGCACAGTTTTTTCTTCATACCGCTTATCATATACAAGATAACACAGCGGAATCTCAAAACCTTCGTGTTCTTGATCAGGAATACCTACAACGGCAGTTTCCTTTACGCCTGGCACTGTGGAAATAATATTTTCTATTGCCGCAGGGTAAATCTTGGCCGTCGGAAAGACAAAAATAGTCCTCGTCATTCTTCCATGTACCCGGACAAAGCCATCTTCATTAACAGTGCCCAAATCTCCTGTATGCAGCCATATATTTCCGTCCTTATGCCGTTTTAAAACGCGCTGCGTCATTTCCGGATCATTATAATATCCCAACATAATCGTGTGTGATAGTATGCAAAGTCCCCCCCCCTCCTTACCATACTCCAACTCTTCTTCGGAATCCGGCTCAAAGACGGCTACCACCGTGTTGACTAAAGGTATTCCCACATAACCGATTTTTGCGGTTTCCCTGTTCATACGCATAGCAGCGCCTGATGCGCTCTCTGTACACCCCCACCCATATCCGAGAAACAACGGCAGATCATAACGCTTAAAAAAGCGATCGACCCTTTGTTCAAATCCATCCGTAATGCTGAGACCTCCGCAGCCGACAGATTTAATAAAACTCAAATCTTTTCCCGCAAACAAATCGCTTTTTTCAAGGACATCAAGCAACTGCGGAATCAAGATCAAATGATTTGGTTTTTCGTCAAGCACCATCCTGTCAAAATCTGAGATATTTACGGGAAAATGGCGAATGACACTTTCCATCCCCGCACACATGGCCAGATGCAGACTGCTTACAGCCGCAGTCGCCGAAAAAACAGGCCACAGTCTCAACCATCTATCGCCCGCGCCATATGGAAGTTGCGTATGCAAATACTGGTGAACAAGGATATTAAAATTGTCATCGCTCAACATGACATTCTTAGGTTCTCCTGTTGACCCGCCAGTTTTGGCAACAAACAACAAATCAGCCGAATTTCTCAAGACTTTCACGGCTCGGATATTTGCGCCCTTTTCTATAAATCTCTCCCATGACAATGTCTTTATATCATGCTCAAAATGCCGAGTCGTTCCTATTGTGATAATATTTTTAATATCAGTGGCCTGATATATCCTCCGCTCCGTTTCTTCGGTCAGAAAAGCATCAAAAATAAACAGATAATCTGAAGAAAAATCTCGTATCGATTTACAGATAGTTTCAGCCGGAGTTTCGGGCGGCAAAAAGCTCATAGCTCCGCCCGCCAGATCTATCGCGTAAAACAGAAAGACTTCATACGACATGGCGGGCAGCATTATAACAGCAATATCCCCTCTGCCAAAATCAAATGACTGCAATGCAGCGGCTGTCTTTTGAATATATTGAAAGGTTTCCCGATAAGTGTATTTCCCCCTCCAAGCTGTCAATCGCCGTGGAATCAAGCCTTTCGCGGTTCATCTCGAACGCATAAGATATTACCGACTCGCAAGGGATTTCCGCAGCAATATCTTTCTTGTCATAATATTGCAACCACGGTCTGTCTACCGACGCATATCCGGTCAGTCTCTGATTCATTTCCCACATATCTTCCTTCCGTAATTTATATGACCTATAAAATCTTTGTGTAAGTCAAATATTACTATACAATAGTATTTTTATTTAGTCAAATAAATTTTTATAATGGTATTTGATTTTTTTACTTCTGTAAGTATGAGGGAATCCGAATGACTTTAAACGAAAACATCAAAAAACTACGCCTTGCCAGAAATTTATCTCAAGTAGATTTGGCCAAGGAGTTAGGCGTGACCAAGCAGAGCGTCTCCAACTGGGAGAACAATAATATACAGCCTTCTATTGATATGCTGATCCGCCTGGCAAGATATTTTTCCGTCTCTGCAGACTGTCTCCTTGGATTAGACGAGCGGCAATATATAGAAACCAGCGGCCTTACCGATCAGCAGACAGCTCATATCACCGCCATAATCAATGACATCAGCGCACAAAACAACCATAACCTCTAATAATCTGTAAAAGAAAAAAGGCACCGCCGACTTCCGGCCGGCGCCGCCTTTTCTGCTCATTCGCCTTTTCCTTATTTCGGCCTCACCGTGAGTTTCTTGATAAAGCCGTTGTCGTCCGTCTCGCGCACGGTGGCGATCGCCATGATGTTGTAGCCGCCGAAGTTTGCGATAAACTCGGCCTGCTCGTCGTTCACGACCTGCGCGCCGAGGATCGAATACTGGCGGAACCCGAACTTGTTCCTGAAGAACATGTTGATCGCCTCTC
The DNA here is from genome assembly GCA_947632515.1 of uncultured Lachnospiraceae bacterium. Taxonomy (GTDB): domain Bacteria; phylum Bacillota; class Clostridia; order Lachnospirales; family Lachnospiraceae; genus UBA3282. The sequence continues at coordinate 10,226 of CANRPO010000034.1, forward strand.
TGCCGTAAATGTGATACTCTCTCTGGCTCGATGAGTTGGAGCAGTAGTCGCAGAGAATACCGTCCGTCGTAAAAAGCTCCGCGAGTCCCGCGAAATCCTTATTTTCCATAGCCTCTACATATTTTTCAATAGGTTTCATAGTCCGATGTCCTCCCTTCCTCAATAAACCTTCTCAGAGTTGAGAAGTGCGTCCGTGCCGCCGTCCACGAACAGTACGTTGCCGTTGATACCGTTTGCCTTGGGCGATACGAGGAAGATCATCGCCTCCGCGATCTCGGAAGGATCCATCAGCGTCTCAAGGCCATATTTGGTGGGGATCGGCAGCGCGTTCAACGCCATCTTGGCGGAGGTTGACATCGTCGCCGTCATCGCCGTATTCACATTGCCGGGCGCGATCGCGTTAATCCTGACGCCATTGGCCGCCCAGGATGCGGAGACACGTCTCACCCAGCGCGCCAGCGCATACTTGGTTGACACATACATGCTGTTGCCGACGCTTAAATTGGTTTTATCCAGTCCTCTCACCAGTTCCAGCACCCGCGCCTCGTCGCCGATGTTGTTGAGGAGATCCGCAATATCCATTCTGCCCGCCCCCTGAGAGATGGTGTTGGAGGCCGTCACCACGCAGCTGCCGTTCTTTTTCTTCAAAAGATCATACGCGCCTCTCGCGATAGCGATAGTTCCAAAATAATTGAGCGAAATGATCAGTTCCAGATTGCCGCAGGCTCCCGATACGCCCGCATTGCAGATCATGCCGTCCAGTCCGTCAGGGCACAGCTTATGTAGTTCGTCCACCGCGTTCTTCCGGCCCTCCTCCGTGGCCAGATTCACGCAGATGTCGCCGCCCTTCAAGTCGATGTTGATGACTTTGTGCCCGTCCTGTTCCAACAGTTTCTTCGTCTCGGCGCCGATACCGCTGGATGCGCCTGTGATTGCATATACACCCATTTCTACCTCTTTTCCGCACACCCCCGTGTGCTGTTTGGTTGATTTCGCAGAGCAGGAATGCCTTACTTACTTCCTTCTCTTTCCAGTTACTATTATAATAAAAAAACGGCATGATGCAAATATCTGACTACAAAAAAAGAAAATTTTTTCAGACTTCCCGTTCCTTCTCCCCGAATATCCTCCGGTATCCGTAGGTGAGATTGTTGCGCCCGTCTTCCGGACGGTTTCTGCAGGAGAAGTTCGTACAGTCGGCACAGATGTTGCAGTAGCTTTCTCTCCGCTCTCCGCGCAGCGAAGTCAGAAACGCCACCGTCTTCCTGGGCGTCAGCATATACGCCTGATTGTAGGAGACGCCCTCCGGCGCAAGCCTGCGAAAGATCGCCTCCATACGTTCAAACGGCGTCTGATCCCCCACAAACGCAAAGCCGGACAGCCATTTCCCCGTACTCGCATAGATGCGCTCCGCTGTCTGCTCATAGGCGGCGCGCAGAAGTTCCATGCCGACGCACTCCACCATATAACTCTCCGACAGGCATTCCGCGTGCATATAACCGTCCTGCAGCTCGTCCACGCCCGCCCCGAGCGTCACGATGGCGGCGATTTCCTCCGCCTGTTCTTCCGTCCCCGGCATCCGATCCCAATATAAGACCGGGGCCGCCGCTTTTTCCACCAGGCCACCCACCCGTCTGAGCCGTGTCAGATCATCCGGCCCGAAGTGATACCCCGCAAGCATCTCCACATACTGTCCGTCCCGCATACTTATCTGCAAATTCTCCCGCATACTCCTCTGTCCCCGCTTCCATGACAGGCCCTAACCGGGCCGCAGTTTCCGACCGCATCCGGACGTCCGCCAAATTGACAGGCAGACTTGTGAGCCCACGCACCGCCCGCGAAAATAAAATCCTCACTTGCGAACAAATGAGGATTTCCAAATCTTTATGTATGTTGCCGCGTCTCCTACGCCGTCATGAACATGCCGTAAGCGTTCAGCGCCTGCTGCATCTGATAACTGACAGGATTGCCGCCGTTGTCCGCGCCCGCGTCAGCGGTCATGCCTGCGCCAGACGCCGTCTCTTCCTCCGGACGGACGGCCTGTGCAAACTGCGCCACCTTGGTATCCGCCGCCTGTACCGTCTCCTCTTCCTCCGTCTGAGACTCCCATGCCGGTCTCATGATCCGCGCCGCGTTATTCTGTCCCCGCTGCATCTGCATCTCGAGCATAGACTGAAAATTAAGCGTCTGTCCCCTTTTCAGCGGATTTGTATTTTCTCCTTCGCCCGCCAGCTCACTGTAGTCGATCTTCTTGTCGAGCACGTCGTCCGAAATCCTAGACAGCTTATTCATGCTCGCCGCGCTTACCGTGTTCGTGTTATATACATACGGCTGCATACCGTACGCGCTCATCGCTCCGATCCTCATAGGTTCTCCTTCTTCCCATCAAACGTTCCAAGGCATGACCGCAGTTTCCTGCTGTCACCTTTATTGTATTACTTCTCTTTTCAAGATACAAGCCCAAAATCAAATTTTGTGCAGAGCCGCGTCCGGACGGACACAACGCCGCGCTCCTACCTGTCGATCTCCTCAGCCTCCACGTCCAACGCATCCGCCTCCTGTTTCATCATCTTAGCGGTGTGATAGAGTCTGGACACGATCCATATGTCCGAGATGCCGTCATAGATCAGGAAAATACCGATCATTTTCACCGCCACGTCCAGCGCCTCAAAGGGTCTGCACACGAGCAGCACGCCGAGCCCAACCGTGAGCAGACCGAGGATCAATGCCACCCACCACTTGTCGTACCGTTCCTTACACAGCGTCACCGCCTGCTGCAGATTGTTGATTCCGTGCAGCGCGATCACGATGCCGACGATGATCGGAATGATGGCCAACACCTTATCCGGCTGCAGCAGGATCCAGATACCGACCACCGCCAAAATGATACCCATGATCAAATTCAACTGTGCGTAGACGCTTCCGTCTCTCTGTGCAAAATAGGCCGCCAGACGGACACCGCCGCCGATCAGGAGCACCGCGCCGATGGCGGTGCAGACGATCTGCATGGACAGATCCGGCCACGCGAACAGCACTGCGCCCAGCGCAATACACAAGACTGCCGAAATCACAACATTTGTCTTTAGTTTCTTCAATACTTTCATAAGGAATCCCCCTCCCGCCTATAGGATATTTTTTTCTGTAAAAGGCCTCCGCCGCCTTATAACAGCCGAATCCGATCGTCGCGCCCAGGCAGTTGAGCAGAATATCGTCCACATCAAAAGCGCCAAACGCGCTGAAAAGCTGGAACACCTCGATGCCGAGCACGAACGTGAACACATTGATAAACATCTCTGAAAACTTCCGCAGTTGTTCCGCCATCAACGGCAGGAAGAATCCGAGCGGCACGAAAACAAGCAGATTGCCCGCCAGATTCTCCACGCTATTCAGTTTGTAAGCATAGTCTATATACATTTTGATCGTCCGAAAGGGCATGAAATTGGCCGTGCCGAGTCCCTCCAAAATAACATTCTTCTGCCAGGCGTCGGCGATCGCCCGAAGCTCCTCCATCGGATATTTGAAAATGATCACTTTCACGACGAATAAAATATAGACTGCAAAAAAGAGTTTTAAAAAAAACTGCTGAGAAAATCTTTTTTGCACCGCAAAATCTCCTTATCCTTACATATCGTCAACGCACTTCCCAGGGATTTTCTTTCCCTTCCATATAGAGCTTACAGCTCTTCAGGGAATCTTTCACGACGGTCTCCACATAATTTTTCGTGTAGAAAGCCATATGGTGGGAGACGATCACATTGGGGAAACTTCTGAGAAGAGCAAGTTCCCTATTCTTTAATATATCCGATTTGTGGTCATAATAGTATAGTCCAAACTCATTTTCTACCACATCGAGTCCCGCAGCGCCGATCTTGCCGTTCTCGATCGCCTCGATAAAGGCGTCGGAATCGATCAGCGCGCCTCTCGCCGTATTGACGATCACCACACCGTCCTTCATCTGCGCAATGGTCTTTGCATTGATCAGATGGCGGTTGTCCTGTGTCAGCGGCATGTGCAGTGTGATCACATCCGCCTCCCGCCAGATCTGCGCAAGCGGCGCATATGCAGCGTACTGTTTCACTTCCTCTTTTTCGTAGAGATCATGCGCCAGAACGCGGCATCCAAACCCTGAGAGGTCTTTCACCACTGTGGCGCCGATCCTTCCCGTGCCGATGACTCCTACAGTCAAATCTCTTAATTCCCTACCGTTTAAGCCTGCCAGCGTGTAGTCCTGCAGCGCCGTTCTCCCCAGGATCGCGCCCATCCTGCGGATGGACATGAGGATCAGCATCACTGTGTAGTCCGCCACGCCGTTGGGCCCGTAAGGGGCGTTGCCCACTTTGATACCGCAGGCTCTCGCGGCCTCTATGTCAATGTGATCATAACCGATGGTTCTGGTGGTGATATACTCCACACCGTTTTCACGAAAAGCGCGTATCAGCCTGGCGTCTATCTTGGAAGTGATCACGTTGACACAGCGGCTGCCCCTGCTCAGCGATACATTATCGAGGTCCGGCGCATCCGCACACAACACCAACTCTACTCCCAATTCCTTCGCATATTCTGTAAAAAGCGCCCTCTCGTCAAATGGCCTGCAATTATATACCGTAACCTGCATAGCTTTCCTTCCTCACTCTTATCTCGTCTCTCTATCTCCTTTATCCGCGCCGTTCTCGTCCGTCTTCCTGCCCATGATCTTCTTAATGATAAGCGGTTCCTCTATCTTAAGCCGAGACGCCATCTCCGTCTCCCGCTCTTCCTCCTCGGCGACCTCCATCTCCTTCAGGTAACTGCTCTCCACCTCGCGCTCGTACTCCGCAACGACCGCCGTATCCTCGGGACGTATCTTGCGAAATCGGTTAAAGCCCGCCGCAAGGATCTCTATGCTCTGTTTCGTCGTGTCGAAAACGCCCTCCTCGTAGAGATTGACCACGATAATGCCGATGGGCACCGCAAAGATCATCCCCGCCACGCCCGCAACCTTGTATCCTACAAAGAGCAGGAACAGCGTAGGGATCGCATTCAGCCCCATGGAATCGCCCACGATCTTGGGCTGTATCATCTGTCTCACCAACTGGCCCACACACCAGATGATCAACAGTCCCACCGCCATCGAATAATTTCTTCCCAAAATTTCAATGACGGCCCATGGTATCATGATCGTGCCCGTGCCAAACACCGGAAGCAGATCCATAAAGGCGATCCCCAGCGCAACCAGAAGCGCGTAGCGCACATGCAGCGCCAAAAGCCCGATCACAAGCAGAAGATAGACCCAGCACTCGATCTTGAGCTGGGCCTTGAAATAGCCGCCCACAGCCTTGCGCAGACTTCTGCGGATCAGGTCGAACTGATAGCGGACGCTGTCCGGCACATACCTCTGCGCGAAATCTGACATATATTTTTTGTCAGCCACGAAAAAGTAGGCCGATAAGATACACATGACCACCCCGAGGAAAATGTCGGGGAGCTGCCTCGCCACATTTCCCACCGCCTCCACGGTGGGCGTGCCCACGTTTTCCATAATATCGCTGAAATAACTGCCCGTCTGGACACTGAGATTATTCAGCGTACTCTGCATGTCCTCCGGCAGTCTGCTGTACACGCCCTGCAGATTGTCGCCTACCTGCCGAAATTCCGCCTTGATACTCTCTAACAGCATCGGCAGCTCGTTGATAAAACCGATCCCCTCACGGATCAGCTTGGACGCCACGGCGTACACGATCAGGATCACCACCGCCAGGACGGCCACGATGACGATGACCGAGGCTCCCTTGCGCCGCACTTTCAATTTTTCCTCGAAGAAACGGACCACCGGGGAGGCGATCAGCGCAATGATCCAGCCGATGACGAAGGGCATAAAAAACAGGATGCATTTCGGCAGCACATAAATGCACAAAAAGAATATGACCAGTGCAGTCAACAAATTCAGAACAACCTTGACATAGGTTCGGATCGATTGTCTCATTCGCTTTCCTCCGCTAACAGCCTGTCCAACAGCTCATACACCTCGTCTCTGCCCTGTTTGGACAGCGCAGAATAAGGTATGACAGTCGTGTCATCTACTACTTCAAGCGTGTCACATATCAGTTTGATCTGTTTGGACAACTGGCTCCTGTTGATCTTGTCCATCTTGGTCGCTATGATGATCGGTTGATAGCCGCGCCTCAGGATCCAGTCGTACATGATCCGGTCATTCTCGGAAGGCCGGTGCCGTATGTCGATCAGCAGAAAGACCGCCAGCAGCCTTTTGGATTGGTACAGATAGTCCTCGATCAGTTTGCCCCACTGCGCCTTCACCTTCTCATTGGCGGTCGCGTAGCCATATCCCGGAAGATCCACGAAGTACAATTCGTTGTTGATATTGTAATAATTGATCGTCTGCGTCTTTCCCGGACTGGAACTTGTCCGCGCCAAGGATTTACGGTTCATAAGTCCGTTGATCAGCGAGGATTTCCCCACATTGCTCTTGCCGGCAAAAGCGATCTCCGGCAGCTTATTCTCCGGCAGCTTGCTTGTGACGCCGCATACTGTCTCTAAATTCACATTCCGTATGACCATATGTTACCTCTTATACATAAAAATGCCATAAACGCCGCCGGTATACGGCGACGTTCTTCCATTGGCACAGCCCTTTCCGCTCTGTTGACTTTATTAGTCAAAACGCTTTATGCGCGCCTCTCGGCCTGCACCGCCCGATCGCGATAGATAATGCGCGGTTTTTCCCCGCCGCTCACTGCCTCCTTGGTCAGCACGCACTCCGCGATGTTGTCGTCGGACGGGATCTCGTACATAATATCCATCATGACGTCCTCCATAATGGAGCGAAGGCCTCTTGCGCCTGTCTTGCGCTCGAACGCGAGGCCGGCGATCTCTTCCGCCGCGTCATCCTCCACGTCCAGTTTGACCTCATCGAACTCAAACAGTTTCTTGTACTGCTTGATCAGCGCGTTCTTCGGCTCGGTCAGGATACGGATCAGCGCCTCCTTGTCCAGTCCCTCCAGCGTGACTGTGATCGGCACGCGCCCGATAAATTCGGGGATCAAACCGAATTTCATCAGATCCTGCGGCGCCACTTCCTTGAGGATCGCGCCGATGTCCTTGCTGCTCTTCTCCACGATCTGCGCATTGAAACCGATGGAATTGCGGTCCAGTCGCTCCTCCACGATCTTCTCCAGCCCGTCAAAGGCTCCGCCGCAGATAAACAATATATTCGACGTGTCTATCTGAATCAGCTCCTGATGGGGGTGTTTCCTGCCGCCCTGAGGCGGGACGCTGGCAACCGTCCCCTCGATGATCTTCAAGAGCGCCTGCTGTACGCCCTCCCCGGAGACGTCTCTGGTGATGGACACATTCTCGCTCTTTTTGGTGATCTTGTCGATCTCGTCAATGTAAATGATGCCGTATTGGGCTCTGTCAATATCGTAGTCCGCCGCCTGGATCAGTTTCAGCAGAATATTTTCCACATCCTCGCCCACGTAGCCGGCCTCGGTCAGCGTCGTCGCGTCCGCGATCGCAAAGGGCACGTTGATGATCTTCGCCAGCGTCTGCGCAAGATAGGTCTTGCCGGAGCCTGTGGGTCCGATCATGATAATGTTGCTCTTCTGCAGCTCCACGCCGTCCTCGTCCTCCTGCGGCGCCATCACGCGCTTATAATGATTGTAAACGGAGACGGCGAGCACCTTCTTCGCCTCCTCCTGTCCGATCACATAGTCGTCGAGGAACTTCTTGATCTCCACCGGCTTGAGAAGATTGATCTCCATCTCCTCCACTTCCGGCTCTTCCTCGTATTCCTCCTCGATGATGTCCGCGCAGATGTCCACGCACTCATCGCAGATGTAGACGCCGGACGGCCCCGCGATCAGCTTTCTGACCTGATCCTGCGTCTTATTGCAAAAAGAACACCTCACCTTGTCATCAGAATTCTTTCCTGCCATTTTAATGTTCCATGCCTTTCTTTTCTATATGATAGCCTCTTATGCAAAAATGAACACAGATATCTCAGGCGGCGTTCCCCCCGACGTCTCAGAATATCTTTATCTCTATCTACACGGCATTGGCATGATTGGTGATGATACGGTCGATCAGGCCGTAGTTCAGAGCCTCCTCGGCGGATTTCCAGTTGTCTCTCTCCGTGTCCGCCATGATGACCTCGAAGTCCTGTCCCGTATTCTGCGCCATGATCCTCGCCATCTTCTCCTTGGTCGCCAGAATATGCTTTGCGCTGATCTCGATCTCCGTCGCCTGACCCTGTGCGCCGCCGGAAGGCTGATGGATCATGATCTCCGCGTTGGGGAGCGCCATGCGCTTGCCCTTCGCGCCGCCCGCCAGAAGGAATGCGCCCATGCTCGCCGCCATGCCGATACACACGGTGGACACGTCGCACTTGATGAAATTCATCGTGTCATAGATCGCCATCCCCGCCGTGACGGAACCGCCCGGACTGTTGATGTACAGATGAATGTCCTTCTCCGGATCCTCCGATTCCAGAAACAGCATCTGCGCAACGATCACGCTGGCAGACTCGTCCCGCACCTCTTCTCCTAAAAAAATGATCCTCTCTTTCAATAATCTCGAATAAATGTCGTAGGAACGCTCCCCCTTGGAAGTCTGCTCGATGACATAAGGTATCAATGGCATATCAATCCCTCCGTTTTTGTCAAGTCACTGCTCACTGCTTCTTTTGCCTTTTGCCTTTTTACTTCTTGCTCTCTTTGGCGTTCTCCGCCACGAACTCCGCCGCCTTCCTCACGGCCAGATCCTGCATGATATTCTTCTTCTCGCGCTCACCCATAAGCTCTTTTACCTTGGCCACTTCCATCTGATAGACCTCGGCCATGGTTTCCAGTTCTTTTTCGTAATCTTCCTCACTCGCCTCGATCTTCTCGGCCTTCGCCACAGCCTCCAGAACCAGTCTGGACTTGATGCGCTCCTCGGCCTGCGGTTTCACCTGCTCTACCATCTGCTGATAGTTGGTGCCCGTAAACTGGAAATACTGCTCCATGGAAAGACCCTGCATCGTGATCCGCTGCGCGAACTCATCGACCATCTGTTTCTGCTGCGTCTCCAGCATCGCCTCAGGGATCTCCATCTCGGAATCCTCCACGACCGCTTTCACCGCCGCCTCCTCTCTGGCATTCTTCGCGTCCTTCTCCTTCTTCTCCGCCAGATTCTTCTTCACGTCCTCCCGATATTCGGCAAGCGTGTCAAACTCCGACACCTCACTGGCGAACTCGTCGTCCAGCTCGGGAAGTTCCTTCTCCTTGATCTCCCTGACCGTACACTTGAACACGGCGTCCTTGCCCTTCAGATTTTCAGCCTGATAGTCCTCGGGGAAAGTCACCTTCACCTCCACCTCTTTGCCGATCTCCGCGCCGATAAGCTGCTCCTCAAATCCGGGGATAAATGCGCCGGAGCCGATGGTCAGCGGATAGTTCTCTCCCTTGCCGCCTTCAAACGCCACGCCGTCCACAAATCCCTCGAAGTCGAGCGTCGTAACGTCGCCGTCCTTCACCGGTCTGTCCTCCACCGTGATGTTTCGCGCGTTGTTCTCCCGCTCCCTGTTGATCTCGGCGTCAACTTCCTCCTCCGTCACTTCCGCGTCAATCTTATCGATCTTCACGCCCTTATACTTGCCCAACTTAACTTCCGGTTTGAGGGCGACCGTAGCCGTGAACACAAAGGGTTTGCCCGCCTCGATCTGCGTCACCTCGATCTGCGGGGAAGATACAATATCCTCCTCGCACTCTGACAGCGCCTTGTCATACGCGTCCGGGATCAGCTCGTTGGCAGCATCCTCGTAAAATACTTCCTTGCCGTACATTTTCTCCACTATCTGGCGCGGCACCTTGCCTTTTCTGAATCCGGGAATGCTGATCTTGCTCTTCTGTTTCCGGTATGCCTTCTCGATCGCTTTCTCCAGATCCTCCGCGCTTGTCTCAATGGTAAGTTTCGCCATGTTCTTCTCTAATTTTTCGATCTGTAAACTCATTCGCTGGGTTCCTCCTTCAACTGTCACTGCACAATCACAGTCATTTAAGCATTATAGCACAAACTTTCAGAAAATACTAGTGCCACTTTCACACCCTGCAATAATTCCACATCGTCCTCTCTGTGCGTTGTGACAAGCAGCGTCCTCCCCGCCAGACTCTCCGTCAGAAATGCCGCGCTGCGGCGGCGGTTCTCCTCATCCAGCCCGGCAAAAGGCTCGTCCAGGATCAACAGTCCTGAGGCGGAAAGCACCGCTCTGAGAAGCGCCACCCGCCTGCGCATGCCGCCGCTCAGTTCCCGAACCGGCTTGTCCAGACAGTCCTCCGGCAATATCCGCGCCGCCTCCCTTCTGACATAGGCGACGGTCTGCGCCCTGCTGCCCGCCCCGGCGCTCTTACTCATACCCAGCATGATATTACAGATCGCGTCATACTCCTCGCAGAGCCTGTCTTCCTGAAAGACCATCCCCGTGTAGGCAGGCATCCCGTCCACGCTGCCTTCATCCGCATTGTCCAGACCGGTCAATATTCTCAAAAGGGTCGTCTTACCGGCGCCGGAAGGAGCCATGACAAGGTATCGTCCGCCGCTTTTCAATTCCAGGCTGTAATCCTCCAGCACCTTCTGATCTCCAAATGCTTTGCTGATGTGCGACGCACGGATCCCGCCTGCCTGCGCCCGCTCAGACGGCTCCTCCTTCCCGCCGCCCGCAGTCCTCTCCGGCATGTTTCGCGCCTTCTTCGCGTCCGCTTTCGCGGACAGAAACGGATACGGCCTCCACTCCCCGAAAGCCCCCACCAGCCTGAGTACCGCTTTTTCAAAGAAGAAACTGAGCAGAATGATCGTCAGCGTCCAGGCAAACATGCCGGCAGTGTCCAAATAGATCTTGGACATGTAGAGCCGCTCTCCCAGCGAGTAGTCCGGCAAGCCGATGACCTCGGCCGCCACGCCTGACTTCCAGCTCATGCCGAGAGAGATTTTCAGGCAGCTTGTCAGATATGGCATCAGCGCCGGTCTATATATATAGAAGAAACGGTTGAGCCGCCCCATGCCGAACACGCGCGCCATCTCAAGGAGCTTTTCGTCCGCGCTTTTCAGCCCCGCGACCGTGTTCACATACACGTTGGGGAAGACGATCAGAAAGCTGACGAAAAAAGAAAGTTTCGGGGAACCGAACCATATGAGCAGCAGCACCACGAAAGATGCCACCGGAATAGATTTGAGCGTTGCGATCACCGGCGCGAAAAATTCTTCCGCCACCGCATAGCGGCAGCCCAGCGCGCCAAGCGCCAAACCAACGAGAAGGGCCAGGGAAAACCCCAGCCCGATTCTTGCAAAGGAACAAAAGACGATCTTGAGGAAATCCGGCTGCGTTATATTTTCTATAAAAACGCGCAAGACCTCCACAGGGCCTACCAGAAGAATGTGATTGTCTGTCCAAACCGCCGCGATCTGCCAGACAGCCAGCCAGAACAATATGATAAGCGCTTTCCTGATTTGTCTTCGTGTCTGCATGTTATCTCCTATCGCAAAACGCATTTCCCGTTCGCGCTTAATTTATATAGTAGAAATCATCCCCCGGCAATTTGCCGCCCACGGAGGACGCATCCTGTCCAAACAGCACTTCCAGATAGCCCGAAAGAGCCGTCTTCATCTCTTCCCCGTCAATATATGTGATATTGCACTGCGGCATGGCCTTGACTGCCACCGGCGCTTTCTCGATGATTCCCGCCGCTGCGACAAGCTCCGCAGCCTCCTCCACATGCTCGTTGGCGTAATCCGCGCTGGCTTTGTGTTCCTCCAGAAACTTATCGACCGCCTCCCTGTGCTCCTCCAAAAAATCGTTTCGAACTACCGTCACACCCGTCACAAGACTGCTGCCGCCTTCTCCCTGTATCTTGGCCCACTCCTCCGTGAGATCCATCACCACGGACAGAGCCTCATTCTGCGCGCAGGCAGCCGTCACAAAAGGCTGCGGCAGCACGCCGATGGCCTCCGGCGTCTGGGCGAGCACCGCCGCCACTTCCGTGGCCTCGGATTTATACTCCAAAGATACATCTCCCGTCAAGCCGTTCTCCTCCAAAAGATACTGCAATACATAGTCGGGCGTCGTTCCCTTGCCCGTCAGATAGACGGTTCTGCCCTTCAGATCTTCCATGCTCTGCACTGTCGGATCGCCCGATACCATATACAGAACGCCCAGCGTGTTGATGTCGATCACCGACACGCCGCCCTCCGTCTTGTTGTACAGCACACTCGCCACATTCGCGGGCACCAGCACGATGTCCAGATCCCCTGAGATCATGGACGGCAAAAGCTCGTCCGCCGCCGCTGCCATCTGAAACTCATAATGGTTGGCCGCCACGCCTTTCTCGGCCTGATCCATCAGGTAGACGAGTCCCATGGAAGTGGGGCCTTTCAGAGAGCCGATCTTCACGTCAACGCTCTCATAGTCCGTCGCCTCGTCCTCTGTGGGAGTCTCCGTCTCCGCCGCCTCATCCCCCGTGGATGCCGCCGCTGCCTCTTCCGTCTCATTCTCCGCCTGCTCCGTCTCCGAAACAGCGTCCTCTTCGTCCTGCTCTGTCTGCGTCTCTGTCTCTGTCGTCTGTGCCTCAGCCGTATTGTCCGCAGCCGTCCCGCCGCAGCCTGTCAGCATCGCCACAGACAGTGCAAGGCTCATCATCACTGTTACCGCTTTCTTTTTCATACTCTTTTTCCTTTCCTTCTGACAGGACGCAAAAAGCGCGTCCCGCAAGGCGCACTTTATCCATTCGATCGTATGCATATCAGCGGCCTTCCCTCTCAGCAGCGCCCGGCACGGGCCTCTCTTCGAACGTCAGAATCTGTTTTTTGGTATCCCGTCAGTGGCACTTCCGGGTAACAGATACGGTTTGCGCCGTACCGCTTTACAGTATACTATACCTTTGTCCAAAAAACAACCCGCCTGATCTCTCAGACGGGTCATTCTTTGTCGCTTTTCTGCTTATTTCATCTGCTCTTCCTGGCTCTTGATCATTCTGCGAACCATCTCGCCGCCGATGGAACCGGCCTCCTTGGAAGTCAGGTCACCGTTGTAACCCTCCTTCAGGTTTACGCCCAGCTCAGATGCAACCTCAGTCTTGAAACGATCCATTGCTGCCTTAGCCTCAGGAACTTCAACTCTATTCGTCTTGTTGCTTGCCATTTCTTTCACCTCCGAAATACATTTGAATGGATTCATTGACATGAATCTTTGTTCTTCTATCTATATGATTGAGATAAGCGCTATCGATTTACGCTTATCTCAGATAATCTCTCTGTACCGTCGGGATAGCATCCCGTCGGTGCAGCGATCCGTGACCGAATCCTGTAATCTGTGAAAGCGTTCACTCTATCGCTTATCTTGATGTTAGTATGTTCGGATAAAATGAAAATATTATGGTAAGTTTTTCTAAATTAACTCAGCAGTTGTAACGCACTCTGCGGTTTCTGATTCGCCTGAGCCAGCATACTGATTCCCGCCTGCATGAGAATATTCTGATTCGAGAACGCCGTCATCTCGTCTGCAATATCCGTATCTCTGATCTCTGATTCCGCACTCTGCGTATTTTCCTCCGAATTTGAATTGATCTTATACGCCCGCTCCAGCCTGTTCTGGTACGCGCCGAAATCAGAACGCTGCCTGTTGATGATCTGCAGTCCCTGTTTCACTTCGTCGATGGCTTTACCCGCATCCTTCACCGTCAGGGCATTGGTATCCTTCATCCCCAATTTCTCCAGATCAAGCGCCTCATACTCAATACTGATGTGCTCTCCCGCCTCCGGACCTGCCTCCACGAAGAAACTGCATTTTTCTCCTCCATATATTTCCACTGCATCTATCTCATGGGCAGTCGCAGTGGCAGTTCCGAAATACTCCTGCCCATAACCGGACGACCCGTTGGGCGTGTAAAAATCAAAAATCGTATCGTCGTTAAACGCATCCTGTATCTTCTGCAGGATGCTTTGTTCCGTATCCGAAGAAGATACACTGACTCGAAACGTAACACTTCCCACGCTGTTCCCTGATTGACCGTCGCCGTATGCAAAAGAATCTTGCGACTTTATCGTAAAGCTTAGATTGATATAACCGCCGCTGTCTGCGCAGCCGCCATTGGCCGCCGTAAGCAAACCCGGAGACCCGCTGCCGGCCCCTCCCGTCAGCGCCCCCATAATACCGCCCAGCGTATCTCCCGCCGAGCGCGATATACCCGACTTATAAGCATGTTCCACCCATTTGCCGTTCACCCAGCTGCTCTGCCAGCTCCACCACAGACCCTCGTCATCGTCCGTTCTGTCATTGGCTCCATAGGAAGTAGAGCTTAAAGTGGCGGTCACCTTCCCGATTCCATCCATATAAAAGGTAAATTCCCAACCGTCGGCGCTGTCTCTGGCCTCCGCCACATTGGAGGCTTTCGGTTTGGTCGTCAGATTGCTCTTCACGCCCGCTCCCAACTCCGTCATATCTTTTCCGCGCGGCTCTAAGAACGCATCGTCCGCAGCGTCAAAATCATGCACGTTCCGGCTGGTCGAAGAATCGTTCCCCGTGTTATGGTTGGAGGCGTAGGCAGCGGAATAGTTCAAAGAAACCGAATATACCGACACCCCGGAAGATGATACCGCATTGCCGTCAAGGTCCTCAAATCTGCCGCTCATATGTGCGCTTGGCGAAGAAGAAAAAGTTTTCCCGTCGATACATTTTACCACATCTTCGATCGTAGCTCTGTCAGCCACCGAGAGAGCGATCTCATGCTTGAATACAGGCTGCCCCGCCGCGTCGTACAGCAGATTGTCCGCCGTCTTCTCCCCGAAATAGTCGCTCATTTCCAACCGATAATTGTTCTTTTTCAGTTCCTCCCAACCAACCGTCTGTGTCTGATAAGTATTGCCGTCATACCCGATCCAGTCGATATACACCCCGTCGTCTGCATCCGCATGGATCTTGTAACTTCCACAGGCGATCACCCCGCAGTTATCGTTTGTGACATCGATACCACCGCTGGTATTGCTAAAAGTTACCGCCTGTCTCTTTTCCCAGCCGACCAACTCCTTATGATTCGACTCCCAGATCCGACGTTCATTATACTCTGTTGTCTGAAAAATCCGTCCTAACTCCGCTTTAAGCTGCTGTATCTCCCGGTCGATATGCGCTCTGTCTTCCGCAGTGTTTGTTCCATTTGCCGCCTTGACGGACAGTTGGTTGATACGCTGCAAAATATCGGCCGCCTCGTTCAACGCGCCGTCCGCAGTCTGCACATACCCGATTCCTTCCTGAATATTCTCCGCGCCTTGGTGCAATCCCCTGATCTGTCTTCGCATCTTCTCGGAGACGGACAACCCGGCAGCATCATCCGCAGCACGATTGATTTTATAACCGGAGGAGAGCTTTTCCGTTGTTTTTCGATTTTTCCCTGTATTGACTCTTAACTGCCTGTCGGCATTCATCGCCATGAGATTCGTCTTAACCGAGAGCATGACACACACCTTCCCTTATCTCATAAACACGGCATTCATATCGGCTGACACATAACAGCTTCTCAACGTTTTCGCGTTTTACGCTTTGTAGACCAGTTTCCCCTTCATCTGCTCTGCGGCCTCCGCGCCCGCAAACTGCTCCAGGATCGCAAGGGCGAAAGGAATCGCCGTTCCCATGCCCCGGCTTGTGATGACATGGCCGTCCACCACCGCCTCCTCCTGTCTCACGTCGGCGCCCTCCAGATGGCTCTCGAAACCCGGATTGGAACACGCCTTTCTTCCTTTTAAGATGCCTTTATGCCCGAAGATGCCGGGCGCCGCACAGATCGCCGCAATGTATTTGTCCTTCCCGTAAAACTCATCCACCTTGTCCATCAGGGGCTTGTGCGCCTCCAGATTCGTGGTGCCCGGCATACCGCCCGGCAGAATGAGCATGTCCTCCGCCTCAAAATCCACTTCGTCAAACAGCTTATCCATTCTGACTGTGATGCCGTGAGAACCCGTCACCTCGCGCTCGCCCGTGACGGACACCATATCCGCCGTGATCCCGGCCCTACGCAGGACGTCCACCACGGTCAACGCCTCGATCTCCTCAAACCCTGTCGCAAAAAAAATCGCCGCTCTGTTCATCTTTTATCTTTCCCTCCATAAATATTCTGCAAAGCTCCTGTAAAATGCGTCCGAAACAAACGCGCCTTCACTGTTATATAGTATATATCATAGCACGGTTTTTCAATGAAAAAAAGTGACTTGACAAAATATTTTCTCCATGCTGTCTTACAGTTACTTCAATCCACATTTGATAAAAACAAGGGAAAATATAATAGCAGTCGCGAAACTTCCCGTAGAAAAAATATCGGTATTTAGATTCTTTGATGGAATCATTATACAATATCTTGCGCGATCGGGTAAGATGGAAAAGTGTAATGACTTCTAAGTCACAGCAAAATAATCCCCGGTTGAATGCCAAAGTAAATTCCAGTGACAACTGAAATTCCAGAATGTCAGAGAAAATGCAGGATTGAGACAACTT
>CANRPO010000035.1 GCA_947632515.1 uncultured Lachnospiraceae bacterium
GGCGGGGAAGGTGTCGCCGGAGGCGACGGATGAGGTGGGAATTGCCTCCCCTCTCTGAGGGGAGGTGGCCCGGAGGGCCGGAGGGGAGTTGGGCGCTCATCGGCCTCATCCGACCCCTTTCGGGGGCCACCTTCCCCACTTGTGGGGAAGGCTTTTTGCGCGGTTGTCGCCGGAGGCGACGGAATCAAATCAAACTACCTCTTTGGCTCCCTTTGATAAAGGGAGCTGTCACGCGCCAGCGTGACTGAGGGTTCGCCGTTACTGGGGCGCTCTATCATCGTTTTAACCCTCAGTCCGGCTTTGCCGGACAGCTCCCTTCCCGCTTCGCGGCAAGGGAGCCATTTGGGCGCGTGAATGGAGCCTCTCTTTGTGCCTGTAGGGTGGGGTTTTGTACCCCCCTCTACAGACTTATCCTCTTCGTGGCGATGCGCTCCGTGAACGCACGGTCGTGCTCCACAAAGAGCATGGTGGGGCGGTAGCGGGCCAGAAGCTCCTCGATTTGGATGCGGGAGATGACGTCCACGTAGTTGAGAGGCTCGTCCCAGATGTAGAGGTGCGCCCGCTCCGAGAGGCTGCGGGCCAGGAGGGCCTTCTTTTTCTGCCCCTGGGACCAGTCCTCCAGGGGCTTTTCAAACTGGATCCGCTCAAAGCCTAACTTGCGAAGGATGGACTGAAAGACGGCGCGGTCCAGGTCGAACCCGGCGGCGTAGTCCTCCAGCGAGCCGCGCAGGGCGGAGGCGTCCTGGCCGACATAGGAGACGACAAGGTCCGAGACCGTTCGTATTTCCCCCGTGTGGGGGACGTCCTCCCCCAAGATCAGCCGGAGGAGGCTCGTTTTGCCGCAGCCGTTTGGCCCGGAGAGGGCGGCGCGGTCGCCGGGGGAGAGGTCAAAGGAGATATGGGCGCAGACGGGCCTGTCCCCGTAGGAGACGGAGACGTCCCGGAGGACGACCAGCTTTCCCGCCCGGTGGGCGAGGGGGATCAGCTTGATGTCCTCATCCCGCTCTAAGTCGTGAAGGAGCTTGGATTTCTCCTCCACCGCCCGCTCCCGGCGCTGGGTGATGGCGACGGCTCTGCGCTGCTGCTTGGCGGCTTTGGCGGCCTGCTTGGGCGCCCAGCCCTTCTTCGACTCGGCTTTATCGGTGTGGGAGAGGTACTTGGAGCGTTCGGCCCTGTCAGACCACTGCGCCCGCTCGCGGGCGGACTCGTTGAGCCGCGCGATCTCGCCCCGGAGCTTTTCGTTTTCGGCCTTTTCAAATGCATCCCGCCGGGTTTTATTCTCCCACCACACGGAGAAGGGACCGCGCGTCACCTCGATATTCGTGCGGTTGATGCTGAGAGTGTGGTCGGTGCAGGCATCCAGAAGCGCCCGGTCGTGGCTCACCAGGATGAAGCCGGACTTGCGGGCGAGGTAATCGCCCACCAGCGCGCGGGCGGCCATGTCCAGGTGGTTGGTGGGTTCGTCGATGAGGGGAAAGACGTCCTCGCGGGCGAAAAGCGCCGCCAGGGCGGCCCTGGTCTGCTCCCCGCCGGAGAGGGTGCGAAAGGGCCGGGAGAGCATCTCCCCGTCGATGCCCAGCTTGGAAAGCTCCCGCGTCAGCCGCCACGCCTCGATCCCCGGAAGGGAGGCCGCAAGCGCGTCAAGCGTGGGGAGGGAGGGGTCCTCCACCCGGACGGGAAAATAGGCAAAGACGAGGCCGGGCGCCAAGATGGAGCCGGAATAGGGAAGCTCCCCCATGAGGCACCGAAGGAACGTGGTCTTGCCCCGTCCGTTGCGCCCGGTGAAGCCCAGCCGCCACGCCGAATCCAGGCGGAAGGAGACACGTTCAAAGATGTAGTCGTGACTGCCCTCGTAGGCAAATGTAAAATCTGTTACGTCGATCAGCATTATAACGCCTCCAATCAAAAAATGAGCCGCGGGAAAGGATCCCACAGCTCATAAAAGGCGTTATTGGCCCCATGAGAGTGAACGGACAGATTTTCCTTCCCGCTTACGGCGCTGAGGGCGCACCTCGCCCCTTGAACGCGCCTTTTTTGTTAAGCGAGATAGGAAGTCATCCTTTCACCTCCGATAGGGATGGAGAGAGTATAGCACAACGGCGTGGTGGTTGTCAAGAGTGCGGAGTTATGGGGGGAGGTCGCCGGAGGCGACGGAATCCAATCAAACTACCTCTTTGGCTCCCTTTTTCTAAAGGGAGCTGTCACGCGCCAGCGTGACTGAGGGTTCGCCGTTACGGGACAGCTCTATTATCGTGTAACCCTCAGTCTCGCTACGCTCGCCAGCGCCCTTCCCGCTTCGCGGCAAGGGCGCCAGTTGGGCGCATCGATCGGGCTGCGGGCGGACTACTTGTTTCCCTCAGAGAGGGGCGTCGGGGAAGCGGCCTGTTGTTCACTTTTCATTTTCCTCCACAGCGGCACGAACAGGAGGAGGCCCGCCAGCATGGCCCCGCAGTCGGCGATGGGGGTGGCCCACGCGATGGCGTTGGCTCCGCCCAGGGAATCCAGCAGGAACATGAACGGCACGTCCAGCCCGCCTTTTCTCAGCATGGACAGCACCAGGGGCTTGCCTTTTTGGCCCACGGCCTGAAAAATGGATATAATGACTGTGGTGATGGCCGTGAAGGGGCCTGTGATGCAGATGATCCGCTGGAACATACTGCCGTAGCGCACCGTTTCCGCGTCGTTGATGAAGGCCCGCACCAGGGGACCCGCGCAGGTGAACAGGAGGATCGCCCCGGCTGTCGTGACGGCGAGGCTCAGTAGAAGCGTCACCTTGATGGCGGCGCGCATACGCCGGGTGTTTTTCGCGGAGAAATTATAGCCGATCAGCGGGATCACGCCCTGAGAAAGTCCGTTGGCGATGGCAAAGGCCAGCATATCGATCTTCTTGGCAATGCCGATCCCCGCCACGGCGGCGTTGGAGTAGTTGACAAGGAGCTTATTGAGGGTGATGTTGGAGAAGATCCCCATGATGTTCATGATAGAGCTGGGAAGGCCCACCAGCAGCACCTCCCTGGGGATGCTGTCGGAGACGGAGTAGTACCGGGGGTTCAGGGACAGGTGGAGCTTTCCGCGCTTTCCCAGGATCAGGGCCACAAAATACAAAGTGGCGATCAAGTTGGAGAGCATCGTAGCGATTGCCGCGCCGGTGATCTCAAGATGAAAACCGAAGATGAACACGGGGTCCAGCAGGATGTTGAGGCCGCCGCCCAGCGCCACGCCGAAGCTGGCCTGCCCGGAATACCCCTCCGCCCGGACGAGATGCGCCAGGGCGGCGTTCAGCACCGTGGGAACCGCCCCCACGGTCAGCGTCCAGAAGAGGTAGCTGCTGCAAAAACCGTAGGTGTATTCGTCCGCCCCCACCAAAGGGAGGATGGCGCGGTGGAGGGCGAATATCCCAAGCCCATAGAGGAGCGCCACGGCGGCGGCCGTCCAGATGCAGAAGGCGGAGGCCCTCCGGGCTTTGTCCGTGTTGCCCAGCCCCAGGCTCCGGGAGATGAGACTGGCGCCCCCGATGCCAAAGAGGTTGGCGATCCCCGTGGTCACGAGAAACAGCGGCAGGGAAAGGGACGCGGCGGCCACCTGGTTGGGGTCGCCCACCTGCCCCACGAAAAAGGTGTCCGCCATATTGTAGATGACGGTGATGATCTGGCTGATCACCGTGGGGACCACCAAGGCCAGGACCGCCCGTGTCACCGGGGCCTTTTCAAACAGCTCTGTCTTATCCGCTTTCATATCCGCGCCTCTTTTTCCAAGTTTTCCAGCAGCAAAATAAATCCCTGAACCGCCATCCTGTAGCTGTCCCCGACGTCTGCCGGGAAGTGTCGGAAGCAGCCCGCCTCCTCCTGAGAGATAAAGCCGTGCATGATACTGCGCAGCACCCTTTGAAGGTGCATCTTCTGTTCCTCCGCCAGCCCGTATCCGCTAAGCACCACCATAATCGGTTCGACAATGTCACCCGCAGCGGTTTGAAGCGCGTCGTTTTTCACCATGGGCAGGGACAGAATGACCTTATAAATCTCCGGCCGTTCTTTGCCAAAGCGGTGATAGGCGTCTGCCAGGGCTTCCACCGCCGCCCCCCGCCGCTTCCCGTCGATGGCGGCCAGCTGCACCTTCTTCAATTCCGCGATGGCGTAGAAGCCGATCTGGGTGTACAGCTCGTCCATGTTTCGGATGTGGTTATAGAGAGAGGCGGCCTTTATGTGGAGCCGGGCTGCCAGCTCCCGCAGAGAAAAGCGGTGCAGCCCCTCCGATTCGATGAGTTCTATGGCGGCCTCCATAATGTCCGCACGGGTCAACCCCTGTCGAGCCATAGCGCCCTCCTTGCCAAACTAACGGTGTTAGTATTATTGTACGCCCACGCGGCGCGTTTGTCAAGAGGGGGCTTTGGCGGTCGAAAAGAGGAAAAGCGCAGGGGTTGTGGGGACAAGGGCCTTGAAAGTGCGGAGAGAGTATGATATACTGTCTGACAAGCGACAACAGTGTTTGGTTTCCTACTATTTCCAACTTGCCCGACGAAAGGAGGCGGCGGATTGCCCATCGTTCCGAATATTGCGCCAAGCAAGCGCCTGGCGGTGCTCATCGACGCGGACAACGTGCCCAGGGGGACGCTGGCCGGGATCATCCAGGAGGTGGCCATCTACGGCACCCCCACCGTCAAGCGCATCTACGGGGACTGGACGGGTCCCCACATCGCGGGGTGGAAGAACGCCCTCTTGGAGAACGCCGTGACGCCCATCCAGCAGTACAGCTACACCACCGGCAAAAACTCCACCGACTCGGCCATGATCATCGACGCCATGGACATCCTCTACTCTGAGCAGGTGGACGGGTTTGTGCTGGTGTCCTCCGATTCTGACTTTACGCGCCTAGCTATCCGCCTCCGGGAGGCGGGCATGACGGTCTTTGGCATCGGGGAGAAAAAGACGCCGGAGCCGTTCCGGGTGGCCTGCGACAAATTCATCTATATCGAGAACATCAAGCAGCCGGACGACGCCGCCCAGCAGGAGGAGACGAAGCCCGCCCGGGACAAGCGGGCAAAGCCGGCGGCTCAGAATGACAACCGCATCCCCAAATCCCTGGTGAGGCTCATCGCCCAGTCCGTGGCGGACCTGTCCGACGGGGAGGACGCGGTGTACATGGGGGAGCTGGGGAACCTCATCATGAAGAAAAAGCCGGACTTCGACTGCCGCAACTACGGCTTTAAGTCCCTCTCCGCCCTCATCAAGTCCATCGACCGATTCGAGGTGGACTTCCGCCAGACGGCGGACCCCAACGTCAAGCACCCCTATGTACGGGACAAGGAGGCATAGCACAGACCCTTATGGAGCGAAAACCCCGAAAAAAACGGAAATTTCTTCTCGTCCTCCTGGTCCTTGCCCTGATTTTCGGCGTTATCGTCTACGACGGCAACACCCGCCTCGTCACGGACGAGTACGCCCTGGGCAACGCCCGCCTGCCGGAGAGCTTTGAGGGGTTCAGGATCGTCCAGCTCAGCGACGTTCACGCCGCCGTCTTTGGGAAGGACAACGCGGAGCTTGTGGACGCCGTCCGGGAGGCGAGGCCCGACCTCATCTGCCTCACCGGGGACCTGGTGGACGGGGAGCGGTCGGAACAGGAGCCCTGGGTACGCGGCTTTATTTCGGAGCTTGTGAAGACAGCGCCGGTCTTTTACGTCTCCGGCAACCACGAGTGGGCCTGCGGCTGGGCGCGGGAGCTTTTTGACCTGCTGGAGAGCCTGGGCGTCACCGTGCTGAGAAACGAATACGTGACCTGGGGGCGGGGGGACGATTATATCGTCATCGGCGGCGTGGACGACCCCAACGGACCGGCGGACCAGAAGACGCCGGAGGCGCTTGTGGAGGAGATCCGGGCCGGGCAGCCGGGAAAATACGTGCTGATGCTGGCCCACCGGGACACGGAGCTTGCCATGTGGAGCGAGCTGGGCGTGGACGCGGTGCTGTGCGGGCACGCCCACGGAGGACTGGTGCGGCTGCCCTTCACCGACGGGCTGATCGCGCCGGGGCAGGGCCTTTTCCCCACCTGGACGGCGGGGATCTACACCCAGGGCGGCACGCAGATGCTGGTCTCCAGGGGCATCGGCGGGACCCACGGTTTGCCCAGGGTCTTCAATAACCCGGAGGTGGTGGCCGTCACGCTGACGAGAGGGTGACCCATGTAAAAATTGAATGAATCATTTTCTCCCTGCCGGCATAGGATGATACGGTTATTGTTTGGGAGGGAGATTTATGAAGGATAAAAACGAAAAGCCCGCGCCGAAGCCGGATATTGACGATTTGATCTTCGGCGGCGAGGGGGGCGGCCACTCGGACAGATAGGGCGGACCGCCGGTATACCGTAAGAAGGACTGAGTGAACATGATCGTTGAATACGAGGATTACAAGACGAAGATCGGGGCGCTGAAGCCCCAGCTGGAGACCATCCGCCGCGCCATGAAGCTGGACGAGGTCTCCGCCGAGATCGACAGGCTCCAGGCCGAGTCCGAGGCGGACGGGTTCTGGAACGACCAAAAGAACTCCCAGCGGGTGCTCCAGCGGCTGAAGCAGCTGAAGAACAAGCGGGAGAGCTTTGCAAAGTTAGAGGGGCGCTGCGAGGACCTTGCCACGCTGTGCGACATGGCCATCGAGGAGGAGGATATCTCGCTCCTGCCGGAGTTGGAGGGGGAGTTTTCCTCCTTCGCCGCCGACCTGGAGACCACGCGCCTTTCCACCATGCTCTCCGGCGAGTACGACGCCTCCAACGCCATTTTGAGCTTCCACCCCGGCGCCGGCGGGACCGAGGCCCAGGACTGGGCCAGTATGCTCTATCGGATGTATACCCGCTGGGCCGAGCGCCACGGGTACAAGTACACCCTGCTGGACTACCTGGACGGCGAGGAGGCGGGCATCAAGTCCGCCACCATCAAGATCGAGGGGGACAACGCCTACGGCTTTTTGAAGAGCGAGAACGGCGTCCACCGGCTGGTTCGCATCTCCCCCTTCGACGCCTCCGGCCGCCGCCAGACCAGCTTCGCCGCCGTGGAGGTGATGCCGGAGATCACCGACACCAGCGAGATCGAGATCCGGGACGAGGACATCGAGATGCAGGTGTTCCGCTCCTCCGGGGCGGGAGGGCAGAAGGTCAACAAGACAAGCTCCGCCGTCCGGCTCATCCACAAGCCCACGGGGATCGTGGTCTCCTGCCAGGTGGAGCGCAGCCAGTTCCAGAACAGGGACGCCTGCATGACCATGCTCCGGGCCAAGCTTGCCGAGATCAAGGAGCGGGAGCACCTGGAGAAAATCAGCGACATCAAGGGCGTTCAGATGAAGATCGACTTCGGCTCCGCCATCCGCAGCTACGTTTTCATGCCCTATACCCTGGCCAAGGACGCCCGCACGGGCTTCGAGAACGGCAACATCACCGCCGTCATGGACGGCGACCTGGACGGGTTCATCAACGCCTACCTGGCCATGAAAGCCGAGGCATAAACCGCCTTTTACCACCCGCCTAAAACCATCGGAAAGGAAAGAGCTGTGGAGGAAACCCATCAGGGGTTTCCTCCACGTTTAATGAACCCCCGGCGCAGCGCGCCGGGGCGGCCTTTGCCAAAGGCAAAGGAGGTCAAAATGTACCGCCTCGCCAATGTCTTCGGAGGGAAGGGATTGGAAGGGGAACCGTCAGGGTTCCCCTTCCGATACAATTAGTCACTTACACGAAAGAAGCGGCCCCCGCAGGGGCCGCTTCTTTCGTGTAAGTGGGTAAAACTCCTTTTCAGGAGGCCATGTATTTGTGATAGATCTCCGCCATATCGGTGTCATAGTACCAGTCCCCCAGGTCCTGATAATGTCCGTCGGGACGAATGGGTGACGGATTACCCTGTACTGAATAAACAAGCTCCTCGCTCTTACTTACCCAGAGGCCCCACTGGCTACAGAAGGAACACCAGGGAATGCCGGCTTCGTCCAGGACGCTCAACAGCGCGTCAGCGGCCGGCCGGGCAGTCTCCCGTGGGATCGATGCGTCGAAGCCGAACTCCTGGACCATGATCTCCACGCCGGTCCGATCCCGAAACGCCGTGTACTGGGCAAAGCGGTCCGCCAGCGCATCCCGATCCAGACAAAACAGAGTGTCCGGGTCGGCGGCGGTCACGGTGCCGTCGCTTTGGATGGTCAGTTCGGGGACCTTCTCGCTGGGGACAAAATCGTGCTGTGCCATGATCGTGGTGACACCGGCGGACGTCTCGACGGCGATTCCGTTCAGGGAATACCACCACCCCTCCTCCTGGATGAGCTGGAGCCGCCGGGCTGGCTCTGGCAGTTGGACCGTCCAGGTCCTGTTCTCATAGGCTCGTGATTCGCCGCCGGTCCCCGGATCCCCGATATCGATACAGCCGCCCTCACCCACGGCCTCGGTACCTATCTCGAGGCTTTCGGTCTCTTTCCCATCCGCCAACCACCGCATAGTACTGGCCTGATGTACCATATCGATGTCTATCGAAATCGACGTACCGGCGGGGAAGTCTCCTTCCAACGTCAGGACACCGTTATTCCGATGGATAAACCCGTTGATGATCGTCGTGGGCCACTGGGAGGCGCCGTCGGGGAGGAAGTATGGATGGATCGCCTGGGCCACCTGGGCGTCGGCCAGTCCCTCCACCGGGATACCTTGGGCGACGCCCAGGGCATCCGCGAAGATCAGCCGGTCGGGGGAGTACTCCCGGATCGCCGATATCGCCTTTTTCATCAGGGAGGAATAGTCCTCATCACTGAGGGACTCCGGCCCACGGGGCTCATTGATCAGGTTGAAGCTCAGAAGGTTGGAGGGGACATTCTGATAATGCTCCGCCATCCACCCCCAGAAAGCGCAGAAAAGCTCCTGCTGCTCCGGGTCGTCCCATAGGGTGATGTTTTCATTGCCTCCCAGGGGGTCGAAACCCGGAAATGCGTGGGAGTCAAAGCAAAGATGGATCCCATATTTTGCGCACCAGTTCACAAGATCGTCCATAGACGACACGAACGCCCCCCGGACCTGCTCCGTGCCGCCGGACTGTCCAAAGACAGTTTGGAAATTCACGGTCGCCCTGACAAAATCGAAGCCGTCCGCCGCGATGCGGGCCACCTCTTCCTCGTAAAAATACTTCCCGCACTCGCCCACTCCGTAACCGTCGAACGGCGATGTGATGGTGTACCCCTTTCAGTCCGGGATGTCGTTCCAAGCCGCGGCCGGCATTTCCTGTGCCAGACGGATGGCCTCTTCCGTCACGCCGCAGGGGACGCTGTCCGATGGGACAAATTCAATGAACCGCAGGCCCCCGTACAGCCGGTAAACCGATTGGACCGCTTCCGCGCGGGTAAACGGATCGCCGAAGCGCATGGAATAGGTCTCTGGGTCATAATCAAAGTACGGCTTCCCGTTTTGGTAGGAATATATTTCCGCAAACCACCCGGCATTTGTAAGGATGTCAAACCCAGTTTTCCATTCCTGGCTTGTGCCGATAAAAGATTCGTTCTCATACTTTTCATGCTGGCCTGGGATCAGCGGATTCCCCCAAACTTCCCCTTCCCAAAAGTCCTGGCCCTCCGGCAGCATCCCCTCAAGCCAGAAATTGGATTCGGTCATGAACTCCGCACGGTCAAAGCCGGCAGCCATCACAGCGTAGAGCAGGACCACGGTCCCCTCGCCGCGGGTCATGGGCTGGGAGGCATCGTGGAACGTGGAAGAGTGATCCCGCCAAACCGGCAGGGCATTGGGCAGCGTCATCCCCAAAAGGATGTCCAGCATCCCGCAGTATTCAGCGTATGTGATCTGGGCGTCATAGCTGCCTTGCAGTTCCTCCGGCACAAGGCCCAGCTCGATGGCCTGGTCGACTTCAGGATCCCCACTGGCCTGGGGAGCCTCCGGCTCCGCCTGCCCCTCCCCAGGGACAGGCTCCTGCGGGACCGATGAAACGTTCTGGGTCGGCCCCTGAGGCACATCCTCCGACGTCAGATCGCCGCCTTTCCCACAGCCGGTCATGGACAGCACCATGAGCAAAGCCAGAAGAAGGCAGACGAATCTTGCGGAATGATTCATATTGCACCTCCCAGAAGATAAGAATATAATTCATTATATCATACCCGCAAAGCGGGGATGGTATATTCGCCATGTTTTTCGGTTCCCGGCGTAAGCCGGGGAGAAAAACGGCTTAAAATCAAATATAATATCCGCTACGCGGATATTATACCTCACCCAACCAGGACTGTCAAACCGCTGAATCACTCACCCCAAAGAAGCGGCCCCGCAGGGGCCGCTTCTTTGGGGTGAGTGGTTAAAAATTCTATTTCCTCCCGCCTAAATCCATCGGAAAGGAAAGAGCTGTGGAGGGAACCCATCAGGGGTTTCCTTCACATTTAATGAAACCCCGCCGCGCGGCGGGGCGGCCTTTGCCAAAGGCAAAGGCCGTAAGTACCAAAAAGCGCAGCCCGAAAGGGCTGCGCTTTTTGGTACGGTTATTCATAAGGGACTTTGAAAATAAAAAAACCGGCACCAACCACATATCCGGGGAGGACGCTCAGAAGGGCAGAAATGGCCTTTTGGGCGTTTTCTTTTGCACATTCGTCTTTTGATGTGGCAGCTGATACAATGTAGACAAAAAAGGAGGTATGAAAATGAGCACACAATTAACTTACCACCGCGAGGGCGACTACATGATTCCGAATCTGACTGCGCCGGAGGTTGAAGCCATCGGCATTTGGGGCAGGAGGCGAAAGGAGTACCTGAGGAAACATCGTAACGGGATATATACCGGGATGCTTCTCTCAGAAAAGCTCGACGCACATCTTGCGGAGATTGACCGGCAGGCAGAGGAAATGTTCGAGCACCTAACCCGCCAGATGGCTACGGAACAGGGTATCACGGAGCGACTCAAAGTGGAGAATCAGATGGCGTGGGTAGGGGCGATGAACAACATATACAATGCGGCGGAGGAGATGATAAAAGAAGAATTGATATTTTCATGAATGAAGCAGGACGGCATTAGGAGAAACACCCTGATACCGTCCTGCTATAATACATAGGTTGCATATAGCTGATTGCCCCAGAGACTGAATACGGCATATTTCATTTTTGATTAGAGGAATATTCGAGAATTGTATGTATATCTTCGCGATATAACTGAAATTCTAATCGTTCACGCACATTTACAACAACTTCTGTACTCAACCCGAGGTGCTTATATACAATCGTCAAGAGCAAAAATCGCAGTATGCGCGTCGCAGAAAACACTTCCTGATATGATGGCGCAGTATATTTCACTCCGTTATAATGCGTATAATAATTTCGCATATCCGCAAGATTTTTTGCGAGAATCGGAATCTCACATCCCGGTATTTCCAAACAGTCATTGAAATAAGATAAGACATCTTCAAATCTGTATTTTAAATGAACTGGAGGCTTTTTATCGGGCCTTGTATTCTCACCAAGTCTTGCTAACTCTGTTGCCTCCGATTCTCGATATTTGCAAGAATACACTTCAATAGCCTGAGAGAGATTTAAGAAACAATTAATTTCGGTGGAACGATTACGTATTATCTCGTAAAAAAGCGTTGATATAGGATCTGCTCCTTCATATATCTCCAACCAGTTTTGCCATATTTGCGTGAAGTTTTCTCCAAAATGAGAAGTCCGAATTAAAAAAGGCTCATCACGAGACGTAAGGTTTTCCTGATAATTCAGAAAAAGGCCAATATCGCATAAAAATTGTGACTCGATTTTATCAGACTGTTCATCTGCAAACTCTATATTTTCAAGAGGAAGATAACCGTTTGCAAAAAAGGAAAAGAGATTTCGGGCAGACGCTATTCTACCGAGAGCGTCCATAATCCCAACCGGTTCGCAAAAATCGTATTCTATTACTGGAATAATGGAGTGTTGTATCTCATTTTTCGTCCACCCTTGGCTGAAAGTCTGATAGAGTTGAAAATGTCCGTATTTATCGTCAGTTTCAATTGTGAGAGGATATGTATACTTTAATAAATATGGATTGTTTTTCGAGATGCCATATATAAGGTCGAGAGGCTTCTCTGAAAACATATAGTTCAAAGCGGTAATTGAGGCGGAAATGCTCCTTACTTTTGGCTCATCGTTATTGTTGTAGCATCTTCCGATAATAATCTCACCGGGAATAAACTCAATATCAGCAAAGTTGCTTTCATATGATGCATAACATTCATGCAATTTCACTGACATCAATGTAACAAAAGTTCCACTTACGGTTCCCCACAATTGAAATAGTTCATTCGATTCAGAAAGTGTTCTGACGCGTTCTACAGTAATCTGTGCCTGAAAAATAACTGTATTTTTCTCTTTCCTCAAAACCCCTACTACAGACACTTCCTCCCCGCAGATGGAACACTTGTAATTTCCGATTTTATTTAAAAAATCATCAATCTTATACGTTTTGCTCACCTCATCCATACTTTAATCTATCTTTTTTGCGTTTCGCTACCTATACTGTCAATCCATTAATCCATGAACGCGTCAAATTCCTCAATGCGGTCAATCCAGTCCCAGTCTTTCTTCTTTGCATTGCTGTCAACAACAACCGCCTTCGGGTCACGATTGAGAATCTCCGCTTTCATCTTCCTCTGCTCGGATTTAGACGTTGGCACTACCTTCGTACCGCCATACCAGGTTGGGACGGATTTGTGGGTGATGTCGATAGTGGAGTGTTTTTTGAGAACATTCTTTTCTCTCTTTTCCAATAATATGTGTTTATTCATCTGTTTTAACGCCTTGCAAATGGCACGACAGAGTTCGCAATCCTCTGCTCACCCCCAACCGGCGTCGTATAAAACCGTTGTTCAATTCCAAACAAAAGCATTTTCAACTCATCTTCGGAACCAATTGAAAATGAACTTTCGGTGGCTTTTAAATCGGGGCAATACTCTCCAATGTACGAAAAAATATTCTGCTTGTCATTCGGTTGCAATTCTGAAATTGTTTTTATGGCTAATGCAATCCTTTTGCGGTTCGCGGTTTTAACACTATCAGTAGAGTATCCCCCTTTCAAGGCAATGAAATCGCTCTGTAAGAATCGTTCTGTTTCCTCATCGGTTGCCTCTCGATATAATTGGTCAATGCCCTTAAAAATACTTGTAATTGATTCAAGCCTGCGAAAGTATAATGTGTCTGATGATGCACAAAAGATGGCATCTGGCAAATCATTTACCACAATTTCTTCTAATCCGCTTTTGTACTCATATAACCCACCAATATTTATAAACCCTTTCTTTTTTACCAAACGCGCTTTTGAGATATTTTGGAAGAAGACGTTTCCTTCACGGATAAAGAACAAGAAGTCAATTTTTGAAAAATCATCGCGCGTTATTGCATCAAAATCGGGAGTTTCGTATGTCCCTTTTAGTAAGTCAATAGCAAAGGCTTGGCGAGAAGCGCTTTCTATCCTAAACCACTCATCATCGTCTAGTATTGCGCCTGGAGCATATGGACATGTTGATGCGACACAAGCGCTAATGTCGGGGAATACCTCCTCACGTGTAGTTGCCAACGTTCTATATTTAATTGAGTTGCCGGGAATACGAAGTTTAACGCAAATTGTCTGCATATCTTTTTTATCCTTTCCTTTCGATAAAAGTTGTATCATTGATTCGTCTCAAGTTTTGGAAAGCTATGCTATTTATGTTTCACTTTACTTTTCCATGCGCTATCACAAAAATTCTGGTGCCTTGAGGTGTAAGAATGTGATAATAATGGTAGCCAAATAGTAGGTAGATCGGATTGAAATACTGGGTCTGGGACAAATATGTAAAAAGAAATACAATAACATACAATATTCCCATTGTGATATTATTACCGATACTGAGAGAAACGAAAAAATAGCCAAGATAGGTCGGTAAAAACTCATTATCGGCAAGACTAAATTCTTTGCATTCTCTTAGTTCCTCTAGTTCGATCCATTTGGTAATCCATAAGGTTATCAATGACATAACAATCGGGATCGCCAAAAGTAGTAATCCAAGAGTCCAGTAAGGAAGATAAATAATTAATTCCCTAAATTTTATAAATATACATTTCTCGGTTTTTATAATATAGACCGCTACCATCCATAAAGTTGCATTGAATGTTAGCAATACACGTAATAGGAATCTCATATCTCACTCCATCGAATTAATTGTCGCCTCGATAATCACTATTTCGTCATCGGCCAGGCGATATTTTGCTAAGTCTTACGTTGGTCACGCTCAAAACTTATATGTTCTCACATAACCGTCATAACTCACTGCTCCCTAAGTTTCTCCGCCAACTGCATAAACGATGAGTTTGGCATGACTTGCTTTGACGGTATAAATAGATACCGCTGCTCCTTGCATCCGTTGGCATTGCACCAGCGGGCAGCGACCTCACAATACAGTTGACCATGGTTTTTGGTGGCAAATACGTCGAGATCTTTCAGCGTATCATTGCGCTATATTTCTACTGGGGAAATGCCATGTTACTTCTCCACCACGAAGTCGGGTTTGTAGTTGTACCCATGATTATATGTGATGTTGATGGATGGCCTTTGAAATCATACAATACCGCAATTACTAAACATCTATGGCCAAAATTTCACGCAAAATACCCATCTGTCTCGAAGATATGAGTCAACTCATCATCCGTTTGGGCTTTGAGGACTTTATCACGGATTGCTCCTTTCGAGAAGTCGAGGCGGCGGAAGCGGTTGTTGCCGGTGGGGTCTTTGGACTGATGTATGAGTTCGACTCGACCGATGCGGGGCTCGGCCATAGCGTATCGGGCCATGCCTTTCGCCTTTGCCAGATTGTCGGCGTACTGATTGCCGTGGGGCTCCAAAATATCCACCACATACCCCAGCACGGGGTCTGTGCGAATCACAAGGAAATCGGGATACATGGGCTTTGTCTCATTGCCAATCTCATAGGGGATGCACAGGGACCAGGTGCCCCGAGGCGGATTTCTCAGCCAGCACACAAAATCATCTGCCCGCTTTTCCTCCTCAAGAACGCCCTCCTCCCAGCTGTTGAGCCTTATTTTCGCGACGCCGTGATCATCGGCAAACAGGTGGTCGAAATAGTCCTTCCCACCCTCCTCTAACTTGACGCTGACCGTCTCCGGCAGAGTGAAGTTGTGTTTACTGACTTTATCTCCGTCCGCGACAATATCACTGTATTGCTTCCTGCACCGCTCTGACTTGTTGGCCACATATTTCCTGTATTGGTCATCTAGCGCATGGAACTTATCCTTTGCATACTGGTTCAGCGCCGTGACGCAATCATCGTTTGCGGCGAACAAAATGCAGTCGATTTTGTATTCCGACGGGTCCTCTGGATTTTCATATTTCCGACCATACTTATACGGAAAACCGTAAGAACCCAATCTGGCATTGGCTGCCCGGAGCTGCCGGTCAATGTCACTCTCCGAGGCAGTGATGAAGTCCTGGGCGCGCCCGTTGTCCAGCGCCTCACCAAATACGTCAAATATCCGCACGGACAGCTTGAAGGACATCACTTTGCTAGCAAGCTCATCATATTGACCGCTCTCATGTAAGCTCTCAATATACCGGCGAATCATGGCAACCACATCCGCCTCAATTTCAGCGTTGGCGTTGCGGTAGATACTTGTCTGCGTGAGGAGGCCCGCCAAATCCAGAAGCGATTTCAGATAGCTGTTAATCTTGACATTCCGAACCACAAAGGTCAAAAGTCCCTGGTCATTGATGAATCGCGTGATCCCCTCCCGGTCGATCTCCCATTGGCTGATGGTGAGCTGTTGGATTTTCTGGCGTTTCTGTTCCTCTTGCGAGGGAACCACCGGCTTTACAAGAGGCATCGTGGGCGTCGGCTCCTGCTGGGGGTGGACTTCTCTCGGTGGATTCTGCTCCTGCTCCGATTCGGTAGCTGTGCCGGAATCCGTGGGCGTCAGCTCGGATATTGTCAGTTGATTCGGATCATTTTCAGCGTGCTGCCGGCTGCGCGAGAACACGGACCAGGGTACATAGACCTGCTGTTCCAAGGATTCACCATCGATGAACGTGGGAATCTCCCCACCCTCGGTGCTCTGCAGCTCATCCACCACCTGCTTGACTGTACCCACGTTGAAGTGGGGGAGATAGAGCCTCACGTCATTGAGATAATCATCCACAAGAATATGGCACTGTAATGGAGTCCGCACCATCCGGCCCAGAAGCTGGGCGATGTACGTTGCGTCCTCGGCGTGGCGGAAGGACATCATGGTCTCCGCCCGGGGGCAATCCCAGCCCGTAGACAGATTCTCCTTGAACAGCACCAGGCGGATCCGCCTGTCATCGGTGATTTCGGACGGGTCCACATGGTGTACCGGCAGCCCGTTTATCGTGATGGTGCCAGTAGAGCCAAAAGTATGTACTACCTCGTGTTCCGTGAATCGGATCCCTGTGCGTTCCTCTACCGCGGCAATCACTTCGTCGAGATCTGTGTCGGAGAGCTTTTTGCCGCTGCCGGCCAGGACCTGTATCACAAAGACCGGATTCACCTGGGCGTAGTGCTGTTCATAGGAATATTGATACCAGTGCTCGCACTTTTTCTTCCACTCGTCCGCGGCGGCCTGCAAAACGGCCATCTCGTTGTTTTTCTCTGGATCGTCCGGGTATGTGATGACGATTCGATCCTTGAGAAGGCCGGAGGCACGAACCTCGTTTGCTGTAATCACACATTTTTGCAAAGTGGAAGTTGTATCACCCACCAGGGCATTGAACCTGGCAGATGTGGCGCTGACACCAATCACCACAGGCATGGGGGAGAGGCCCAGCTTCGGACTTCCCTTGATGAACCGCTGCATGATGGAGGTGGCTTTACCGGCTTCACGGCCCTGCATACCGCGGTGGGCTTCGTCGATGATGAAGTAAAGGTGGTCAGACTTCTCTCTTGCTGTCCTCTCCAGGGTGTCCCAAATCGTAAAATTCCTGAATTGATTGGGTCGGCTCAGATTCCCGGATTTTCCGAGCTTCTGTGTATTGAGAAAATAGATATGCCCGTCCTCCAGCACGTCAAGCCGGAAGGTCTCGCTGTCAATAGTGACGCACTGACCAAAGCGAATCTTATCTGCTTTTAAATCGATTTTCTGCTTGGACTGCTCGTTCAGCGCAGGAGAATCCGACAGCCAGACGAAGATTGCCTCCGGCTGTTCCGCAAACTGATCGGTGCCGTAATAGATATCCTCTATGAGAGACGCCATGATAATGGTCTTCCCGGAGCCGGTGGGAGCCTGGAGGGATACCACCTGCGGGGTGTGGGTTCGGTGATAACTGCCCAGCGCCTCCGCCACCTTGGCTCGTAGTTCGGCTGTCGCTCTCCTTTGAAACGGAAAAAGCTCTACCTTCACGCACGGTCCCTCCTTGTGTTGATCCTGAAGTTATCGAGATAATCCCGATAAAGCTGATAGGTGTGCTTTAAATTCAGCGCCTTCGCCATAGCACAGTAACCCGGCTCATAGTCGGTGATGAGATAGGCCGTGTCTATATCCGGGTACTTAGTCAGCTCATCTTGAAACTCCTCAAATCCTGTTTCGTCAGTAAGCACGGCAAACTTATTTTCAGGGAAAACAAGAAATCCAGGGATATCCTCCCCGTCAAGCACTGGGCATCTGCCCACGGCCCCAGCCTTCATCCAGAGCGTAGGTAGCATCTCCCGGAACTGCCGTCCCAAGGCCACAGAGTTCTTATCGAGAAAGCCCAGCTTGAAGAAAGCCGCGTTGGCCTTGAAGCCGTCGGCCATAGGAATGTCACTGCCGAGATAATTCCCTTTGAGCGGCTGCCCGTTTATGTCGTGCCCCTCGATGGAACAGACAGTGCGGGGCCAGGTTACATAGCGGGCGATTCCGAGCCTTTCCCATTCCTCGTCTCCGGGATGATAACCCCTTGTTGTCAGCTCCTTGCTTTCGGCATCGGAGACCTCGTTGTTTGTGACAAGGACGCATCGCCGGTTGCCTCCGTCTTCAGCATTGAGAAGATTGACCGCATGTAGAGTGGTGCCGGAGCCGGCAAAGAAATCGACAATAAGGGCGTTGGGCTTATTGGAAGTGAAAAATCGAATGCAGTCTTGGACTGCATAAATTGATTTTGGAAAAGAAAACTTTTGGTTTCCAATGAACTTATTCAAAAATGCTGTTCCATAGGCACTTGCATCATGCGATTTCATAACCCATACTGTTTTAGGCCGTCGATTTGGCGTGACTTTCGGAACAATAATCAACGAACCATCTTCGTTCCGTCCGGTTGTTTCAAAATATCCTTGTAAAACCCTATTGCGATCCCCGTCTTTTAAGTATGAAATAGAACACGATCCTTTAAGGGGGTTAGCTGCCTTTAGATAAGCTGTTCCCTCGGCAAGCTGTTCTCGGAGCCTTTCTGGACTTACCTGCCATCGGCTCTCTCGTCCTTGAGGGTCAAGGGGCCACGCACAATATGTTCCTTTTGGAGGAATTACCTCATGCCTATCTTTCTCGAGTGGAATTGCTTCACCTACGGCAACTAACTTATTGGATACATTGTCAATATAAATCGGGTAAAACTGGCCAGGGCGATCTTGCCTTTTCCAACTCGTACTGCCACGCCTTCTCAGCCCTTGCCAAACAACATTGGATTCTTGTACATTTTCAGGATCATCATACAACATATCAAAATATCCGTTTTGCGGATATGCCTGACCAATTTGAACGAAGAAAATGTACTCATCAACACGTGAAAATTGCGTATCACGTGTTGAACCGGATGGCTTTATTACTGAACTAATCATTTGAATCCTTGCCTCAGGGAACATCTCTTCCAGCAGGCACCCCAGATGCAGATACTCCTTTTCATCGATTGTCACGATTAGCACCGAATCCTCCTGGTTCAACAGCTTCTTGGCAATCTCCAGCCGCTTCTGCATCATGGAGAGCCACTTGCTGTGTCGGTACTGGTCAGAGCCGTCCACATAGTCATTGTTGTATTTCCAGTCGCGGGCCCCCGTGTTATAGGGAGGGTCTATGTAGATGCAGTCCACCTTTCCGGCGTAGAGGTATTCCAGCAGCTGCAGGGCGTGGTAATTTTCCGCCTCGATGAGCGTGTGCCAAAGGCCGCTGTCCGGGGCGTTGCAGACGGAATCCAGAGGCTGGAGATACGGATAGATGGGCTCCCCAAACTCCGCGACGGGGATCAGATCCCCCACATCGGCCTCAACTGCGTCTGTCTCGCCTTTTTTCAGGCAAACGGCCCTTCCGTCCTTTATGTTCAAGACCTCATAAATTTCGCTCACAGGGCCGCTTTTGAAGGCGACCTTCGCCCCCTTCCGGACAGGCACATCATACAGCGGCGTACATTCCGGGAGATGCTCCTCAAACACAAGCCC
This sequence comes from uncultured Lachnospiraceae bacterium, assembly GCA_947632515.1. Taxonomy (GTDB): domain Bacteria; phylum Bacillota; class Clostridia; order Lachnospirales; family Lachnospiraceae; genus UBA3282. The sequence goes on from CANRPO010000035.1 coordinate 19,383, forward strand.
GAACTTCTTCTGCCGTGCCAGCTTGTCCAGCGCCTTCTGAATCCGCTCCCGCAACTCAGCATTTTCAATTTGACTGATCAGATCATTGATTGCCGCCATATTTGCCCTCCAGACGTCCCATTTGCAGATATGGTTCAAAATATCTATCGAATTTATCGTAGTCAAAAAGGGGAAGTATGTCTTCGATTATATGTTCAATTTCATTTATTGAATCATTGACACATAATCTCAGGAAGCTGTCATACGCGGCTGAATTTCTTATTAAAGTATAATAATCATATCTTGTGATACCACATGAAGAAGTAATGTAATTCCACGCGTTGTCACACGTAGAGTGAGCATAGCCACTGTTATAGTAATTATTAATTTTGCTCTGTAGCTCACAAAATTTTAGATAAATATTCTCCAACATTTTTCTACTACCCTCATCAGCGGAGGGAAGCAATAATTTTGCCCTGTTGACCGATTGACAAATTGTCCGCGTTGCATTATTAACGTCATTTACCAACTTTATGGGAACAGTTGTATTATTAACAACAGTAAAATTAGAAAAAATGATATGTATTTGGCCATGAATACAACCAATGACACTTTGAGCGGAGCAAAGATCATCGTATATTTTCAGGAACTCACTCCGCATTTGAATGCGTTCATCATGTTCGCTAAGTTTCTTTTGCAATTCCTCGTTATTTTGCTCAATTTGTTTCTGTAATTGAATGTTCTTTCTGTTTTGCGTGAGAGACTGAAGAAAAATTATAATTGAAATTAGAATTGGTACAAATACCCCGATGATAGTGATCCACATAGGGGTAGATGCGCGACTAATAACCTGAATCAACTGATCTAATCCCTGAAATGTTATTTCCATATGCGTATAAGTCCTTTCAAATTTGATAACCGTATAGAAGAATGCGAACATAAACCGTGAGTGCTTGCGAAACATCAGAGACTTTAGACACAGTATACCAAAAAACCACAAATTTTACAAGCATATATCAAACCCGGTAGTATACCCACTCCCTCGAAAAAATATACAAAAATTTTTAAAAAACCTCTTGACAAACATTGGGGTGGTATGGTATATTAAAATAATTTCTGCGGAGAGTCATCTTTTGCTGCATTAAGTTGCGAGGACGGCTTTTGGCCGGACAATGCCGCGGGGTGCTAAGCGAAAACACCGCCGTTTCCGAGTCTGCTTTGAACTGTCAGCAGTCGGAAAACGTATAGGACAGTCCCGACTTTGGTTCTCAAAGCCGGTTACATATGCAAAATTCATCGGGTTTCAGCGGGACACAAACTGTCCCGCCGGTGAGGTTGCATATGTGACCGGCTTTTT
>CANRPO010000036.1 GCA_947632515.1 uncultured Lachnospiraceae bacterium
AAAAATTTGAATTATAGTTTTAAAGATACGAGTAGTGACTCGTCAGAAGAAGGCATTGGTAAGAAAGTGCCGATAAAAAATACCGATAAAAAAGTGCCGATAAAGACACAACAGCAGCTGGAGAGAATTCTCCAACATTTATCGGAACAGTCGGAATGCACATGTAAAGATGTTTGTACTCTCTTGGAAGTCCAAGAGCGCAGAGCGAGACGACTCCTTCAAGAGCTGCAAGAACAAGGCAGAATAGAAGTGATTGGCGCAAATAAGACAAGGCGATATAGGCTGATAAAGGGATAAGTGAGGAGGGGGATTGGAAGGAAAAGGACACGCTGCAGATTATAAAAGACCGGTTTTGAGCATTCAAAAGTCCGAAACTTTTTGTTTCCCGCCATCTGTGTGAATGATCCGGGCGGCAATGCGCAGCGTTATTCTGTCTGAGAACGGTAGTTTTGCGGATGTTACCAAATTGTTTCCTGCCAAAATAGAGATGTTTCTTTCCGAAACAGAAAGAGTGGAATATAATGAAATTGCTTGGAAAGTACTCGGGAAAGGAGCATGACCATGATGAAATTCGGAGAGAAGATCAGGCAGCTTAGAGAGGAAAAAGGTATGACTCAGCAGGAGATGGCGGGGAAATTATATGTTACCCGTCAGGCGGTTTCGCGATGGGAATGCGGGGCCAGATATCCCGATCTGCTCACAGCCAAGAAGATCGCGCAGATTTTTCAGGTGACCACGGATGAATTGCTGTCCGGAGAGGAACTTAAACCGGATATAGAGAAGGGATCGGTGCTTGCGCAGCCGTTGGAAAACGGTATCCGGACAGTCTTGTACACGATTGTGGCGGCGGCTTTTTTGATCATGAGTATTCTGGGCGTCTATTCTCTTTTCTCCGAGGCTTTGGCAGGGAGTGATGGCCATGGAACGGTATTTTCATGGCTTGGATTTTTTACTGTCGGCGGATATGTGATAAAGTTTCTGGCAGTTTCATACGGACTGCAATTATCTGTGCGGAATAAGCTCACGGCAAAGATCGCGGGATGTATTATGTGTTTGCCATATGTTACGGCGGCACTGCTGTTCTTAGTCACTGTTATCGATATGCAGATACGGCAGAACGGGCGCATAACGATCGGAGGGTGGATCAGCGATTTCTTTATGCCGCTTATGTTTGCGCTGTGCGTGTGGCTTTTTTTCGCCATGAGGAAACGCTGGCGGCCGCTTTTGTGGGTTATCTTTTTGATATGTATTCTTAACGGTGGCTATATCGCCTTTGTGGTCCGACGCAGTTTCCTATGGATCACGGATCTCGGCTTTGCGGTGAGGACTGTACACTGTTTGGGCAAGATCGGAATGGTGCTTTTACTTGGGTATCAGGCGTACATCTGGGACCGTAAACGTGCGGTGAGTGTGAGCGTGTCCCATGTGGGATATGGAAAAAAATAAAAGATCCTGCTCTTACAGAGGAAGAATTTGGACGCACTATCCGGGAGCGGGCAGACGGATTAAGGACAGGACGAAAAGAGATGGCGTTTGATTTCAAAAAAGAGTACAGGGAATTTTATATGCCGAAGAACAGACCGGAAATTGTAACGATCCCGCCCATGAATTATGTTGCAGTTCGCGGAAAAGGAGATCTTAATGTGGAGGGCGGGAATTACTTGATTCCAAAACAGCGCAGACAAATCAATCCGAACGGAGGATCGCCCGCATGATCGAGAAAAATATCCGCGACATATTTTCACAATATCCCGAAGTTCTCTATGGTTTTGCCGACACTTCATACAGCGCATATGCAGGCGATTACCAGTCGGCTCTGGTATTTGCGGTTCCTTATGGGGAACAGCTCACGGTCGAAACATATTCCGAAGAGAGATTCGAGAAGGGCATTCAGGACGCCAAGAGGATATTGGAAAAGATTTTGGCACAGCTGAAAGAGACGCTCGATGAACATGCAGTAGCATATTATATCCCGCCCGTGGCGCAGGATGACGAGGAGGAGCTGAAAGCCCCTTTCTCTTTTAAGTTTGCTGCAGTCCATGCCGGCCTGGGCTGGATCGGAAAAAATGATGTTGTCATCACCGGAAAATATGGGCCGAGAGTGAGGCTGTCCGCGGTTTTGATCAATGAGCGGTTTGTTTACGGTGAGAAGATCATAAGAAACCATTGCCCCGAAGACTGTCATAAATGTGTTGACGCCTGTCCGCATAAAGCATTGCACGGCGTGCCATGGAATATCGACTCATTCAGAAGTGAGATCATAGATTATAGGTTATGCAACGAAAAGAGAAGTCTATATCTTAAGACGCATGGAAGAAAAAACGCGTGCGGTCTTTGCATGGCAGCCTGCCCGTTTGGAACGTGATTGCAAATATATATAAAAACAAAATATAGAATAATGGTTGCATTTTCCACATACATGTTGTATACTGAGTTTACATAAAGTGGATAATTATGGAACCTTATGGGCTCGGATATACTTTACGGTACGATGGAGGTGCAATTATGAAAAAGAGGAGAACCACAAATATATGCTTGGCGTTCTGTCTGGCGCTGAGCATGCTGTTGATTCCCGCGAACAGTATCATGGCCCGGGCGGACGAAGTGATCGCGACGGTGAGCGGAACTGTCCGAACGGGGACGACTTCTGATCTGCTGCTGCTCGCCACGTCGGAGGGCAATATGGAGATCAAGCTGGACAGCGGCACAGATGCAAGCGGCTGCAAGCTGCTGTTGCCGAATCGGAAAATCAATGTCTCAGTCTCTCACGGCTCCGACGGCTATCTGCATGCCGTGAAGATCACAAATGAGACGAAGACGCCCGACGTATCGGTGGATGCGTCAGGCGCGGCTATCGTGACGGGAACGATCGACGCGAAGAGCGTGGGCGATCTTCTGTACTTTGACACGCAGTATGGCGAGATGGAGCTGAAGATAGACAGCTCGACGGATATGAGCGGCTGCAAGGTTTTGGTGACGGGAAAAACGTACAGCGTGAGATGCGCGCGGGGTTCAGATGCCTATATGCACGCGCTCAGCATCACGGACGCCATTTCTTCTTCATCCGGGACGGCCACGGTCGCGGCCTCGAATTGGACGCCGACGCCCGAGGGTTCGGTCAGCGCCGAGACGACGTGGGTTTCGGGAACTGTGACGAAAAATACGAAGAGCGATCTGCTGTGTCTGTCCACGAACAACGGGGAGATGGAGATCAGGCTGGACGGCAGCACGGATTCCAGAAACGGCATGATGGCAATGGAGGGCAGAATTCTGTCGGTGGCGGTCTATCGCGGCAATGACGCCTACATGCACGCGGCGAATATTGTGGGCGCAAAGAGCAGTACGATCCCCGTGAGCGTGGACACTTCTTCGCCATCGACGGTAGTAGGGACGGTGAAAAAGGATTCCACGGAGAACATGTTGTATCTGAACACGCAGTACGGCGAGATGGAATTAAAAATGGATGCGCTGAGAAACGCGACAGGCTTTAAAATACTGATCAAGGATCAGCGGGTCAGCGTAAACTGCGCGCGCGGCAGCGACGCTTACATGCACGCGCTCGACATTACGGCGATCCAATAGGGCGGAAACGCTAAAGATCCCTTGCAGGAGGAAGAGGCATTTTTCCTGCAAGGGATTTTTTAGAGCCGGAAAAGATCAGGAATCGGCAGTTTTGCCGTCTGTCACGGCTGTACTCTCCGACAGGGGGATACTTGGAGGGAGAGGAGCGTCGGCATGGCGGGGCAGACCCTGTGCGTCTTCGTATTGGCGGAAAGCGTATTCTTTCCGAAAGCGCGTTCTCTGTGCGGCGTCTTCTTTCATACTTTTCTCAGCCTGTTCCCGGATCAGTTTTTTAATGTGCCTATGGCGTTTGATCCACCAGTCTTCTTTGTCGGAGCCGTCCCTGTCGTTCTTGGGTGTGGTCGGCTTGTGGAAACCTTCGCCGTGGTGTTCTTCGATGGAGGCGCCGAAGTGTTCGGAGCTGATACTGCCGCCATCGTCGCCCCAGCTGTAGAAAGGGTTGCGCACGGAGCGGTCTTCTACCAGATAGCCGATGATCCACGCCTCGTACTTCGGATCCTTGCGCATCTGTTCCCAGCCTTTATCAGAGATAGAAACGACAGATGTGTCATTGGGTCTGGAGCTGTCGTAGGGAATTTGGTCGATCAGGGCGTAGATGTACGCCTGGTATTCGTCCATCGTCATGGCGGCGGTCATATCGGCGCTCAGCCCGTTTTTTTCGAGATAGTTCAGTCCGGCCCGCACCTGTCGGTCCACATGGCGGGCGTGTCCGGGATTGCGGGTCTTGAAGTCGTCCACCACGCTCTTTTGGGCGGTGAGGCTGCGCTTGAATCCGTCTGCGGCGGAACCAGAGTTTCCGGGAATCGCGGATGCGCCGGTTTGCGCTGTGTGAGCGGAGTTTAAGGCGGCGATGGAAGATAGATACATGTTGTTTCCTCCTTTTTCTGTCTGGCATCCGTCTTCAATATCATTTTCGGAGAAAAGAGTCCATTGTGTTAGAGTTAAGTCACGAATCGGGCATTCTGCGTTATGAATTGTGAAAAATGCCGATCTGTGCTAAGATAGACGGAGGCAGGCGTCCGGTTGACAGGGGACGGTCTGCCGCCGAGAAGAGATTATAAACGACACTAACGTCATAAAATGCGAGGAGGAAAGCGAACGGCATGAACACGGCAACGGAATTGCGGACAAAACTGAGAAATATTGACCACAGGGGCTACCCCGCGTACAAGGAGTTGAAGGGGCAGTATCAGTTTGGGGACTATGTGCTCTCCATCGATCATGTGCAGGGAGATCCCTTCGCCGCGCCCTCGAGGCTCTCTGTGCGGGTGGCGAAGGAGAAGGCGGGGTTTCCGGCGGAATACTATCAAACGGCGCCGAACAGGATCACCTTGCAGGACCATCTCACCCGACTGTTTGGCAGATGGGTGTCCGGGGGCAGTTTTCAGGCGAAAGGATCGGGCAAGAGCGGGCTGTTGTCCGTGTCGCGGTGCGGGCAGCAGGTGTTGGAGCGCACGGCGGTGCGGGTGCAGGACGGCAATGTGACCCTGCGGTTTGAGGCCGGATTCCCCGCCAACGGGCGCACGATCAACGCGCGGGAGCTGGAGAAGATGCTGTTCGACATTCTGCCTGACTGTGTGCGCAAGAGTCTGTACTACGCCAATCTCGACAAGGAAAAACTGAAAAAGGCGATCTGGCTGTGCGAAGACCAGCAGGCAATCAGGGCGTGCCTGGACGAGCGGGGACTCTGCGCCTTTATCGCGGACGGCTCTGTGCTGCCGAGAGAGAGCGGCGTCTCGGAAAAGCCGATGAAGGATGCCGTAACCTTCCGCTCGCCGGAGAGTTTGAGAGTGGAGATAAAGACTCCTCACAGGGGAGAGATTTCGGGCATGGGAATCCCGAAAGGCATTACCCTGTTCGTGGGCGGCGGCTATCACGGCAAGTCCACGATCCTGCAGGCTCTGCAGAACGGCGTCTACGATCACATCGGCGGCGACGGCAGAGAGTATGTCGTCACAGACGCCTCGGCGTTTAAGCTGCGGGCGGAGGATGGCCGCAGTATCACAGGCGTGGACATCTCCCCTTTTATCAAGAATCTGCCCAACAAAAAGGACACGGTGCACTTCTCCACGGAGGACGCCAGCGGCAGCACTTCGCAGGCGGCGAACCTGATGGAGGCGTTGGAGAGCGGCAGCAGGCTTATCCTGATCGACGAGGACACATCGGCGACCAACTTCATGGTGCGGGACAGGCTGATGGCGGAGGTCATCTCAGCGGGCGAGGAGCCGATCACGCCGTTTATCGACAGAGTGCGCGGCATGTACGAGGAGTTTGGCGTGTCTTCGATCATTGTGGCGGGCAGCTCCGGCGCGTTTTTTGATGTGGCGGACACGATCATCCAGATGAAAGAATATGTACCCATCGACATTACGGAGCGCGCAAAGAGCGCGGCGGCGGCTTACAGTGCGGCGGCGGAAGGAGCGGATCGCGGGGCGGCGGACGAAACGGCGCATTTTCCGGCATATAACCGAACGCGCCGTCCCAAGCCGGACATGGCGCTCCGCAAAGACGACCGCATCAAGATCCGCGCCTCGGGGACAAACGAACTGTCCTTGAATAAGGAGAACGTGGAACTGCGCTATCTGGAGCAGCTCAAGGATCAGGAGCAGACGACTGCGCTGGCCTATCTTTTAAAATATACGCAGCTTAAATTGATGGACGGAAAGAAGGACTTGAGACAGATCGGCGATCTGCTGGAAAAGCAGCTTGACGAGAAGGGCTTGGAGAGCCTGTTCGAGCATGGCGAAGTCTCCGCCCAGCTCGCCAGACCGAGAAAACAGGAGATCCTTGCGAGCATCAACCGTTATCGGAGGCTGGTCATAGGCGCGGACTGAGCGGTATACATTCGTGGCGGAAAGGTATTGTCAACCAAAATTAGAAAACGGTTGACAATACCTTTTTTCAATGATACCATGTCCTCAGTAAAAGAAAGGCGCTGTGCGGGCGTCCCGAATGGAGTCTGTGAGACAGGACGGAACAGGACGGGAGCGGCATATAGCGGGCGCGTATGAGGAGGAGCGGTATGGAACAGGAGATGCATGCAAAAACGACACAAGTGTCTGCAAACAGAGGAAAAGCGGCCGGACGCGGCAAGACTTACGACATGGTTTACATCGGTATTTTTGCTGCGTTGATCGCCGTATGTTCCTGGATCTCCATTCCCACGGCGATCCCCTTCACGCTGCAGACCTTCGCGGTATTTCTGGCGGTGGCGCTTTTGGGCGGCAGGCGCGGGACGTTGGCGGTGGTCGTCTATGTCCTTCTCGGCGCGATCGGCGTTCCCGTGTTCGCAGAATTTACGGGCGGGATCGACATTATCCTGCGCAACACAGGCGGCTATATTATCGGCTTTATCTTCTCGGCGCTCGCCATGTGGCTTTTGGAGGGCGTGTTGGGCGCCAAACTGTGGGCGCAGGCGGTGTCCATGACGGTCGGGCTGCTGGTGTGCTACGCCTTCGGCACGGCGTGGTTCATGTTCGTGTATATGAGAAGTACGGGGGCGGTCGGGCTGTCAACGGTACTTGGCTGGTGCGTAATGCCCTTTATCATTCCCGACGCGGTGAAGATCGCGCTGGCGCTTATTTTGAGTCGCGCGCTGAAAAAACCTCTGGCGGGGATCATAGGCGGGACGCAGGCGCGGCCGTAAGACGCGTAGAGGCTTGAGGCAGGAAGGGTCTGCCTTCGGCTTATCATCGGAGAATAGGAGAAATGGATATGCAATACAGGATCAGAGCACATCACGGCATGTGCTTTTCCTTTTTTCAGGGAAAAGGTTACAGCGGTGCGTTTACGGAGCATATGTGGGCCATGAAAAGAAAGCTGGCGCAGAATCCGGAGGTCATACTGCTTGCGGAGGCGGACGACGTGTGCGCCCGCTGTCCCAATAATCGGGCGGGCGTGTGTACCTCGGCAAAAAAGGTGGAACACTATGATACGCAGGTGCTCGCCCTCTGCGGGTTAAACTGCGAGACGCGTATCAGATGGGAGGATTTTGAGAGTCTGGTGGAGGAACGGATCCTGGCGGCGGGCAGGCGGGAGGAGATCTGCGGAGACTGTCAGTGGAGCGCGCTGTGCAACTGACAGCCTGTTCGCAACCAAAAAACGGCCTTTCGCAACATTTCCTGTGAGATTCGGAGAAGAATCGCGTCAGATATGGTAAAATGTAATGGGCGCAAAAGAAAAACAAGCGACGCGAAAGCGGCATTTGTTTTTCTTGCGCCATTAACGAGCAAGCGGCCTGCGCAGCAGGCAAAAAGCGCGGGAGCGCGAGCTTGCGAGTTTTCACGAGAGCAAAAGAAAAACAAGCGACGCGAAAGAAAACAAACGGTATTTGGGATGGGAATGAACCATGCGAACAGTGAAGATCGCGGTCTGCGACGACGACAAGAACATGCAGGAGATCCTGCGGCATAAGATCGAGACGTGCTGCGGGGAAAGAGGAACGGCCTGCCATATCGTCTGTCTCGATACAGGCGGGGAAGTTTTGCGGGAGGAGCCGGACATTCTCTTTCTCGACATCTGTATGCCCTCGCAGAGCGGAATGGACGTGGCGAAAGAGCTGCGGCAGCGGCGGCTCGGCACGATCCTGATTTTTGTGACGGCACTGTCGGAGTATGTTTTCGACGCTTTCGACGTGGGCGCTTTTCACTATCTGGTCAAACCCTTTGACGACGAAAAGCTGAAATCTGTGCTCGACGGGGCGCTGCGCCGCTGGGAGGAGAGCGTGGCGGCGCAGCCGGGCGCGGCGGTCGGCCACAGTGGAGCGGAGCAGGGAGGAAGACAGAAGGAATCGGAGTTTCTTCTTGTCAAGCGCGGCGGCGTTTCCACCAGAGTAGCCTTCGACGATATTTTCTATGCGGAAGTCTTTAACCGCAAGGTCATACTGCACACCAGGCACGGCGATATAGAATATTATGGAAAACTGACGGAGCTGTCGGAAAAAGCGGGGAATGATTTTTACAGAACACACAGGGCTTATCTGGTGAATCTGCGCTATGTGGAGAAGTACACGGCGTCGGCCGTCTGGCTGGAACAGGGCAAAGCGCCCGTCGCCAAGAAACAGTTCGCGGGGTTTGTGCGCCGCTATATGCGTTATATCAATGAGCGAAGGGGCGATTGAGTGGACAGGATAGAACAGTATTATGAGATCGTCAACAGATGCGACCGCTGCCTTACCATCCTGCTGGCCGCCCGGTGTCTGGTCCTCTGGGTGCGCCCTTTTGTGCGGGGACGCAGAGAAGCTTTCCGCGTGGCGGCGGCTTATGCGGGTACGCTGCTGTTTTTGCTTTTTATGCCCTATACCATATCGGGCAGACTGGCCTATCTGCTGGGGAGTCTGGCGGCGTTTGGGGCTGTGTGCCTGACGGACAGGCAGTATGTGAGACAAAAGATGTTTGTCGTCGCCGTGCATTACTGTCTGCAAAAACAGGCGGCCGAGATTATCTCTCACATCGGGTTCATCAGTCTTCTGGCGCAGGATTGGGTCGTTGTTTATGCGTGGGAGCACGGTCTCAGGATTCTGGAATCTGGGGAACAGTGGTTTCTGGTTTTCTGCGTGGAGCAGCTTGTGGACGCGGCGCTGTATTTTGGGATGCTGTACGGCGCCGTCAGGCTGATGCAGCGGCTCTACGGCTGCAGGCGGGAACAGATCAGCGTGTTTGAGTTTGCGCTGTTAGCCGCGCCGATAGCGCTGTGCGGTGCAGTGCGGAGAAACGCGCGCTATGTGAATGTCTATCGGGAACAGCCATGGGTGACGGTTCTGAACGGTGAGAAGTATGACTGGTATGAGGTATACAGCATCGGACTGACCCTGTTGAGTTCCGCCGTGCTCTTCATCACCGTCTATGTATTCAGACGTTGGAAGGACGGGCAGGAGGAGGAAAAACAGCGGGAACTTCTGAGCAGGCAGATGGCGGATCTGGAGAGCCATATCGCGCAGGTGGAGCGGCTCTATCGGGAGATGCGCGGGCTGCGGCACGATATGGGCAATCACCTGATGACGCTGAGACGGCTTTACGATGCGGGAGAGTACGAGGCGGCCGGACAGTATGCGGAGACGCTGGACGGGCAGATCCGGGAGACATCCGTCGAGGCGGCCAGCGGCAACCCTGTCACCGACGTGATCCTGTCTGAGAGAAAACGGGAGATGGAGGAGAAAGGCATCGCCTTCGACTGTGATTTTCACTATCCGCAGGGCGGAAACGTCAACGCCTTCGACATCAGCGTTATCCTGCACAACGCGTTGGCCAACGCGATTGAGGCCGTGGAGAAGACGGCGGCGTATGACACGGATGACAGAACGGAGACAGACGGCAGGCCGCCGAAAACCGCGAAAAATATGACACATGTGTCTCTTACATCCCGCCGTGTCAAGAACATGTACATGATAGAAGTGGCGAACGACTGGGAAGGGGAACTGACCGTCGATCCGGCGAGCGGTCTGCCCGTCAGCACGAAGGAAGGAGAAGGGCACGGATTCGGTTTGTCCGGCATCCGCCGCGTGGCGCGCAGATATTTGGGGGACGTGGAGGTTGAAAGTACGGAGCGCGGCGGCAGGACCTGTTTTGTGCTGCGCGTGATGCTGCAGATGACGCCGGGGCAAGAAGGACAGACCGTTCACGACCGATAAAGGGCTCTTTGCAACAAACCCGTTAAGCGGCGCGCGGATCGGGCCGAAATAGAAGACAGAACGGAAATTCACAGGGGCACGGATGCCCCGGATTGGAGGATGACATGAAAGTAGACGGAACAGGCGGGATCAGCATATCGGCGGCCGCTCTCGGCATGGAGGCCGGCGGCGGACAGACAGATCCACAGGTGAAGGAACTGCAGAATCAGATCCAGAATCTGCAGAAACAGTTAAAAGAGCTCTCCGAAAACGGCGAGATGTCGGCGGAGATGAAGTCGAAGAAGAGACAGGATCTGCAAAAGCAGATCAGCGATCTGGAGATGCAGCTCAGACAGCGCCAGATCGAGGTAAAGCGCGAGGAAGTCATGAAAAAGCGTCAGGAGAACTACTCCATGGACGAGATGCTGGGCACGAAACAGCAGGCGAAGAAGTCCGGCAGGCAGAGCACGGGAATGTCTGCGGGCGGTATGGAGGCTCTGATCTCGGCGGACGCGTCCCTGAAACAGGCGGACGTCCACGGAAGTGTCGCCCAGGCAAAAGAAGGCAAAGCGAACGTGCTGGAGTCGGAGCTCTCACTGGATAAGATGTCGGGTCCCGCTCCCGCGTGGAAGGAAGACGCGGTAGCCGAGCTGCGGGCGCAGTCGGATGCGGCCACGGCGGCGCAGATGGGCGCGCTGGCACAGGCCGCCGAGGAGGCGAAGAAAGCTGCCGACGAGGACAACAGTCAGGAGGATCAGACCGGGAAGAAGACTGACCGGACCGGAGAGGAGAAGACAGACGGCGCGGGACAGAAAGAGGACGAAACTGTCCGGACGGGCGATTCCGAAAAGGCGTCCGGCGAGGCTCCTGGGGAGACGTCTGTGGAGAAAAAGGCAGAGACGAAAGGGAATACCTTCGACACCGCGATGCTTGGCGTACCCTTCAGCCGCGGGTATCAGACAGTGGATGTGAAACTGTAAAAATGAAAGAGTTTGCTTTTTGAGGGTGATGGCCGCGCAGATGGCGCGGTTGGACTTACGGCAGCAGAGTGTATAGAAACTTTTGTCTATGCACTCTGTTTTTGTATATCCAAAAACTGTTATTTAGATAAGTTTGTATTTGGGATAAAATAAGAAATGCAACATTCTGTTATAGAATGTTGCATTTGTTTTTTGTTTTCACAACATATATCGGACACAGTTTGAAATACTTTAGAGCAAATTTTAAAATTTTTCACTTTTTTCACCTTCGCATGATTCAAAGGGCGATATTGCGGAAAACTTCATCCTTTTCGTCCTGCTCGATGCAAAGGTAACGGACCGTGATCTGATAGGACGAGTGATTGAAAATCTTCATCAGCATTACAGGCGGTACGCCCTGTTTCCAGGCATGATAGCCGAAGGTCTTGCGCAGAGAATGACAACTGACGTGCTCCTCCAGTCCGGCGTAAGCCGCCGCCTCTCTGGTAATGCGGAACGCCTGATAGCGGCTGAGCGGCTGCCCTTTCCATTTCTTGCTTTGAAAGAGATAATCGTTCGGCTGTGCCGAGGGATTTTCTTCGCGGAAAAGAATAAGTTTTTCCCGCACTGTGAAATTGATCGCCACGATGTTGAGTTTTCCGGTCTTCTGTTCGCGCACCCGAATGTGTTCGTGCGCGTCTTCTTTTTGAAAATCATACACATCCATCCATTTCAATTCCAGAATGTCCCCGATGCGCAGCGCCGTATTCAGCCCGATGGTCATGAGAAGTGCGTTGCGGCTGTCGGGATGGACGCTCTCGTAGTACGATTTGAATTTTAGAAGGTCCTGTTTGTTTTTGATTGGTTCGGTTGTGCCCATATGTCCCCTCCTCTGTCTGTGTAAAGTATTGCCTCCCATGCAACATTCTATAACAAAAAGTGACACAGAGGAATGTGCAGAGCATCGGCGGCAGGGACGCCACGGCATACAGGGAGGTAACGGGCATGTTGAGACTGACATTGACAACAGAAGAATATCTGCAGCTTGGCGACAACGTCAAGATCGCGTTTCTGGGCGGCACGGGCAAGCATCTCCGCATCATGGTGGACGCGCCGAAGGAGGTCAACGTGGCGCGCGGGAAATACATCGAGAAGATGACCACAAATCCTGAGGAGCGGGCGAAACTCCCCAGATACTATGCGGAGCCTGAGACGCCCGAGAAGTATCGCAGAAAGAAAAACATCATTATCCATGACACGCGGATCGGGGCCAAGGCGCACTGAGAGGCGGCGCAGCTTAAACGCGGCGCGGGCACAGAAACGGTAATTGCCGAAAAATCCTAGGCTTTTCGGTTGATTGCATAGGAACGGGCAGATTCGTTCCAACAACTGCATTAAAAATTCCCCCGCAAAAGGATTTGCGGAGGCAGCAACCACAAGGAGGTAAATATTATGATAGTACAACACAACATCACAGCCATGAACTCTAACAGAATGCTGGGTCTTACGACCAGCGCACAGGCGAAGTCCACGGAGAAATTGTCTTCCGGTTACAAGATCAACCGCGCGGCGGACGACGCGGCGGGGCTGACGATCTCCGAGAAGATGAGAAGACAGATCAGAGGACTGACCCAGGCGTCCTTAAACGCACAGGACGGTATCTCCTGTGTACAGACGGCGGAGGGTGCGCTCACGGAAGTGCACGACATGCTGCAGAGAATGGATGAGCTGGCAACCAAGGCGGCCAACGGCACCATGACGGAGGAAGACCGTCAGGCAGTGCAGGACGAGATCGATCAGTTGATCACTGAGATCGACCGTGTATCTGAGACCACCACATTTAACGAGCTGGCGCTGTTGAAGGGCGGCGGAAAGAAGACGGAGACGAGAGATGTTGCAGCGACCGAGATGACTGCTGAGTATGCGGAAGGGATCGATCCTGAGACGGTTTCCATAGAGAAGAAAGCCGCTTATGCGACTCCCACATGGTATCTGAAGGGCTCTAAGACAGCTATGACGGATGATGAGATCATGGAAAATCTGGAAGTTAAAAAGGATGGAAAGATCGGTTTCAAGGACGGTGTAGATGTCTACACGACGGCGGCAGTGGACACAGAATTTGGCGCACAGCAGTATGCTAATCTGGTAGCGCAGACGGCAATCGACGCTCTCTTCCAAGTGGGGACGGATGCCTTGTATGATAGTGCTACTGAAGGTACTGCCAAGGTGGTAACGGCAGATAAGCTGAAAGAGTATTTCGAGGATGACGGTACTTACAAGGGTGGTCTGTACAAGAGAAATGCAGCGGGTACTCTTACAGCAGTTCAGGCAGATTGGATCGACAAATATGTGAAAGTTACGCCGGGTGAGGCGGAACATCAGGAGGACTATCAGGTGACCGCAGCCCTGGAGTTCAAACTGCATGTAGGCTCCGAGTCCGCTGATGCCAACAAGATCTCCGTGTCTATCGACGCAATGTCCGCAGAGGGCATCGGCATTGACGTGCTTAAGAAGGAAGGCGTGATGGATCAGGAGTCCGCAACGAATGCGATCGACACGATCAAGGCGGCGGTTTCTCAGGTTTCCAAGCAGCGTTCCGCACTGGGCGCGATCCAGAACAGACTGGAGCACACCATCAACAATCTGGACAACGTTGTGGAGAACACTACGGCTGCGGAGGCGCAGATCCGCGATACGGACATCGCCACAGAGATGGTGAAGTACGCGAACAACAACATCTTACAGCAGGCGGGCACGTCCATGCTGTCTCAGGCGAACCAGTCCAACCAGTTGGCTCTGTCCCTGCTCGGCTAATCTCGATTCCTGGGGAGAGAAAAGCCATCCGGTATAAAAGGATGGATGAAACCGCAAAAGGGTATAAGAAATGGCAGTCCATACAAGGGCTGCCATTTCCATGTGAAAACGATAAGATGATCCGTTGAGAAAATGCTTTGGTCTACTGGCGCAGGCGGAACTCTGCGATCATGCTGCTCATGGAGTCCGACTGGCTCGTCAGTTCTTGGCTTGTGGCGGAGTTTTGCTCCGCAGAGGCGGAGTTGGATTCCACAACGGAAGAGATCTTCTCGATGTTCGTCACGATCTCCTGCAGCATATCCGCCTGCGTCTGGGACGCCGTGCTGGCGTTCTTGACAATCTCCTGTACGATGTTCATGGAGTTTAATACCTCTTCCAGCACAGCCGCCGTGTTCTTGGTGATGGCGTTGCCGTTGGCGATCTCGGTGAGCGACTTGGCGATCAGATCTCTCGTGTTGACCGCCGACTGCGCGCTGTCCGCCGCCAGCTTGCCGATCTGGTCCGCGACGACGGCGAAACCTCTGCCAGATTCTCCGGCCCTTGCCGCCTCGATGGAGGCGTTCAGAGAGAGGAGATTTGTCTGGGAGGCGATGTCCTCGATAGATACGGTAATATTTTCGATCTCTTTGGAGGTGCTGCTGATCTTATCCATTGCGTCCAAAAGCTTGATGATCTCCTCGCGGCCTTTGGCGGCCTCCTGTGCCACCTGGTTGACGTTCATGGCGGCTTTCTCCTGATTCTCCGCGCTTTCCGTGGCCATGTTGGTGACATTCTCGATGGTGGACGTCAATTCTTCGATGGCGCTTGCCTGGTCGGTCGCGCCTGTGGCCAGCGCCTGCGCGTTCTGCGCGAGCTGGAGAGCGCCTGCGCTGACTTGGCCGGAGGCCTCGCTGATGTTCTGCAGCGTGTCGTTCAGGCGGTGGTTCAGTCTTCTGATGGAGCGCATCAGACTCTCGTAGATGCCCACATAACGCTCCTCCATCTTGGCGTGGATATTAAAGTTATTGTCCGCCATCTCCTCCAGCATTTCGTTGGTGTCGGAGATGATCAGGCGCGTCTCGGAGATCATGTGGCGCATGGCGTCCGCCAGTTCGCCGAGCTCGTCTTCGGACTGATAGGAGATGTCTATGTCGAAGTTGCCCTTCGTCATCTCGAGGGCGGACTCTTTCAGCTCGAAAATGCTGTCGTTCAGCATGCCCGCCAGGAACTTGGACAGATTGATGCCGAAGAAGACGCTGACCGCGCCGAGCAGGATCTCAAGAATGATACAGCAGTACTTGATGATGTTGACCATGCGGTACATTCTGGACGCGTGTTCGTCCTCCTGTTGTTCGATGGTGGCGATGCCCTGTTCCATCTCGTCGAATATATCCAGATACTGCGCGTTGTAGACGCCGTATGCGCTCTGCGGGTTGTGGATGCGGCAGAATGTCTCGAACGGTTTGAAGAGCGTGTTGAGACGCTCCATGTCCTCGATGACGGTATCAAAAAGCGCCGCGTCCGCAGAGGAGGAATCCTTCAGTTCCATAAGCATGTTGGTCATAGTATCAAAGTTGGCCTTCGCGGCGGCAAGTTTGGCCTCCGTGGCCTCGTCGTCCTCGCCCAGACAGGCGTGCAGCATGTTCTTGCCGCCCTCCTGCAGATTGGACTGGCTCTGGCTGGCCAGCTTGACGTTGTTGTATGAGATCTGATAGAAGATCCGCAGTCTGTTCGAGATAAAGATCAGGCCGATCAGCGAGATCACGATGCAGACGACCATCAGAAACAGCGTTCTGGAGAATGCGAAACTCATTTTATCTTTTACTTTTTTGTCTTTCAGTTTGTCATAGAGAGCGGCGGCGCTTGTCTGGTTTGACGGATTCGCCTTTTTTTGGGTCTTTTCCGTATTTGCCGTTTG
The DNA here is from genome assembly GCA_947632515.1 of uncultured Lachnospiraceae bacterium. Taxonomy (GTDB): domain Bacteria; phylum Bacillota; class Clostridia; order Lachnospirales; family Lachnospiraceae; genus UBA3282. The sequence goes on from CANRPO010000036.1 coordinate 15,860, forward strand.
GTTCTTTCTGTTTTTGCTCATAGAATCTTCCTCCGTTTTGCGGCGTAAATTATTTTACCCCTACTCTATCATCTTATATTTTTTTGGAAGAAAAAGCAACAGGCAGAGTGATATTCAGAGGAAGAAAGCGGCTTTTGGGGAGATGCGAGTTGTCTTTTCGCGGGAACTACTATATAATGAAGATGCGCTGCGGAGGAATTCCGGGGACGCCGGGAGGACGCAGATCATGCAGCGCGGAGGAGAATTGCCATGCAGCAGAGAAAACTGCCGCTCAGCGGGGCGGTGTTGAAAAATATGGCCTATCTGTCCATGTTCATCGATCATTTTTTCGCCTCGCTGTTTGAGGTCTATATCTGGAGAAACTGGTCTGACGGGCAGGACGTGAGCGGCCTTTTGCTCATCCAGACGGCGGGCAGGGCGGTGGGAAGGATCGCCTTTATCCTGTTCGCATTCCTGCTTGTGGAGGGGTTTGTGTACACGCACGACAGGCGCAGATACATCCTGCGGCTGTCGCTGTTGGCGGTGTTGTCCGAGCTGCCCTTCGACCTGAATTTCTATGGCGTCGGGGTGTATCCGGCGCACCAGAATATTTTCTTCACCCTGACGGACGGCATGCTCGTATTGTCCGCGTGGGAGTGGGCGCGCGGGCGTATCGGGGCGCTGAGAGCAAAAGAAGGGGATGCCGGGGACGGCGCGCGGCATGGAAAAGTATGGCTCTATCGTCTGGCGCAGTTTGGCGCGCTGCTTTTGGGCTGCGGGGTCGCCTACTTCCTGCAGTTTGATTACTGCCACATGGGTGTGCTTTTGATCTTTGTCTTTTATATTCTGCGGGACCTCCCGGTCTCCGTGAAGATCCTGCCGGTGGCGTGTGTGATGTACTTCGGAGATTTTTCGGTCAACTGGCTGTACAACATCCGGTTGTGGGACGGCTATTACACGGCGGGGGAACTGCTGCGGTTCAGCATGAGCGAGATGTGGGGACTGGCGGCGTTTGTGCCGATCGCGCTGTACAATGGCAGCAAGGGCAGACAGCTGCCTAAAAAGTTCTACTACGCGTTCTATCCGGTGCACCTGCTGTTTCTGTTCGGACTGACTTTCCTTCTGTTCGGCGTGACGATGACGGCGGTGGTGTACGGATAGATGAAGACGTATGTGGGTCAGGTCTGTAAGAGAATCGCGGCGGACATCAGAGAATATGGCGTCGCGGGAGCGGCGTTTGTCCTCTATGCGTTTGTCAGCGGCCGTCTGTTCGGCGCGTTCTGCCCGATGGTGATCCTATGCGGGCTCCCCTGTCCGGGCTGCGGTGTAAGCCGGGCAGCGGTCTGTCTTCTGACGGGCAGATGGCGGCAGGCATGGCAGTTTAACCCGACGATCTTTCCCATCGGACTGGCGGCGGCCTATTTCGGCTGGAACCGCTATTTTCTGGATCGGAGAGCGCGGGGGATGAAGGAGATCGTGATCGCTCTTGCCGCGCTGCTCCTCATTGTATACGGCCTGCGCATGTATCTGTACTTCCCGCATCAGATCCCCTGTGTCTATACGGAGAACAATGTGCTTGCGAGACTTTTGGGAGACCGGTATTCCTTTTAATGCCCGCGCGTCCATCGTCCCGACGCGCCGCAGGGCAGGATCAGGCCGCTTGCGGCGACGGGCAGGCCGATCTCGTCCGCCGTCACCTGTCCGCCCAGAGAGGGGACGAGGGCGGTGTGGATCATGTAAGTCAGCACGGCGGGTTGCAGGCCGGTCGTGTAGGAATTGACCAGATAAAAGAGGGCGTCTTTCGACAGGATCTGTGCGGTGAGCCGGATCAGGGGAAAGACGCTCTCCTCTATTTTCCAGATCTCCCCTTTGGGACCCCGGCCGTAGGAGGGCGGATCCATGATGATCGCGTCGTAGGCGCTGCCGCGCCGGATCTCCCGCTCCACGAATTTGACGCAGTCGTCCACCAGCCATCTGATGGGCGCGTCGGCAAGCCCCGAGGCCGCGGCGTTCTCCTTCGCCCAAGTCACCATGCCCTTGGAGGCGTCCACATGGGTGACGTTTGCGCCCGCCTTTGCTGCGGCGATCGTCGCGCCGCCCGTGTAGGCGAAAAGGTTCAGAACCTTCACGGGTCTGCCGGCCCCTTTTATTATAGAAGAAAACCAATCCCAGTTGACAGCCTGCTCCGGGAAAAGGCCCGTATGCTTAAAACTGAAAGGTTTCAGATGGAAAGTCAACTCGCTGTAGGAGATGCGCCACTCGTCGGGCAGATCGAAAAATTCCCATTCGCCGCCGCCTCTGGAGCTGCGGTGGTAGTGGCCGTTTGGATGATGCCAGCGCTTGTCGGTTTTCGGCGTGTCCCAGATGACTTGGGGATCGGGGCGCACCAGAATATATTTTCCCCAGCGTTCCAGTTTCTCCCCGTCTGAGGCGTCGAGCACTTCGTAGTCTTTCCATTTGTCCGCTGTCCACATGGTCTGTGTTCCTTCCTTCCCTGTCTTCGCTCCGTTTCCGGCTCCTATTAAGGATAGCATATTCCGGCGGGAAAATCCACATGGCCCGGGAGGGACGCCCGTTTGTGCAGAAATGTTTTGTATAGAGCGCCGTTTTCTGTTATAGTGGAAGAAACAGACGAAGGTCTGTCAGGTAAAGTGTGAGAAGAATCAGGAGGAGAAGGTAGGATGAAGAAAAAGGGAGTGATCATCGCGGGAGCCGTTGTGGTGCTGGCGGCTGCGGCGGGAGTGATCGTCTGTGCGAACCGGGACAGCCTTTTTGCCGAGAAGATCGATTCGGATTTTACGGTGAGCTATGACGGGATAGCGACGGCGAAGATTGAGGCGGGCGTCAGTGTGCACGATCCGTCGATTCTGGCGGCGGACGGCAAGTACTATATCTATGGATCCCATATGACCGGGGCGGTATCTACGGATCTGCGGCACTGGACGGATATTGCGAACGGCTATCAGCTCAACAATCCGCTGTATGACAGGCTGCTCGCGGAGGAGCACGCTTTCGACTACGCGGGAAGCAAGAAGAGTCTGATCCCAACGGATGACAGGACCAGACATATCTGGGCGCCGGATGTGATCTACAACGAAAAGACGGGATTGTACTATATGTATTTCTGCACGACTTCCACGTGGAACGCCTCTAATCTCTGCTATGCGACCTCCGAGAAACCGGAGGGGCCTTTCAAATGGCAGGGGCCGCTCATCTATTCCGGCATGACCAGAGAGACGTTGGGAGCCACCGACATACTCGATTATGTGAGCGAGGAGTACGCGAAGGACAATTATATCAAGAAGAGCAACGAGTACAACTTCGAGGACTATCCCAACGCCATCGACCCCACCGTGTTTTATGATGAGGACGGCAGACTTTGGATGACTTACGGCTCCTGGTCGGGCGGCATCTTCCTGCTGGAGCTGGACGAGGAGACGGGCGAGGTGATCCACCCGGAGGCGGATCCGGACAACAGAGTGGACACTTACTACGGCAGACAGCTTATGGGCGGCGGACACACTTCGATAGAAGGCCCCTATATTCTGTATGACGCGGCGCACGGCTACTACTATCTGTTCGTGTCCTACGGTTCCCTGACGAGGGAGGGCGGCTATCAGATCCGGGTGTTCCGCTCCGAGACGGTGGACGGCGACTATGTGGATATGAACGGCGAGTACCCGGCCAAGGGAGCGGATCACCAGAAGTACGGGCTGAAACTTTCCGGCAACTATTTCCTGCCCGGTCTGGAGATGGCCTATATGGCGACGGGGCACAATTCCGCGTTTATCGACGCGGACGGCAGAGAGTACATCGTGTTCCACACCCGGTTTGACAACAAGACCGAGGATCACGAACCCCGCGTCCATCAGTTCCTGGTCAACGAGGAGGGCTGGCCCTGTATGCTGCCTTACGCCACGGACGGAGAGACGGTATCCGAGAGCGGCTATGCCAAGGACGAAGTGGCGGGCGAGTATTATGTGATCAATCAGGGAACGCAGATCAGCGCGGAGATCGCGGAACCTTTCAAGCTGGTGCTCTCTGAGCGCGGCAATGTGTACGGGGACGGCGTCACCGGCACATGGGGGATGACGGAAGGCTCTTATTACATGCGCATTACTTACAATGATAAAGAATACAGCGGCGTTTTCTGCGCGATGAACGACGAGGCCGGCACGCCGGTCATGACCTTCAGCGCGGTCGGCTCCAACGAGAGCGTCTGGGGCGTGAAGTACGAGTAGGCCAAAGAGGTCTTTAACCTGAGACAGGATTCCCCGCCATGGAGTATGGCGGGGAATTTTCATGTGAGAGGGCGATATGCCCCGATTTACAAAATTACAAAATTTCTGGTGAATTGCAACAATTATTTTAAAATTCATCAAACTGCACAATAAAAAGCCCGATTATGGAGCTGATCACTCC
>CANRPO010000037.1 GCA_947632515.1 uncultured Lachnospiraceae bacterium
CCTGCCGGCGCTCCTCTGCCTGCTTGCGCAGGCGGCTTGCTCGTTGACGGCGCTGGAAAACCAAATGCCGCTGCGCGTCGCTTGGTTTTCCTCTGCGCCTGTCACATGACGCTTGCCTCTATGATTCCCTTGTCTGCGTTGTAGCGCATGAACCGGGTATCTTTCTCCACCACCATCTGCTCCGCGTTGATGCCAATGATCACGTTGCGGTAGACGTAGCCGTCCACCTTGATGCTGGCGCCTCTGCTGCCTTCTACAAGCTCCTCCAGCTGCTCCCGCTCCTGGCTGATCGCGTCGAGCTGGGAGAAAAGCATATCCTTCTGTTTGTTCCAATCGGACAGTTTCGCCTCGGTGGCCGCCGATGTGCTGGAACCCCGCAGACGTTTCTCGCGCAGCGCGTCGGTCATGGCCTCCACCAGATCCGCCAGCGCCTCCTTCGTCTCCGTCTCCTGCCTGCGCATCTCCACCAGTCTCTCGTATGCCTCAGGCTCGTAGCCGCAGTGCAGGATCGTCCGCACTTCCACATCGCTGCCCACCGACATCGCCTCGATGCCCTTCAGACCGTGGACATAGCCGCCGATGATACAGCCCTTTTTGCCCGTCGTCACCACTTTTTCCTTGGCGTTGATCCGGGCGTTCAGAATGGTGTTTGACTGTACCGTTCCGCCCGCCTCCACCGTAGTGTTCTCTATGAAATCCGCAAACACGCTCCCTCTGGCGGAGATCTTGCCGCCGCCCTGGATGCCGCGGGTCAAGATGACGTCGCCGCCCGCATAGAGAGACGCGCAGCCCGTCGTGCCGTGCACTTCGATATTGCGCCCCGCGCGGATCGTCACACCGCTCTCCACATTGCCGTTGATGATGACGTCGCCGAAAAACTCTATCTTGCCAATGATCATGGTCACGTCGCCCACGATCTGATGAACCTTCTGAATGTCGATCTTGCCCTGTTTCGCCTCGATCTTGCCGTCGGTCATCGCAAAATACTCGTTGTTCTCTCTCGTGATGCCCCTGCCCCTGATGGGCGGCAGATCTTTCGCAGGCTTCGATTTCAGCTCACCGCCGTATACCGTATAACCGTCTATGCCCTGCACGGCATAATGGTAGATGGCGACTTTATCGCCCTGATGCACATTCTGCAGGGCGCTCATGTTGGTGTAGTCCACAGAGCCGTCTTCCCTGATCTTGGGAGCGCCGTACTCGTCCGGCGAGAAGAGATATTCAAAATAGCCGTCCTTGCCGTCTATGCTCTGCTGCCCCTGTGCCACGATGATCTCCCGATTGTATACCTTCTTCTTGATCATCGCGGACAGATTGGAACTGTGAAAGCCTTTGATGACGCCCCTGTGTTCCAGAAAAGTCTCCAGATCGCCCTTCGTGTAATACTGCCCCTCCTCGGGCGGCATCAGATAGAGCCACGCCGTCATCGCGTCCTTCTCGACGCGCATATAAGTGCCTCTCGCGAGATGATCCTCCGGCTCCGCAAACATCTCGCCGCCCGCTCTGGCCGGTTTGTGGGGCGCAGATGTCGCCGCGACGGCCGCCGGCGCCGGCTTAGCGTCTTCGCCCGATTGGGACGCGCGCGTCATGGCATTTTTCAATTTGCTTAACTGGTCTGCGGAAAATTGAACCTCAGCCAACGTGACTCACCTCCTTTTTCCATATGCTACACATAGTACCGCTAATATTACTTTACACTAACTCTCTCTATTTTTCCAGTCTAAAATAAGCGGGACGGAAAGATTATCCCTGAAGCTGCGTCAGGCGTTCCCGCACCTGTTCGGCCATCTGCGTATACTTCTCCAGTTTCGCGCGCTCCTCCGCCACCTTTGCCTCCGGCGCTTTCGCCATGAAACGCTCGTTGTTCAGCATGCCGTTCACGCGCGTAAGCTCGCCCTCCAGACGTTTCGCCTCCTTCGTAAGACGCTCGATCTCCTGTCCGATGTCCACCAGCTCCGCAAAGGGGATATAGACCGTGGCGTTGGGGATGACCACCGACACCGCGTCGTCCGCGATCCCGCTCTTGTCCGCCTGCACCGTCACCTGGGACGCTCCCGCCAGAGAGGCAAAGAACAGTCTGCCCTCCTCGAAGACGCCGCGCACCGCGCCGTTGCCGCTGACCACACAGACCGCCGCTCTGCGGCCCGGCGCCACGTTCATCTGCGTGCGGATATTGCGGATGCCGCGCACCGCCTCCTTGATCAGCCCGATGGCCTCCTCCTCGGCCGCAAAATCTCTCTCTGCCGTGAACTCGGGCCACCTGGAGATCATGATGGACTCCTCCTCGCTCTGGATCGTGCAGAAGATCTCCTCCGTGATAAAGGGCATGTACGGGTGCAGCAGTTTCAGCGCGTCGATCAGCACAGCCTTAAGCGTCCAGAGCGCGGCGTTGTTGCTGTCATGCTCCTGCGCGTCCTTCTGGTACAGGCGGGGTTTCACCATCTCGATGTACCAGTCGCAGAATTCGTCCCAGATAAAGTCATACACTTTCTGCACGGCGATACCCAGCTCATAGTGCTCCATATTGTCCGTCACGTCCCGGACCAGCGTATTCAGTTTCGACAGGATCCACTTGTCCGCCGGCTCCAGGTGCTCCTTTATCTTATCATACGACACTTCCCATCCCCGGGTTCCCGTCTTCTCCTCGGCCTGCTCCATGTTCATCATGATAAACCGCGACGCGTTCCACACCTTGTTGGCGAAATTACGGCTCGCCTCCACTCTCTCATAGTAGAAACGCATGTCGTTGCCCGGCGCGTTGCCTGTGATCAGCGTAAGTCTGAGGGCGTCCGCGCCGTACTTGTCGATGATCTCCAGAGGATCGATGCCGTTGCCGAGGGACTTGCTCATCTTGCGCCCCTGTGAATCGCGCACCAGACCGTGGAACAGAACAGTGTGGAACGGTTTCTCGCCCATCTGCTCGTACCCCGAGAAGATCATGCGGATCACCCAGAAAAAGATGATGTCGTAGCCTGTCACCAGCACGTCCGTGGGATAGAAATATTTAAGCTCCGGCGTATCGTCCGGCCAACCCAGCGTGGAGAAAGGCCACAGCGCCGAGGAGAACCAGGTGTCCAGCGTATCGGGATCCTGCGTGAAATGCACATCTCCGCACTTGGGGCACACCTTCGGCATCTCCTTCGCCACCACGATCTCGCCGCACTTGTCACAGTAGTAGGCCGGGATCCTGTGTCCCCACCAGAGCTGGCGGCTGATGCACCAGTCCCGAATATTGTCCGTCCAGTTGAAGTACGTCTTGTCCATGCGCTCGGGGATCAGCCTGATCTCTCCGCTCTTCACCGCCTCCACGGCAGGACGTATCAGCTCGTCCATCTTCACAAACCACTGTTTCTTGATCAGCGGCTCGATGGTCGTGCCGCAGCGGTCGTGGGTGCCCACATTGTGGGTGTAGTCCTCGATGCGCACCAGAAGGCCCTCCCGGTCCAGTTCCTCCACGATCTGTTTCCGCGCCTCGTAGCGGTCCAGCCCCGCATACTTGCCGCCGTTCTCATTGATGGTGGCGTCGTCGTTCATAATGTTGATCTCGGGCAGGCCGTGCCGCTTGCCCACCTCGAAGTCGTTGGGGTCGTGGGCCGGCGTGATCTTCACAACGCCCGTTCCGAATTCCATATCGACATACTCATCCTCCACCACAGGGATCGGCTTATTCACAATGGGCAGCCAGACCTGCCTGCCCTTCAGGTAGGTGTATCTCTCATCCTTCGGGTTGACCGCCACGGCGGTATCGCCCAGCATCGTCTCGGGACGGGTGGTGGCGAACTCCAGAAATTCCGTTTTGCTTGGCTGTCCGTTCTCATCCACCAGAGGGTACTTGATGTGCCAGAAATGCCCGGCCTGCTCCTCGTACTCCACCTCCGCGTCGGAGATGGAAGTGTTGCAGACGGGGCACCAGTTGATGATCCTGCTGCCCTTGTAGATCCAGCCTTTCTCGTGCATCTTGCAGAACACTTCCGTGACTGCCCGGTTGCAGCCCTCGTCCATGGTGAACCGCTCCCTGTCCCAGTCGCAGGAGGAGCCGAGTTTCTTGAGCTGGCTGATGATGCGGCCGCCGTACTCCTCTTTCCACTCCCAAGCGCGCTTTAAGAACCCCTCGCGCCCCAGATCCTCCTTCGAGACGCCCTCCTCCTTCAGTTTCTCGATGATGCGCACCTCCGTCGCGATGGAGGCGTGATCGGTGCCGGGCTGCCAGAGCGCGTTGTAGCCCTGCATCCTCTTATAGCGGATCAGAATATCCTGCATGGTGTTGTCCAGCGCGTGTCCCATGTGGAGCTGCCCCGTGATGTTCGGGGGCGGAATGACGATGGTGAAGGGTTTCTTCGTCTCGTCCACCTCCGCGTGAAAATATTTTTTGTCCAGCCACTTCTGATACAGTCTGTCCTCTATCCCTTTCGGGTCGTAGGTCTTTGCCAGTTCCTTGCTCATGTTCTCTCCTTTCATGATACTCTTCCGTCCTGCATCCGTCCGACTCCCGCCATGTTTCCCATGCCGCCCGCCTGCGTCCGACTTCCGATTTCTTCCTTCCGTGCGTATCAGCAGACTCGCGATGCTTTCCCGCATCGCTCGTTCGCTTTGCTCGCCGTAAGCCGCCCGCCGGCTCTGCTGATACGCAGAAAGCGCCCTCTGCCAATCGGCAAAGGGCGCATCATACGCGGTACCACCTTCATTTATCACTCTGTAATCCCTGACAGGATCCAATCCGCTAACGTGGATCAAGCGTGAACGCTTACTGCGGCGGCTGTCCTCTTTTGCTGCAGCATCACCCTTCTGCGCTCAGGTTCCAAAGCTACCTTCCGCGACGCCTCTCCGAAAAAGCCTTCCAGCACATGGCTTTTCTCTCTGGCGGCGGCTGTCGCGTACTCCTCTTTTTCATCACCTTTATCACAGGCCCTATGGCCTTTTGCATCTGATACTACTATAGTGATATGCGTTTTTTTTGTCAAGGTAAAACTTCGTGCATATTCACCTTTCAATGCTGTTTTATTCTGTTCCTGCACGAGCTGTTGCCTGTTACTTTACAAGCATCTCCTCGCGCTCCGCAAGCCACTCACGGACTGTATCTGTATCAACTTCAGCCACATCCGCGATTTCCTCGCACGACATCCCTTTTTCCTGAAGTCTATACGCCATTGCTTTGGCCTTTTTCATCTCTCCTTTATTCAAAACGCCCACGCTCAAGTTGCACATGCTCTGCACCTCCTCGCTCATTTCCCTGCTCACACTGATCTTAAACTCGTTCTTAAGCGCCTCCAGCTTATCCTCATAGCTGAGATTCGTCGAAAACATCTTGCTCAACAGCCGGATCGCATCATCCCCGCTGTTTTCTCCCTTGCGCCCCAGCCGCAGCACCACTACCGTCATCAGGTCATAGTCCTTTTTCTCCTCCCGGAAATCCCCTCTCAGGCACTCCTCTGTGAAAGAATATCTGTTGATGGTGTCGGACCGGGCATCCGCCGTATTCTCACACAGCCAGATCGACACTACTTTTTTAATCTTCCCGTACTCTTGATCCTTAAATATTGTACCCCTTTGGGAGGAGATCATTCTTGCTGTATAATAGATGCCGCGCTTCGGGATCGGATAACCCGGCGTATCCCGGTTTTGAATCTCGCAGTTGATCAAAATCTCGATTCGACTGCCATCAGACGGAAGAACCGCGATGAAACGGATGTCAAAATAAACCGTGCCGTCCCTCTGTGACTTGTCGGCAGTCGGTTTGCCTTCGATCTTATCATTCCCGCTCATCATGCTGGGATCGTCTTTCCTGTCCGGATGATCCTGATGAACCGCGATCTTTCTTAACTCCGGTTCGCCCTCGATAAACCTCTCCGCGATCTCCTGCACCGTATACGCCGCATACTCGTCGAGAGCGCTCTTTACTATATATGCCAGAACCGACTTTTGGGCCACAATATTTCTCGCCGACTCATCATACTTAAATGCGGCATTTTCATCAGCCACTTTTAAATTCTGTGCGATCTCGCTCGGTGCAGACACTGTGGCAGATTGTTTTTCCCCGAAATAGCCCGAGGCTTTTTGCTGTCCGGATAAATTCATGTTTTTCTCCTCTCCACATGAAACCGACAGCACATTCTCTAAATCCGTGTTTTTATTTTATCATCACTATGATTATAATGCAACAAGCCGCCCTTTTTTTCGGAATCTTCCGTCCCCGCTGCCGGAGGCTTTTTTCCTCTCATACCCTACCACTCATCCTTTTCGGGAATGATCTTGTACACCGCCGTGTTCTGATACGCCCGTGGCTCGGCATGGGCGAAGAGGATCGTGCCGTCTGCGGGAGAACAAATTTCATCCGTCACGTTCCCCTCATAGCAGTCGGCGATACACGCCAGCACCTGCCCTTTTCGCACATGCTCTCCTGCTCCCGCTTTTCCCTCGAAAAATCCGGCGGTCCTGTTGCGCACGGTCACCATCTCCTCCGTGGAAACCACCTTGGACACATAGCCCTCAAATCCGTCGTAGTCGATCACATCCGTTTTCCGCAGGAAATTCAGCACGGATTCTACCGCCTGCCTTGCGCTCGCTCTGTCGATCTCCTCCGTGGAGGTCGTGTAGACGGAGAAAGCCTTCGTCTCCCACACCTGCCAGTTATAATTCAGCGTGGTGGTATCGAAGGGTCTGGGCGTGTGCAGGAGGACGTAGGGGAACCCGAACTTCTTCGCCAGTTCCACATCCTCAAACCCTGTCTTCATCACGCGTATGTGCGGCACGAATCTGCCCGGCATGTAGAAGGAGGCAAACTGCAATCCATAAACGTAGTCCTTGATCGCCTCAAAGAGTCCGCCCGCGATCCGCTGCGTCGTCTCCCCCTCGTCATACCCCGGAAACATTCTGTTGATGTCTGTGTTATCAATACTCCAAAACCTTTTCTTGATGTTCATGGAATAGGGATTGACGCAGGGTACGACCAGAATCTCTTTCCCCTCATGAATGCGGCCTTTCGCCTCCAGCTCCTTCAATTTTCTGATGAGCTGAGAGCAGCAGTACAGCTGCTGATTTTCGTTGCCCCGCATACTGCCGACGATGCAGGCGGCCTTCTCCCCGTGCCCGAAGGAGAAACCCGACACGCGGAAGTCATCGCGGTACAGCGCCTTGATCTCAAACAGAACTTTCTTTTCCATAAAGTATCCTTCCTAGCAGAGAGCCCTCGCTGACAACGGGATATTCTCTGATGGTAAAAAGCCAGCCGTCCTCTGGAGACGTGATCTCGTCCTCCACCGTACCCGTCAAAGGATTTACGATCCTGCCGATCAGATCGCCCCTTTTCAGGACGGCTCCGTGCTCGACGTTTTTAAGGAAAATGCCGGACACGGAGGCGTTCAGAAAGCCGACGTCCTCATTATCCGCAGAGACGATCGGCGTCCTCACGTCAAAATCCTCTCCCTCCCAGATGCCGAGACGTTTCATCAGGTGGACGATCCCGGCAAACAACCGGTCCCCGTACGCCTGCGTAATGCGCATGCCGACGCCCATCTCCACCACCAGCGTCGGCGTGCCCGCAGCATTCAGGCTGTGTGCGAAAGTGGATTCCAGCACGGTGCTGGCTCCATGGATCCAGATAAAATCCACATTCGCCTCCTCAGCATAGGGGACGAGTCTGTCCCTGTGCAGTTCGTTGATGCGGATCTGGGGCACTTCCGTCAGGAAGATATTGCTGGCGTGAATATCAAACACCAGATCCGATCCCGCCGCGTCCCTCACGATCTGCGCCGCCAGGTACTCGTTCATGTCCCCCTCCGTGTTCCCCGGGAAAATGCGGTTCATATCCAGATCAAAGGCCGGAATGCCCCTCGTGATGGAGTCGATGCCGAAAGGGTTGAGCGCAGGATAGACGTCTACCGTCCCGGCGAGATATTTTATGTTTTTCTGTATGTAGTCGGACAGCTTATAGCACACATACTGCCCCTCCAGCTCGTCCCCGTGGATGCCGGTGACTATGCTGATCCTTCTGCCGTTTCCTCCGTCCTCCGGCTGCAGCCGCATTTTGCGGATCTGCAGCGTCTCGTCCACCGGAAGATCGACCTGCACAACCGTTTCGATCATTGCCGTTTACCGTTCCTCTCTCAGGCGGGCGTCCCGCCATTTTCCGTCACCTCGACCAGAATGCTCTGCCGCTGCGCCGCCTGCCCCGTGAAGACGCCTCTGTTGATAGAGCAGTCCCGATAGTCTCTGCCGTGGGATATCTTGATATGGGCGTCCTCCACGGGCACATTGTTGGTCGGGTCAAAGCCATGCCAGCGCGCTCCGTCATAAATCTCCACCCACGCATGGCTCTCTCCCTCGCCCGTCATCATACCCACCACATATCTCGAAGGGATCCTGTCCTCCCGGCACAGCGCAAGCAGGATATGCGAATAATCCTGACATACGCCGCTCCCAAGCGCCAGCGCATCTTCCGCAGTGGTGTTGATGTCCGTCACGCCCTTGCCGTACTGTATACTCCCGTGCACCGCCTCCATGTAGACGAGCGCTTTGTCGCGCAGAGACATGTCCGCCGTCCGTTTCCGACAGTGTCCGAGCAATTCCCGGGTCCTTCTTCCCGGCTGCGTCAGCGGCGTCCGATAGCGATAGACCGAGAGATCCGGGGTATCCTGCGGCATATTCGGAGCCTGCACGCCGGTCACCGCAGTACCTGTCACATCCACTAAGAAGAGACTGTGCTCCTCCTGGGCCGTGCCATACAGCATCCTGTTTCCGAAAGAGTCTGTGCTCTCCTGCACCCTGCCTCCGGGCGTTATCCGGTAAACGCACTTTTCTATGCGCTGCGCCCCGCCCGTCTGCGGCAGGCATTTCAGCGTATAAATGTGACTGTGCACCGGTTCGGAGAAAGCGATCTCCATATGATAGTGGAATTGTAATGTTTTCATGTTGTCAATCCTTGCGCAATGTGTCAGCCAACGCTACGACCCTATCATAGTCTATCTGTTCTTCTTCCGCAAGTTTTTTCAACTCTTTCAGATTTTTCTCGTCATAGTGCAGATTGGTGCGCGCGATCCGCCCCGCGAGGCGGTGCACCTCCCTGACGATGCTTTCCCTGTTCATCTGCAGCCGTCCATACAGATCCAGACGCTCGATCCGTTTGCCGATCTTGATGACGTTTCGTATGTTTTCATTCTCGATCATGTCGTCCACGATGCCCCAGAATGCCAGAATGTTGTCCTCCACCTTCTGCAGACCCACCAGAGGCGCCCTTGACACCCTGCTCTTCTTCATGTCATAGACTGAGAGCTGTATATAAGTGATCGGCTCGCTCCCGATCTCGTTTCTGAGCACGACGGCATTGTCGTACGCCCGCATCAGATTGGAGTAGATCGAGTTCGGATCGTTTTCGTCCGAGATATAACGGTTGCAGAAATCTTCCCGGGAACTGTAAATGTTGGGAATATCCAGCTGCCTGCAAAAAGCCGCATAGTTGTCCATATCCATGTCTATCATCCTGTCAAAGCTGTCCGCGAACAGCCTGGCCGACGTGTAGACCCTCTCGGAATATCTGCCGAGCCAGAACAGTCTGTCTAAGTTTTCTACTGAGATAATACCCATGTGTCTTTAAATCCTCCTCCCTGAGACGAGTTGACGATGAAGGAATCCGGATCTCTGGAAAAACGCGTCAGTCCGCTCTTCCAGACGATCGGTTCGTCCACCATGAGAACAAACGCCCTCAGATCCGCCTTGCGCGGCACACGCCTCGCGTTCTCCACAATATCAATGTCCTTGAAGTCGATGACCTCCTGCGCAATGAATCTTCTCGGCTCTCTCTTTAAGAGGGCGATAAAGTCCTCTTTCTGCTGTGCCGTCATCCTGTCTGCGAAGACGACTCCGTACCCTCCCGCCTCCGCCACATCTTTTAATACAAGATCGTCGAAATGCTCCAGCACATACCGCATATCCTCCTCATAGTAGGGCAGATAGGTCGGCGCATTCTGTAAGATCGGTTCCTCTCCGAGATAGTACCGCACCATCTTCGGCACGAAGTAGTAGATACCCTTGTCGTCCGCCACGCCATTGCCCGGCGCGTTGAGGAGCGCCACATGGCCCTTCCGGTACACGTCATATATATGCGGAATACCGATGACCGACTCCTCGTTGAAGGTCATGGGGTCGAGATACTCGTCGGAGATCCTTCTGTAAACGGCTCCCACCTTCTCCCGCCTGCCGGAGTAATCGACGAAGTACAGATAATCGTCCTCCACCATGAGTTCGCTGCCCGTCGCCAGATGCGCGCCCGTCTTTTCCGCGAAGTAAGAGTGCTCGAAGTATGCGGCGTTGTAGCGTCCCGGCGTGAGGATTACCGTATGCCCTCCCGTATTGACATAGTCCATCGTCCAGCGCAGCAGTTTCGCATAGTCTCTGTTATCTTCCACATGATATGTCTCAAAAGTGGCGGGACTGCTCTTTCTGCAGATCTCTCTGGCGATCATCGGATAGGATGCCCCCGACGGCACCCGCAGATTATCCTCCAGCACATACCACTTGTCGTTCCTGCCCTGTACCAGATCGATCCCGGCGATGTGGGCGTATATCCCTCTGGGCGGCAGCACGCCGTCGCAAGACGCCAGATACCCCGACGAGATGTATACGAACTCTTCGGGCACGACTTTGTCCCGAATGATCTTCTTGTCGCCGTAAATGTCACGAATAAAGCAGTTGAGCGCCATGACCCGCTGTTTCAGTCCTTTTTCCAGATACGCGAACTCATCCTTCCTGATGATCCTTGGGATCGTGTCAAACGGGAAGAGCTGTTCCTTGAACTCGTTGTTCTTGTATATCCCGAATTTAACGCCGTATCGCGCCAGCAGCTCGTTCACCGTCTCCGCCCGCCTGGTCAGTTCTATCTCCATAATCTTTGTTCCCCCTTTCCGGCTCCGCTTATCCCGCGAAAAAAGGCGTCTGGAATATTCCAAACGCCTTTGTCGCATGCCAATTATTATTTTTAGAAACAAATCATATTTTTTATATACCACGCGTCGGTTTTTTTGTCAAGGCAAATCTTACTGCGCGCCGTCCTGTCCTGCATAGACCGCGAAGGTATAGGTGCCGTCGCCATTGTCCGTGAGCGTCTCCACACATAATCCCTCTATGGTCCCGCCTGACGACGACCATCCCAGAATGATCGTTTCCCCTGCCTCCGGACCGAGCCAGTCCAGATATAATCTGGCGTTCTCGCTGCCCGCTCCGTTCTCCAGATGCCAGGAATACTCGATATAGCCGTCCGAATCCGGCGTCAGGGTCTGAACGGTTTGCTCCACCCGCTCCAGATGCTCCCCTATGTTCTCCCCGGTGATTCCGCTCATAAAAGCGTCCAGTTCCTTCTCTTCGTCCGTCATTTCCGGACGGCTTTCCGAGCCGCTGTCTGAAGAATTCCACTCGGCATTGATCCTGTCAATATACGCCTGCGCCGCCTCCTCGTCCGCGCAGGATGCGTCTATCGGCAGTGTAAACAGGGCGTTCAGACCGTCATAGTCCGGATTTTTGCTTATTTTACCCGTTGTCTCGTCATACAGATAAGCGGAGACGTCGCAGGTGGCGCCTTCGTTCACCCCGATATAGAGAATCCTGTCCGCAAATACGGAAAGATCGTCAAACTGCAGCAGGCGATACTGTATGCCATCCTCCACGAACTCGCTGTAACCCGTGCCCAGCGTGTAGATATTGAACTTCCCGGGCGCCAGCCCCTGAATATAGGGCGACGCAAAGAACGAGACGGAGCCGTACTCGTCCGAGTCTGTATCGGGCATGGGTTTTCCATCGGTCCTCTCCATGGCGAGGACCGCGTACATCGCCTTGTCGCCCAGCGCCATATCGGAGGGGATATAGTCGCTGATGTCCGCGCCGCTTGCAACGCCGAGAAGGGTTATGATGTAGTCGTCATATTTCTGCGATTCGTCGATCAGCACCGCGTCCTCCCTCTGAAAGGCTGCGGCCAGCTTGTGGTCGTTGACTTCCAGAGCCGCCTGTGACGGCGTAAGATATTTCAAGGCCGCGTAGCCCGTCACCGAACATACGGCGAGAGCCGCCGCGCCGACGACTGCCGCCGCCGTGTATCTGTTTTTCTTCTTTGGAAGCATAATCCTGTTCTCCTTTCTCTCTTCCGTCCCGATCACACCCGGATCCTCCAGCCTGTCCAGCGCGTCTAAGACCGCGCGGTGCACAGGCGCAGGCACTTCAGGGAACACGTCTTTGCCGTTTAATTTTCTCATGATCTGCCACCAAGCCTTTCTTTCAGGATTCTTCTCGCCCTCAACAGCCTCTGTTTCACAGCCGCCTGCGTGATGGCAAGCATCTTTGCCGTCTCCTTCACGGAATAGCCTTCCACATAGTGAAGGACGATCGGCAGTCTGTAATGCTCTCCCAGCCGCATGATCTCGTCAAACAGTTCCTGCCGTTCCGGGCTGTACGCCTCTGAGGCGGGCTCCGCGCAGACTGCCTCATACTCTTCGTAGGGCACCGTATCTTTCCTGCCACGGATGATCTGATAGCACTCGTTTATGAGAATGCGCGTTACCCAGGTGTCAAAAAATTCGGGTCTCCGCAGAGTCCCAAGTTTCCGCCATGCGGCAAGCACCGCATTCTGCATTGCGTCCGCGCAGTCCTCATTGTCCCTGAGGATCGAAAACGCCGTGTGATACATACGTTTTTCCAGTGCAAGTATCCTTGCCGTAAATTGCTCCTTGTCCATTTGTTTTCCCGCTTTCTTACAGCCTTCGATCGCGATCATTGTCTTGCCTGTACACTGATTAGATGCCTGGAGAACAAAAAAAGTAACAGTACAGGCTCCCCATGCCATTGAGTCAGACCGCATATCTGCATGAAAGTTATTTTTCCCAATCAAAGACCCCGCAGCAAGCTGACGGGGTATCAAACTTGCAACGTAGCAAGCTGCGGGGTATTTGACCTCGCGGCATTCGCCAAATGCTCGTGCAAGCACGGCACTTGGCTCATTGCTCGCGGGAATAAATAAACGGTTACAAACGTTATGTTCATAACCGTTTCAGCATCATATACTCATTTACAAAAGTGCCGTCTTTCACTCCCATTAAATCCCAACTTTACTTATTTCTTTTGGCAAACTTATCAATAACATTGTCTCCCCAAAAAGTAATAAAGAAATCAACAATTTCCCAAAACAGCCCAACAATGAAATCAACCATATAAGTTTCCTCCAAACAGCGATTTGTCTCACTCACATAATACCACAATCGCGTTGACTTTCCTATCACATTGCCATTAAATTTCTTTCTCCGCTTAGTCCTGCTGACAGTCTGCCGTCTGCCTTCGTTCTGCTCCACACGTTCAAGATTGGCTTTGTTATAGCGTATCACTTCCGCAAACGCAAGGTCGTGACACGCCCTCGCCCTCTCGTTCCGAAGTACCGGCATTTTCTTTTTAAGCCGCTCCCGTTCTGTTCTCCACGCTTTCCGGGTTATCCCCCCCCCCAAAAAAAATCACAAAATGCAGCGTCATACGCTATAGAAATGGACTGCGCATTTTGCAAATCAGATTATCTACGATAAATCTCATATTGACACTGCATCATTGCCAATTCTCTGACTATGTCTTTTATCCCAATTTTTGCAGGACAATGAGCGGAACAGACACCACACTCAATACAGTCCTCCGGGCCGGCATTTGCGGGCAGCGCATTCAACTGATATAACGCTGTACGATTGTTCTCCCTACATTGATGATAAATCTGAATCGCAATCGGAATATCAATCCCTGCCGGACATACTTCCATACAACGCCCACAGTGAGTACAAGCATTCGTTTTATCAGATCTTTCTTTTATTTTGCATTGTAGTTCATTCATTTTTTAAAATTCCCCGTATGGATCGCTGCAGCATTCTTGTCATAAAATAGCCGACACCGGCAGGCAGCAGATGAGCCTTTCTCACAAATGCCATATTAGACATCCATGAAAAATGAAATATTCTCTTTCCTGCTTTCATAAATTCTCCAATATTTATTTCAAACCGATTTTATGCACCCATTTTTCAAGTTCTCCGTCACAGGAAACAACATGATCCCCATTGATGGTCAATCCTTCTGTAAGCCTTGCTCCGGGACAAAGTGTTGCAATATCCCGCAGAGAATTAGAAAAACCGCTGCCGCCGTGTGTGATCAGCGGACAGATTGTCTTTCCAAAGAAGTCATAACTTTCAAAAAAAGTAAACAATGCCATCGGCATAGTTGTCCACCAATTAGGGAATGCAACGATCACCGTTTCATATTGGTCCATGTTTTCCACTTTCGCAGAAAGTTCCGGTCGGGCATTCTGCTCATACTCCCGTTTGGCAATCTCGATTTTTTTCATGTGGTCATCTGGATATTTCTGCACCGTGTCAATATAAAATAAGTCGCTCGGTATCATGGCATGGAGCTTTTTTGCAACAACTTCGGTATTTCCGACAGGCAGATTTTTGATGCCTCCGTGTGAATAATTCTGTCCCGCATGGGAGAAGTACGCAATCAAAATCTTTTCCATAATGTCCTCCTATCTGACACGCAGATCAAATTTTCCGCTTTTCAGCGCCGCAATAACGCCACCGTCAATCAAAAGATCCGTTCCGGTGATAAATCCTGCATCTGCTCCCAACAGAAATGCGCCGGCCGCCGCAATCTCGTCCGATGTCCCCGCACGACGCACAGCCGAGCAGTCAATCATATTCTGGTAAGTATTGCCCGGTGCATTGAACTCATCATAGGCAAGCGGCGTCACAATAATTCCGGGACTTATGGTATTGATCCTTGCGCCCCTGTCTGCCCATGTCGTGGCTGCCGCCGTGCGTACACGAAGCTGGTTTGCCCGTTTCGACACGATATAGGCTGCCCCCGGATTCGGCGTTTTTGATCCGTCAAGACAAGGGAGAGAAACAAGCTGATCTGTCGGCGTCATGGCAAGCGCTTCCTCATCCTCGGCAGTAAGCGCGTGAGGCATATACCCCGTCTGACTGGAAACGACCAAACCCGCGCCGCCCCTTGCCATCACTTCCCCAAAGGCATCAATGGCATAGGATGTGCCGATTAGGTCAAGCGCTATAATATGTTCGGGGCTTGCCTGGCTGGGCGATGCGCCCGCCGTATGGATATAATACATGACAGAGCCAAGCGCAGCCGCTTTTTTTGCAAACTCCCTGATTGACTTTTCGTCGCAGGCATCCACGATCTGCGTTTCCACATCGTACCCGCTGTAGGTAAACTCATGTGATACCCGCTCCAGCGCCTTCTCACTGATGTCGCCAAGCAGAATCTTTTTGCCCGCGGCAATCCGGCGGACAATGGCGCATCCCATGCTGCCTGCTCCTAAAAGGACTACAACCTCTTTGTTTTCGTTACGGTCTAAAATCATGTCGATTCCTCCTTATTCCTCCATCATCACTGCACACTGTTTCAAATGCTCCACGACCTTCAAATGCTGCGGGCAGGCGCACTCACATTGCTTACATCCGATACAGTCAGAGGCGCGGTGTCCCTTAGGGATTGCCGCATAGCGTTCCTTCGCCTGCGCTGTCTGACCGTTGCCAAGCTGTAAATTTGCCGCCGCAAAAATATCGGGAATCGGTATCTGTTTCGGGCAGCCGTCCGTACAATAGTGGCAGGCGGTGCATGGAATCTCCGCAGAGTTGCCGAGTATCTTCTGCGCTTTGCGGATAATCTTCTGCTCATCCTCATTCAGCGGCTGAAAGTTTTTCATATAGGAAAGGTTATCCTCCATCTGAGCAAGGTTCGACATTCCCGAAAGCACAGTGATGATCCCGTCCAGACTTGCCACAAAACGGATCGCCCATGATGCGAAAGACGCATCCGGAGCATAATCGCGGAACAGCTTTTGCACTTCCTTCGGCGGATTCGCCAGCTTGCCGCCCTTTACAGGCTCCATGACAACGATAGATTTCCCGTGCTTTCTCGCCACCTCATAGTTGGCGCGGGACGACACGGTCGGATCATTCCAGTCGGCGTAATTGATCTGGAGCTGAATAAAATCCACCTCCGGATGTTCCGTCAGAAGTCTGCCAAGCAGCCCTGGCCCCGCATGGAATGAAAATCCAAAGTTTTTAATGAGCCCCTCCGCTTTGCGCTCCTTTACGAAATCCCAGATATGGTACTCGTCGTACTTTTTATAATTGTTTTCCATGAAAGCGTGCATCAGGTAATAGTCAAAATATCCTGCCCCGGTACGCTCCAGACTCTTGTAGAACTGTTCTTTCGCGCTCTTTTCATCACGGCACATCATAAAAGCATTCAGTTTCGTCGCCAGCGTGTAGGATTCCCTCGGATAACGGTCAACCAGCGCCTTTTTTATATCTGTCTCTGATGTACCGTACACAAACGCCGTATCAAAATAGGTAAAGCCTGCCTCCATGAATAAGTCCACCATCTTCTTTACCTGTTCAATATCTGTTCCCGCCCCCTTTTGCGGCAGACGCATCAACCCGAAACCCAGCTTGGGAGTCTCTTTTCCAAAATAATCTGACATAGTCACAACCCCTTTCTTAATTTTTATTCTTTGGCATATCCGTTGTCCGTCAGCCATTCTGTTACGCTTTCCCGTGCGCTGTCGCGGTCGTTCTGCGCAGTGCTGCCGCGAACCGCAAGTCCCTCTCCGATGGTGGAATCCGGGCAAAGTCCACTGATCGTCCGGTCCGTCCCGGCAAGTCCGCTGCCTCCGTGTGTGCAGAACGGAATGATCGTCTTGTCGGAGAAGTCATAACTTTGTAAAAAGACCTTGATGATCGCCGGTGTATCGCCCCACCATATGGGATAACCTATAAATACTGTGTCATAGTCAGTCATATTCTCCACTGTTTCTGCAATCTCCGGCGGTGTATCTGCTTCCTGCCGGGAAACCTCCAGCAGTTCTTCATAGGTGTCGGGATATTCGGTCGTAGCCTCCATCTTGAACATATCCGCGCCAGTAGACGCGGCTATCATTTCTGCCACAATCTCCGTATTGCCCTTTTCGATCACGCCAACCTCATACTGCTCGCCCGCAAGGGAGAAATAAGCTACAAGGATATGATTGTCCCCATTGTTATTGTCATCATTAGATGTTTCTGTGTCGTTTTCCAAAGGCTCTGCCGTTTCAGGCTCACTTTCCAAAGGTTCTGCATTTTCCGCCTGTTCGTCCTTGGAAGATGTGTCTGCGGCTGTCTGGCTGCTCCCACTTTCTGTTTTCTCCGTCTGAACGGAATCAACTCCTGATCCGCCGTTTCCGCAAGCCGTAACGGTAAATAAAAGACTAAAAATGAATAATGCTGAAAGAATCTTTTTCATGTATCATTTCCTCCGAAATTCATAAATCCGACATTACCAGTTCCTTTTTCATTACTGTTGTCATCTTTCGCTTTGTGTTCTTCTGCCATTGTACGAAACATTCTCCGTTTCTCTGTTTCCATCTTTTTTGTTAAGCCGTGCATCCCTCGCGAATACTCCGTGTTTTCGCGGATATTATACCGCCTGTGTGATTATGACTCCACACCATTTTTGCCAAAAAGCGGTTTATGCCACATCCCATGAAAAAATGTGGCATTAATACACACGAGTTGATTTTTATACACGAACGAATTATAATGAAAAATATATTTGCTATGGAGGAGTGGGCATGCCAAAAACAGGAAAAGAAGATCTCCGCGTCATACGAACAAAGGAAGCCATCCGCAAAACTTTTGAAAATATGCTTTGTGAAATGGATTATGATGAAATCTCAATCAAAGAGCTCAGCGAACGTGCAAGAATCAACCGCAAAACTTTTTATCTTCATTACAACTCATTGGATGATCTGCTGCGTGAACTGCAGAACGAAATGGCAAGAGATTTCATAAAACGCACGCAGGGACTCACGCGCCCGCATGATATGGATAAAATCACAAGAGAATTCTTTTTAACTTGCGAAGAAGGCGGGCGGCTTTATGAAAAGCTTACATGCAGCGGCAGCTTCCACTACATCAGCAGGCGCATCACAAACGAGATCATGAGCGAAACATGGGGCGCAGACAGCAGGAAGGCGCAGACCGATCCCTATATTCAAAATATCATAATGACCTTTGTTTCCCGAAGTACCATTGAAATCTATAAGCAATGGGTGACAGACGGCAGAAAGATCCCTTTGGAGGAGATTATCGAGCTGACATCCAAGCTGGTCTGTAAGGGATTAGACGAAGTGTTCCCATCCTAGCAGTTTCTATTCAGCTATACCATTTCAAGGATATTTAGCACTCAAACGTCATATTGAGCAAATGCGCTGTCATTCAAAAATTTTTCTGCTTCATGGATAAGTTCCGTAGCATCTGTTCCATCAGCCAATATGACTTCTCCCGGAATACAGACATCATCCTTTCCCCAGCCCGTGCTTCGCTTTCTCAGAAGTAAAATAGTTGTGCTCCGCACCAAATGTTGGCACCGGCTGAAGCATACAGCTATTATAACAGTCAAGTATCGCCACCGCAGAGATCCCTTTGGGATTTATTGTTTCATAAGGCGTAAAATCTGCTGTCTTTGCAATACCGGACATACGGTAAAGCCTTGCAGTTTCCGTTAAGATTTCTTTTTCCCTGTCGTTAAGCGGCTGAAAATCTTTCATAAAAGATACATTATCTTCTACCTGTTCCAGTGTAGACATACCGGACAAAACTGTAAGGACGCCGTCAAGACCTGCCGCAAAACGAATTGCCCATGATGCGGGCGAAACATCGAGATGCATTTCTTTCATGAGCTTTTCCGCCTCTTTTGGCACTTTTGCAAGCATACCGCCTTTGACCGGCTCCATGACGATCATTTATTTTTGCAATATTCAACAACATCTGTTGTATCTATTTTTAGATTTCTTCTAATTCTATCAATTCCCATTTGGGTTGTATGAATTTTATCAACATTATCAAGTAAAATCTGTTTATCTTCCATTTTTCTTTTTCTCAACTCCCGATTTGTCTCCCTGATATGTTTAACGCGGACAAGGAAAGTGGTTTTCCAACTTATATCGCTGCTGTATCCTCTCCTGTCTCTAAAAGTCTATGCCAAATGGTGTTTTCATTCCATGCAGCCAATATCTTCCGCTGCGGGTCAGCGCATAATGTCCGTGCGGTGTCCTGCGCAGGAGCCTGAGATTTTCCTGCCATTCCGTACAACACCCAGCGGTTATGGGACACGGATGTCCCATAAAGCCCGCCCCGAGCCCGGACGGCGAGTGGCGGGCGACCGCGTTCGCTGCCTCAGCCTCGCCGGAATTGCCGGAAAATCCATGCGACGGAGCCGGGCACCGCACGGACATTATGCGCTGACCCGCCAATTGCCGATATTTTTGTCGCCATTCCTGACAGGTAATTCTGAAACGCCGGAAAGAACAGGCGCTCCTTATCGCCCGCTTTCTCCTATGTCCAATACTGTCCGACATACCTTCTGGCCTCGTCGCCGGGCAGTTTCATCTTATCGACGAGACGGCTGACCGCCTCCTCCTTTGTGCTGCCGAACTCGCGAATCGTCTCCACCATACCCTGTATCATACCCTGTTGGATACCCTGTTCCAGTCCGTCCCTACGGCCTCTCTCGATCAACTCTGTTATCGCCTTGCACATATCTACCTTGCCCTCCTTCTCGCTGTACTCCTTCACCTTCATCAGTTCACTGGTCTTCGTATACTCTGCTATCACATCATAGGTGTCCGGCTCCATCTGCCTGTACGCCGGGTCGTTCGCTAAAAGCTCCTGCAGCTTATCCGGCTCCTCCGCATACCGCAGGCAGTCGAATACCTGTTTTACATCCGTTTTGAATACTTCCGTGTCTTTGAACTTCCTTACTTCACACAGATAGACCTTATAGTCGTTCACTGCCTCCCGTAACTCCGGCGGGATGCTCTCCAGTGCCAGCAGCTCCCGCAGCGACGTCGCCCCGTCCCATTTCTCGCCGTAATACAACACAATAGTCACGCAAGGTGACAGTCTGCTGTCCTTCGTAAACCCCGACAGGAACTCGGCTCGCGCGATTTTCCTTCCGTTCTTATCTCTGTCCGCTCTCCTGATCTCCCGTCCAATCTGCGCCGCCTGTCTCTCATACTCCGCTGTGTCATAGGACATACACCGCAAGGGCATCAGGTAGTCTGTCTCCTCCTGGTTTTCGATCCCAACCACCAGAAAATTCATCCCGAAAGCCGCCCGCCGCACCAGATCGCGTCGCCTGTCTTTCAACCCCCTGTTTTTGCTTTTGTTTCGGCC
>CANRPO010000038.1 GCA_947632515.1 uncultured Lachnospiraceae bacterium
ACTTCATTCTACCACGGGGAGAAAAATCACTATGGATTTTTTACTCAAGTGTCCAACTTGATTTTACAATCAACCATATGAAAATATATCTAATAATGTGAAAAAATCATTTACTAACGCCCTTGCTAACGGCCTTTAATCGCTCATTTTACTAATAGATTTACTAATGCTAATGCAATTCTTACAAGAACGAAAAACCGGGGACATTTCTGTCTCTTGCCCACCTTATTTCACGATATACTGGTAGTACCTTGCAACATACCCGTTCTTGCTTTTGCCGTTCCAAAATCAAAATCTCTTCCCTCGTTTGCTAAGCTTCTCTTGACAAGCGTAGGACGATAATGTAATATGAGAAGTGCCAACAACTATATTTTGCTATCGGTCCGCTAAGGTTTGGGGGTCAGGTTTTGCTTACTCTATAATTCTTAGTATATACTAAGTTACTTCAATATCAAGAAAAGATTAGCATTTTCTTGGCGTCAAACTATACAAAAATAGGGGTGGATTTATGTCTAATTCGCCAATAGTGGCTCGCATAAATTCTCTACTGGCAGAAAAGGGCATATCAAAGCAGGAATTTTACGATGCTTGCCACATCACCTCAGCCACATATTCTCTATGGAACACAGGAAAAACCACCCCAAGGATGAAAAACCTTGAAACCATAGCCATCTATCTCCACACAACGACAGATTACTAATTGACTGGGCTTGGAGATAAAGAAACGCCCCCCACCCCCAGAGGGTGAAGGGCTTTCCGATAGGGAACAGCTTATTTTGCAGATTTGCCGGTCTGTTCCTGAGTCACGTCAGGAGCTTTTGATAAGTCTTCTGCTATCAACAGCAGATACTCTAAAAAAGTTTCCTGAGCTTTCTCTGGAAGATTTGAGAAAGCTGATATGACCCTTTTCTCGTCTTCTGTCATCTATGTATCTCCTTTCTATAATATGTAGGGAGATACATAATATAATGGACTGATGTAAAAATCAGTCGAAAAAATAAAATCGGAGGTAGAAAATATGAAAATATGGAAACTCGTGTCTGGAATACTCTGCATCGTTCTTTCACTTTTCGTAATCCTGCAATCCTGCGCCGCCGGTTTGTCCAACGCTCTTGAGGAAAACGGGGAATCCGGCGGGACAGCGGGAGTTGTCGTCGCCATCATGCTCCTTTCTGGCGGCATCGTGTCCATAGCCACTCGCAAGGGTAGCAAGGGCGGCAATATAGCCCTCGTTGTTATGTTCGGCTTGGCGGCGCTTGTGGGCTTTACATTGGCCGGAAGCTACAAAGACTTGGTTATCTGGGCCGGATGGTGCCTCATTTGCGCCGTCCTTGCTTTGATAGACCTCATCCGCAAGCCGAAAGAAAACAAAAATTTCAATAAGGAGTAAATAACCATGAACGACAAAATTAGAGACCAACTTGTTAAACTTGCTTATGAAGCAGGAGCGGAAGCGATAGAGGTCGAAGAGAAAGACGCTACGCATCAGTCCAGCGATGGAACAACCGACTTAAACTCTGGTTACTTTACAGAAAAGGACGCGGACGGAACCACACACTATTTCACTATCAAGGACGACGTTCTAAAAGAAAATATCGACTTGACAAACCTTGTCGTGAATATCAAGAAGCTTAACGCACTAAACGCGATAAAAGGGTGTGTTATATTCTTTGCCATTCTCGCCGCCATTGCCCTTATCGTCGGCCTTATCTACGGAATCCAACTTGGCAGCGCCATCAACGCCTTGAAATAGGCGGCTTAAACCAATGGAGAGGGGGCTTTCTGCGTGATCTGCCGAAATTGTGAGCGAGAAATCCCGGACAATAGCCTCTACTGTAATTGGTGCGGAGAAAAGCAGATAAAAGAACGCCGGAAGAAGGATGAAATCAAAGTCTCATCTCTCGCACCAGGCGCAAAAATCCCGAAACTCTTAGAGTTTCGGGATTTTTTATTGGAATAAAAATTCAATCCGTGTTCAGGTGCAGGGTTTTCTTCTTATTTCCCCTCCGGGGCGGTGATGCGGATATAGTCCGGCAGGGGCAGGGGGTCGGGCTGGGTGTAGCGCAGCAGGAGGGCGTTCCCGTTCTCCTCCGCCTCCTCAAAGCCCGCCAGCTTATAGGTGATATACATGATGCGGTTGTGCTCCGTCTCCAGAAACTCCGCCAACAGCGGCTTTTGGAGCCTGTGGGCGATGTGGGTGGCGCAGGCCAGAAGGACCGAGCCGATGCCCCTTGACATGACGCGGCAGGAGACGATGAGGAGCTTTACGCGCAGGGCCTCTCCCCGCTCCAAAAGCAGAAGGCCCACCTTGCCGCTGTCGCCGTACTTGTCCCGGAGGCCGCAGATGAGGAAGATATAGCCGGGATCCCGGATCATGGACACCAGCTCGTCGTAGCCGTAGGTGTACCCCGTGGAGTTGAGCTGGTGGGTGCGGACGGTCAGCTCCTCCACCCGCTTGATGTCCTCCTCCGTCACCGGGGAGATGTCCAGCTCCATGCCCAGGGTGGCCAGAAAATCGTCGGCGCTGCCCTCAAAGGCCCTCTCCGCCTGTTGGCGGTCAAGGTCCGCCCGGTACATCTCCCGCCGGTGGGCGGCGTCTGCGGTGATGAACGGGACCTGGAACTCAGGGCGGGCGATAAGCTCCGAAAGCGCCGCCCCGTCGTAGGCGTTGATCCGCGGCAGGACGTGCCTCACCTCGTCCCGCTCAAACGCCGCGTCGTCCACGAAGGCCGCGGCCTCCGGCTTGATATTGAGGGCGCTGAGGATAGCCGCCACCCCGGCGGACTTGGGGTCCCAGGAGATCTGAGGGCAGAGGAAGTAGTCCTCCAGCCCCAGCTCCCGCAGCCGCGCAAGGGCCGGGCGTTCATCGTTTTTGCTGGCCACGGACTGGACGATCCCCCGCCGGTCCAGCTCCAGGACGGCCTCCCTGGCACCGGGGCGCAGGTCTTTCCCGCCGCCCTCGGCCAGGACGCCCTCCCACAGGGTGTTGTCCAGGTCCCAGACGACAAGCTTTATCCGCACACTGTCCGCCATATCAGCCGTTCCCTCCCAGGTGCGACTCCACCAGGGCCGCGATGGCGTTGATGGAGTGGAAATTCTCGGTGGAGATCTCCCGCCGCCCCAGCTTCACGCCGAACTCCTTCTCCACGAACATCACGATCTGCAGGGCGAAGAGGGAGTTGATATACCGGCTCTTGAGAAGCTCCGTGTCGTAGGTGAGGCCCTCCGCCTTCTTCTTGTCCACGAAAAACTGATAGAT
The DNA here is from genome assembly GCA_947632515.1 of uncultured Lachnospiraceae bacterium. Classification (GTDB taxonomy): domain Bacteria; phylum Bacillota; class Clostridia; order Lachnospirales; family Lachnospiraceae; genus UBA3282. The sequence goes on from CANRPO010000038.1 coordinate 3,260, forward strand.
CCGCTCTTTTGTGTCCATGTCTGTTCCTCCGTAAGAATCCTTTATTGAAGGGCCGATAAAAGGCCCTCCAGCCGCTCCAAAAGCGCCGCCCCGTCAAGGCCGGGGTCCACGCTGACGCGCTTCAGGGCATATAGCGTCTGGGGGATGCCCCTGACCACCACGTTGACGCCGTAGTCCGTGGTGACCGTGGCCCTGACGCCCAGCCCTTGCAGAACCACCTCGGACAGCCTGTCGTACAGCCCGTTGGGGTAGGTAAAAACGTCGCTCTCCACGGGCAGGGCGGCCGTGATCTGCTCCGAGGAGCGTTCAAAGTCCGCCGTCAGCGCGGCGGCATAATCGCTTTCGCTCTCGCCGGCCAGGCGCAAAACACCCCGCCGGCAGTCCTCCCCGTCCCGCTCCGGGACCTGGTGCATATCGTAGGAGTGGCTCTTGATCTCCAGCACGCCCTTCTCCACCCAGGGGGCGGCGTCCTCCAAGGTGAAATGAGGCGTCATGGGAACGCCCGTCTCCTTATAGGTGTCCTTGCCCACCGAGACCCCGATGACGGAGATGGCGGCGCTCATGCCGTACGTTTCAAGGAGCGGGGCGGCGATGTCCAGATTGTTCTGATACCCGTCGTCAATGGTGATCAGCACCGGCTTTTCCGGCAGCGTCCCGCCGCTGTACACATAGTCGAAAAGGTCGTCATAGGTGATGGCGGTGAACCCCGCGTCCCGCAGGGCGGCCAGCTGGGACGAGAACTCCTCCTGCGTCACCGCGTCGCTGCCGTCCCGCGCGGTCGTAAAGGAGTGGTACATCAAAATGGGCAGGGGGACCGTGTTGTCCCGGGGCGGCTCCTCCAGGGCGGCGTAGGTCCGGGCCATCCGGGCCTCCACGTTCTCCGGCGTCGTCAGGTTCCCGAAGTCCTCCGGCATCCAGACCGCCGGATCCTTGAAGATATACGCCAGGGCCATATCCCCCACGCAGTTGCGGAAGTGGTCCACGTCGTAGAAGTAGCGGATGTCCCCGGTGACGCAGTTTGCGCCCCAGAAGTCGTAAAAGGGCGTTATCTCCGCCACGCCCCGCCAAAAGTCCTCCATCTTCTCCCGGTCGTACCGGGCAAGGTCGCCGGTGTAGAGAGGCACGCCCACCACCGTGAGTTTAACGCCGTTGTCCCGGCAGATCTCCACGATCTGGGCGATGGCGTCCAGCGCGCCCTCCAGATGGGGCATGGAGGACGGGGCCTGCTCATAGTAGTTGTCCTCAAACGCCAGGTACTCCGCCAGCTCCCCGATGCGGGTGCTGTCCCGCACCTCCTTGTTGTACGCCCCGTTCTCCGCCTTGTACACCGCGTCGGCGGTGACCAGGACCCCACGGGAGGCGTAGGCCCGGAGCTTTTCCAGCCCGTAGCCGGGGTTGGCGAAGAGGTATTTTGCGTAGAAGGCGGGGGCGAAGGAGCCGTCCACCTTGCAGTGCATATTCCCCTTGATGGGGTCGTCCTCGGTGTCAAAAAGCTCCGCGTCCTGGGGGTCCACCGCCAGGACGATGTTTTTTACCCGGTAATTGTCCACGATATACCGGGTCAGGGCCAGCTCGTCCGTCAGGTCCCCGCCGTACCAGGTCATGTTGTAGAAGCTGGCGTCCATATAGGCGTTCAGCTTCTCCGGCGACAGGGAGGAGCACTTGGAGCTTCCGATGACGTAGGAGTCGTATTTCTCAAAGTTTCTGTCCAGATACGCGATCTTCGCCACGCGTGGGTTCATGGTCATGTCATAGGCGTACCAGTCCATGAGCCTGTCCCCAAAGACGCCGAAGGAGTCCGTGAGCACATTGAAAACCGCCGCGCAGCAGGCGAAAAGGACGACCGCCGTTAGGAAGACGGCGAGCCACTTCTTTATGGACAAGCTTCTCACCTCAGAAATTGAAATAGAGGAAGGTGGAGACCCTTCTCATGCACAGGAGCGACAGCGCCAGAAGCGCCGCGCTGAACACGGCCTCCCGCCAGCCGTACCGCTCCCGCTCCGACAGGGCGTTGGAGTTGGGGAAGGCAAAGCATATGACGGCGCCCGCCGCCATGGTCAGGGTCACCGAAAGATTCTCCTTCACAAACGTAAGCGCCGAGCGCAGGAACGTGCGCGCGTGCAGGAGTTCTCTCACGTCAAAGAGCTTGCGGTACACCATGGCGGCCTGGGTGAGGCCCGTGCAGTCGAAAAGCACCCGCACCAGCGCCCCCACAAGGAAGGTCAGCGCCACCGCCAGCCACGCCGGGAGGGGCTTTCGCTCCTTCAGGGCGCGGATATTCGCCAGCGTCACCAGCGCGCCGTTGACAAGGCCCCAGAGGATGTAGTGCCACGCCGCGCCGTGCCAGACGCCGGACACAAGGAAGGTGGCCATGGTGGCGAATATAAGCTTCCCCACCCCGTCCCCGAAGCCGAAGAGGTTCTGAAACACGGTCTCGTTGAAAAAGCGGGAGATGGTGATGTTCCACCTGCGCCAGAAGTCCCCGAAATCCCGCGCCTTGTAGGGGGAGTCGAAGTTGATGGGCAGCTCCACGCCGAAAAAGCACCCTAAGCCCCGCGCCATGTCGATGTAGCCGGAGAAGTCGAAGTAGTAGGCGAAGGTGTAGGCCAGCACCGCCATCCAGGAGTGGAAAAGCCCCGCCCCGGCCGCCCCGCCGCCGGTGTAGTAGGCGGAGGCGAAGCTGATGAGCGTGTCGGCCAGCAGGATCTTTTTGGCGCACCCCATGGAGAAGAGCATCACGCCCCGGGGGACGAGGGCGGCGTCGTAATCAAGGAGCGTCCGCCCCTCGATATAGGGCATCACCTCGTCGTGGCGCACCACAGGCCCCACGATGAGCTGGGGGAAGAAGGTGACGAACACGGCGTAATCCAAAAGCCCCGGCCTCCCCCGCTCCCCCCGGTAGAAGCTCACCGTGAAGGCCAGGATCTGGAAGGTGAAAAAGGAGATGCCGATGGGGAGGATCAGCTTCAGCGCGCCGATGTGGGTGCCGAAAAGGAGATTTACGTTGGCAATGGTGAAGTTGAGATATTTAAACCAAAAGAGAAGCCCCAGGTTCCACGCCACGGCTAAGGTGAGCCACAGCCGCCGGGCGGCCTTCTTTCGGCTTTTGTCCATGAGCAGGATGAGCAGGTAATTGAGAAGCAGCGTCAAAACGAAGCCCGCCAGAAAGTCCGGCTGCCCCAGCCCGTAAAAGACCAGGGAGGCCGCCGTGAGCCACAGCTTCACAAGCCGCTCCCGGCCTGTTCTCCTCAGCAGGTGAAAGCCCAGGAGCGTCACCGGGAGGAATAGAAATATGAAGGAATAGGATGAAAAGATCATGGTCTCTCCCGGCGGGCGCGATTGCAAAGCCCGTCTCTATGTGATATACTTTCAGAAAAACACGAAAAAACGAGGAAAGGGGGCGGGACTGTGCTGGTCCTGTGGCGGCAGCTTGAAGAGGCCTGTCCCGGCGGGCAGGCGCTTCACGAGGCGGGCCGCGCCCTTTTACGGCGCGGGCTTGAGATCGCGGGCTTTGCCGGAGCGGAAAGGCGCGTCGTCCTCTCCCCCGCCGGCAAGCCCTATCTCCCCGGCGGGCCGGCGTTCTCCATCTCCCACGCCGGGAACGCGGCGGTGTGCGCCGTTGATGCCGGCCCCGTGGGGATCGACATCGAGCCTGTGACGGACATCCCGAAGGAGCTTCTTGACTCCCTCGCCCCCGCCGAACGGGCCTATGTGCTGGCGCAACAGGGGGAGGAGGCGCTGCGGTTTTTCCGCCTCTGGACCATGAAGGAGAGTATCGTCAAGGCCCGTGGGGAGGGCCTGGGCGGGCTGTTGGAGCTTCGGAGCCTTGTGACGGACGCACATACGCTTGTCCGTCAGGTGGACGGGCTGACCGTCCGGCCCCTCTCGCTGCCCATCCCCGGCGTTTGCGCCGCGTTGTGTTCGGAGACGGACTCGCCCCCGGACATCATCGGACCCTGACTACCGCGCCGGGATCAGCGCCCCCACATCGCTGCCGGGGAGGACGGCCCGCAGGTTCTCCAGCGCCGGGCCGGACCCGTCCTGGACATAGATCCACCCGGCCATAGTGGTCTCCACGGCCCAGTCTATGTCCTCCCGCGTGGTGGCCTCGCTGTAGTTCATCGTCTCCACCGACATGGGGGAGGCCAGGAACGTGACGATGGGGTTATATTCCGCGCTGTTGAGAAGCACCAGCACCCGGCGGTTCCCGCCGTCCAGGGGGAGGCCCTCCAGCGTTGTCAGCATATCCTCATAGCTTTGGGCAAATTCCTCCCGGCGCTCCACGCGCTGGGGGTTCAGGCTGTCGGCGGCGGGGAAGAGGCAGTTGACCGCCAGCTTCCACCCGGCGCACAGGACGATGAGGGCGGCCAGCGCCCCCGGCAGTACCGCCCCGGCCCGAAGATCCCGGAGGTCCGAAAGCTCCAGCTTGACGGCGCAAAGGTGGAAGGCCCACATCAGAAGGCCGATGTACATGGGTCCCCCGTAGCGGGTCATCTGGGTGAGCATATTGGCGCTCTCCAGATACTGCGCTTCGCTGTAGAAGATGGTGAGGTGGCTCATGAGCAGCACGCCCAGGGTGACCAGGAACATCCCGGCGGTGAAGAGGGTGAACCGCCTCGCCTTTCCCTTCTCAAGCCACCCGGCGCGGCGAAACGCCAGCAAAAGCGCGAAGATCAGGAGCATGGCCAGCGCCGGCGTCAGGTCCACCCCCGGCGTCCACTCCCGGTGGACAGGCTCCAGCAAAAACGCCCGGAGCCAGGCGCGGATCAGCCCCACCGTGCGCTGGTCCTTAAAGAACGTCCCGGAGAGGACGGCTCTGAGCTGGGAACCCACCGTGGGCGCGATGGCCCGGGTGAGATACGTCGTCCGGTCCATCACCCGGCAGTACATCCACCAGCTCCCCGCGGCGGCGGCCGGCGGGAGCAGGAGCGCCGCGGCGCGGCCCCTATTGCCCCGGAAGCCCCGGTAAATGAGAAACAGCGCCACAGCGTAAACGCACCACAGAAGCCCCACGGATTTTGTGAGAGCCAGGGCGAAGAGGAAGACCGCGCACTTTGCCGTGCGCCAGCCGTTCCACTCCCCCTCCCCGGTGATCTCCATGAGCAGGCACCCGAAGAGCATCCCCATCACGGGGTCCACGTAGACGGAGCGATACCAGGAGCTGTCCGCCACGCCGGGCAGGACAAAGAGCAGCGCCGCCCCCGCCGCCCCCAGAAGGAGCTTTTTCCAAAGGGCCTTCGCCCGGATCCCGTCGAGGGCGGAGAAGAGCAGCAGGCCGCTGTAGAGGAAATAGCCGCTGAAAATAAGCCCCTCGTCAAAGGACCCCCGCAGGCGCAATATGAGCCAGATCTCCAGCTGCGTAAAGGGCGGGTAGTCGCCGAACCCGGAGGCCACGTTGCTGGCATAGCCGGCAAAGCCATCCCGGAAATAGAGGCTCTTGATGTCCGGCCCCCAGAAGTTGTAGGCGTCCCACTCCAAAATGAGCCGCCGGTGCGCAAGCAGGGCGATCAGGGCCAGCGCCGCGGCGTTGATCCACACCTGGGGTTCCCGCAGGGGCGCGGCGGCCCGGCGGAGGGTCTTTCCCGCCCCCTCCCGGCGCATTTTGAGAAGAAGGACCGCCAAAAGCGCGGCAAGACACGCGGCGGCGATCCAGACGATCAGAGAAAGCCGCCCCAGAAAGGCAAGGCCATAGAGGACGATCCCCGCGCCGCACACGGCCACGGGCGCCGTCCTGACAAGGCTCTCCCCGTACCGCAGGGACAGGGCCAGGGCTATAGCGGCGATGGAAACGGCGCTTATCACGGCGGCCACGGCTTCACCCCCAGGCATCACTCAGTCGCGGGTCTTTTTAAAGACCCACTTGCGCTCCACAACGTAATTGACAACGAAAAGCACGCCGTCCACCACGATCTTGATGAGCACGGTCGGAACCGGCAGGCGGCTCAGGGCCGCCACGGTTCCCCCGCTCACCAGCATCACCGCCAGGAAGAGGCACAGATACCGAAGCGACTGCGCCCCGGTGTCCCCGCGGCTTCTGAAGGTGACGTGCTTGTTGAGGAAGAAATTCAGCGCCCCGGACAGGAGCCTTGCGGCCACCGTGGCGGCGAACACCCACCGCTCCCCCTCCGGGAAAAGGGCGCTCAAAAGCCAGAAGGCCCCCAGGTCCATAAGCGACGAGGCCACGGCCACCAGCGCAAAGGTCAGGGGCCTGCGGTAGACGAGGTAGGAGTCCCGCACCACGCGGAAATGGGACGCTTTGTTGTCGTTTAAGTAGATGGTCTCGATGGGTTCCATGACCAGGGGGACCTTGGCCTCCGCCGCGTCCAGGAGGAAGTTCATCTCGTACTCGTACCGATCCCCCTCGCACTGGGCGGCCATTTTGAAAAGGGCCGCCGGGATGCCGCGAAGCCCCGTCTGGGTGTCGCCGCATCGGATGCCCGTCATCAGCTTGAATACAAAGGAGGTGATCCTGTTCCCGGCCCTGGACTTCCAGGGGACCGTCTCCCCGTCGAAGTCCCGCACCCCCAAGATGAGGCTTTCCGGGTTTTCGTTCGTCAGCTCCGCCACCCGCAGAACATCCTTCGGGGCGTGCTGTCCGTCGGCGTCGGCGGTGACCACCCCGGCGCAGCCGGGGACGTTCTCCCCGATCCAGGCGATGCCCGTTTTCAGCGCCGCGCCCTTGCCCCGGTTTTGGGGGTGGCGGCAGACGTGGACGCCCATGGCCTCCACGCGGTCAAAGACCTCCCGGCACGCATCATCGCTGCCGTCGTCCACCACCACGACGCGGCCCGCCCCGCTCTCCAAAAGCCCGGAGACGGTCCTGACCAGCAGCTCGTCCGGCTGATAGGCAGGTATCAGCACCGCGACCTGTTTGACGGTGTTTTCCAAAAACCACACCTCCCGCTGGGACAGCCGGCGGGGCCTGTCCCCGCCGGCCGCAGCTTTGCTCGTCTTTTCCCCTTCCCGGCAAATCCGGGAATAAGACCCGTATCTTAGATTTAAATGCCATGTTTCGCGGTTCCACCCACCGGGCGGGAGCGAAACGGCATGAAATCAAATATGATATCCACTCTGCGGATATTTTACCATACCCGCGAAGCGGGGATGGTATATTCGCCATGTTTTTCTGCGGATATTATACCACCGCTGTGCCTTTCTTGTCAATCTTCCCGCAGGTGGTGTACATTTCCCTCCGGGTGTGCTATACTGTCCCGGCGAAAAGCCTGGACAGCGGCCCCGGCTGCGGTCCGAAAAAGCGAGAGAAAAGGGTCCTTTTATGCTGAAAACACGCCGTTCCGCCTTCCCCTGGCGGGACTTTCTCCGTTCTCTCGCCGCCGTGGGCATCCCGGTGGCGGTGCAGAACCTGTTGACCACCACGGCCTCCATGGTGGACACCATGATGGTGGCCCCCCTGGGGGAAAACGCCGTGGGGGCGTTGGGCCTGTGCGCCCAGTTCTCCTCCCTGATGTTCTCCTGCTACTGGGGCTTCGTGGGGGGCGGGATGCTGTTCTTCGCCCAGTACTGGGGGGCGCGGGAGGACGACGGCATCGACAGGAGCTACGGCCTCACCTGGGTGTGCATGATGACCGTAGCCCTCCTCTTCTGCCTGCTGGCCTCCGCCGCGCCGGGGGTGGTGATGGGCCTCTACACCGACAAGGCCGCCATCCGCGCCATCGGCGTGCAGTATCTTCGGATCGTGGGCTTCGCCTACCCCCTGCAGGTCTGCTCCATGGCCATGAGCGCCCTTCTGCGGGCCACGGAGCGGGTCAGGATCCCCATGATCGCCTCCGTGGCCTCCGTGGCGGTCAACATCTTCCTCAACTGGGTCTTTATCTACGGCAAGCTGGGGGTCCCCGCCATGGGCATCCGGGGCGCGGCCCTGGCCACCACCGCTGCGGCGGCGGTGAACGTGGCCTCCATCTACCTGATGGCGAAGCTCCGGGGCTACCCCTACCTCTTCCATTTCCGCGCCCATTTTCGCTGGACGCGGGGCCACGTGCGAAATTTCCTCCAAAAGTGCTTCCCCATCATCCTCAACGAGCTGTTCCTCGGCGTCGGCAACATGATCATCAACGTCACCCTGGGCCGCCAGCCGGAGGCGGTGATCAACGGGCTTGCGGTGTTCCGCACCCTGGAGGGGCTGATCGTGGGCTTCTTCGCCGGCTTCTCCTCCGCCGCCTCGGTGCTGGTGGGCGCTTGCGTGGGAGCGGGGGAGCTGGAGACCGCCTATCAGCGGGCCAAACGGCTCGTCTATCTGTGCAGCGGCATCCTCTTTGCCGTGGGGCTTGCCGTCCTCGGCCTGCGGCGGCCCATCCTCACGGCCATGGGCCTGTCCGGCCCGTCCTTCGAGGCCGGGACGCGGTTCCTCGTCATCTACGTCTTTGTGGCCCTCATCCGCATGGGCAACTGGATCATGAACGACACCTACCGGGCCAGCGGCGACGCTGTCACCGGGACGGTCCTGGAGCTGATCGCCATGTACGCCATGGTGGTCCCCGCCGTGCTGCTGACGGGCTTTGTGTTCCGCCTGCCCTATTGGGCCATCTTCCTGTGCTGTTACTGCGACGAGCCTGTTCGCTATGTCCTCATGCAGCTGCACCTCTACTCCGGGCGGTGGATCCGCCCCGTCACCACGCTGGGCGTCAACGCCCTCCCCGCCTTCCGCTCCGCCCACGCCCCCAAAGCCTCGAAAAAATAAAACGTCCTGCCCGCGCAAAAAAATTCTCGCCTTTCGGCGAGAATTTTTTTGGACTACCTTGGCACGTTCAAACTCCGGCATACTATTGAAGCAACCGCACGATCACTTTGTATCATGTGATTTTTCCTTCTCCAATTTTTCTTTAATAAAATCCGGGATCTCTCCAATCTGAGGTTCTATGTCGCAATCGAACAAATTGAGCAGCAGGTCATTAAATCCTTTATTCGCCTGATTCTCGTCAGACCAATCTAACGCATATCTTGATCTGACATAAATCGGCAAACTCTGATCTATATTCTCACTTCTAAGTATGGCAATATATTTGTTTTGTTCAGGCCTTGACAGCATATCTCCCTGGATTATCATTGTTTCCCATCCAACGCCGCCTTTTCTGTTGTCGGCCTTTTCGGCGTAATATTGATCGCAAATAAGCAACACCTTATCTGCCATTAACAATTCATTTGTCATCCACTGCGGCAAATCAAACCCCGGTTTGAGATGGAATATGTCGATTCGGGCGTTGACTCCACTTCTACGCAATTTGCACGCGAAATCTCTCACCCACTCCCTGTTTTTTGGGTCAGTCCCGGTATAGCTTATAAATACTCTCGGATTTGTGATACTGTTACGCTCCGCCGCGGTTTTGCTGGATAATTCGGAGTATATTTCCTCCGAGAACGCATAAACACATAACAAAATTTGAGTGTCCTCTTCAAACACTTTTTTCATTACTTCAAAAGATTTTTTTGCAGACAGGCCGCCCGCGCCGGTTCCGAGTAATGGTATATTAACCTTTTGGAGAGAGTCGTTTTGGCAGCGAAGTTTGATTGTACGCAGGATATTTTCTATGACCTCTTCCGTTGTTATACCGCCATACGCATCAACAGAAGCGGCGTAACCCACCAATGAAGCATTGGGGTAGGTCCCTGTGTTTTGAACAAAACAGACTTCTCCCGTAGGGATCGCCTTGCGATAGTATGGCAATCCATTCCCCGTAAGTTCTCTCAGTATGGTCCACGATACGCTGCCGGAGTTACTACACGGAATTATAATCAAATCGCATTTTGAATTAAAGATACTGCCCTTTATCAGCTCCAACATTTTTTACAGCCCTCTCTCTTTCTAAAAATACCGGCCTGAGAGCGAAAAACAGATCGGCTTTGATGAAAGCTCCTCTGCTAACTAAGTGTTTTAAGCCCGGCAGATTGTTACAACTTATTTATTCTTTTTTCACCCCTTCATGTCTTGGAGCCGCATAGCCCCGCCGCCGGACAGGTCGATCCATACACGATTTATACACGATACCCCCGCCTTCCGAAATCTGCCGGAAGAAGGAGATTGGGAGAGGAACCGTCAGGGTTCCTCTTCCAATTCGATCTTCTCCTTCCGCGCCAAAAAAAGCAGCCCATTCGGGCTGCTTTTTTTTGGCGCGGAAGGAGGGATTTGAATTATATGCTTGATGTAAACCCTTGTCAATAGCGAGAATTGCTGTGTTTATTTCTCTGCTATATTGTCCACGCCAGTCAATATGTGTAAACCGTCAGAAAAGCCGTATGGGGTAAATTTAGGGGTAAAACTGGGGTCGGTTTTTGGGGCTGTGGTTGCGGTGTCCGGGGGTGGAGCGGGACCACCTCGACGACGGCCCCGCCCTCGGCTTATCTGTTCTTCTTCAGCTCGACGATAAGCTCCGCCGCTTTGAGCCGTTCTTCCCGGCTGGCCTCCGGGTCTGTCAGAATGAGGTTGAGTCCCCTGACGGCTTCAGCAAGTTCTTCACTTGCCCTACGTGCCGCCTCGTACCGCTTGGCCTCATTCTCCCGGCGCGTCTCCTGCGCTTTCCTGTGTGCTTCGTCCATCTGCTCACCTCCTTTCGTTGGGGGGTGGAGCGGGAGTTATAACCCGCTCCGGCTCTCAGCAATATAAGCCTTTAGCTCCTTTATTGCCGCCTCGTCCTCCATGTCCTCTGTCTCGTTCAGCTTTGCCCGGATGGGACCATCTACGTCACCTCTTGCCATCGTTGACAGCTCATCCCTGAGCCTGTCACATTCAAGGCCGTCACTTATGCGTTTCATTGTCCGGGATATAACAGCAACCTCCGGCTCCCATCTGCTGGCCGTGACAAGATAGAAATATCTGATAAAATCCATTATGATGTCGGACACTATCAGGAGCTTGTCACTTATGCGGTTTACCTCGTTTGCCGGGATCGCGTCCGGGTCACGTCCCATGAAGTAATCGCAGAGAACCTCTTGAAACAGGTTATTGCCGCGCTCCAGGTCTTTCACAGCGTCATACAACGCCTCGCCTATTGCGTCCCTGTCCTTTGCCGTGAAGGTCGCCTCATGGTAATTTGACAGAAAGCTCATGTATTCACCCCCTCCCCGTCGGAGGGGGCTGTCTCCTGCCTCTCACGGCTCGTCAGCTCGATTTCTCCGTTGCTTATGCCGTCTGCGATAATGCCGGTAGCTCCGGCGATAAGCTCCATCACTCCGGCGGTCAGATCGTAGTAATTCTCTACAAAATGGAGGGCGTTCCTGCCTTGCTCGTCTTGGCTGTCACCTCTCGCAATCCCCGCCGCCGTGTAGCCATACGCCCCCGCGCTTAACGCGCTACATACCGCATTTACTCCCAAAATGATTGTTTCGATGTTGGCGAAGTCCACATACATCTTTTCACACATTCCCGGTGTCCTCCCGCTCCTGCCGCTTGGCTATCTCCACGGCGTTGTAGTAGGCGGCGGCCTGACTGAACCCGGCGAAGGCCATGTAGTTGACCCTGTGGGCCCCGGCGCAGAAGGTGTTCAAGAGCCTGTCCGGGTCGGAATGGTCCCCGTAGTCGGCGGCGTCCCTCCCGAAGATTTCCGCGACGCGGCGGAGCGGGACCCCATCACATCTGCCAAAGCTGACGGCCTCGGCCTCAAACAATCTCTTTACTGCCTCCGTGTTCAACATTTTTGTTTTCCTCCTTGATTTATTTGGAGGGGGGCGGTATAATCATCTTACCGGCCCCCCGTGGGCTTGGTGTCTTGGGCCTGCTATCCTGACTTTGACCGGCTGGGATAGTGGGCCTTCCTCATGCGCTGATTTTGTTCAGGGTGAACCGGGTGCCGGTGGACTTGACGGTGTACTGTCCGTAAAGGTCGGCGTGGTCAGCCTTGAAACGCTTGGTATCAAAGCGGCTGTTGCTGGTGTTGTGCCAAGTGGCCCGCCATCCGTTACCCTCCAGCTCCTCGGTGGACCGCTCCAACATCTGGCCTTTCAGCGCGTCCTTGATTGCCTCGGCCTCGGCCTGGAGCTGTTCGATTTGCTCCATCAGGTCAAAGTAGGCGGCGGCTTTCGCGTTCATCATGTCAATACTCATTTTCTGTACCTCCTAATTTTATTTGGGGGAGGTCCCGGCGGCGGTGGCAGGTGTCTGTGGGTGCTCTGTCTATGTTCCCCTTACAAGTCCGTTCCGCTCTTACGTCCTGAGCCTTATTTCTTCTCTCAGGTCGCCGGTGTCTTCCCCCTTTCTGATTATATTATACACTGAATATCTGTGTAATGCAAGATGGGATATTGCACAAAGTTTCAGTGTATTATTTGTCTATTTTGTACACTTGATTTCTGTGTAATTCTGTGCTATACTGTGGATAATGGGAGAGGTGTCCGATTTTGGACACGCCCCCCGCAACCATGAAGGAGGTGTGATATATGCCGGTGGTCTACAAAATCAATATCCTGTCTGCTTTGAAAGATGCTGGGTACAACACCACACGGCTCCGGCGTGACAAACTGCTGGCTGAGGCTACGATCCAGACGTTACGCAATGGGGGCCTTGTGTCTTGGGTCAACATCGGGCGTATCTGTGCCCTGTTGCAATGTCAGCCGGGGGATATTCTCGCGTATGAACCTGACACCCCAGGGGGATATACGGGGGACGGGGGTGGTACTCTTTGACATCCCCGAATAACCCGGCCATACAAAAAGAGCGGGAGCGGCTTTGCGGCTGCTCCCGTTTCCTTGTCTGTATAGGCGTTTTAAAGGTCGTAGTCCCCCGGAGGTATAATTACCCTCCCCAATCCCTTCACGGCCTCCACGCAGACGTGCACGCCTGTTTACTGGCCTCTCCTGACGGCTGACAGCTGTTCCCTCAACTGTTCCTTGCGTTCCTCGCTCATGGGGGCGGACTTCCTCGGCGGGTAGACGTGAATCCATGTTTTCGGAATAAGAAATTCGATTGACTGTCGGCTTTGCGTTACTCTCTCCACCTTGCAATCCTCCGGGCGTTCCTCTGCCAACTTGTCCAGCTTGGTCCTCATAGCGCGATTGTGTGTGTAGACGCTGGCGGTCTGCTCGGCCTCGTTGAAGGTGATGATGGTTTCTTGTTCATACTTTGATAGTTGCATGAAATAATCCTCCTTGTCTCCCCGCTGATAAAAGGGGGGTAGTATAGTGGCGAAATTATAAAAAAAGCGAGCTCATAAAAAAGAGTGCCGATATCATAAAAAAGGGGCTCCACTCCGACATCATAAAAAGGGATAGTGACATGATAAAAAAGGGGGACTCCGCCACGAAAAAAAGGGAATGTTTGAATTTTCTTACACAATAAAAAGGAGCAAATATCTTCCATATCCTGTATTTTGGCTGATTGATTTTCGGGCAGTGTAAAGCGGCTTTCTTGACCGGTTTTCGGGCAGTGGAGCGGGCCTTTATTCTTTACACTGCCCGATTTTCGGGCAACCAGTGAATTTTTATCCGTGCTTGCACTGACCGATTTTCGGGCAGATATACAACATGTTGCCACACCTATCCGTTTACTTCTCGTCCTTCCATTGGAAAGAAAAGCGGTATTGATTTGGCTCTCTTGTAATCTTCCCGCAAGACACAAGCGCGATAAATCCGTGTTGCGTTAGCTCATTCAAGGCGGCTTGTGCGGTGGAGCGGGACAGGTGATACTTCTTCATGGTGGCGGCGGGGAATGTGAACTCCCGGTGGCCCCCGGCCTCCATAGCGGCGCATAGGTAAAGGTGCTGGGCACTTGCGGATAGTTCGCCGTATTTCTCCGATAGCAGGAGGGAGTTTCCAATCTGTAAAAACCGGCCCTCTGAATTGTCTGGCTTTTCCGACAGCCACGGCAGGATTTTACAATTTTGTGCAGCTTTATGCCGCGGCATATCTTCACCACCATTCCCATTTGCTCAACTGTTCTCACCGCCCGCGTTTTCGTCTGCCTGACGCTTTACCCACGCCCGAAGCCCATCGACAGGAATTAAGCGGCGGGACCCAACTTTGAAATTTGGGAGCCGGTCAATCTCCCGGTTCATCAGCTGATAGATCGTCGGACGGGAAACATTCAACGCATGGGCCGCCTCCGTGGGGTTGTATGCGAGCTTGTCCGGCATTATCTCGCCTCCTTTGATAATTCCCTGATGATGGAAAACGCCTTTTCTTTATCCTCTTGGGAAAACTCCTTTCTGAGCTTTCTTGAAAACTGGCTGTCCGTCATCCCCATTGCCTCCGCTATCTGCCAAAGTCTCACCCCGGCACCGGCGGCGGTCCTTCTAATCTCCACGTTCTGCATTTTTTCACCTCCACTGAATTGTATCTTGATTTCTGCATCGAATCGTGGTATGATTACATTATACCACAACAATGTTGTGCACGCAACTATTTGTTACGCTGATATAGTCTAACTCCACGAATTTATGCAGGAGGGGTAAAAAATGCCGGTCACGCCACAGTTTCCACAAAAGTTAAAGAAATTACGGGAGGAAGCAAACCTCACTCAAACACAGCTTGCCGATAAGATACTTGTTTCTCGCGGTGCTATCAGCTTTTATGAGAATGGGGACAGAATACCTGACATAGAGGTGTTGGCGAGAATTGCCAACGAGTTCCATGTATCGACAGATTGGCTTCTGGGACTTTCTGAGACAAAGAGCACCGATGCTCAGATGCGGCAGGTGTGCGACTTTACGGGCCTTTCAGAACACGCAATTACCAATTTGCATGAAATTAAAAGTAGTCCAAAAATAGTCAATCAAGCAGTTATCAATCTGATTGAGGGAATATTCGGTAGCTTCTTGAACCGCTTTCAAGATTATCTATGGAATTGTGCGATGTCTTCAATACCACAAGAGCGGAATCTTCGGGAGTGGAAAATAGAATGGCAAAAACGGCGGGGCAAAAATCCTGCGCATATCCGTCAAATCCGTTTAGACGATTTAGACGATATTGAAGATAGAAATAAGCAACAAGAGCTTCGCGATTTAATTGACACGCGAAAGGCCCATCAAGAGAAAATTCTTGAACGTGCATTGGACTATAAAAATACCGACCATTGGCAGATTGATATATCTGCACACGACTATTCCGAATTTTACCGTTCAAGGGTGATTAAGGAGGTTGAGAGACTGGCGGAAAAAGTGATTTGCACTTGTAAGGAGCAGGTGTTTGACGCTGTTGCAAACGGTGATGATAGCAGTTCCGACAAAGACGAGTAAAATATAATTTGCTAAGAGGTGAGTAATCATGCCACGTAAGAGTAACACCCGCGCCGCCTCTCATTCCGGCTCTATCCGTCAGCGGCCTGATGGACGGTGGGAGGCCCGTGTCACTATCGGTACAGACCCAGGGACCGGCAAACCCATCCGGCGGAGCATCTACGGGGCCACTCAAAATGAGGTCCGGCAAGCTATGACGGAGGTAATCCGGGAGCTGGACAAGGGCGTATATCAGGCCCCAAGTAAAGTTACGGTATCGGCGTGGCTGACGGAATGGCTTGATGTATTTTGTACAAGCAAGGTGAAGCCCCTGACGCTCCAAAGCTATAAAGCCATCATTAGTAACCACGTTACTCCCATCATCGGTGCCATGAAGCTCCAGGCAGTCAAGGGGTCACACATTCAAAAGGTCTACAACACTATGACTACGGCGGGCCTTTCCGGGAAAACGGTGAAGAACACGTCCGCCGTGCTCCACAAGGCTTTCTCCGTGGCTATGAAGCAAGGCATTATTTCAGCCAATCCCTGTGATGGCGCGGAGCTGCCAAAGGTGGAGCGACACGAGATAACCCCGCTCACTGATGCGGAAATACCGGCTTTCCTCGCGGCAATAGAAAGCTCCCCAATGCGTAACGCTTACGCCATGTGTCTGTTCGCCGGACTTCGGGAGGGCGAATGTCTGGGCCTGTCGTGGAAACAGGTGGATTTCAAGGCCGGTAGAATTACCATCAGCCAGCAGCTCCAAAAGGAAAAATCAAAGGGTGGGAAATACTATATTGCGTCCAGCACCAAGAGTGGCAAGCCCCGGACCATCGAACCGCCGGAAATCGCCATGAAGTACCTCCAGGCGGAGCGGGTGCGGCAATTAGAAAACAGGCTCCGCGCCGGAACGACGTGGAGCAATCCTGACGATCTGGTGTTCACGGACGAAACAGGACAGCACCTCGCCATACACACGTTTTACAAGAAATTCAAACAAATCGCCGCCAGCATCGGCAGACCCGACGCCCGGCCCCATGACCTCAGACACACGGCGGCAACCGTCGCCATTGCCTCCGGCGCTGACGTGAAAAGCGTCCAGGACCTCCTCGGTCACGCCACGGCCAGCTTCACGCTGAGCACATACGCCCACACCAGCGAACGGATGATGAAGGACACGGCGGCAAGGGTACAAAGCTACTACGATAACCTCACCTCAAAACAGGCTTAAAAGAGCTGTTTGGGGTAAAGTTAGGGGTAAATCAGGTCAGGTCCAAAATGGCTCATAACTTTTTCAGATATAAAGCCCCGTAAAACAAAGAAAAATCCTGTAAATCAGAACGATTTACAGGATTTCTTTTGGCGCGGAAGGAGGGATTTGAACCCTC
>CANRPO010000039.1 GCA_947632515.1 uncultured Lachnospiraceae bacterium
CTTTTGGCGCTCCTCTTTATGAACGACACGGTCTATACGGAATTGACCTTCTCAGAGGAATCCGGCTTTTACGACGAACCGTTTCAGCTAGAGCTGTATGCGCCTCCGGGGACGGAGATCTTCTATACGCTGGATGGCTCGGACCCCGATGAAAACGCGATCCGCTATACAAATCCCATCCTGATCGGGGACGCGACGCAGCAGGATAACGTGTACTCCATGCGAACGGACGTGAATATCCAACCACCATATTGCCCTGACTATCCCATCGACAAGTGTACTGTCGTCAGAAGCGCTTACCGCGACACAGACGGCAATTTCAGCGAAAGTAAAACCGCATGCTATTTTATAGATTATCAGCACAAAAGCGGTTACGACAATATCAACATTATCTCCATTGTAACAGATCCCGAGAACTTATTTAACTACGACAACGGTATATATGTGCCCGGCTATTCTTATGCCACAATACAAATTCCGAACTTTTATCAAAAAGGACGCTCATGGGAGCGCCCTGCCAATATTCAACTATTTGATACCCATAGAAATTTATTCCTTGTTCAAAACTGCGGTGTACGCATTCAAGGAGGCAACACCAGATATATAATACCAAGGAGTTTCAATTTATATGCTCGTGAAGAATATGATGGAAATGAAGTTTTTTATTCAGATCTATTCGGCACAAAATATATTGCAGACACCATTACTTTATTTGCGGGCGGCAGTGCTTCTATTACGAAACTCAATGACATGTTAATTGCTCGTTTAGTTGCTAACAGGGATTTGGGCACAATGAATTTTATTCCTTATGTAATGTTTTTAAATGGAGAATACTGGGGAGTATATTGGTTAACTGAAAAATATGACGATGTTTATCTAAGTTATGTTTATAACACCAAAAAAGATAATATTATCATGATCAAAAGCGGAAATCTTGCTGAAGGGAAAGATTCTTCTGATTATGATTTATATACAGAAATGAATAACTACATGTCAAATACTAATTTTTCTGCTGAGCAAAATTACCAACAAGCATGCGAGTTAATAGACATAAATAGCTACATTGATTATTATGCAATCGAAATATATATTGGGCGTCATAATGATTGGCCTCACTGGAATGAAGCGTTATGGAGAAGCCGTTCCCTCGGAGAAAAATCATATGAAGATGGCAAATGGCGTTGGCTACTATATGATGTCAATGGATATGCATTATCTTCAGAATTCGTTTCACTTGATACCCTATCCCTCACTATGGAATCAAGCGATATGTTCGACAATCTTTGTCGAAACGAAGAGTTCAGAGAACAGTTTACCGTCACGCTCATGGATCTGATCAATGAAAATTTTAGAACAGAAACGGTAGATTCAGCTATCTCGGATTTTACTGCCCTGATGACGGAGCCGATGCGTATACATCACAGGCGCTTTTCAGGCGTCACGGACACCGCGCCATTTCTTGACGCTGTGGCTGATGTACAGAACTTTCTGGACAACCGCAGTCCCTACATGATCCGGTATCTGAAAAGCGATTTTGCGCTAGACGGCGTCCCCGCTCCTGTGGAGATCACCGTCAACGACCCGGACGGGGGTATCGTCACTCTGAACACGATCACTCCCTCTCTCGACACAGACGGAACATGGCAGGGAGAATATTTCACAGACTATCCCGTCACGCTGACGGCTGTGGCAAACGACGGCTATCGCTTTGTCAGATGGGAAAGCGGCTCCCTGCCTGACGGTGACAGTACAGAGCCTGAGATCAGCCTTTCCTTCACCGAACAGGGGCTTTCCGTACGCGCCGTATTCGAGAAGATCTCCTGATCTTCCGCATCCTGTCAGGAGAGCATGCGATTGATGACTTCCATCAGATTGTCCACATTGACCGGTTTGGCCACATGGTCGTTCATGCCGCTCTCCATGGCATTCCTGCGGTCCTCGTCGAAGGCGTTCGCCGTCATAGCCACCACCGGAATGTTGGCGAGCGAAGGATTCTCCAGTTTACGGATCGCTCTGGTCGCGTCATAGCCGTTCATGACAGGCATCTGTACATCCATCAGGATCAGCTCATAGTACCCCGGCTCGGAATTTTTCACCATATCCACGGCGATACTGCCATCCTCCGCCGTCTCGATCACAAATCCGCTCTCTGTCAGGAGTTCTTCCGCGATCTCCCTGTTCAGTTCGTTGTCCTCCACAAGCAGGATGCGCTTGCCGCGCAGCTGAGCCGCCGTGACGGGAAGAATCTGCTCCTCCGCCTCTACGCCCCTGCCGATAGCACTGAGCAATGTGTCGTGCAGATCCGAGATAAAGAGCGGCTTATTGCAGAACGCGGTGACACCCGCCGCTCTCGCCTCCTCCTCAATGCTGTGCCAGTCATAGGCGGTCATAATGATGATCGGTACATTCGCGCCGACAACCGCGCGGATCTGTCTGACGACTTCCACGCCGCTCAGATCAGGCAAGACCCAGTCCACGATATAGGCATAAAATTCATCGCCGATCTCCGCCGCCTGTCTGGCGCGGAGTACCGCCTCCTTGCCATGCATCGTCCATTCCGAGCGCATGCCGATCTGCCGCAGCATTCTCGTAATGCTGTCGCAGGTGTTGAAACTGTCGTCCACAACCAACGCTCGCAGCCCTTCCAGCTCCTGAATAACGCCGATCTGCTTGCCTGACGTCTGCAATCGGAATTCCAGCGTGACAATGAATTCGGTTCCTCTACCCGGCGCGGATTTCAGTTCGATACTGCCGCCCATCGTGTCAATGATACTCTTCGTGATGGCCATGCCGAGCCCTGCGCCGGAAATACCGCTGACAGTGGAAGTCTGCTCTCTGGAAAACCGCTCAAAAATGTGCTCCGCAAATTCCGGACTCATGCCTATGCCGTTATCTTTCACCCGGATCTCGTACCGCCCGTAACCCTTAGGCGCGCCCGTCTTCTGCTTGACGGTGAGGGACACCGAACCGCCCGCCGGCGTAAACTTGATGGCGTTGCCGAGCAGATTGAGCAGCACCTGATTGAGATGCAGTTTATCGCAGTAGATGTCCTCGTCCACCACATCAATCGTGTCCATGAAGAAATTCAACTGTTTTGTCTGCATCTGCGTCTGTATGATATTGCGCATATCCTTGAAAATATCGGAGATGCTGCACTCTTTCTCCTCAATGTTCAGACGGCCGCTCTCGATACGGCTCATATCCAGAATATCGTTGATCAGGCTGAGCAGATGATTGCCGGAAGAAAGGATCTTGCCGAGATACTCCTGCACGCGCTCCTTGTTGTCGATGTTTGTCTGCGCCAGTGTAGTGAAACCGATGATGGCGTTCATGGGCGTTCTGATGTCGTGGGACATATTGGAGAGGAACATCGTCTTGGCGCGCTCCGCAGCCTCCGCCTTCTGCAGTTTTTCCTCCAGCACGGCCTTTTCCACCGTCCTCGCCAGCGTCTCCCTGGCGTTCTTTAAAACCCACAGATAATAGCAGACCAGCGTCACCGCGACAAAGCTTACCATGACATAGAAGATCCTGCGGATCGCAAACAGATTCGCGAACGCGTTGGATTCCGGCACGGCCACGGCAATCTCCCACCGATTGATGCCCGCCGGAGCATAATACATATAAAACCATTCTCCGGCCTCCGGTGAATAAAACACCACATACCCTCTCTCCAGATTTTCGATCTTACTGAAATGGTCGCTCCATGAGCCGCCCTCCCTGATCTTTCTGCCCGCCAGATCGTAGAGGTTTCCCGGCGTCTCATGAAACGTGTCCATAATAAAATCGCCGTCCTGCACGTCTATGATGAACGCGCTTGAATTTGAATTGTAGATGTTGTTGACGTTCATGATCTCCGGCAGATCGTTGACCCTTGTCAGTCCGTATAGGATGGCCACCGTCTCGCCGTCCTGAATGATCGGTATGTAATGCCGCAAAACGGATTCGCTGTTTTCTTCCAGACTGTCCATGCGGTCGGAGACATGCTCTCCCAGCGGCTCAAGCTCCTCAAACGACATCTGTTCGGAACCGTCTATCACGTTGCCTTGCGCGCTTATGATAGTGTCGTCCGGAAGGAGGATGCTGATCTGCATCGTCTCAAGCAGAGGTTCGATCGTCCCGAGCGAATCCGAGAGCGTGTCCGCGTCGAAACTGTCCAGATTGGCGAGAATATCGGCCGTAGAGTTGAGGAGGCGGCTGTCCCGCTGCACCTTCTTCTGTATCTCCGCAATGACTGTGTTGGCTCCTTCCTCCATGCGGGCGATACAGCGCTGTTCGATCAACATGCTGATCCTGAAATAGGAGGCAATAAAAATCACTGCCATAAAGAATATGAGGATGGCAGTCGCAGTAATACTTTTTTCACGATTGGGGGATTGATTTTCCATAGACTATTCGCATCTCTTTCAGATCGACTATTATTGACAGATTATAGCATGTCCCGTATGAAAAGTCCAGTTTACCACCATATGCGGTAAGATACACAAGATGTGCAAAAGATGTCCCGTCTGCTCCCCATGAAAATGTCTGCCGCTCACACCGCATGCTCCGCCAGCCACGCGGCGACGCCGTTCTCCTCATTGCTGCCGATCACATCCGTCGCGATCACCTTCAGCTCTTCCACAGCGTTCGCCACGGCGTAGCACTCGTCGGATATCTCAAACATCGGAATGTCGTTGACCGCATCGCCGAAAGACACCACCCTCTCACAGTGCCACAGCTCTTTCAACCGCCGTATGGCCTCCGCCTTCGTCGCTTTCGCCGGCATGATCTCGCACCAATACTCCGGACGGTACAGCTCCTGCTGCAAAGTACAGCGAAACGCCGCGTCTTTTGCAAACGTATCGTAAACCGGCTGCAATTCCTCGCGTTCGCCGATACAGGTATAGTAGAAACTGTCACCCTGATACAATTCCTCCGGCGTGTCGATCGGCCGAAACCGCGGATCCTTTGCGCCTCGATTGCCTATATATCTTCGGATACCCTCATTCTCCTCCGACACGCGCCATGACACCCGCTCCGCGCCGTCAACATACGCATACACCAGCGGACTGACGCCGCAGCGCTCCATGATCTCCTTGACCCGGCCGCGCTCCGCCGGCGTAAAGCTCTGCTCCAACAGTTTTTCCCCGGTGGACGGCCGGACGATAAATGCACCGTTATATACGATGACAGGGAAATCCGTCCTGAGCCCCTGTGTGACAACAGCCGCCGACACCAGCGAGCGCGCCGTCGCATAGGTAAAAAGCATACCCCCGGACACCAATTCATTGATGACGGAGATACTCTTCGGATCGATTCGATCCCGCTTATTCAAAAGTGTGCCGTCCAGATCAGTCACGTACAATGTTTTTCCCACAACTGCCGCCCTTCCTTCGCCGATATGCCATATGATTTCTCTGTATCGATCCCTGCCCTTGACGCGCAGGCCGCGCCGATCCCGTCAATCCAGCCTGACATCGCTGATCGTCACCGTGTCCGCAAGAAATGTTTCTCCGTCATAATGTCCCGTCAGATTCAGGATCATACCTTCTTTAATATCCGCGAAACTTCCTTCCCGCGTCTCCGCATCCGCGCCGCCTTCCCTGATGATGTGATATGTATAAGCGGCGTTCTGCGAAAAACGTATCGTGATCAGCTCCTTGCCCTCTACGACGGCGGACGATACCGCGATCTCTCCCTTTCCGCCTTCCTCCTCATACGTTTCAATCCTGCTGCCGATCACGCTGTCGCCCTCAATGCTCTCCACATCCACACTAAGCTCCGCCAAGGCATCTTCGGGGACGTCTGCCGCTTTCTCCTGCGTACCTGTCTGCCCGACAGACATGTCCTGCGCAGATTCGGAGTTTTGCGGCTCCGCACTGCCCTGCTGTGCGTCCGGCGCGTTGGCATCCGCTGTGTCCGTCACGCCGTTTCCGGCATCCGCGTCCTCCTTCTGCTCTTGTGTCTCCTCCAGCGTCTTCTCCTGCCCGACCGGAAAAACCGCCGCCGCATGTCCGTCCGCACTGCCCGTCTCTCCATTACCGCAACCGTCAGATATACACATCGCCGTGAGAACGACCGCCGCCAACAATAACAGCCTCATATTTTTTCTCATGATAACCTCCGTTCCAGAGCATACGCTCCTCTTTTGTCGGAAATTATCATAGCAGAGGATTCTCTAAGATGTCTCTAAATATCCGTTCTGTTCTAATATCTGCCATTAACTTTCTGGAAATAGTCAATCAATATATTTTTCACATGATAATATCGCCTCGCATATGTATTATCCACGCGGATCAACTCAAAATTGTGCTCCCTACAGATCTGATTTTTCTTTCGATCCCGCTCCCTGACTACTGCATCCTCCATATGTTCTTTGCCGTCCAGTTCAATCGCCAGAATCGGAATCTCCTGCCGCGCATAGTTTCTCTGATAAACCACGAAATCAAACTGTCCTCTGTAAAAAAAGTCAACATCTGAAAAAGTTTCTCCAAACACTTGCTTTACCGGCACTTCCTTTTTGATAGAGCATCTGCCATTGCCGTTTAAAACATTCTCAAGCGCATGGCTTAAGTTTTGCAAAAAGGCCTCCTCTGTTTTTGTGCTGTATGGTTTCACGCCCAGCGCTCTGGAATTGGCGTTCCTCGGCGTGACCGCAGTTTGTCCGTTTGATCTGACGTAGCTTACCAGTTCGTACAAATCATCCTTTTCTTCCGGATGTAATTCATGCAACTTTTTGACACTCGCCATATCTCCTATGACAATCAATTTCTCCTTTGCCCGCGAAACCGCAACATTTATGAGTTCTTTATTGTTTTTCAGCCAGCCATAACTTTTCTCAGCAGTCTGCTCCGTGATCGCCAGCGAAAACAATACAATATCTTTTTCATCTCCTTGAAAAGCGTGAACAGTCCCGCATGTAACGTGTGACAATCCTCTCTCGCTTAACATCTCTTGAATGCATTCCTTCTGATTCGCAAACGGTGTGATAATACCAATTTTCTTTTCCCTGTGTTTTGCCACATATCTTACGATTTCTTCTGCTTCCAAAGGCGATGCATTTCTCACGGCAGTAATGGCATCCGGAACATCTACAAACACAAGCGGCTGCTTGGATTCGACAGTACTGTCAATATTAAGCTTATTATGATAATATTTTTTATTACTAAAATCTATAATACTTTTATGGCATCTGTAATGATGACTTAACAGCGTCTCGGAGCTTACTGCATCACATGCCAAATATGTCTTGTAAACAGAATTTTTGATATAATCATATTCCTCCGTCACATAGTACATACGCTTAAGTGTTTCATTAGTCTTTGGATTCAATGTGATTACCGGGTTAAGCTGCTGAGGATCTCCTACTAACATCAAATTCGTTCCGCGAATAATCGGCACAAGTGATACTGCCGTATTACACTGGCTTGCCTCATCCATAATCACCATATCAAAATATTGTTTTGGCTTTCCAATTCTATGTGCTGATATGCACGTTGTCGCTACAATCGGGAAAATACGCAAAAACTGCTCTACATTTTTCTCTTCAGACAGATAACTGTTAAACGCCTCAACCTTCTCCTCGTCATCGGATAAAATTATGTCTCTCAGCTCACTGTTTTTAGGCTCGTCCAAGCGTTTTATACAGCGGGCAGATGCATAGTATAAATAGTTGCGCAAATACTTATCATCCTGGGGAAGTAGATTTAATACATCCTGTAAAGACACTTCCTGCAGTTCATTTTGCCGTTTATTGACATTCTCGATCTGTCGCCCGAACAAGTCCGCATAAAATGCCAAGTGTTTCTGCTGCGTGTTCGCCAATTCCCTTATTGCCGTTTCTTTTTCTCCTAATTCCAGCCTCTCCTCATAATTTTTCAGCATCCGCGACAACTCATTTAACTTCTGTGTCTCCAGACGCTTATTGCGCGCCAGATTAGATTCCAAGATCGTAATTTCTTTTGTCTCCTCATAGATGTCCCGCATATAGTCAAGCGCCTGTTTTACCCTAGGAAGATTTCCCAAACGAACGATGGGAAAGGGAATTCTTCTGCCATATGCTGTTTTCAATTTACACAAACTCTCGACCACACTGTCGATAGGATGATTATTATAAGAAGTAAAAAGTACTGTCCTGTCATTAAAAAAAGCGGTGGTAATTGTATTGACAATTGTGCTGGACTTACCCGTACCGGGAGGCCCTTGTACATAGGATAAGGGATATTTCATCGCATTGTTGATGGCCAAAAGCTGATCCATATTTAACTGTCTGTTGATAATTGCAAAAGGATATGTTTTTCTGCGGCTGGGTCTTGCGAGTAAATTCCCGAAGAACGCTTTTATTGGCATCGGGATTTCATCTTTATCACCATCGTATAATTTGACAATCGCCTCATACTCTGAGCGCAAATCGATCTTCAGATCACGGCCCACGGCAATTATGTATGGCATATCATCTACGCCCTTGATCCATTTATTCCTTTCCGTAATCCTATCTTTGATTAACTCCTGATTGTATTCAAAATCCTCCAGCAATCCGCGATCCTCTTCGTTCAAAAATTGCAGGATACTCTGTTTCTGTTCCAATACTTCATATTCATAGCAAATTGTAATATCCTCATCGGGACGCAGACAATAATTTTTGATATCAAACAAGAGTCGGCGATATGCCAAAACATATAACCCTTTTTCTTTTGGCATATGAACGCTTAAAACATTTAACCCAAGCTCAACACACTTTGTTTTATTGAGTCGCGAGATGTTTGAGACAAATTTTTGAATCAACGCCTGATACTGCTCCTGCGAAAGCCGATAAGTTCCATCTGTCACGGCTTGCCCCCTCAGTCTGTCTTCATCAAATAATCGAAGAAGATCATATTCCTTATAGTATGGAACTGTGTCCATACGATTACATTCAGCCAAATAGTTTAATATTTTCAGATTTGCAATATTGCCGAACAATCCTTCATATTTTTCAGGATGATATTTAATATCACTGATTAAATCCTCGTTCTTACGCTGATAAGATCCATCAATAATTTCGGCAGACTGTATAGAATCAATATACAATACGTCAAATCTGGCACATCTCATCTGCATGATATGTAAGCCATCGACCGATAATGACCTTCTTCTGACATCCAGATCCAATATTCCAATCCAAAACCTTGACATCTCACTGCTTTGATTTCTATATTCAATCTGCAGCCACTTTCCTTCATGGATTGCCCTAAAAATAGCTTTGCAAATTTCGTTCACTTTCCGAATCCTCTGTAAAATGCCTATTACTCTTTTTGAGATATTATATCACGATTTGACGGATAAAATAAAGTATATTACAATAAACAACACATATACTCTGTTTACTTACGGGGAGATGACACAATGATCTACGAAATCACAGACACAGACAGCATAACTCATCTGTTCGGCAACTGGCAGGAATCCGTGATCTGGTCCTGCCTGCAGGGCGTTATGGGAAAAATCTATGCAAACGATACGATCCAGCCGACAGCGGCAATGGCTATCCTCGGCGACTTCGCCTACTATGCCAGCGAACCGGACATGGAACTGATCGCCTACAAACCTGCGCAGTGTACGAAAAGCATGGTCATAATGGTCCCACAGAACGAGGCATGGACGAAGGCCATCGTGCAGCATTATCAGGACAAGGCCAACGTTATCTCCCGCTACATGATGAAAAAAGAACCCGGAATTTTTGACAAGGCAAAGTTGGAGATGGCTGTTGCGGCGCTGCCGTCGGCATACAAACTGCGCATGATCGACGAGCAGCTCTACCATAGGTGCAAAGCCGAGGAATGGTGCGCAGATTTGGTCGCACAGTTCCCCACTTACGAGGAATATCGCCGTCTCGGTCTCGGCACAGTGATCCTCATAGACGATCAGATCGTTTCCGGCGTCTCCTCCTACTCCCGCTACCGCGAAGGCATCGAGATCGAAGCAGATACGCGGCAGGATCACCGTCACTGGGGACTTGCCTATATCTGCGGCGCAAAATTGATCCTGGAATGTCTGAAACGGGATCTGTATCCCAGCTGGGACGCTCAGAATCAAATTTCCGTCGCGCTGGCGGAGAAACTCGGCTATCACTACAGCCACACTTACACGGCCATCGAAGTGACCTGGTAACGGTTCGCTCGGCTGAATTTCCTGTCAGAAAGCCGGATATGCCTGAAATGCTTGGGACAGCGGCAAGGCAGATGGATGAAAAACAATGATTTGCGGAGGCGTCACATGAAAAACGGTGTTTGCTATATCGTCGGAGCCGGAGAGTATTACGGGCTTGATTTCGTCCCGTCAGACGGCGATCTCGTCATCGCTGCGGACGCAGGCATACAATATCTGGAGCAGCGCGGCATCAGAGCCGACCTTGTCATCGGAGATTTTGACTCTCTATGCCATATCCCCACGCATCCGAACACCAAGGTTTTAAATCCCGAAAAAGATGAGACCGACATGTTAGCAGCCGTCCGCGAAGGGATCACCGCCGACTATCGGGAATTTCATATCTATGGCGGAACGGGCGGACGTATCGACCACACGATCGCCAATCTGCAGATACTGACTGACCTTGCGAAGAACGGCAAGCACGGCTTTCTCTTCGACCGCGACAGCGTGATCACTGCCATCACAGACGCCCGAATCACATTTGAGGCAATCCGGGCAGGCTATGTATCCGTATTTTCTTATACCGAAAAGTGCGAAGGCGTGTATCTGCGAGGCCTGAAATATGAACTCACCGATGCCGTCCTGACAAGCACCTTTCCCCTCGGCGTCAGCAATGAATTTATCGGGAAAGAAAGCAGCATCTCCGTAAGACGCGGAACGCTGCTGATCGTTTTTCCACGACAGGCGTATGACAGTCTGCGCAGCTGACCTGATAGTGATTTTTCCAACAGGGGAACTCCCGCCGGAACGCTCTTCACATTTTCCGCTCATCTTTCCAAGTATGCTGCGGCTGTGATTTCATATAATTTCGCAGCTTTTCCACCAACTCTATGTCTGCCGGAAGCCACTCCACGCTGTCCAGCGTCTCTTCCGTCAGCCATCCGGCCGCCTCGTGTTCTTTTAACACCAAGCCGCCTGATTTCACGGTACACAGATAGCAGTACATCGTGAGATGAAAAGCGGGATAGTCGTATTCCACCGTATCAAATAACTCCCCAACTTCGATCTCCGTGTCCAGTTCCTCCCTGATCTCACGCTTAAGCGCCTGCTCCGGCGTCTCGCCCGCCTCGATCTTTCCGCCCGGAAACTCCCAACCGTCCTTAAATTCGCCGTAGCCGCGCTGTGTGGCAAAGATTTTGTCGGCGGAGTGGATGATGGCGGCTGCGACGGTAATGTGATTTTGAATCAGCTGCATACCCTATCATACCCTTCATAAATATCTATAAAATACAACAACGATCAGTCGGACACAATACCTTAAATCATATCGTCAACGTGCAAAATTAGTAGTTGACTGCTTTTCAATTTCCATGCATCATCATTTATTCTCTACACTTATCAATCGCTCTTATTTAAATCTCACCTGCAGATTCATCTTAATAAACATCTTCCCATTTTCTTCATACAGACTCATATAATCGTGCTTGCTTGTCGACGCTTTCTCCATAATGGTATTATCTAATAGATACTGTTCAAAAAAATTTCTATTATAAATGTGGTACGCCAGTATTTCTCCATCCGCTTTTACAATAATGTAGCCTCCATTCGCCTCATCCAATCCGTCCCATTTCTTAGCCGGTTTCATTCCAAGCGCGCATGAGCAGAGAAATTTTTTGAATTTGTACTCGTACATCATCTCATCACCATATTTCAGCGGATCGCGCTCACCGGCCAACTTCACCAATTCCATACATTCTCTAATATCCTCTTCATAATAATACAACAACATATTTCCCAATATCTGAGGCATACTACTATCCACCATAATCAAATTTCGTTTAAATCCCGAGTGGGCCATATCTGCATAAGAAATTGTACCGCCCAAATCCTTAATTGCTTTTATCCGATCCTTGATTTTTGTAGTTGTATCAATTGCATTAATTGATTGCGCCTGACTTGCATTCAATCCATTGACCTTATATACAAAATTAGTTGTTCGCCCCGCATTTAACAATGTCGGAGCATTGCCCATCTCAGATTTAATCGAAAAGCCGACATCACGAGTAAAATTCGTGTGTATATCCTGTATCCGCATAGAAATGTCTGTCTTATCAGAGGACGGCGCCTTGATCTTGCTAACTTGCATTCTATTTGCAAAATCTGCTATCTCTCCCACCTCGAAACTGCCATTATGGATAGCGATTTCACGCAGTAAACAGTCGGCCGCCTTATTTAAGTCCTCCCTCGAGACGGACATTACCACTTTAGATTTAACTACAATATCAACATTTGAGCCATTAATGATATAATCAACCACTTTACCCTTGTGTTCTTCTCTCATGATCTTCAATATCGGATAAAATACGCTGTCAATTCTTTCTGCTTTTTCATTGGCCGCATACACGCACCCCCGGCTCAATAATCTCATGAAAACATATAATTCGGACCACTCGCCCTTGTTACCCGACATTTTTACATTGTCTTCCATGATCGAGCACCTCCTTAATTTCTTTTGCAATCGCCTCAATCACATTTACCGTCACGCTGTTGCCAAATTGCTTATACAGATGCGTGTCTGCCAACACCAGCTTAAAATCATCCGGAAATCCTTGAAGTCTCGCCCACTCTCGCGGAGTCATCTTCCGTATTCCCTCTCTATTTACTTCTCCTTTAATATGCGTGATCGGCGTATAGTCAGTAAGCCTTTTATCAATAATTAAATTTCTTTCTCTTCCCATTCCGCCGCAGACGAGCGCCCCCGCTTGTCCATCTAAATCACGGATCTCATATCCAAATCCATGCCCCTTCGCCGCATGGCGCTCCTTATGCCTTCGCAATGTCTCAACATATGTATCTGACAAATAATATTTAACACTCACCGGCTTTTCTTCCATAATATCTCTTATGCATGTATTCGATTGATTTCCAATTGGAAATCTAAAACTATTACTATCAATATCTTTCCGAAAGGCAACAATATATATTCTCTCTCTATTTTGTGGAACGCCAAAGTCTTTACTGTTCAGTACCTGATCATATACCCGATACCCAATCTGTTCAAAGGCATTCTTAATCACTTTAAAGGTTCTGCCTTTATCATGTATCGTTAATCCTTTTACGTTCTCGCAAAAAATGACACTCGGCTGATGATGCTCGCATATGCGCACAACATCTTGAAATAAAGTTCCTCTGCACATACCCTTATAATCATCGTCAAAACCCATTCTTTTCCCGGCCAAGGAAAACGCCTGACATGGAAAACCGGCCAGACATATATCAAATTTCGGTATATCTTCCACCCCTATCTTAGTTATGTCCCCCGAAATATCAAATTCATCCTGATAATTGGCTCTATACGTCCGCTGTGCATTTTCATCCCACTCGCTTACAAATACCGTGGAAATATTATCCCCAAACGCATTATCAAATCCTCTTCGGATTCCTCCAATACCAGCGAACAAATCTATCGATCTATACATAGTCAGTCATTCTCCTCGCTATATACGACAGTTTCCTCCATTGTCTGATCAAATATGTTTTCCTCAATGACTTTTATACATCCATCAACATTTTTACTAATATCCTTACCCCAAAAACGTATTACCGTCCAACCCATATACAGTAACTGCTTGTTAATTTCATCATCGCGCTGCCTGTTTCTTGATATTTTATCAATCCAAAAACCGGCATTTTTTCCTCTTTCCAATTGAGGTTTTAAAACTTCCCAGTCTTTTCCGTGAAAAAATTCGCTGTCGCAAAAAATAGCTATTTTATATTTGCTGAGTACAATATCAGGTTTCCCGGGTAATTGTGAATCATTCTTCTTGTAGCGATAACCTCTTTTCCACAATTCTTTACGCAATTTTACTTCAATACCCGTATCCTTGTTTTTAATATTGCTCATATTTCTATGACGCTGTTCTCTAGTCAATCTGTCCATCCGTCTCATCGCTCTTCGAACATATTTTCTATTATGTTACTTTACCATATATCCCAAGACGTTATCAATATGAATTTTACAAATCCCGCAAATTTGGCGGATATAAATTGTTAATCCGGGCGTATCTTATTCCTGATCCGCAAACTCGCCTCAACATGCATGATCCAGTGCCTTGAAAACGGCATTCGGATCAGTCCGCGAACATCCTTGTCACACC
Organism: uncultured Lachnospiraceae bacterium; assembly: GCA_947632515.1. Lineage (GTDB taxonomy): Bacteria > Bacillota > Clostridia > Lachnospirales > Lachnospiraceae > UBA3282. Next base: position 14,265 of record CANRPO010000039.1, read on the forward strand.
AGTAATCTATCAGCCAAGCAGCATTTTCATCATCGCTCACGGCATGAAGGGATCGCATTAAATTCTTCTCTGCTCAATTCATCATACAATAACGTTATGGTCTGCATCAACTGATCCCGCAGCCGAAACAGAGTATCAATACCCGCTTTGCAGGTATCTTTCCTTTGAAGTTGTGTTTGCATTTCCCTGTTAAGTTCAGACCATTCCCGATTCATAACCCCCTCCTCCTGCAGTCTCTTTCACACCATCTTTATAATCATACCCAAACTTTCTATAAAATTCTACCGCTGTGATTGATGCAGGTATTTCAATCCGATCCGTTCTTATGAAATAATACCGGCTTCATCGAACCGTACAGCTTTCATTCCGGAACAGATATACATCAAAAACAATTTCCTGTATTACAATAAGTTCCCCTCCGCGTCATAAAATGCATCACAGTAGCGCAATTTCCCCGTGATCCTATTTTTCACTGTTTGATCCAAAAACAAGATCTGCAAATGCTCATTGTCAAAGGCATTATCCGATACCGTAATCCCATACGGTTTCCCACTTTCAAATCCAAAACGGGAATAATAGTCTCCTCCCAACAGGGCGATCCATTGATAACCTGATTCTTCAGCCCTTCTGACACATTCTTTTACAAGTGCAGATCCTATCCCTCTATTTTGATATTCTTGCCGTACGCCCAACGGTCCCAGCGCCAGCCCCGTTCTGCCTCCTATCTCAGCCTTTGTCAATGCATTATAACCCACTACCTCATTTCCTTCCAGCGCAATTACGCATAACTCCGGCAGATAACCGGCAGATCGCAGCAATGTTTGAGCAAACTCCCACTCATTGAAGACCTCGTTGCTGCCCTCGTGATAGAACGCGCTTTTTAAAGCCGTTTTCGCCTCTTGCAAATAGGCGGGTGCAAAGGTTTTTATTTCTGTCATATATCAGTTACCTCTAACCTATTTCCTCTCCATGCAAATCTCATGAAATCTGCCTTGAAACAAAATGTGCAATATCTTTTTTTGGCTCAAGAATATATGGTATCAACTCCAAAGGATATACCTTTACGCCCTTCTTTAATTCCTCTAGTGAAAGCCAACAGAAATCCAAATCTATCCTCTCATTATCCAATTCATCATATCCATGAAACACTCCATCCCGTGGAATACTATCACCCAACAAATGCACATTATAATATAAGCAAATCTGATGACATGGTCTTTTGCCCCATGGAAAATAAATTTCTCCGATTGCCAGTAGATTATCTACCTCTATCTTAGCGTGAATCTCTTCTTCAAATTCCCGCTTAAGAGCCTCCATACTTGTCTCCATAGCTGCAACATGTCCACCAATAATAGCATAATCGTCATTCTTCGGACGCTGCAATAAGATTTTTCCGTTATGAATCAATATACCGCCAACTCTGTAGGAAAATACAAAATCATCATTTTTAAATAAAATATCCACTTAATCTCCTCCAATCATTACTTTCAAATATATATTCCATGATACATGACTCTCCCCCACAAATAGAGCCAAACCAGGGCCATTTGACAAAACAAATGCCAGAAATCCGTATAAATACAGACTTTCGGCATTTTAGTCCGCTATTCGGGCTCGGCGTGTTCTTTGCTATTCTTAACTGTATTTGCTTAAGTTTTATGCAAATACACGCCACTTTTTACTTCAATTACATGGTGCCGGCACCATGTATATATAATCAATAAGGACAAACCATTTTTCGCTACCACCACTACACTATAAATGTGAAGTTATATTTCCGTTCTCAGTAAAGAATACATCTTCATATCAATGACTTCTCCATTCTTCACAGCATTACTTCTCAATGTGCCTTCATACTGAAATCCTGCTTTTTCAAGCACCCGGCAAGAAGCAATATTATACGCAAACGGTTCTGCATAAATACGAAGAATATCGCTTTTGCTAAAAACATATTCACAAATCTGCTTTACCGCTACAGTCATAATGCCCCTGTTCCAATATTCTTCTGCAACATAATACCCTAATTCAGCAGTCTGCTTGTGTATGTTTCCCTGGCGAAATACTCCGATACTTCCAACCACTTTGTTATCTGCCGTAACAGCAAACGCAAACGTATCATCTTCATTTGCGGAAAGCATAGCAGAAATGTAATCTAAACCATCCTTCTCTGTGTAGGGATATGGTAATCCGTCCCGAAGATTATCCTGTATTTTTTTATTAGAAAGAGCCACCGCCAAATCTTTTGCGTCTGATAATTTCCATTTCCTTATTTTGCAAATCATTTTCTTTTATCTCTCCCGACCAGTTTAGACTGTTCTATTTCTTTGTATCATCAACCTCACACCCAATATAAAAGAAAAACCGCCAAGCAGCACAAAAAACATCCATACAAAATTCCAATAAATTGAGTTCACATCAAACATCCACAGTAAAAGTCTATTCCAAAATTCTAATCCAAAAGCAATGGCAAATAAATCAAATAATACATAAATGCCGCCAAATAAATATATCCATCTCCACCAACAGTTATTATACCTATTTCGTGCAAAGGTGATAATTCCCAAAATGCAGAGCAGCGCCAATATTCCTGTCAACCCAAAATAAAATAGTCCCTTATTTTCCAATACACTAATCCAAAATTCAGCATAAGCACTTCTATCTATCAACCCCCAAACTCTATGTAAATGAAATAAACCAAAAAGCATAAAGAAATATGGTTCCCACACTAACATCCTCTTTTCCACTTTATTCTCCCGCAAGCTTATAATTTGTTAAAAGATCAAATATTAATATGCTCAAAACAAACAGTGTCTTCGTTATCTTCAATCAAAAGATACGAAGCTCCCGCTAATCCTAAAGCTGAAATAGAAACTACATTTCCTTTCACAAAATTTTGATGAGAATGCCCTATTACAACAAGGTCATATTTTATTACATCTTCACTTTTACATACCCTATCAAACACACCATTTTTCAAGTCTGAAAGTTGTAAAAACGGATATGAAGAACTAATATCTGAAAACAAAAAATGCGAAAAACATATTTTATGTCCATGACATTCTTTTTCATAGAACAACGGCATTTGCTTGATGAACTGTTTTTGCTCATCTGTAAGTTTTTTTCTCATTTCATCATAATAATCCCGCAAATATTCCACATCTGGATCAATATCAACTCCATGTTCCATATAAAGTTCGCAATTCCCTTTTAGACAGATGATTGCATTGTCTTTTAGTAGTTCCAGACACTCTATTTCCTCATTCCCGCGTTGAAAAATATCTCCCAAAAACACTATTAAGTCTACATTCTTTTCGCTGATCTGTTCAAGTACTGCTTTTAATGCACTAAGGTTTCCATGAACATCGGAAAATACAGCAATTTTCATAACTTGTCCTTTCTTATCTTGCCATGATACGTTTACAGCAAGGCTTTCTTCAAATCCTCAACATACTGCGCCTGCTGTTTTTTCAAATAGGCTTTCACAAACGGTTTCATGATTACTTTCTTCGCTGTAACTTCCTCCGTAAACTCAATCTCCGTCCGCCCTACGGCACTGCGGAATATTCCTGTCCAGTGTCCTTTCATGTTATCATTTTCCATATCAAACTCCCATCGCTTATACGGTTCTACGAACGTAACCGTAAAGTTGGTCGGGTATCCTGCCTTTGTATATTCCACAAACTGTTTATCATTCAGTACCTCTATCCTGCTTAAATCGCTTCTCCACTGATAGTTTTCCAAAGAAGTGACAATGCCCCAAACCTCTTGCACATTTGCTGAAAAAGCAGCCTTAATCTCCGAAACTGCCATTATAAATTCCTCCGTTCTTATCCATATGCCCTTGCAACAGGCATCGCCGTTACACCATTCTTCGTCGCTGTTTGGCTTTTGACAGTTAGTCCGATTTCAGCTCCACAACGTTTTGTATCACTTTCCAAAATCCACTCATTTCATAATTCCGGCGTAATTTTTTTCTCCTTATTTCCGAAAACCCATTCTTTCTGTTCCCAGCCATTCAAATATACCGCAAAATATTTTCGTTCTCCCGCCGTCTCCGCAGAACCGACAAACCGCACCATAATTTTAAAAGTAAAATGAGGCGACGCTTTCCATACCGCCTTCCACGGTTTCTTTCTCAGCAAAAGAGCTATCCGTTTCCGCCCTACGGTCTGCCAATGGCGCTTTTTCACATTGCCCGCTCTTGATTATTCCGCCTGCAAAGATAGTGCTTTTCTAACAGGAAGTGATAACTATTATCAGAATCCTGATCTCTATATCCTTCCCCGTTTCTTACAAAATCTGCCTGCATACTGTTCACTCCTCTTTATACTTCTATTTCCATTATAACAAATAACGCAGGCGAAACAACGAATTTGAAGAATTTTAAGAAAATACATGGGATTATAAGTTCAATACCGGAATGATGCTGATACGAGTATAGATGAGTTTGCGGATATTGCACGTCAGTGCAGCGGATCCACTTATTAGTTTGCTCTTTGCAGATGTGGTGAGCCTGACCGGCATGAGCTCATTTACCTCGTTAATTCCAGCGAAACCGAATATAAGATTGAATTTGACTTGTGTACTGTTCCGGAGCTTGTGCGCCTGCTATGATGTACATCGCCCCAACTCTTATCAGGGTACAGCGTAGGTCTTATTTTCTATCGTTTTGCGCGTGAAAAATGTATCATTGATTGCGATTCCCATTGTCCATTTATGTAATTTCAAAACCAGTGTACCCAAATTGTACCCACACCACAGATCCACAATAATCATCTGTGTGCATCAATAAATCAAATACCCCACAGCAAGCTGCGGGGCAGGACTTAGCTTGTTCTTAGTTTGTTCGCCCCAAGGACGGGGTATTTGGTCTACGTTTCACTTCGGTCGGTGCTAAACAAGCGCCACCGGCGCTTAACCCCCCCCCTCGCTGCAGTCTTCAAATGGACGTGCTTGCACGTCCGCTTGGCTCGTTACCCGCGGAAATAAAGCCCTTTTCTTTCAGTTTCTCATTCATCCGTCGTGCTAATTTGTAAGCAAATGGTTTGGAAGCACCCAACTCCCGCGCTGCCTCCCCGGCAGTTACAAATAATTCATTTCTTATTTCATGCGCCATATTTAGTGCATTTGTCAGGTTCTGTGTCCGTATTATAATTAACATTTTTGTTATTATAGACGGCTTATTTATTAAACTTGTCTTTTTTGTTAAATTTGGCATTTGCTGACTTGCAATCCGAAATTCCAGTGAAAAAGTAAATTCCACCGCCCTTTAAAATCTGGCGTATTTTATATATTTCTAATGGCCAAAATACCTGCCGGATGTTATAATCAGGATAACTTCTTACAAAATATCTGATTTCCGGGCATAGAAAACAGACCGCTGGAGAGTTGGGG
>CANRPO010000040.1 GCA_947632515.1 uncultured Lachnospiraceae bacterium
ATGCCTTCCCCACTTGTGGGGAAGGTGGCCCGAAGGGCCGGATGAGGCTGTCAGCACAGCTGACTGATTGAATCAAATTACCTCTTTGGCTCCCTTTGATAAAGGGAGCTGTCGCCGAAGGCGACTGAGGGTTTTCCTTTTTCAATGCCTTCCCCACTTGTGGGGAAGGTGGCCCGAAGGGCCGGATGAGGCTGTCAGCACAGCTGACTGATTGAATCAAAATACCTCTCTGGCTCCCTTGCCCGCAAGGGAGCTGTCGCCAAAGGCGACTGAGGGTTTTCCTTTTTCAATGCCTTCCCCGCAGGGTGGGGAAGGTGGCCCCCGAAGGGGGCCGGAGGGGAGCTGTCGGCGGGAGGGTTTGAACCCTCCGCTACAGTCTGAGATTTGCACCGAATGCGGGTAAAAATGTCAAGCATTATACTTTGCGGAACTCACGCCAAGCAGTGTTATGGCTTCGCCCGCGTGGAGCTGTATAACGCCGTTGAGTGACGTGAATGCCATCGCGCCGTTTGCCGACGTGTACGCAATTAAAGGGGCCGCCGGTAGCGAGTTCTTAAAAGTGAGAGACAGGGTTGCGTCTCCGTATTGTGCTGATACATCGCTCCTCGTGCCATTCGCGATAGTTACCGGAAAATAAAGTTCAAGTGTGTCGCCCGCCCATTTACCAACTCCGCCGACGTGAATAGAGGTTCGACCTGCGGAATAGTTACTGAATGATATTGTACCAGTGATACCGTTTACCGGGTATCTGATAGTGAAAGTTTTAAATGAGCTTGTAAATGACGTATGTTGCCAGCCCGTAGCCCCGATTCCGCCCGTCGCATCGTCCACGTACTTTTTATTCGCCGCGTCCCCGTCCTCCGTGGGCGTCCCCAGCCCCGTGACCTTGTGGCCTCCCATCTCGATCTCGCCCTTCATCGTCCCGCCCGTCAGTTTGAGAACATCCCGGCCCATCCCCGGCGTAGGCTGATTGATCACGCCCCCCGCCTCCCTTCGCGGACGGTGGTGGAGATAACGCCGGTGTTTAGGTCATTCCACCCCCCCCCGCTGGGAATTTGTGGGTTTTATTCATGTTTACGTTCCCTTCTTCTTATAGCAGTAATATGTGGACCCGTCCCGCATGACGGTGTAGGTCTGGCCGCCGGAGCTGAAGGTGGTCACATACTGAAACCCCTTGTTCGCCTCCGGGCGCTCCCCCTCCGGGGACCTGATCACGCCTATGTACGCCCCGCGCGAGTAGGAGGTATCATAACCCGTCTTCTTCTCCGACCGGCGGTAGTAGTAGTCGATATTGGAGTGGGTGGAGTCCACGCGGGTAATCCTCCACCGGGCAAGCGTCGTCCCGTCCGCGTGGTAGAGCGTCCCGCTCCCGCCGGGATTGACGGTCCTCAAGCTCCCGGAGTTTGTAAAGATGCCGGTCCCGTCGTCAAATTGGTAGGAGGAATAGCCGGAGTTGGAGGCGCTCATGTCCGTCGGCCCCAGGACCCACTCGTATGTCCCCTGGCTGTAGTAGGTGTAAGGCGTCTGGGTGCGGGTGCATCTGTACTTCTCCCACGCCGTTTTTCCGGCGAAAAAGCTGTTTAGCGGCTGCTTCACCATCGGCGCTCACCTCACATTCTGAATCGACACATACACCGTCACATCCTCGCCGGGGGCCGTGTCACAGGTGAACGTCAGCTTGTCCGCCGCAATGGCCGAGACGTATATCCCCGCGTCCATGTATGCTTTGAAGCCGCCCACCGCCGGGGAGATGTCCACGATCTGCGCCGTCTCGTCCGTGACAATGCCCGTACACGTCACCGTCTGCGCGTTCTCTGTCCACCCGGAGGAGACAAGCTTGACGGTCTGAATGGTGGGCTTGTCGGCCTTCTTGTTGACCTGCTCCGGCGTCGCATAGTCCGTCCCCGCCACCGCCTGCACCACCTTAGAGCCGTCGCCCTTCAAAAGGCCGCTGAAGGTGGTGGCCGTGTCCGTGCCCACCTTGTTCGGCCCGGCGGGACCTGTGGCCCCTGCCGCGCCGTCCTTGCCATTGGTCCCGGCGGTCCCCGTGGGACCCTGCGGCCCCGTGGGTCCGGCAGGGCCTTGCTTCCCCGTCTCGCCCTTGAGGCCGGCAAATTTAAAGTGGAAAACCTTCTCGGTGTCCGCCCCTTCCGCCGTCACCGTCACGGAGGGCGTCCCGGTGCCGGCGTCCACGGTGGCCGTGGGCGTCCCAAACCCGGCGGCGGCCCCGTCCTTGCCGGGCGTACCTGCCGCCCCGTCTTTGCCGGGGGCGCCTGCCGCGCCGTCGCTCCCCTTGGGTCCGGCGGGGCCTTGCGGCCCTCTGATGTTCACCGCCTCCGGCGCGTCCCCGGAGCTGTCCTGCGTCCAGCTGATCTCCCCGTCCCCGCTGACCGTGGGCCGCCAGGTGATGCCGTCCGCCCCCGCAGGGCCGGGGGAGCCGTCCTTCCCGTCCGCCCCCGGCGTACCGTCCGCGCCCTGGGGACCGGCGGGACCCGCTGGCCCGGCGGGACCCGTGGCCCCTTCCTGGCCCCGAAGCTCGCCGGACGCCAGCTTCTCCTCGAAGGTCTCGCCGTCCTCAAAGGTCACGTGCTCCGCCTTGATGTTCTTTACCGCATCATCCGTGTAGGCGAAGATGTCCTGGTGCTTGCCGGAGGGGTCGTAGGTGTCCTCCAGCATATCCCCGGAGCCGGGACCGGCGGGACCTTGCGGCCCCGTGGGACCCATGGGACCTTGCGGCCCCACGGGACCCTTGATGTTCACCGCCTCCGGCGGGACCTCGCTGTTCTTCTCCCAGGTGAGGTCCCCGGTGTCGGGGTCCACCGAGGGGACCCACACGTCCCCGGCCTTTCCCTGGGGACCCTCCGGCCCGGTAGGCCCGGTAGGACCCGTCTCGCCCCTGGGACCCTCCGGCCCCTCCGGGCCGGTATCTCCTGTTATTCCCTGAGGTCCCGCAGGTCCCACGGGGCCGCGCTCCCCCTGGGGACCCCTGATGTTCGCGGGGGCCGGGTCCTCCCCGGTGTTTTTCTCCCAGGAGAGCTGCCCGCTTTCCGCGTCATACCGGGGGACCCACGTGTCGCCGGGATCCCCTTTTTCACCCTCCGGGCCGGTGTCGCCGGTCGCGCCGCGCTCTCCCTCCGGCCCCTGCGGTCCCCGCTCCCCCTGGGGTCCTTTGATGTTTACTTCCTGGGGCGTCGTCTCGCTGTTTTTCTCCCAGGAGAGCCGGCCTTCCTCCGATACCGAGGGGACCCACACGTCCCCGGTCTTGCCCTGAGGACCCACAGGCCCCACGGGGCCGGTGCTGCCTGTCTCTCCTTTGGGACCCTCTGGCCCCACAGGCCCCCGCTCCCCCTGAGGTCCCTTGATGTTCGCGGGGGCCGGGTCCTCCCCGGCGTTTTTCTCCCAGGAGAGCTGGCCGCTTTCCGCGTCATACCGGGGGACCCACACGTCCCCGGTCTTGCCCTGGGGACCCTCCGGCCCCACGGGGCCGGTGTCGCCGGTCTTTCCCTGAGGTCCCACAGGTCCCACAGGACCCTCCGGCCCTCTCGGTCCCACAGGCCCGGTGGGACCCGGTATGCCCTGAACGCCCTGCGGCCCGCGAAGGAAGAAGTCCGCCCAGTCGCCTTCGCCGTCCTTTTCAAGGGGGTTCCAGTAGTAGACTTTGAAATCCTCTTCGTCTCCCACAAGGTAGTAGTCCCCGGCCTCACCGCTGGGGACAGCTTCACGCAGGGCCTCTTCGCTGTCATAAGCCCCCTTGATCACAAGGTCCTTTCCCGGATCGCCCTGAGGGCCGCGCAGACTTTTCAGCCACTCCTCTTCCGTCCCCTTGTAGCCGTGCTTGACCGCCAGCCCATACGCCGTAATAAAATAGCCGGGCCAATTCTTCTCCCCCATCTGATAGCTTCTGTTCATGTAGGTACCTCCCCATCCGGGCCAAAATGGCCATCGGCCAGATTCATGTTACGCTTTTTCCATGCCGTCCCTGAGCGCGGGACGGCATGGAAAAACGGAGGAGTCAGCGCATGGGCGGCGGCGTTTTATCCGCAGGCCTGTATGTATCCGCGAACCATCGCGTAAACTCCTCGTAATGCTTGTTGAACATGGCGCTTGTGTTTGCGTATTTGTCATATTCCCCGTTGGCAAAGTCGATCCTCGCCACAAGATACGACTCGTAGAGCTTATCCCAGGGGGGCGGGACGAGAAGCTCACACTTCCCGCTCCCGCTCCCATAGGTCACCACTTCCGCCGGAGCCAGCAGCATGACCTCCGTTTGGATCATGCCCTCGACCTCGCTGATCCACCGCGCCTTGTCTATGAAGGCGAAAGCGTTCGGTTTGACTCTGTTGACCCGGTTGATCACCTGATTTACAGTCATCTCATGTCTGCGGAAGTCTCTGACCCCGCTCCTCCTTTCAGGCGGTAAGAAGCTGTGTGCCGCCGGAGACGCCGCCCACGGCGGCGAAGCGCCAGTCGCCGAAACCGGCGGAGAACCGGGCGTAGCCCTTCCAGACGTTGGCGTCGTTGGAGGCGATCTCGCTCTTCACCTCAAGATTGACCCTGTCGTACCACACGGCCCCGCCGTAGGCGGCGCTGTAATCGGGATCCATCAGGATCCAGGGGGAGGCGCCCTGCTCGATGTACTGGTTGAGGTACTGAGAGACGATGACCGTCCAGCGCCCGTAGGTGAAATTGAACCCGTTGTTGGCGGTGTTGGGATCCTTGTCCGCGCCGATGGCGGCGAAGACCTCCTTCTTCATCTTGTAGTCGTTGGGGATGATGATGACGCTGGGCGTTACCGTCAGCACATTGCCCTTGTCGTCCCGGAAGTCCTGCATGGCGGACTCTGCCGCCATCAGGGCGTCGTTGGAAAAGGCGTCCTGGAAGCAGTTGGACTGGACGGCGGTTTTGTCGAGGAAGCTGGGGTGGTCCTTGGAAAAGAGGGGCTTCTTGTCCGCCCCGGTCACGTCAAATTTTTCCCCGAAAAACTTGACTGTTGCCTTCTGCCCGGCGGCAGCCCCGTAGAGGGCCGCGGCGAATTGCTCCCGGCGGCGGTAATACCCCGCCACAAAAGCCTCCGGCTTCTGCTTCAGGTTCATGATCACGGCGTCGTCGATTATCTCCCTGGAGATGGAGAAGCTGTCCTTCCAGACGGTGTGCTTGAAATCCTTCTGGAAGCTCTCCTGCATGGAGTCATTCGGGTATTCCCCGTTCTCCCCCACGGGCATAAACCCGTTCATCGCCGTCATGGACCTGTGGCCCTCAGAGTAATGCTTGCTGGGAGCCACGACAAAGAGCTTGTTCACCAGGCTCTTTGCCTCAAAAGCCTCGCTCCGCTTCTCGATAAACATACGGATCGGCCCCTGGCTTTTCCCGAAAATGCTGTCCTGAAGGCCGCTGCCCTCAGTAAAAGTGATTCCTGCCATAATTCTATCGATCTCCTTTCTTTTCGTCGCTCAATCGATGATTGCGCGGGGGTCCCTTATTCAGAAGCGGCGTCCGGCGTCACGAAGCGGACGCGCATCACGGCCCCGTCCTCGTCGCTGTCCTTGTACACCACCTCAGCGCAGCCGCCCACGGTGGGCGTCACGTGGAGGCCGTCCGTGTGGAGCTTGACCTTGTCCCCCACATTGACCGAGGCCGGCGCTCCCTGGGACGTGGTCTCGAAAATGATGTCATGCCCGGCGCGGATCACGGGGATACGCTCCCCCTCCAGGCAGGGCGAATCCCTGTGGCACATGGAGATATACGACACCTCGTCGGCCTCCTTGGCCGTCACGAGCTTGCCGCTCTCCGTTTTCAGGGCCATCCCCACCTCAGGGGTCAGGTCCGTGGATGCCTCCAAATACTCATGGGGCGGGTTGTGTCCGTCGTCAACGGTGTGAATGAGAAATCCCATGTTTTACTTCCTCCCGTTCAGATAGTCGTTGTAGAATTTCTTGATCTCCTCGTCAGACGCCCCCGGATTGAGCGCCTGAAAAAGCTCCTTCTCCTCCTTGGGGACGGGGACGCTGTTGTCGCCCTGTCCCCTCTGGCGTGAACGCTCCATGCCGGCGCGTCCCTCCTGGGAGTTGTGCGCCGCCTGTCTGGCCGACGCCCGGTCCATTTCCCGGAGCCTGTCAAAATTGGCTAGGGTCCAGGCGTCCGACAGCTCGTAGCCCCTTTTGACGTAGCCCAGGAGCTTGTCGTAATTCTCCCCGGTGGTGAGATCGGCAATGGACTTGACCGAAGGATCCATGGCGGCGATCTTGGCGACCTCCGCGTCCACCCTGGCCCTTGCCTCCCGTTCCCGCTCCCGGCGGATGAAGTCTTCGGCCCGGCGGCTGTCCTCCCTGGCTTTTGCCACTTCCGGGAGGGTGGCGATAAACTCGTCAAGCTCCTCCTCCGTCATGCCGGACCTGTCCAGGATCCTCTGACGCCGCTCCCTGACCGCCCGCTCGTTGTAGGCGTCGTATTGCGCCTTGGTGGTGATTGGCTTGCGGGTGTAGGGGTCCACAAGCCCCAGGGAGCGGATGGCGTAGTTCAGCGCCTCGTCCGAGCCGTTCGCGCCCAAAGGCCCCGGTTGACCAGTGGGTCCCGTAGGGCCGGCCGGCTTATCCGGGGGCGTAATGCCCCGGCCCACCGTCACGGCGGCCCCCTCGCCGCCTGTCCTGGGTTCATCCCTGCTCGCGCCCCCCTCCGGCGCGTTCCCGGTACCGCCGCCCGTATTCCCGCCCTTTCCCGGCTCGCTTCCCTCACCGGCTCCGGCAGGGTCGCCCGTGCCGGAGCCGCCGCCCGGTTCGCCGTCATCCTTCGTCAGGCCAAAGATCTCGTTGTATTCGTTTTCGTCCATAAAAACCTCCTCTCCCCACGCGGCCTTTTATCGCGCGGGGTCCTCCTGTGTCGCAAAAGCCGCGAGAACGTATTCGCGCAGGCGCGGAAACGCATTCGCCGGCTCGTCTCCTCCTCTCCCCGCCGGGCCTTGGCCCGGCGGGGACCCCTTATCGACCGCTCCGAAGGTCGTTGCCCTTCTTCACGGTCGATTTGCCGCTGGTCTTCCCGGTCTTGTAGACCGCATCGACGATCTGAGTGCCGGTATTCTTGATCTTCCCGGCATAGCCGCTCCTGGCGCTGTCAGCCATCTCCTTCCCCTCCTTTCCCATGATGTCGGTTTTGTCTGAGGTCCCGCTTTTCACATAACGGACACCCCCGTTTCAGCCGGTCCCGGTCTGGACTGAGCCTCCGCCTTCTCCGCCTCCAGCTGCGCTTGCATGGCCACGATCTTTGCCTGTTGGGCTTCCTGCTGGGCCGCCGCCTCCTGCTGAGTGGCGATGCGCCGCTTGAACAGCTCCTTCGTCTCAGCTGCCCCCGGATAGTGGAGCATCTCCATCTTTGTCCAGAAAAACAACATGGTCTGCAAATCGTCCAGCGGCCCGAACGCGCCGGTTTGCAGATTGAGGCGCGCTTCCTCCCACATGGCCTCCCGGTTGGATGCCAGCGTTGCGCTTGTGTCGTCCACGGAAAAAATAAACTGGTCGTTCCAGAACCACTCCCCCGCCGCGTCCTGCTCCAAAAAGTCATAGCGGTTGAACTGTTCGTACTCCCGCTCCCCGTCCGCGTTGTACTTTGCGATCGGCCTCGGCTCGTCAGCGTAGGCGAGCTTCAGCTTAAAAATCGTCTCATAGAGGCGCTGAAACGCCGCGTTTTTCATGACGCGCTTGCTCTCCAGCCGCCCCGCCGTCTGAGCCGCGGCGAACTGCTTCGCCGTGCCGGAGGTGGCCGTGGAGTCCCGCCGCCCCTGAAAAGAGTCCGTGACGCCGATCACCTGCCGCATCTCCTCATAGGTGTGATCCAGCATCGCCATATCCTGGCTTACATCGCCCTCCATGTCATACACGTCAACAAGGCTTTTATCCTGGATGTTTGTGAAGCGAATAAGCTTCATTTCACCCGCGTTCCGCTCGATGGTAGCGTCCACGGGCAGGCTCATATAGCTGCCCGCCGTGAGGAGCTTGTCCAGCATCTTTGCCTCAAGGCGGTTTACCGTGTTTTGCTGGCTCTCGATGACGTCTACGTCCGATCCTCCGAGGAAGCGCCCGAACACGGATATATTTTTCTGGACCACCACGGGGAAAACGTTGGGTTTGTAATAGGGAAGGCGCGTCCGCGTCAAAACCGGCGTCCCGTCGTCCTGCACGGCCTCAATATGCAGGGCCGATATGACCTCGCCGTCCGATCGCGTCACGTCCTGAGCAAGCTCTTCAAATTCCTCCTCCGAGTCCTCCCACTTGGCGCTCCCGCAATAAGGACACGTCGTCGCGCGAACTGCTTTGCTTCGGGCTCCGTCTGTCGCCCTCAGGCGCTGGTTCGGCTCCTCCTCTCCCCACGAAATCTCCGATTCCGCGGGGACCCCGATTTGTTCGGCCAACGGATATATTCCGTCCAACGTCGGCGGTATCGACGTCACCGTTCCCGGCGCCGGCTCCGCCATCCCGCACTTCGCGCATCGCCGAAGGTGCCGCGCCTGATAGTCCGTCAGATCCTCAAGCTGCGTGTCGTTGACCCAGCTATAAAGCCCGATCCCGCCCTTATCGTTGCGGTAATAGGCCACATACTGCGTCACCATGTCCTCCGCCGTGGACTCCTCCGTGCCACGGGCGTCCGGCTCCGATTCGCTCTCCAGGGAGACGTCTACCCCATACCGCCGCTTGATGTACCCTTTCGTCTGGGGCAGCTTGATGATGATATGGTCCATGTCCTCCACCCCGGAGCAAACCCCCGCCTGGGGGATGACCTGCTTGGGGTGGAGCAGCTGCACAGAGACCTCGCCCGCCGTGGTGTGCGTCCTCTGCGTGGAATCCCACTCCACGAGATACGCCCCGCCCCCCTGGATGGGGACGGTCCGCTCCTGCTGGTCGTTGACCTCCTCAAAGTTCATGCGGTCCAGCTCATTGCGCAGCATATCCTCAATGAGGCGCGCCAGCCTCTCATCCTTCCGGCGTCGCGGCGTCACCTTGGGCTGCGGGATGGAGGAGCTGACCTGTGCCTCCACAAGCTCAAGTACCACATTACGCACATGGGGGGTGTTGTCCTCCACGTCCTCTCTGGATATGGGCTTGATGCGGGGCGACCCTAAATAGAGGGCCTCCCGCCTGTCCATCTTTGCAAGCTCCCCGGCATACGCCTCCTCATCCGCCTTGAGACGTTCCTGCCAGTATTCGAGCTTTTTTCTGTCCGTCTTTTTCATCTGCGAGGCGTCCCCCATTCTTTCAGGAGCATCTTCTTCTCCTCCCGGCTTGCGGCCCTGTAGTCCTCCCACATATCATGCGTCCACTCCGCCGTCCCGCTCTCCGGGGGCAGCGCCGTCACCGCGCTCTGCTGGTCCCGGATGGCGTGGGCGATGGCCAGAGCCATCACCATGTCGTCATGTCCTCCCGGCTCCGCCTCCGGGCGGAAGGTGTCGGGATTGCGTACAAACGAAAGCATCTCTTCAAGGGTCCATCTGTCCAACACGCACGTCACATCCTCGCGGACCGCCTTGATGAGATTGGCAATAATGGCCTGCCGGTTGTTCTTCATCGTCCGCCAGCCGAAAGACCGCTTAAGTTCGTGCGTGTAGCTGTCCTCGGCCTCCCGGACGTATTGTCTGGGGTATCTGAGCCGTTCCAGCTCCCGCACCGGGTAGGTGGAGAAGTTGACCTCCACCCCGATAAGCGCCGTGTTGTACATTCGCCCCAGACAGTAGAGCTGCTTTGCGTACAGGTCCTCGTCCGTCTTGAGCTTCAGCGCGCATACCTGCCGCCCGTCCCGGTTGTCCAAAACCTGGCCCGCGAAGGAGTCCGACCCGTCCCCGGCGGTGTCCCCGCCGATGACGTATGGGACCCCGCTCTCCGCCTCGGCGTAGATGAGGATAAATCCCTGCTCATCGTCCACCCAGCGTATATCCGTAAGCTTGACGCCCGTGTCTGTGTAGATAAAATAGCCGCGCCGCACGGGCTTGATGTTCTCCAGGAGCCGCGCCGTCACGGCCTTGCTGTTAAAGACCGTCTTCCCCGTGACGCCCCACATTCCCAGGGCGTAGACCATGTAGTAATATTCATCCGTATCCTTGAAGTTCTCCAGGGTCCTCCTGTCCTCCTCCGGGAGGAACCGATTGTCCCTGTAGGTACTCTCATGTACCCGGCTGTTCGGCTCGTGATAGTCGAAAAAGCGCCTTTTGAGCCAGTGGGTGATGGACACGGGGTTGAAGCTCAAAAGGATCTGCTTGCGGTATTTCGTAGCGCCTCTAAGCCTGATGGTGAGCTGATTGTAGTCCGACTCCAAGATCTCACTGGCCTCCTCGATCCAGATGCCCGTGATGTTGTAGATGGACTTGAGCTTCTCCACGTCGTCAAGGCCCGCAAAGAGGATCACCGACCCGTTTTGGAAGCTTATGGACATATCCGTCTTGTTGACCTGGTACCCGCTCCCGGCGTAGTGCTCCGAAAGCTGGCCCCGGAGCTGCGCCCAGCAGGACTCCCGAAGCGTCCTTGCCACCTTGCGGACCACCAGCCATCGGTGCCCCGGCTCGCTGGTCACCCGCTCCAGGACGAATCGCCCCGCAAAGATGGATTTCCCGGAACCGCCGCCCCCCTTGAGGACAATGATCTTGTGCCTGTCAAAAAAGAGCGGCAAAAATGCCTCGTTGTTGGTTTCGCGCAGATGGTTATACCAAATTGCCGCCTCGGCGGCCGCCTCAAGCTTCGCTCGTTCCATCCTCGTCGCCGCTGAAGCCCTCTTCCACGCCGCGCCCGGCAGGGTCCTCATCCGCCGCCGCTTCCAAGGCCGCCGCCTTTATCAGCTCCAGCTTCTCCTCCATGGTCATCCCGGCGGTTGCCGCCAACGCTTTCCTGGTCTCGCTGCCGACCTCCACCTCCCGCTTCTCCTTCCAGGCGAAATTCGAGCTGAGGTTGAAGATCACGCCCTGGATCCCCTTCTTTCGGGTAAGCAGCTGCTCTTCCAGATACGCCTCTATCCGCGCCTTGGCCCGGTCGCAGACCCATACGTATTCCTCGTTCTCGGATCGTGCGTAGTTGCACCAGGTCTTTTTGGAGATCCCAAGATGGAGCATCAGCGCCGACATGGACGGCGGAACAACGTACTCCTGACGCATGACCTGATCCCCGGCGTCGTTGAGTGCGGGGAATCCGTTTTCATCCCGGACAGTCACCGTGCGGCTGATGGACGCAAAATACCGCTCCACAGCCTTGCGGAGCGCCGCCGGGCTTGCGTATTTTCTGGGCCGCCCCACAGCGCCCTCCGGCGTCTTCTTCTTCGACAAATGGACTCCCTCCCCTTAACATAATTTTTTCGTTTTGTCTATTATACAGGAGAAAACGTGCTTTGTACTGTCAACTTTTCAAGCCCGGAAAACAGCGAAAAACGCGCCAAAAAAGGCGCGTCAATGAAAGGCGGCGCGGTATACAGCTCCCCCGCCGCCTTTCATTGACGCGCGCACATACGCGCCCGTTTCGGGTGTAAAAACCCCCGCCTCCCCCGGCGCCTTACAGCGTCCTTGGAAAGCTCTCGTAATATTTGCGCACCGCCCTGTAAAGCGTGGACTCCGAGATATAATACTTCAGCGCGATAGTCTCCGCTTTGACATTCTCGTTTGTGACAAACTCCCGGAGCGCCATCCAGTAGTCCTCCCCGCACTTCCGGCAGAGGTCGTCAATGATTTTCTTCTTGCTTTTCGGGAGGGACTTGTACAGGAGGGAGGTAAAATAAATATACCCCTGCCGCGCATATCCGACCCTGATCCCCCGCTTAAACCGAAACACCGTTACATCGCTCTCCTTCCTTTGTCGGCCGCCGGCCTCTCCCTCCTCCGTTCAGGCGGGCGGTAGTAGCGGATATATTGAGCCGCGCCGCGCACATAGTTGGACCGCGCCAGAACGATGCACCCAGCCGGAGGGCGCATCTCGCTCTCCGCGAACCGCGTCACCCGCACAGGCTCCTCCATGACCGGCTGCTGAAGGCAGCGGCTTGGCGTGTACCGCTTGACGTTTGGTATGTATCGGACCTGCCGCATGAGATACGTTGCCAGAGCCGAAAAATCCATGTTCACCGTGTAAAGCTCCAGCTCCTTCACAAACCCCATCCGCTGCCACTTTCGGACCGCCACGTCCCGAAGCTCCCCGGCGATCACAATGTGATGGTGGATCCTCGCGGGCGCTCCCGTCTCGCCGTCCATGTCCGATGTCACCGTGAGACAGCGGAATTTTTCAGCGCCCCCCAGCTCCCGCTGAACACGCCGCGCCCAGTTGGACGCCTCGATCTGAGCGGCCAGAAAGATCCTGTCCCGCTCGGCCATGTCCGGGAATTTCTCCAGGAGCTTCCCCGCCCGCTCCCGAAGTCTCTCAAGCCCCGCCTCACTGTACTCAAAGCCCAGATGGAGATCCTCGTGGGCGGTGAAGTTGTTGTTGAGCAGGCGGGCACATTGCTTCTCGGCGGCGTCCAGGCTCCGGCCTGTCCTCACCGCCGCTCGCTTGGGCCTCTGCCCCGGCTCCAGTCGAACGGGATATTTCGTCCGCTCCTCTATCCCATTGCGGCAAATTATTTTGCGCGTGTACCATACCGTCTCGTACAAAGCCGCCCCTCCCCCTCAGAAAATATCAAATGGGCCTAAACCCTGCCTTTACCAAGTCTAACAAAGAACGCGCGCGAGGCCGTTTCCTCCCCGCGCAAACGGACGATCGCGCGGGGCCTCCATATTTAAATGTGATGTATAGCGTTCTCACGGAGGCCCGATAAACTCCGGCCCCCGTGAGAGCGGGGCGGCGATCAACCGTCCTCACCCTCCAATTCATCCAGCATATCTCTGAGATTGGCCTTGAGAATATGTCTTGTTACGTCCGCTTCTATAATGGAAGCAGCTTCCTGTTTATCCCTCAGTCCCATGTTTTGATAGGCGGAAACAGCCTGAAAGTCCTCGTCTGTGTCCTGCCTGAACAGAGCGACAACTGCAACTCCTCTGACCTTAAGGTGACGGGAGTCTAACCCGCATCGGTTTCTGGCGGCGGATTTACGCCCGGACTTCGTCAAAGCCTTTGGCAATACGCAAGTATTCCCTGCGGGCTTTTCCTCGCCCGAACGAAAATCCGCTCGCCAGAAACTGCTTCGTACTCCACGCGGTGAAATTTTCGAGGGATTTTCCGTGCGGAGGAGGCAGCCTTGCTGACGCAAGGCAACGACGACAAGGGGAAAAGCGCCGAAAAGAACCCGCGTGGAGCGACGCGGTTCGACTCCTGTCACCTTATATCCATCAAGATCATGTATCGTCTCGACTAAAAACCTTCCCCAATCCTCCAAAGGCTTGTCCGATTCCAAATAGATGTTCATTACCCTCCCGCTCCCTTGTCTGAATTGCCGCCGATCCAATCCACGCAAATTTGGATTAGCTCAAGTTCCTCCACCCCCAGCGCCTCCGCCAGGCGGGATCTTGTCATGTTTCCCATGTGTCGTCCTCCTCTGAGTCAATTTTGATTTGGCCGGGAAGTACACCATCCTCCATCCACCAGTGAAATACTTCTTCACCCGTTTTCCATTCGTCGGCTCTTCCTGTTTCTTTTCTGACTGCGACCATCTTATCAAACGCTCTTATGTACGCAGCTTTATATTTTGGGTAGCGGGCAAAGTCTCGCTTTCGTGCGTTGGTTCCCGCCAACGGACATCCTATACATCCAACACGGTCAAAACCGCACTCATACAACGGATTATACGGTATTTTTTCGGATTCCAGGAAGTCCCACACGTCCCGGTCCGTCCAGTCGATAATCGGGTTTACCACCCGCTTTGCCTTCAACTGGCACGTTTCAAACAACTGCCGCTTTTCGTCGTTGTCGTTGTTAAGCATGATTCGGTTCTCTTTCTTCCCGACCGTCTCATAAACGCTGCGCCCATCAGATCTCTTTTTACTCTCCGACCATCTGACACCTGTAGCGATAAAGCGGCCTTTCCCTCCTTGTTCTTTCAGGTATGTACAGCAATATCTTCTCCATCTATTAGGGGGAAAGCGGATTTCAGGTATCAGCTTCCACATGGACGTAGGCTCGCCCTTGTACGTCGGCTTATTGATCGTGCATCTCACCCCCCATTTTCCAGTCTGTGGAACTCGCTCCGCACAAAGTAGACCGTCTCCGGGGCGTCAGCCGTAGTGTGATTGTGCATGACCTCAAACGGTATTCCCGCCCTCTGCGCCAGCTCCACGCACACAGAGCTGTCCTTCCCGCCGCTGGTCGTGACGATGAGGGGCTGCCCGTAGATTTGCAGGGACATCTTTGACGCCTCTTGCAACCGCTTAATGGCCATCCGCTCTTTGTCCATCTCAGCCCCCCAATAGATCAAACAGGCTGATATTGTCCTCGGTTCGCTCATACTCCATCAGGTACCCCACGGCATCCCGAAAGTAGTCGGCATTGAGTTCGATGGTGTACCCCCGCCGGCCGGCCTTCATGGCCTCAAGGGCCACTGTGCCGATGCCGCCGAAGGGGTCCAGCACCAAATCGCCGGGGTTCGAGTAACGATTTATGAGCCTGTCCACGATGTCAAGCTGGAGCGGGCATACGTGCAGCTGCTGCCGGCGCTGGCTCTGGGAAGTGTTGAGTGTCCTCATGCGGTTGATGTCGTCCCACACCTGATCGGTCCAACTCCCCGGCGCCACCACCATAAATGTAGCCGGGAGGTGACCGTCGGCGTCCAGCTTTTGTGCCAGTGCCACATGGTCCTCATAGCTGTAGACGTTGCCCCGGCTGAACTTGCGGTAGGCGGCCTGGAGCTTGTCAACGGGCATATGCTCCAGCTCGTCTTTGGTAAGCAGCCGGTCCCCGCTGGAACGCCAGAAGCCGTGAGCATCGATCTGCCATTGTGCGCGGGTGTAATCGTCCTTGCTTTTGCTGACCGGCTCATCGGCATATGCCTTGGCGCGGTCGGTGGGGAGCTTGCGAAACAGCAGTATGTACTCAGGGCACCCCACGCCCATCTTGGTCCCGTCCTTACACTGCTCAGTCCAGCCCAGGCGGTAGGTCTGATTGTTCTCCCGGACCACATCGGTGACTAAAGTGATCATCCCGAAGTAGGCAAAGCCGTGGCGCATATAGTGCTCAATGCACAGCGCGTGGAATGGCTCCATCGTGGGCATTCCCATGCCGGTGGCGTTGCCGAACAGCACCCGGTCCTTGACGTGGCAGCAGAATACCCGGCCCGGCTTGAGGACCCGCAGCAGATTGGGCGTCAGGTAGTCCATCTGCTCAAAGAACTTGCCGGTGTCCTCATTGTGCCCGAAGTCGTTGTAGCTGGGCGTGTACTCGTAGTGGTTCGAGAAGGGGATGCTGGTGACGATCAGGTCGATGCTGTTTTCGGCCATGCCGGCGGTCTCCTCAACGCAGTCGTTGTTGACCGCCGTGAAATGATTGCCCTTGACCTCCACTCTATCAACTCCTATGCTCCGGGCCATGACCTCGGCCATCTGGACGCCGCCCAGCCCGTATTTTCTGACGATCTCCCGCATTTTCTGCTGGAGGTGGTTGTGCTGCTCCCACTTGGCCATAAGCGCCCGGTAGATGGGATCCTCGGCCTCGGTGCAGATGATGTCGATGATGACCTTCTCCCCTTGCAAAAAACGATAGATGCGGTGGATGGCCTGAATGAAGTCGTTAAACTCATAGTCGATGCCGGTGAAGATGGCCCGGTGACAGTGCCGCTGGAAGTTGCACCCGGAGCCGGACAAACTTTTTTTCGTGGCAAACAGCCGTGTCCTGCCCTCAGAGAAGTCGATAACCCGCCGCTCCCGCTCTTCGTAGTCCATGGAGCCGTAGATGTCAACGGTGCCGGGGATGGCCGCCTTGATGGCGTGGCGCTCTGCCTCCAGATCGTGCCACAGCAGGAAATGGGCATCGGGGTCGCTGTCCACGATCTCTTTGGCCTTTGCCACCCGGACGGCGATGGACTGATTCTTTTCCCGCGCCGCAGCTG
This sequence comes from uncultured Lachnospiraceae bacterium, assembly GCA_947632515.1. Taxonomy (GTDB): domain Bacteria; phylum Bacillota; class Clostridia; order Lachnospirales; family Lachnospiraceae; genus UBA3282. The sequence continues at coordinate 15,985 of CANRPO010000040.1, forward strand.
ACAGGGACATGGTCACATCGTTGATGATCTTGAACTGGCCGTCCCGGTCCAGGTTATCGTTGTAGTGGTCGCTGACCACGTGCCGGCGGACCTCCAGCGGCGGCAGGGCATAGCCTTCATCGTCATAGCCCAAATCGGACGGCGTTGTAATGACCAGCGCCCAGCTGGACACCCACAGCCAAAACTCATCTTCTTTGTGAGGGTACAGCGTCAGGTTGTTTGCCTTGGTGCTGTCCCGCTGGAAAAACCGGGTCAACGCCTGCCCTGTGTCCATGATCTCCAGGAACCCGGCGTAATGGATAAGCTCTTTGTACTTGTTGGGGGACGGCGTGGCCGTGGCCACCAGCTTATAGGGCACCCCCTTGAACTTGTCCAGAAAGGTCTGATAGGTCTTGCTGCCAAAGGATCTCAGCACCGACGCCTCGTCAAGCACCGTGGCGGAGAAATACGCCGGGTCGATGTCCCCGTCCCTCACCCGCTCATAGTTGGTCATGAGGATAGGCCGGTCGTGAAGCTCCCGCGCCTCCGCCATGGTGGTGATGTAGGGCGGCGGGCCGTCCCAGCCCAACAGCTCCACCGCGTCCCGGCGGAACTCCTGCCGGACCCCCAAGGGCAGGATGATGAGGGCCTGTCCTCCCTTGTGGGCGGTAACAAGCCGGCAGAACTCAAGCTCCTGCGCCGTCTTACCCAACCCGAAGGATTCAAACAGCGCCCGCCTGCCACCCTGGACGGCCCAGCGCACCGCGTCCCGTTGATGGGGCTTCAGCGCGGGGTTGATCTCGGCGGGGTCCACATCAAAGCCGGATGATTTGGCCAGCTCGATCTTGCCCCGCAAAAAGTCAAGGTATGTCACTTGACAACTTGTCCTTTCCTGGCTATAATAGCTTTGTATACCTCTTTTTTCCCTTGTTCGCGGGCCGCTCTTTGCAGTAGAGCGGTCCGCTTCTTTTGTACCTGCAATCACAGCACCCCCAGGACGGAGAGGATCATCCCGGCGACAACCATCGTCAGGATCCCCGCCACATAGGCGATCCCCATCTCAATGTCGGCTATGATCTGCCGCCACGGTTCCCGCCGTGGCGGCTTTTTTCAGCTTTCCAGGCTTCTCACCCTGGTTTCTGTCCTCTGGACCTTGATATTTCCCTTTCCCGTGACGGCGAGTTTCGCCTCCCCCTCCCCCCGGAGGGGGATTTTTTCTGCCCTCTTTGGCTCCCTTTGATAAAGGGAGCTGTCAGCGCAGCTGACTGAGGGTTCACCCCACGGGACCGCTCTGTCGTCGTTTTAACCCTCAGTCCGGCGTTGCCGGACAGCTCCCTTCCCGCTTCGCGGCAAGGGCGCCAAGGGGTGCGGAAACGGGGTCCGCAGGTCCAATGCCTTCCCCGCGGGGCGGGGAAGGTGTCGCCGGAGGCGACGGATGAGGTGGGAATCGCCTCCCCGCTTGTGGAGGAGGAGCGAAGTCCGCGACTGAGCCGTCACGCTTTGCGTGGCGGCGAGGTATCGCGACTTCCGCAAAATGGTACCCCCGCGCGGCTGTCGC
>CANRPO010000041.1 GCA_947632515.1 uncultured Lachnospiraceae bacterium
TCTGGAAGAAGTATTATCTTTTTAAAAGATATAGACTGAATAATTTGGGGGATAAGAGCATTCATGCGTTTGTCGTGGCCGCGGCGTTTTGGCACTTCACATTCCGCGAGTTATTTGCTAGAATAAAAGCGGGGAATATGCGATATGAATGAAATGGGGTGGGTTATGACACACAAGGAGAGAGCGGAGAGGTTGATCCGCCAGCAGTATCACTGTACGCAGGCGGTTTTAGGGGCATTTGCGGACGAGATCGGACTGGATCTCAAGACGGCGCTCAAGATAGGCTCCTGTTTCGGCGGCGGTATGCGCCGGGCGGAGACGTGCGGCTGCCTGACAGGGGCGGTCATGACGCTCGGCATGGCCCTCGGTTACTACGACGCGCAGGACAAGGAGCGGGAAGTCTACGGGATCAAAAAGACGGAAGAACTCGTGCGGCGCTTTTCAGAGCGTATGGAAGGGAAACTCAACTGCAGGGAGATTCTGGGCTATGATCTGACGAAGACGGAGGAGCTCGCCGTCATACATGAGAAGAATCTGATGGGTAAATACTGTCCCGGCGTGCTGAACGCCACGATTGAGATTCTGGAAGAACTTCTGGCGGAGCATCTTGCGGGTGTGCCCGAGGAGGATGAGACGGAACTTGACAATATGGCGGGCAGCGACGAGATGCGGACCATCCTCAGGAGCCAGAATAGGTTCCGGCGCTTTAAGCGGAGCGTAGGCGAACTGCTGCTCTCCTCTTCCAAGGAGATCGCTTTCATCCAGTTTGATATTCGCCAGTTTAAAGTCGTGAACGATCTGTACGGGGAGAAGATCGGGGATGAAGTTCTGCAGTATGTCAGAGAACAGCTGAAAGCCGTGTGCAACGACAGGCAGTATTTTATCAATCTGCGCAGCGATGTGTTCATGATCGTGACAGAGTATGATGAGGAGAGCGAGCTGGTAGAGCTGATCGAAAGACTGAACGCCAGAGTCAGCAGCTATAAGAATGTAAAACTCCAGATGACCTACGGCATCTATACGGTCGAGGACAGGGAGATGGAGCTCAGGCAGATGGAGGACCGTGCGGCGATGGCCAGAAAAGCCGCGAAACAGAATGCGGTGAGCAGGATCCTGTTCTACAAGGAGCAGTTCAAGGAATCTCTGTACAATCGAAAGTTTATCGAGGAGAATATGCAGGCGGCGATCACGGAGAGGCAGTTTATGATGTATCTCCAGCCCAAGTACAGCATCGCCAAGAATGAGATTATCGGCGCGGAGGCGCTGGTGCGGTGGCGGCATCCGGAGCGCGGCATGATCTTTCCGGATCAGTTCATCCCGGTCATCGAGGACAACGGGTTCATCCGGGAGGTGGACTATTACATATGGGGAGAGGCGTGCAATTTTATCAAAATGTGCCGGCAAAAGGGGATCACATTCTGTCCGATCTCCGTCAATGTCTCCCGTGTCCATCTGCGGGACGACGAGTGTATCAAGGTGCTCTCGGATCTTATCTCCGGCGCCGCGATACCGCGGGAGATGCTGGAGCTGGAGATCACGGAGTCCGTGGACGATCAGGAGGTGAGCAGGAAGGCTTACCAGTTGAAGGACGAGGGATATACGCTTTTGATGGACGATTTCGGCAGCGGTTACTCCTCTCTGAATATTCTGCTGGAGACGCCTTTCGACGTGATCAAGCTCGACAAGAGGTTCATGGAGAGCATGATGGTTTCCGGCAAGGGCAAGATGATACTGGAACAGGTCGTAGCCATGGCGAACAAACTGGGACTCGGTCTTCTGGCGGAGGGCGTGGAGACGAGGGAGCAGGTGGATCTGCTGCAGCGGATCGGCTGCGATCAGGTGCAGGGATATTACTATGCGAAACCCATGCCCAAGGAAGAGTTTTTTGAACTTTTGTGCGCGCAGGCGGAAGCGTCTAAGGGGGGGGGCGCCGTGACTGCGGCGGAACTATGACGGAACGGCAACGGCAATGTAAATTATTTCAGGGAGAATTCGGAACATGGATTATCGGGCAGTCCCCTTCGAAAAGAGGATCAAGGAGAATATCAGAAACTACGCGCTGGACAATCTGTACGCCATCGATGTGCTGACGGACTACTGCAAATCGTTGTGCGCTGTGGCAGGCGTCGCGCTGCTGATCACGGAGAGACACGGGGAGAAGATCGTCTCCGTCGGCGGATTCGCGGGTTTCACGCCGGATGTGGTGGGAGAGCCGGGGCGCAAGGTGCGGGTCTGCGGCAGAACCATAGCGCATCTGTACGCGGAGACGGACAAGGTGCCTGAGGAGAAAAAAGAGAGCGTCGAGCATCTGCTGGACGGTTTTGCCAATATGCTCTCCCAGTGGGGCGAGGAGGCTTATCTGCACAGAGAGTCCGCCATCTACATGGATGAGCTGGAAGAAGAGGTGGGTGTACAGCATGTGCAGACCGCCAAGGGAGAGAAGGAGGACGCGCTGACGGGCGTGTACCACAAGCTGTATTTCGAGGAGCGCATGCAGGTCATCGACCGCGCCGAGATCGCTCCCGTGGCGGTCGTCAACGTCAATATCAACGACTGGAAGTATGTCAACGACAACTATGGGGATGAGGAGAGCGACAGGCTGATCAAGACGGTGGCGGGGATCCTGAAGGAGAAGGCGCAGCCGGACTATGTGATCGGCCGGGTGGACGGCGACGTGTTTATCGTGCTGATCCCATTGGCTGAGGACAGGGAGGCGGAGGAGTACTGCCGTAAGGTGCAGCAGGCTTGTCTGGACTATGAGGACGGGATCTTAGCGCCTTCCGTGGCCTGCGGCATAGTCTACAAGACCAACGTGGAGGAGCGGGTCGAGGATAAACTGGCCGACGCGGAGTACGAGATGTTCAACAATAAGTTCGAGGTCAAAAACGCCCCCGGGTACCGGGAGCGGCTGGAGAGGGGAAAACGGTAGATTTTGCGGGTCATGCCGGGATTTCTAAAAAAAGTATTAAATCCTATGAATACGGGCATAATAAGAAAACGGAAGATAATGGAAGAAAAAGAGAGATAATTGCATGATAAAAACGCGTAATCATCTCTCTTTCTGTTTGCAAAGTGCCCATGTTAAAACTAATATATAGTTTGTGATTAGCACTCGACATAAATGAGTGCTAATAATACAGACCGATCAATATTTTATATAAGGAGGCTTTTATCATGAAATTAGCACCACTTGGCGACAGAGTCGTATTGAAACAGTTGGAGGCGGAAGAGACCACGAAGTCAGGCATCGTCCTTCCGGGACAGAGCAAAGAGAAACCGCAGCAGGCTGAGGTGATCGCGGTAGGCCCCGGCGGTGTGGTAGACGGCAAGGAGATCAAGATGGAAGTGAAGGTCGGCGACCAGGTCATCTACTCCAAATACGCGGGCACGGAAGTAAAGCTGGACGAGGAAGAGTACATCATCGTGAGACAGAATGATATTCTGGCGATCATCCAATAACAAAAGTAAATCACTTCGTGATTAACTTTAGTAAATCGCTACGCGATTAACTTTGTAAATTGTTTCACAATTAACTTTGTAAATCACGTTATCAAATCAATCAGGAGGACATAAATCATGGCAAAGGAAATCAAATATGGCGCAGAGGCCAGAGCGGCCCTGGAGTCAGGCGTAAATCAGTTGGCGGACACCGTCAGAGTCACATTGGGACCGAAAGGACGCAACGTAGTGTTGGATAAGTCCTACGGCGCACCCCTCATCACCAACGACGGCGTGACCATCGCAAAGGAGATCGAGCTGGCGGATCCCTTTGAGAACATGGGCGCACAGCTTGTAAAGGAAGTGGCGACTAAGACCAATGACGTGGCGGGCGACGGCACGACCACGGCGACCGTGCTGGCGCAGGCGATGGTAAACGAGGGCATCAAGAACCTGGCTGCCGGCGCGAACCCGATCATTTTGAGAAAAGGTATGAAGAAAGCGACGGACTGCGCGGTGGAGGCGATCGCCAAGATGAGCTCCAAGGTAAACGGCAAAGAGCACATCGCAAGAGTGGCGGCGATCTCCGCGGGAGACGAGGAGGTAGGACAGCTTGTGGCTGACGCTATGGACAAAGTGTCCGGCGACGGCGTCATCACCATCGAGGAGAGCAAGACCATGCTGACAGAGCTGGATCTCGTAGAAGGTATGCAGTTCGACAGAGGTTACATCTCGGCATATATGGCCACCGATATGGATAAGATGGAGGCTGTTCTGGAGAATCCTTACATTCTCATCACAGATAAGAAGATCTCCAACATTCAGGAGATCCTGCCTCTGCTGGAGCAGATCGTACAGTCCGGCGCGAAACTGCTGATCATCGCGGAGGACGTAGAGGGCGAGGCTCTCACGACCCTGATCGTCAACAAGCTGCGCGGCACCTTCAACGTAGTGGCTGTCAAGGCGCCCGGCTACGGCGACAGAAGAAAGGCAATGTTAGAGGATATCGCGATCCTGACAGGCGGCCAGGTGATCAGTTCCGAACTCGGTCTGGAACTCAAGGACGCTACGCTGGATCAGCTCGGTCATGCGAAGTCCGTTAAAGTACAGAAAGAGAACACCGTCATCGTGGACGGCGAGGGCGACAAGGACGCGATTCAGGCGAGGATCAGCCAGATCAGGAAACAGATCGAGGAGACGACCTCGGATTTCGACAAAGAGAAACTGCAGGAGCGTCTGGCGAAACTGGCAGGCGGCGTAGCTGTCATCCGTGTGGGCGCGGCCACAGAGACAGAGATGAAGGAGGCGAAACTCCGCATGGAGGACGCGCTGGCGGCGACCAGAGCGGCTGTGGAGGAGGGTATCATCTCCGGCGGCGGTTCCGCATATATCCACGCATCCAAGGAAGTCGCGAAACTGGCTGAGACAATGGTGGGCGATGAGAAGACGGGCGCGCAGATCGTTCTGAAAGCGCTGGAGGCGCCTATGTATCACATCGTTGCAAACGCAGGTCTGGAAGGCTCCGTTGTGATCAACAAAGTAAGAGAGTCGGAGGTCGGCGTCGGTTTCGACGCTCTGAAAGAGACCTACGGCGATATGGTCAGCGCAGGCATTCTCGATCCCGCCAAGGTTACGAGGAGCGCTTTGCAGAACGCGACCAGCGTAGCGGCTACCCTGCTCACCACCGAGTCCGTGGTGGCTAACATCAAAGAACCCGAACCCCCGATGCCCGCAGGCGGCGGCATGGGCGGTATGATGTAGCGAGCGCATAGGGAAAACAAGCGCTGCAAAGCAGCATTTGTTTTCCCTGCGCCGCTAGCGAGCAAGCTGTCTGCGCAGCAGGCCATCCATCTGGGGGGGGACAAAAGCCATTTGATCTTTGTTCTCCTCCCGGATATTTTTTTATACAGAAAGTGCAACTTTTTGACAAACCCGACGCTCCATCAGACAGAATCTTACGAAGGGGAGAACATAAGATGAAAACGACGGTTTCTATGCGGCGCCGGACAGAATAAAACAGCGCTGAATAATGAAAGGGGAAAGAAGGGCTGCGCGTCTTAAAACGCGCGGCCTTTTTCCGTGTCCGGAAAAATTTTCGGATATTTATTTTGTACTTGTTGAAGAATGATAACAAATGTGTTATCATTTTGAAAAAGAAGGTGCATAGATTGTATGAAGTAGAATTTTACTATGATAGAAACGGAAAATCAGAGATAGTTGATTTTCTTGATGCGTTGCAGGAAAAATCAAAAACGAGTAAAACGGATAGAATAAACAGAGAAAAAATTCTTGCCTATATCGGGGCGCTTGCCCGATACGGAACTCGGATCGGGCAACCTTATGTGAAACATATTGACGATGAAATATGGGAATTGAGGCCTTTGCAAAATCGAATATTTTTCTTTTACCGGAAAGATAATAAATTTGTTTTGTTACATCATTTTATAAAGAAGTCGCAAAAGACGCCGCCAAAAGAAATTGCCAAGGCAAAAAATAACCTCAAAGATTTTTTGGAAAGGAATGACACGATATGAAACAGATAAGAACATTTTCCGATTATATGAATGATGAAACAAGAGTATCTCCTGCTGAGCGGGAAAAAATAAATTTTGAGATTGAATTGATTGGGAAAATGGTTGAAGCCCGTCAGCAAAAAGGGTTGTCACAGCGGGACCTTGCCGAAATCAGCGGGGTAAAGCAGCCGGCAATCGCAAGATTGGAAAGTATGAAAGCAACCCCGCAAATTGATACCCTGTTTAAAATTTTAAATCCGTTAGGTTATACGATCTCCATTGTTCCGCTTGATTCAACAAAATCAAAGACCCCGCAGCAAGCTGACGGGGTATCAAACTTGCAACGCAGCAAGCTGCGGGGTATTTGACCCTCGCGGCATTCGCCAAATGCTCGTGCAAGCACGGCACTTGGCTCATTGCTCGCGGGAATAAAGTAACAAAAGACGATGATGATGGACAACTGTCATCATCGTCTTTTGTGCGAGCGATGCGCCGGGCTGTCGGGCTTGTCTGCCGGTTTGACGAATGCCGTGTCCGGAAAAATTTCCGGATATTTGCGGTTAAACTTGAAGAATTGCGACAATGGACGTATAATATAAAATACGTATCATTATTTAGACAATCGGTGACAGCTATGGCGACAGAAGAAAAGAGAGAAGTCGTGATCGACGACGGAAGAATCGAATCGATAGAAGAGTTTCAGTCTCCGGAAACATTGTACGAGGAGCTTATTACCCGTGTGCGCAGATACCATCCGTCGGACGACATTTCCCTGATCGAGAAGGCGTATCGGGTCGCTTACGACGCGCACAGGGACCAGACCCGCAAGTCGGGGGAGCCTTACATTATCCACCCGCTCTGCGTGGCGATTATACTGGCCGATCTGGAGCTGGATAAGGAGACCATCGTTGCCGGACTTCTGCACGATGTGGTCGAGGATACCATCATGACCGACGAGCAGATCGGGGAGATGTTCGGTTCGGACGTAGCGCTTTTGGTGGATGGCGTCACCAAACTGGATAAGCTGAATTTTCACGGGGAGAATCGTAACGACAAAGATAAGGATGCGGAGAAACTGGAGCGTCAGGCGGAGAATCTGCGCAAGATGTTCCTCGCCATGGCCAAGGATATCCGCGTGATATTGATCAAGCTGGCGGACCGCCTGCACAACATGCGGACGCTGCAGCATATGCGGCCCGACAGACAACAGGACATTGCCAGAGAGACGCTGGACATCTATTCCCCCATCGCTTTGCGGCTGGGCATCTCCAAGATCAAGGTGGAATTGGACGATCTCTCGCTCAAATATCTGGAGCCGGAGGCTTACTACGATCTGGTGGACAAGATCGCGATCCGCAAGAATGTGCGGGAACAGTACATTCAGACGATCGTGGACGAGGTCAGCGAACACATCGAGCGGGCCGGCATCAAGGCGGAGATCGACGGCCGCATCAAGCACTTTTTCAGTATCTACAAGAAGATGAAGAACCAGAATAAGACCATCGATCAGATCTACGATCTGTTCGCGGTGCGCATCATCGTGGACACGGTGCAGGACTGTTATGCGGCTCTGGGCGTGATCCATGAGATGTATAAGCCGATCCCCGGACGTTTCAAGGACTATATCGCCATGCCGAAGGCAAACATGTACCAGTCCCTTCACACGACGCTGATCGGCTCCAGCGGACAGCCCTTTGAGATCCAGATCAGGACCTATGAGATGCATAAGGCGGCGGAGTACGGTATCGCCGCCCACTGGAAATACAAGGAGGCGTCCGACGGCAAGAAGGTCGAGACGCAGGAGGAAGAGAAGCTGACTTGGCTGCGTCAGATCCTGGAATGGCAGCAGACGGCGGAGGACAACAGAGAGTTCATGAATCTCTTAAAGAGCGACCTGAATCTGTTCTCCGACCACGTGTACTGTTTTACGCCTACGGGCGATGTGAAGAACCTTCCCGCCGGCTCCACGGCGATCGACTTCGCTTACAGCATCCACACTGCGGTGGGCAACAGAATGATCGGCGCCAGAGTCAACGGCAAGCTGGTGACGATAGACTATGAACTGAAAAACGGCGACCGCGTGGAGATCATGACGTCGCAGAACTCTAAGGGTCCCAGCCGCGACTGGCTGAAAGTGGTCAAGAGCACGCAGGCGAAGAACAAGATCAACCAGTGGTTCAAGCAGGAGCTGAAGGAAGACAATATCGCCAAGGGCAAAGAGATGATCAACGCATACTGCAAGGCGAAGAGCATCAACCTCACGGATATTCTGATCCCGAAATACGAGGAGACCGTCATGAAAAGGTACGGTTTTCTGGATTGGGATTCCGTGCTCGCTGCGGTCGGCCATGGAGGCCTCAAAGAGGGACAGATCATCAACCGTATGCAGGAGATGTTCGACAACGATCATCGCAAGGAGATGACCGACGCGGAAGTGCTGTCTGCGGTGGAGGAGAGCGCCCAAGCCGGCAGGAATAAGCCGCAGAAGAGCACCAGCGGCATTGTGGTAAAGGGAATCCATGACGTGGCGGTTCGTTTTTCCAAGTGCTGCAGTCCGGTGCCGGGAGATGAGATCGTGGGCTTTGTAACGCGGGGCAGAGGCATCTCCATTCACAGGACGGACTGCCTGAATATTATGAATCTGCCGGAGATAGACCGCAACCGTCTGATCGACGCGGAGTGGCAGCAGACCAGTGAGCCGTCGGGCAAGTATCAGGTGGAGATCAGTATTTTTGCCAACAACAGAAACGGCCTGCTGGCAGATATCTCCAAGGCGCTGACGGAGAAGGACATCGATATTCTGGCGCTGAACACAAGAGTGAACAAGCAGGGCACGGCGACGATCATGGTCAGTTTCGAGATCGGCGGCAGAGAGGAACTGCAGCGCATCGTGGATAAGATCAGGACCGTCAAGAGCGTCATCGATGTTGAGAGAACGACAGGCTGACGCGGCGCGCGTCCGCCGCCATGGGAGGCCGGCGGGATAGAGACGATAAGGAACGGCAAAAGGCAGAGGTGAATTATGTCAGATTTGAAAATCGGAAGACTGGTGATCGGCAGCGTTCAGACGAACTGCTATTTCGTGTATCGAGAGGGCGGGAAAGATGTGATATTCTTCGATCCGGCCGACAAGGGGGACTATATTTACGAGACGCTGAAAGAAAAAGGGTTCCATGTTAAGGGGATCCTGTTGACCCACGCCCACTTCGACCATATCTGGGGCTGCAACAGATTGCGGGAGCTTTCGGGCGCGCCGCTCTACGCCTATGAGGCGGAGAAAGCGCTGTGCGAGGACGCGGCTACGAACGTGTCCGCGCAGGTGGGAAGACCCTGTACGGTGATTCCCGACCGGTACCTGAAGGACGGTGAGGAGATCGCCATAGCGGGGATGACGTGCAGGCTGATCGCCACGCCGGGGCACACGGTGGGGAGCTGCTGCTATTACTTCGAGGAGGCGGGTTTTCTGATCGCGGGCGACACGCTCTTCGCGGAGTCGGTGGGACGGACGGATCTGGCCACAGGCAGCATGAGCGATCTGGTGCGCTCCATCAAAGAGAAATTGTTCTCGCTGCCCGACGACACGAAGGTGTACCCCGGTCACGGGGAGTCGACGACGATCGGTCACGAGAAAAAATACAATCCGTTCGCGCAGTGACGGAAAACGCAGGCAAAAAGGTGGACTTACGATAGAAGGCGGTTTTGACCGCCTTGCTTTGTCGTAGGGGAGTTTTGCCTCGACACGGCGGGAGAAATATGCCGTTCACGCTGTTCTTCCGTCTTTTTATCCCGGTTGTGAGAGAGCGCGGCAGCCGCCGGATCCGGCCGGTCGTACTGCCCGCGGGAATAGTGAAGGATGATATGACGACTGACAAAACTGACAGACAGGCGCAGATCAGGGATCTGGCCGCGCAGATCATGGGGCTTGCGCATGACGGCATCCTGATCAATATGCGGTTCTTGGACGTGGCGCTGTCGAAACTGAAAACAGAGTGCAGGGAGCAGACGGGCGCGCATCTTTTTGACGGCGCAGGACTTTACTATGATCCCGTGCTGCTTTTGAGGCAGTATAGAAACGAGCCCAATTATGCGGCCAGACTCTATCTGCATACGCTGTTGCACTGCATTTTCTATCACGGATTCGAGACGGATAAGTTGGATCCGGAATATTGGGATATGGCAACGGACATTGCCGTGGAGAACACGATACTGGATATAGATCTGCATTCGGCGCGGATGTCCTCGGACGATATGCTGAGGAGTCGTCTGGAAGTGCTGGAGAAACAGGCGGGCGGCCTGACAGCGGAGAAGATCTACAGGCATTTCAGGATCGAGGGACCCTCCGAAAAGGCGAAGGAGGAATGGCATAAGCTGTGTCACTACGACGAACATATTTACCGGGACAGGCGCGAGGAGCTGGAACTGTCTCAGGCGGAGTGGCGCAAGGTCAGCGAGCGCATCAAGGCGGACTTAAAGAGTTTCAGCAGGAACAGGGACAATGCGGAGAGCATTGAACAGAATCTGCGGGAGGCGACGAGGGAGCGGTACGACTACACGGACTTCCTGCGCAGATTCATGGTGACGGGCGAGTCCATGCAGGTCAACGACGACGAGTTCGACTATATCTACTACACATACGGATTGGACACTTACGGCAATATGCCTCTGGTGGAGCCGTTAGAGTACAAGGACAGCAATAAGATCAAGGATTTCGTCATCGCGCTGGACACCTCCGCGTCGTGCAGGGGCAAGGTCGTGCAGGCTTTTTTGCAGAAGACTTACAATATCATGCAGGAGAGCGAAAACTTTTTCAGCAAGATCAACGTGCATATTATCCAGTGCGACAGCGAGGTCAGACAGGATACGAAGATCACGGAGAGGAAAGAGTTCGACGCCTTTATGGAACAGGGAAAGCTGACGGGATTCGGCTCTACGGATTTCAGGCCGGTGTTCGAGTATGTGGAGACATTGCGCGAGGCGCATGAGTTTGACGAGCTGAAAGGGCTGCTCTATTTTACGGACGGCTACGGCATCTACCCGGAGAACATGCCGGACTACGACGTTGCGTTCGTGTTCCTGCATGAGGATGAGAATGCGCCGAAGGTGCCGCCGTGGGCGATCAGAATCGTTTTGGACGAGGAGGATTTAGAGGGAGAGACATGAATATCAAAGAGGCAAAAAAATATATCAAGGATTCAGTCAAAATCTATCTGAAAAAGGACGAGGACGGGGAGTACCGCATCCCGCTTGTCAGGCAGCGCCCCATCTTTCTTTTGGGCGCGCCGGGGATCGGCAAGACGGCGGTGATGGAGCAGATCGCGCAGGAGCTGGGGATCGCTCTCGTGTCCTACTCCATGACCCACCACACGAGGCAGTCCGCGCTGGGTCTTCCTTTCATTACGCACAAGGAGTATGAAGGAGCGTCCTGTGATGTGACGGAGTATACGATGAGCGAGATCATCGCCTCCATCTACGATGTGATGGCGCAGAGCGGCATCAGAGAGGGCATTCTGTTCCTCGACGAGATCAACTGTGTGTCGGAGACGCTGGCGCCCTCCATGCTGCAGTTTCTGCAGTACAAAGTGTTCGGCAGGCACCGCGTTCCGGACGGCTGGGTGATCGTGACGGCGGGCAATCCGCCCGAGTACAACAAGTCCGTCAGGGAGTTTGACGTGGTCACAATGGACCGTTTGAAGATACTGGAGGTGGAGGCGGACTATGCGGTCTGGAAAGAGTACGCGAAAGAGATGGGCGTGCACACGGCGATCCTGAATTATCTGGATATGAAAAAAGATGATTTCTATCAGGTGGAGACGACGGTGCGGGGCAGGAATTACATCACGGCGCGCGGCTGGGAAGATCTGTCCGGGATGCTTACCCTCTACGAGGAGGAGAACCTTGCGGTGGAGGAATCCTTGGTGGGGCAGTATATCCGCAACGAGAGGGTCGTCAAGGAATTTACCGCCTACTATGACTTGTATCAGAAGTACAAGAACGATTACAAGGTGGAGGAGATCTTGGAGGGTATCGTCAGCGAGCAGGCAAAGGACAAGGCGCGAAGGGCGGATTTCGACGAGCGGCTGTCTCTGATGGGGATGCTCATAGACAGGATGCAGCAGGATATTCGATACAATATGCTGGGCGCTGAGGTGCTGGGTGAACTGACGAAACCGCTGCGGGCGCTGAAGGCTAAGGCGGAGTCGGGAGCGGGCGCGGCCGAACTGGCGCAGCTGGTCGGTCAGCAGACGCAGGCGAGACAGAGCGCCATGGAGGCGCTGCAGAAGGCGGGGGCGCTGTCGGATCGGGAGAAACGTAAGAGCCGCTACATCGTCAGGTATCTGGCGGACTGCGAACGGCTGATCAGGCTGGGAGACGGCACGGACGGCGCAGAGGCGTTCGCGCACATCAAAGACAAATACGACGCCCATGTGGCAAGCTACAAGCAGGACACGGGCGCGGTGCAGGACAGACTGCACTGTCTGTTCCGATTTGTGGAAGACACCTTCGGCTCCGGCAATGAGATGTTGATTCTTGTGACGGAGTGCACGGTGCAGGCGGATAGCGCGAAATTCATCGGCATGTACGGCTGCGAGGATTATCAGCGCCACAACGAGGAACTGATGGTGACGGAGAGAAGCGATCTGCTGCGCAGACAGATCGAGACGTTGGAGATATAGTGTGAAAAATCACACTGATGTGCTGATTGTTCACACGGGAATTTGTGCCGGAGCGTCACAAATTCCCCTGATGGCAGACGCGAATTTGAGATTCGCGTCGCCCCGTCGCGAGAACGCTCCGGAATGGGGATCAAGATGCAGATCAGAGAATCAGATACCGGGCACGGCAGCCTGCAGTATGTCGTGACGGACGGCGGAGCGACGGTCGTCGGCTATCGCGGCGGGGACACGGAGCTGACGATCCCGGAGGTGATCGATGAATGTCCGGTGACGCGTATCGGAAGGAAAGCGTTTCTAAGCAACAAAGCGCTCAGACAGATCGCTTTGCCGGAGTCGGTCGCACGGATAGACGACTGGGCGTTTGCCTACTGTTCCAAGCTGAATAGGGTCAGCCTTCCCTATCATCGCATGGAGATCGGACAGGGGATTTTTAAGGAGTGCCCAGCCTTGGAGCAGATCGCTGACGAGAGCGCGGACGGGCGGGAGAAAAAGACGGAGGATGTCGCCTATCTCCTCGCCGCCGCTGTGGGACGGCTGGAGGCGTTCTACCTTTTTGACTTCGAGAATGCGGGGACTGCGGAATGGCTTGCGCAGTGGGACAGCCGTATGCTGTCCGTGATGGAGCGGGCGGACGACGACGGTTTCTCCAAAATGCTCCTGTGCGGGGAGGAAGACTACGGCAGCAGAGAGAACGATCCGGATTATTACAGGGAGCAGCGAAGGCGTGAGAAGGTCAGGCTCGCGCTGCTTCGGCTTATGCACGATCACGGGTTGGAGGAATCCGTGCGGGTCAGGCTGAAAGATTATCTTCTCGCGCGCGTCAAGGGGTGCGGGACGGAGGAGACTTGGAAGGTCATTCTGGAAGAGCACGGGGATGAGCTGGCGTACTATCAGTTTTTGACGGAACTTGGCGGCGTTAATGCCCACAATTTTCAGGCCATGATGGAAGATCTGGCGGAGTCGCACACAGAGATGAAGGCGTATCTGATGAAATATCACGGGGAAAGCTGCGCGGGACAGGACGCCTTTGCCGCCTTTTCACTATGAGTTTACTATGAGTTTTGAAAATTTTTATTGCGTTATAAGGTATTCTGTGATAAGATAAAATCTGCTTGGCACTAGGAGGTGTGTATATGGGAGCACTCAGAGTTACATTGACGGTCATATTTATTTTGGTATGTATTGCGCTTGTGATATTGGTATTGATGCAGGAAGGGAAGACAGCCGGACTTGGCGCGGTGAGCGGCGCGGCTGAGACATATTGGGGTAAGAACAAGGGACGTTCCATGGAGAGCAAGCTGGTGAAGATCACCACAGGACTGGCAGTTGTATTCCTGTTGCTTGCGGTTATCCTGAACCTGAATATATTTTGATGCAGCAGTATCCAATCAGTAATAGGTGAATTACAAAGCAAGCCGCCCGGCTTGCTTTGTTTGCTTATGTGTGGTATATGTTGTGTAGCCAAGCTGCAAGGCGGGTATGCTAATGGACGGTGGCAGTTATGGATCGTGAGCAGAGCGAACAGTTTGAGAGACGAAAAAACTTAATATGCGAGCTGATGGCCGACGAGCAGTATGCGCCTATGAAAGAGAAGGAACTGGCAGCGTTCATGCAGGTGCCGAGGGATGAGCGCGACGCTTTCAGGGAAGTGCTGCAGGCGCTCCTCTCGGAAGGAAAGATCCAGGTCACACGGCAGGGCAGATATGTGAAACCCGATGAGGGGCGGCCGGTGGGAACTTTTATCGCCAACGCAAAAGGATTTGGTTTCGTGGAGATCGAAGGCAGAGAGGAAGATCTGTATATCCCGGAGGATCGGACAGGCGGCGCTTTTCATTTGGACAAGGTACAGGTGTCGCTTTTGCCGGGACGGCGGGCCAAAAGACAGGAGGCTCAGGTCGTAAAGATTCTGGAGCGCGGGATGAAACAGATCGTGGGTACTTACGATCATGCGGGGAATTTCGGCTTTGTCATTCCCGACAACAACAAGATCGGCACGGATATTTTTGTGGCGAAAGAACATTCTAAAGGCGCGGTCACGGGACATAAAGTAGTAGTGGAACTTATATCCTATGGGGATGACAGACACAGGCCTGAGGGCGTTGTGACCGAGATACTGGGGCACGCGAACGATCCGGGAGTGGACATCCTGTCCATCGTGCGGGCTTACGGCCTGCCCGTGGAATTTGGCGAGAAGGTGATGAACCAGGCGGGCCGCGTGCCGGAGGAAGTGTCGGAGGCGGACATGGCGGGGCGCATGGACTTGCGGGAGCTGCAGATGGTGACGATAGACGGAGAGGACGCGAAGGATTTGGACGACGCGGTGAGCCTGTGCCGGGGCGAGGACGGACGGTATCATCTGGGCGTGCATATCGCGGATGTGAGCAACTATGTGCAGGAGAACTCGGCCCTTGACCGGGAGGCGTTAGAGCGCGGCACCAGCGTATATCTGGTGGACCGGGTGATCCCCATGCTGCCGCACAGACTGTCGAACGGTATCTGTTCTCTCAATCAGGGCGTGAACCGGCTGGCGTTGAGCTGCCTCATGACAATCGATGAAAAGGGCGACGTGACCGATTATCAGATCGTGGAGAGCGTCATCTGCGTGGACAGAAGAATGACCTACACTGCCGTCAAAAAGATTCTGGAAGACCGGGACGAAACAGAGCGCGAAACTTATAAGCCGTTCGTCCCCATGTTTGAGCTGATGGAAGAATTGGCAGCCATCCTGCGAAAGAGGCGGCACAAGCGAGGCTCCATAGATTTCGACTTTGCGGAGAGCAAGATCATACTGGATGAGGACGGCAGACCTGTGGAGATCAAACCGCACGAGCGCAACGTGGCGACCAGGATCATAGAAGATTTCATGCTGATCGCCAACGAGACGGTGGCGCAGCATTTCTTCTGGATGGAGCTGCCGTTCCTCTACCGGACGCATGAGAAACCTGACCCGGATAAGATCATGAAACTGTCGGCCTTCATTCACAATTTTGGCTATCACATCAAGCTCACAGGCGAGGAAGTTCACCCGAAGGAGCTACAGAAACTGCTGGACAGGATCGCTGGAACTGATGAGGAGACGCTGATCAGCAGACTGGCTCTGCGCAGTATGAAACAGGCGAAATACACGGTGGACTGCACCGGACATTTCGGTCTGGCCTGTCGGTATTACTGCCATTTTACCTCTCCGATCAGGCGTTATCCCGATCTGCAGATCCACCGCATCATCAAGGAGCAGCTGCGGGGCAGATTGAAGGAGAATCGCATCGAGCACTATGAGCAGAGACTGCCGGAGGTGGCGAGTCATTCCTCCAAAATGGAACGCCGCGCCGACGAGGCGGAGCGGGAGACGGAAAAACTGAAAAAGGCGCAGTACATGGAGAAACGCATCGGAGAGATCTATGAGGGCGTGATCTCGGGGATCACCCAGTGGGGGATCTATGTGGAACTGCCGAACACGGTGGAAGGACTGATCCATGTGGCGACCCTCCCGGGAGACTACTATTATTATGACGAGAGCGCATACGAGATGACAGGGAGGGACACGGGAAGGACTTTTAAGCTGGGGGAGCGTGTCACCGTGCAGGTCAGAGATGTGGACCCGGCGCTGAGGACGGTTGACTTTGTTCTGTACGAGGAGGATATGGCGGAAGGGGTGTAGAGCCATTCTGCACGGCAGTCTTGACAGGATAGTAAGCTGATGACAGAAAGGAACGGGCGGCAGTTCAAAAGGAAGGTGAGAGTATGGCGAAAGAGGCTATGAAACCGGTGGCGAACAATAAGAAAGCCTACCACGATTTTTTCATAGAAGATAAGTATGAGGCCGGATTGGAGCTGCACGGCACGGAAGTAAAATCCCTTCGCATGGGGAAATGCAGCGTCAAGGAGGCGTTCGTGCGGATCGAGAACGGGGAGGCTTTTGTCTACGGGATGAATATCAGTCCCTACGAGAAGGGCAATATCTTCAACAAGGATCCGTTACGGGTTCGGAAACTGCTGCTGCACAAATTTGAGATCCGCAAACTGGCGGGCAAGATGGCTGAGCAAGGGTATACGATCGTTCCCTTGCAGGTATATTTCAAGGACGGGCGGGCCAAGATCGAGATCGGTCTCGCCAAAGGTAAGAAACTCTACGACAAGAGGCAGGACATTGCGAAGAAAGACCTGCGCAGAGAGCATGAGCGGGAATTTAAGATCAAGAATCTGTGACGGGGTCTGAAAACGACAGGCAGTATCTGATGGAAATGTATTGCGGAAATTATTTTGTGAAAAACAGTGACTGAGACGGCGCGGTATGCTATACTATAAATAAGCATAGGGATCGGACTTCGCGGTATGCGAATCCGGTTTGTGCCGTTTTCATATAAGGGCCAGTCAAGGTTTCGACAGGGGTCTTGCAGCTGGAGAAGCTATCCGCAGGCGATGCGTCAAATCGCGAACCTAAATATAAACGCTGAAGATAATTTAGCATACGCTGCTTAATGGCAGCTGTCCGCCTTAGTGCACCTGCACATTAAGAACCGGGCATCGACTATGCAGGAAACGACGCGGGGGACGCCTCTTACCCGCGGGCGTATCAGAGGCTACCAAGCACATCGGGGTGTCTGCCTCCTGATGTGTGAGGGAACGAGGAGCGATCCGCAATGACAGAATATGATAGTAGAAGGACAGGGAATGGGCTTTTGGACACGGGTTCGACTCCCGTCTGGTCCACTCAGAAAGTGCCTATTTTAGGGCGTTTGCGGCACTTCAAAAAATAGGT
>CANRPO010000042.1 GCA_947632515.1 uncultured Lachnospiraceae bacterium
TTCCCCGCCTGAAGTTTGGATATATCCAGCACATCGTTTATGAGCGCAAGCAGATATTCTGCTGTATTCTGCGATTTCTTTAGCCACTCTTTTATCTGAAGATGTTTCTCCGGCGTATCGATGGCATTCAGCATCAGGTAATTTAATCCGACAATACCATTCAAAGGTGTGCGGATCTCGTGGCTCATATTGGACAGAAATTCGCTTTGCGCCTTTTCCTGCGCGTGGGCTATCTGCGTTTTTCTCTGCATAATAATGGTCAATATGAACGCAACGATAATGATAATGATCGCAGCGCTCATTGCTGCAATGATAAGCAAAACAAATAATTTTGTCTGGTCTTTCACTACCTTATCGTTTACCGACATGATAAAATACCAGTCAACACTGCTGCTGTTTAACGGAGCACAGTAGTTCAGTTCACGAACGCCGTTTTTTTCCATATAGAACCAAAATTCTTCGCCTGCAAGCATTTTTTCCTGTACATCAGAGGGCGTGAGGTTAGATCTGTCACAGCGTTTAACAATATCAAACAAATTATCAGGAACAGAACTTGCCGCATCTTTTCTGTCTACAATATATTCGCCTTTTTTATCGACTACCGAACTGTAGCCTTGTGTATTTCCTGATTCATCCACATAATTTTCAATGACAAGACCGTCCACAATAGCAGACCTCTTGCAAACTCCGATCACGGCATAAACCTCTTTTTGATCTTCGCCTATTTTTATACCGGATAACGCTTCATCTTTCGGGTTGTCCGGCAATTTATAACCGTAAATTACAACTTTATCGGAACCCATTACAGGAAGCGAATCATAACCGATGACTTTGTAGCTGTCAGTATTTGTAAACAAATCCATATACGGATAATAATCCGGATCTTCGCTGCCCTTTCTGTAAGTAATATCGGTATAATAGGAACCGTCTTCCATAAGCAGATAGACTTTATCGAATGTTGATTCATACGCTTCAAGTCCCAGATATTCGTTTATTTGGCTTACCGTTTTAAGTTCCCGGCTGTTTCGTTTCAGCCTTTCGCCTATGCGCTGCTGGTTTTTCCAATTATATTCAATAAACATAGTAATCGTATTACGGTCATGCACAGCAACTTCCCTGATGTTGTTGACTGCCGCATCTTCGAGGATATTTCCCGTCACAATGGAATATACATATATCGCTAAAAAAAATACGATTATGATAAAAAAAATAAATAATGCATAGAACCATTTACCTTTTAGTCGTTTCATAAATTCACAGCCTTCTCATAAGTATCTTAAATAGTGTGAAAAAGGGGCTCACCAGTCACCCGGTAGAGCCCCTGAAACTCATTTCTCCCTGATCGCCGCCTGCGCCGCCGCCAGTCTCGCGATCGGCACGCGGTACGGTGAGCAGGACACATAGGTCAGACCTACCTTGTGGCAGAACTCCACGGAGGACGGATCGCCGCCGTGCTCGCCGCAGATACCCAGCTTGAGGTCAGGTCTCACGGAACGTCCTTTCTCCGCCGCCATCTGTACGAGCTGTCCTACGCCGCTCTGGTCAAGCCTTGCAAAAGGATCGGACTCGTAGATCTTGTTCTTATAGTAGTCGCCCAGGAACTTGCCCGCGTCGTCACGGGAGAACCCGAAGGTCATCTGCGTCAGATCGTTCGTTCCGAAGGAGAAGAACTCTGCCTCCTCGGCGATCTCGTTCGCCAGAAGAGCGGCTCTGGGAATTTCGATCATCGTGCCGATGTGGTACTGCATATCGGAATTTTTCTCTTTCTTCACCTGTTCCGCCGTCTCCACGACAATATCCTTGACAAACTTCAGCTCTTTCTTCTCGCCGACTAACGGAATCATGATCTCGGGCACGATGTCGTAACCCTTCTCGGCTTTCACTTCGATGGCCGCCTCCATGACCGCCCTCGTCTGCATTCTCGCGATCTCGGGATAGGTGACAGCCAGACGGCAGCCGCGGTGTCCCATCATGGGGTTGAACTCATGCAGGGAATCGCAGATCTCCTGCACTTCCTCCGCGGTCATCATCATCTCCACCGCCAGATCGTCGATGTCGTCCTTCTCGGTGGGCACGAACTCGTGCAGCGGCGGGTCGAGGAAACGGATCGTGACCGGTCTGCCCTCCATCACCTCGTAGAGCGCCTTGAAGTCGCCCTTCTGGAAGGGGATCAGCGCGTTCAGCGCCTTCTCCCTCTGCTCCACGGTTCTGGAGAGGATCATCTGACGGATCTTGGGGATCCTGTCAGGCTCGAAGAACATGTGCTCGGTACGGCACAGGCCGATGCCTTCCGCGCCGTACTTTACCGCGTTGGCCGCGTCCGCAGGCGTGTCCGCGTTGGTGCGCACCTGCAACTTGCGGTACTGATCCGCCCAGTCCATGATACGCCCGAAGTTGCCGCTCACAGACGCCTCCACGGTCTTGATGTCGCCTTTATAGATCTTGCCTGTGGAGCCGTCCAGAGAGATGTAGTCTCCCTCGTGGAATTCCTCTCCGCCAAGCTCAAATACCTTGTCCAGTTCATTGATCGCGATCTCGCCGCAGCCGGACACGCAGGCCGTACCCATACCGCGCGCAACGACCGCCGCGTGGGAGGTCATACCGCCGCGCACAGTCAGAATCCCTTCCGCCGCGTGCATACCTTCGATGTCCTCGGGGGACGTCTCAAGCCGAACGAGAATGACCCTCTCGCCTTTCTCGTGGGCTGCCTTGGCCTCCTCTGCGGTAAAGTATACTTTGCCCGCCGCAGCGCCTGGCGACGCGGGGAGCGCCTGTCCGATCATCTGTCCCGCCTTCAGCGCGTCCGGGTCGAACGTGGGGTGGAGCAGCTGATCCAAAGACTTCGCCTCGATGCGCAGCACGGCCTCCTCGGGTGTGATCTTGCCCTCGTCCACCAGATCGCAGGCGATCCGGATCGCCGCGGGAGCGGTCCTCTTGCCGTTGCGCGTCTGTAAGAAGAACAGCTTGCCCTCCTCGATGGTAAACTCCATATCCTGCATATCGCGGTAGTGATCTTCCAGCTTGTTCGCGATCTCCATAAACTGTCTGTAACACTCCGGCAGATCCTGCTCCAGCTTGGTGATCGGCTGCGGCGTGCGGATACCCGCCACCACGTCTTCGCCCTGGGCGTTGATCAGGTACTCGCCGTAGATGCCCTTCTCTCCGGTGGAGGGGTTTCTCGTAAACGCCACGCCGGTGCCGGAGGTATCGCCCATGTTTCCGAATACCATGGCCTGCACATTCACCGCCGTGCCCCAGTCGCCCGGGATGTCGTTCATTCTTCTGTATACGATGGCTCTCTCATTGTCCCAGGAGCGGAACACCGCCTTGACGGCCTCCATCAGCTGTACCTTGGGCTCCTGCGGGAACTCCTCGCCCTTGTTGTCCTTGTAGATCTGCTTAAATCTGACGATGATCTCTTTCAGGTCGTCCGCCGTCAGCTCCGTGTCATACTTGACGCCTTTTCCCTCCTTGATCTCGTCCAATATTCTCTCAAAATATGATTTGGGGATCTCCATAACGACATCGGAGAACATCTGAATAAATCTTCTGTAAGAATCGTAAGCGAATCTCGGATTGCCTGTCTTCTTCGCGAACCCTTCCACGGCCACGTCGTTCAATCCGAGGTTTAAGATCGTGTCCATCATACCCGGCATAGACGCGCGGGCGCCGGAACGGACCGATACGAGGAGGGGATTCTCGGTGTCTCCGAACTTCTTCCCCTGTTTCTTCTCCAGACCGGCGAGCGCCTCAAAGATCTGCTCTTTGATCTCGTCGGAGATCTGCCTGCCGCTGTTATAGTAGTCCGTGCAGGCCTCGGTGGTAACTGTAAATCCCTGCGGGATAGGCAGCCCAAGATTCGTCATCTCGGCAAGGTTCGCGCCCTTACCGCCGAGAAGATTTCTCATGTCGGCATTGCCCTCCTCAAATAAGTACACCCATTTCGCCATAGTTTTACCCTCTCTTTTCCCTTAAACTAGTGGTGCAGTGCTCGATACCCCGTGAACTGTGCGACTCCGTAAGCGCTGCGTGTTTCCGCTGCAAGCATCCGTTTCTCAGACCGCCGTCTTCGCACAGCTCACTGCTTACTTGAATATTTTACCATAGAATCAAAAATTTATCACTCGTTTTTTGGGAATTACGGCGTAAAATTTTCAAAAATAAAAATATCAAACTCCGAACGCAGCTTTTCCAGCTCCCCGTTTGTCCTTACCGTCCACGCCGCGGCGGGTTTCCGGTACAGTTTCCTGCAGATCTTCCGTCCGGGTTCCCCCTGAAATTCGTGGTTGTAAGCGATAAAATCCGGTTTCGCCAGAAAGTTGAACAGCAGATGTGTCATAAAAAAAGAAAAGACGTTGTGAAATTCCCCATCCTTGCGAAAATTGGTGGCAAGCTGCCCCCTGACAACTTCGCTGCGGTTGCGTCTGAACCACAATAACACGATCGGGTTGAAGGATTCGATACAGTACGCGCCGTCGTAAGCGCGGAGGAGAGCGTCAATCGCCTCGCAGCAGGAGACATCCGTCGTCTCCGACTTGATCTCCACAATCAGCGGCACGCGCCCCCGTACCATGCGCAGCACGTCCTCCAGTTTCGGGATGCGCTCTGCGGATCTCCCCAGCGTGAACTGCTGCAGTTCCTCATAGGTATAGTCCTCCAGTACGCCCGCCGCCCGTTCGCCGCACATCCTCTCCAGCCTTGCGTCATGAAAGACCGCCGGGATCCCGTCTCTCGTCACATGCACGTCCAGCTCGATCCCATAGCCTGCCTCCACGGCTCTCTCAAATGCCGGCATAGAGTTTTCCGGCGCGTCGTCCCCGTCGTCGTGCAGCCCTCTGTGCGCAAAATACTTCCTGTCAAGCAAACCCATGTCCGGACGATTCGCCATGCGCGGCATGACCGCCAGCAAATACAAAACGCAAGGAGCGGCTACCGCTTCCGCCAATCGTTTCCATTTTTTCATAATGTCCACCTCTGCCGTCGTTTTTTCTGGAGCACACACTATATAGTATAGTCGTCTTCCCCGAAACTTCAAGTGTCGATTCCCGACGGCGGCGGATCATAACGTCACCACTCCATGACGGCGATCCCGTTTTCCAGTTCTTTGTCGCTGTCCGTCACGATCATCATATCGCTCTGCAGCGTGCTGTCCGAAATCGCCGCCATGTCCTCGTTCTGTTCCTCCAGCCCCACAGTCTGGCGGCGGGCGGTCAGCTCCGTGCCCAGTATGCCCGTCTTCTCCTCCAGCACATAGATATAACAGATACCGCCTTCACTGTGCAGCGCCTTCCTTGGTATGACAAAATCGTACGCTTGGGAGGTGACGCTCACGCTCATAACGCCCTCTGTCTGTCCCTGCGCTGCTCCCGGTTCAAGCCGGACCGTGACCACATAGTCGCCGCCCTCCTGCACGATGGAATCGACGGTTTCTGTCGTTTCCTGCGAGCTGCCCGGAAAGCGGATGCGCACGCTGTCTCCCGTATGCACCAGCGCCTTCTGTTCCTGCGTCACCACAGTCCGGTACACCAGACTGCTCTGTGCGTCCGCATAGCGGATCACGGCGTCCTCCTCCATCCGCATACCGGACCGGAGCATGACCTCGATCACCGTCCCCGCCTGCGCGGCATACACCCTGCCATCCGCCTCGGCAAGCGCCTCCCAGACCTCGATCTTTCTCTGTCTCTCCTGTATCTGCCCGACCGCGCTGTAGCCGGCGCTGTACAGACCTTCCGCCGCCTGCTGCCCGCTCTGCGCGTCCTCGATGTCGCGTCCGGCCTGTTTCAGCGTTTCTTCCTTCTGATATGCAGCCTCCTCTATATCCCGCTCCTTCGCCTCGATCTCCCGGTCCAGCCTGGTTCTTTCGTCCGCCCAGGCGATCCACACCTCGTCCGCCGCGTCCTCCTCGGGGATCCGAAACAGATGCAGTTCCAAATCCTCCTTCAGATCTTCCAGCAGCGCGTTCTGTTCTGCGATATTCCGGTCAAGCTCCGCCAGCGTGTCGTCATAGTCCTCCCTGGCCCGCTTGGTCTCCGCAGCCGCCCGGCTTTTCTCCGCCCGCACCTGTTCCTGCCAGATCCGCTCCTCCTCCTTCAAAATGCCAAGCTGCTCCTCAAGGTCCTCCACATCCACCTCATACAGCAGCGTGCCTTCTTCGATCTGCTGCCCCACAGCCACCTCGACCCTGTCCACGAGCAGTCCTTCCAGCCCGGCGATGGATCGCGCGTCGGCCGCCTCCACCGTACCTTCCGCAGAAAACTCCTTCCGGATGGACGCGGCTTTCGGATAACTCCAATGCACCCTCGGCATATTGTCCACATAGATGATTCTTGACACAAATGTCATAATCAGCATGGCCAGCATGAAAACGCCCAGCCTGACCACCCATTTTTTCTTCCCGTTCCTGTTTTCCATCTCCCGATCACGCCCCTCTTGTCTGTGTCCCGCCATCCGCGCCATGACGGCCTCACTCCTTGACTCCCATATAAGCGATCCCCGCCTCCAGCGCATCCTGCCCCAGCGCGAAGATACAGACCGCTGGGATCAGCACGATCACGGACACGGCGAACGCGTCTCCCGCTCTGGCAAGACCCAGCTGCGGCAGATACAAAGACAGCGGCCAGTCCCTCTGTTCCTCCAGAAAGGCCATGGGCTGTTCCACCAGATTCCAGCATTCCAGAAAGCTCAGGACCAGAGCCGCCCGGATCCCCGTCTCGCCCAGCGGAAGTCCGATCCGCCTAAAGATCTGCCATTCCCCCGCGCCCTCCAGCCTGGCCGCCTCCAGAATCTCACCGTCGATCTGTGTGAACCCTCTGTACATGACAAAGACGGGGAACGTGGAAAACACCGCCGGCAGGATCACCGCGCCGGGGTTTCCGTACAGATGCAGGGAGCGCAGCATCAGATACTGGGGCAGCAGCATGACCTGAAAAGGCAGGAGCATCAGCATCACATACAGGGCGAACAACGCCTCCCTGCCCCGGAAACGGAACGCGGCGAACGCCCACGCCGAGGGCAGGCCGAACAGGAGCTGTCCGGCCAGGATCGCCGCCGTCATGCCCACCGAGTTCCAGAACAGCCGATAGAAATCCGGCGAGGCGACCAGCACATTATAAAAGCAGTCAAGAGTCGGATAGAAGGGCAGCAGACGCCAGCCGGCATACCCCTCCTGTCCCGCCAGGATCGGCGCCAGCAGCCTGCGCAGCTCCATATCGCTCATAAAAGCGCCGCCGGGTATCATCAAAAGCGGCAGACAGACCAGCGCGGCCGCCAGAATACAGACCGTGGCGGCGAGCAGGGAGCCTGCGCGGCGTTTCCGCTTTCTCCGATTATTCGTTTCCCGCATCTTTTTTCCATCCCTTCATCGTTCTTCGCTACTCCTCCATCTCGATCGCCATGCGCCTTTCGACCTCCGCCGCGCCTTCCTGCGGTGTAAACTCACCGTCCAGCACTAAAAGCCCCACTTCCTCCACCGTCTTTTCCAAAGACAGGCCGGGCAGATAGGCCGTCTTCGCATCCTCCATCAGGGAGAAGAACCACTCCTGATATTCCTCGTTGGGGAAAATACGTTCCGAATACAGCGTGTCGGCAAGCGCCTTGTCCCAGCCCCGCACAGAGGCGTATTCCCGATTGTTGATATCCATCACGGCGGCAAAGGACTCCTTTCGGATCGCCACGCCGATCGGCCCGTTATCCAGCCACCACTTGTTCTGCATTTCCGCGGACAGGCACAGCGTCAGAAACTCTTCCGCCAGCTCTGGTTCTTTGGCATCCTCACAGAGCCCCATGATGCTCTGCGCCAGATAGACGTCCGACGCCTGCCCGATGTATTTGTCGCACCGGATCTCTTCCGCGTCTTTTCTGAAATGGTCCCAATTCGTCAGATGAAAATAAAGACTTCCCGTGCTGAACAGGCCAAAACCGCCTGTCAGGCAACCCAGAACCGCCGCTGTCTGACCGGCTCCGCAGTCATCATAGAAATAAGTATCCTCGCTCTGGGTCAGCGAATACATCAGGTAGTTTTCCTCGCCGCCCAGAACCTTCTCGAAACTGTTCTCCTGCCACGCGGCGCGCTGTTCCGGCGTCATGGACATGTTGTCCAGCTCCCAGAGCCGGCAGGCGGTCTCATAGTACTCTCTGATCTTCTCCGTATCCAGGCTGCCGTCCTCCCTCGTCCATGCAGGCTCACAGGCAAGCGTGAGCTGCCGCAACAGGATCTCCTTCGTGGGCGTAAACAAAAGCGGCCCGTCCGGATTCTCCTCTCTGGCGATCTCCAGTCCCGCCGTCAGATCTGCCAGAGAATCCTCGCCTTCCAGATACTTACGCTCCGTCACATAGAGGGGAAGGAAAACATTCAGGGGGATCGCGTACAGCGCGCCCTGATCCGCATTTTCCTCCCATCCTCTGCCGCAGCGCTTACGCATACCGTCCAGAATCCCCTGATACAGAATCCCGTCCTCCTCGTAAGGGGCGATGAAATCGTCCAGAGGGCGCAGCACGCCCTTCTTGGCATACTGCCCTATATCCATGCCGTCCAGGATCAGGATATCCGGGCTTTCTCCCGCCAACAGTGCGGTACTCAGGTTCCGCAGGGCGTCCTCCTCGCTGACCGCCATGTCCCCGTCCGTTCCCGTCTCGTACTGCACCGCCACGTCCGGATGCTGTTTCTGAAACAGTCTGGCCGCATAGCGGATCCTGTCGTTTTCCTTCAGGCTGTAGATCGCAAGCTCCCTCGCCGGACGGGAAGGCACCGTCTCGTCATAGAACAGTTCCACCAGATGATTGCCGCTCATGTACAGCCGGAACTCATCGTTCGGAAGGAGCTGCAGCGTCTTCGGGCTGTACTGACTGTCGGAAAGGGAGAGCATCTGTCCGTCGGCGATCTGCTCGATCACGGAACCGCCCCAGACATAGCGGTACAGGCCCGTGCGGCAGCCCAAGTACAGGATCTCCTGTCCCTCATCCTGTTTTGCGGCCAGAACGATGGATTTCCCGCCGGTCTGGTGGGCGGCCACGAACTCGTCCAGCACGGCGTTGTCCTCCAGCAGCTTTCCCGCCGCCATATCGTAGAGCCAAGCCTTGTCCTGATCCATCGCGATCATGGTGTCTCCCATAAAGGCGAACTCGTTTATGCCGCTCTGCGTGTCAAAGAGCGTTTCCACCTCGCCGCTTTCCACATTCACCCGATAGCAGCCCACAGAGGACGCCGCATAGATCCTGTGGTCCGGCGCAAAGGCGAAGTATTCCAGCTTATCCCAGACAGACCAGTCGCTGCCGTGCAGATCCAGCATGTTTTTTTCGCCTTCCACATCCACATAGCAGTACAGATAGCGGTACTCCCCGTTCTCGTCAAAGATCTCCCCGTAGTCGTCGCCCTTGAAAAATCTGGGGACGTAGCCGAAGATCACGGCACCGTCGTCCGCAACGCCAAAGGACCATTTCTTGTCGATGTTGACATTGTTCTCCCAGAGCCAGTTCTGCTTGCTCGCGGTTCCGTCCGCCTCCACCTTCGTCAGCGCCACTTTGTTCCCGTAGAGGTAATAGCCCCCGTCCGGCAGCGGGTGCATGTAGGAGAACCCGCCTCCCTGTGTCTTTACCTCCCGCTCGTTATAGCGGCCCATCGGAATTTCCTCCTCCCTGCTGCCGCAGCCCGTAAAAAGAAACACCGCAAGACACATAAACAGAACGCTGCCCACAAAGGCTTTCCTTTTTCTTCCGTTTCTTCCCGCGTCTTTCCCCATTTTCCTTTTCCTCTCCCTTCTCATGCTTATATCGCTCACCGCTCCATGCGCCGATAGAGAAAATAACTCACCACAAGCAGCAGGACCGACAACAGTACCGTGAGCGCCGCCATCAGATCAAATTCCAGTTTCCGGTACCAGTTCTGCAGTAAGTGCTGCAAAAAATAGATCCGTTCCTGCGGATAACTCCCCGCCACCATCCAGACCTCTCGGTAGCTTTTGAAGATCTGCAGGACGCTGAGCGTCCCGACCGTAAAAAAATGCCCCGAAAGACCCGGCAGCACGATGTACCTGAGCCTTTGCAGCCTGTTCGCCCCGTCCACCGCGGCGGCCTCCTCCGTCTCCGCGTTCAGGGAGGCCAGCCCCGACAGCCACAGGATCACCATATACCCCGTGTTCTTCCAGAGAAAACTGCACAGGACCACGGCCAGCGCACAGCCAGAGTTCAGATAGTCGATCCCCGTATGGGACGAGGGCAGCCAGCCGTTCAACAGCCCATGCTTATCGACCAGAATCTGCAGCACCAGCACCATCACCGCGGCCGGCACCGCCATCGGCAGAAGGAGCGCGGGCAGCGCTTTGTCTCGCACCGCCAGACGGCGGAGCAGCAGCGCAAGCCCCAGACTGACCGCCATCAAAAGCGGCACACCGATCACAAGATAGAGCGCCGTGTTGCCGGCCGCCAGCCGGAAAGCGCCGTTTGTAAGCACCGCCCGGTAATTGGCAAGCCCCGCGAATTTTCCATTCCCGGAGCGGAAGAAGGAGCGTCTTGCCACCTCCGCAAAGGGCAGCAGATAGAAGATCGCCACGCCAGACAGCCCCGGCAGCAGAAAGAGCAGTCTTCTTTTTTTCCACAGCAGTTTCCCGATTCTCCGCAATCCTCAGTTCTTCCTTTCCGTCCGCGAACACCCTTGCCGCGTCCATCCTGAATCTGTATGACAGTATAGCAGTCCGAATCTCGAAATAACATCTAAATCCGATTTTTCGTTTCGGGGATCTGTCTTCAGGTTATACAGACGAAAGATTTAGCATCTTTTTAGAGAATAGATATGATATACTTGACTGGGGCATCCTTTGATAACAGAGAGACGAAAAGGCGGACACAACCATGAACATCCTATTAGTGGAAGACGACCGGGAGCTTTGCGGCGCCCTGACCTACCAGCTCAGGCAGGAAGGCCATCACACAGACTGCTGTTTTCGCGGGGACGAGGCCGACCTGTATATCAGACGGGGGATCTACGACCTGATTCTGCTCGACTGCATGCTGCCCGTGACGGACGGGGTTCATATTCTCAAAAAGATGCGGGCCGCCGGAGATCTGACTCCGGTCATCATTCTGTCCGCCCTCAGCGAGATCGACAGACGGGTGGCTGGTCTCAATGCGGGAGCGGACGACTATCTGGTCAAGCCCTTCGCCTTCTCCGAGCTTTCCGCCCGGATCGGCAGCCTTTTTCGCAGAAAAGAGGCTTTCAGACAGGAGCGGCCCTCCTTTGGCGACCTCGCGCTGGATCTCTCGGAAAACCGCCTTTTCTGCGGAGAAAAGCAATGCTCGCTCTCCCGCACGGAGTGCGATCTGATGTGCCTGCTCTTGCAGGCAAAGGGCAAAATATCGTCGCGTTCCGCACTCCTGCACCGAGTCTGGGGCACGGACGTCTCCGTGGATGACGGCAATCTGGACAATTACATCTATTTTCTGCGCAAACGGCTAAAAACATTGGAAAGCAGGGTGCAGATCGCCAACAGACGCGGTCTGGGCTATTATCTGGAAGTTCACTGAAAGGATCGCCATGTACCGAAAAATACGGTTTCAATTAACGCTCTTATTTACGCTTGTCACCTCGATCTTACTGGCCGCGCTCTTAGGCATCAGTTTCGTCTGGTTCGCCAGCTCCTCCCTCTCTATGCGCGTCTCCTCCTTCGCCGCTCAGGCCGCCACGGTGACGCAGGACATGGACGAGCAGAATGTCCTGACCGTGGACTGGCTGAATGCAAAGGAGGAGACCTCCAATTTCGGGATCTATCTGTGGGACAACGAGACGCCCTTCTTCCACAACCAAAACCACGGCGCGCCGTCTCTTCCCAATGCGGATTATCGGACTGCCTATGATTTCAGCCCCGTGTCCGAAAATGACGCGGTCTTCATCGGCCGCAGGGGGCTGTTCCCCGAAATCCTGCTCTACCGCGGACAGCAGATCAGAAACGGCGGCATCCTGCGGTTTGATTTTCTGCAGTCGATGGAGCCTTTTTCCGTCTATCTGCGGCGCAGTTTCCTTTTCTGCCTGCTCCTGTATCTTGCCGCGTCGAGCCTGTTGGGATGTTTCTGCCGATATTTTACGGGCAGACTGCTCTCTCCGCTGTCGGCCTCCCAAGAAGCCCAGAACCGCTTTATCTCGGCGGCCTCCCATGAGCTGCGCACGCCGCTTGCGGTCATCCTCGCCAACGCCTCCGCCTGTGAGAAAGCGCCCCGCAGCCGGCAAAAGCCTTTTTTCTCGGTGATCGCCAAGGAGGGCGCACAGATGTCCGATTTGCTCGAACAGCTCCTGACGCTCTCCAAGGCGGACGCTCATGGGTTGGAATTACAGATCGAAAAAACGGATCTGCAGACTCTGCTCCTGGATATATATGAACACTTTCTTCCTGTGGCGGCCGAAAGCGGACGCCGCCTGCATATCCGCCTGCCGGAGACGGAGATCCCCCTGTGCGAATGCGATCCTGCCAGAATACAGCAGATCTGCCATATCCTGCTGCATAACGCCCTGTCGCACACCCCGCCCGGCACTCACGTCACTCTGTTTCTTGAGACCGAAACCGACGGGAAAGAGGTGGGCATCGGCGTGGCGGACGACGGAGAAGGGATCCCCGAGACGGAACAGGCAAAAATCTTCGAGCGCTTTTATCGCGGAAACGATCAAAAGAACCACCACGGTCTGGGACTTGCGGTGGCAAAAGAAATCGCCGCCGCCCACAGGGGAACCCTGTCGGTTTCCTCCGTGTCCGGCGGCGGCGCGTGTTTCCTGCTGAAACTGCCCCTGTCGTTCATCCGCTCCTAATCCCGTCAGTCATCCGGCTGCTGACCGTCGTGCGCAGGCCACTTGCAGTCGGTCACATCCATGTCCGTAAAAACCGCCCTGAAAGAAGAATCCTCCGGGCTGCAGGCGTACACGCCAAAAGAAATCTCATCCACGGCCTCCCACATGTGGCAGACGCGCATTTGCGTAAAGTTGTCGCCATCTTCGGAACATTCTATACAGAAATCGTCTTCTCTCCGGCTCAGACGATACCACATAACCTTCACGGCTGCGTCGATCGCCGTCGTCGCCCAGTCCGAATACCCATGATTGGTGACAACGCTGCCCAAGTGCTGAAACACGTCGTTCTCGTATTCCACGGAACCTTTCAGCCAGTTTTCACTGTCCAGATACAGCACGACGCCGCACTGGTCAAAGCGGCATCTGCTCTCGAATTCCGTCCTGACAACAA
This sequence comes from uncultured Lachnospiraceae bacterium, assembly GCA_947632515.1. Lineage (GTDB taxonomy): Bacteria > Bacillota > Clostridia > Lachnospirales > Lachnospiraceae > UBA3282. Next base: position 13,221 of record CANRPO010000042.1, read on the forward strand.
AAGAAAAATACTTCTCCTTTGTCCGCATTTGCAAAACCGGGGCGTTGTCATTTCTGAAATGGTAATAGGTGCGCTGCCACAGATCGGTATGGGGTTTCGTCACGATCTCGATCCGGTCGTCCCCGATGATGCAGGACATTGGCTCTCTGATCCACTCCAGCTTTTTTATATCAAACATAAGAATCCCTCCTTGAAAATTGCTTAGATCCTGCCGCAAAACGCTGTGGTCTCGTCTTTTCTCTGCTCCACGGCAAGCTGCGGGGCATGATTTAGCCTGTTCCTAAATTTTTCTTCGAGTATATCAAAAACATCCCCTGCCTTCAACCACATCTCGCCCCAACAATACTATATCTCTCGGTCATCCATCAAATACGGCCGATCCTCACGCCCGAATTTCTTCTGAGGTTTAAAGATTTTATCAGCCAGTATCTTGTGGTACAGGGCCCGGACGTGATACAATCAAAGACCCCGCAGCAAGCTGACGGGGTATCAAACTTGCAACGCAGCAAGCTGCGGGGTATTTGACCCTCGCGGCATTCGCCAAATGCTCGTGCAAGCACGGCACTTGGCTCATTGCTCGCGGGAATAAATACAGCGTAACAGCACGGTAAAAAACGAGGAAAGCTGGGAGTGGAAATGAAACTATTTATCAAAGGCAAAATGTTCGATAAGCCGGATAAGATGTCTGTGACTGGAAAAAACGACGAGGCGGTCTATTATCTCGATCGTGACACTTCGGCGAAGGGTCATATGATAACTGTAACCGACGCGGCCGGCAGGAAACTCGGAGACATTGAGCAGCGGGGCACCACGGGACTGGTTTCCTTTGCAGTTCTCAGAGACGGAGCAGAAGTCGCGGTTGTCGAACGGAAATCGAAGATCTCGATCCAGCCGAATTTCATCGTCAAAGGGCCGAACTGGGATGTTGCAGGCAGCATCTTCAGCACCAAATATAAAGTGACCAAGGGCGGCAACAACATTGCGACCCTCAGGGTAGCGCTTTTAAAGAGTGAGCTCGATATTGCCGACGACGCGGACCCTATTGTCGTGTTGGCTGTCGTCATGGCGATTCGCAATGTGCTGTTTCGCGCCTCTCTCGTCGGCGCTGCGGCGACAACCGCCGGAATGACCTGACTGCCATCCGCAACTGACGCGTCTTTTATGATTTGATTCCAGTCTATTCTATCAAAAATAGAGAGAAAATATTTTGCACAAATTTAAGGCTGTACCTAGTGAAGATTCATTCTATCAACGATCGCCGCAGGTTTCGCGGTCATTTCCACCCAAGCGGGAACAAAGCCGCTCTTAACCGCGTTTCGAACCGACCTGATATTGGACCACGCCGTACAGTAAAACGGCACTTTACCCCTGCTTATGATCTCTTTTGCGAGCGCGCTTGTCAGCGCACAGGCGATTCCCTGCCGTCGGTATTTTGGCAAAACATCCACGCCGATCTGCCACATATCTTCGCAATCGGCAGAGCAGGCGGCCAATCCGATCAATCCGTTTCTGTCATAGGCCCCTACGCCAAGAACATCCAAATGCCTACGATCCTTACAAAGCGCATTGCTCCACTCCGGCAAATACAACTCCCCAAAGTCTTCCTGTCTCAGTATGCGCGTTTCATAAGCGCACGAAAGGTCGGGGAGCCGACTCACATCCGGCAGATAATACTCGGCCATAAAACATATTTTATGCCCTTTCTCCATCAGACGCTCGTTCAGCCAGTGAAGGTTCGGTGTCTCAAAGCATCTATAAAATTCAAATTTCCTCACATACTCGGACACTATATCCAAAGTCTCGTTTATGGAGGCCGCCACGATGTTATTTCCATAGGAGACGAAGTTACAGGTGATCGGTTCCTCATAATATTTGCGGGCGTTCTTTCCCAACCTGAAAGGAAGAACAATATTTTTATCCGCCTTAAAATCCTCCGCGCAGCATCCGATGTCCTCTGCGGACTGCCGCATGGCAATTTCCATCATTTCAAGATTCGTCATAGACTGCTCTCCAATTTAATCAATTTGTTAAAGCCCAACTTCTCTTCAAATACAAAAAGTTCTTTTCATGATCGAATGGCAACTTGGGACACTCTGATTTCCCACACGCCTATTCTAACATCTCACGTTCATGTACTCAACAAGTTTTCCAAACGGTTTTTCAATATTTGCTGTCGGTCTGCCCTTTCACCTTGGTGTAAAAAATGAGCGGAAATATACTTGCGCAGACGAACTCTATATGTTATATTTGAAATAGAAAAAGGGAAAGCCAGAGATGCGGCTACCCCAAGTAACTATGGCATGTTACATTTCAACAGCCGTCACTATTGCGAGTAGTGGCGGCTACTTCTTTCCCCCGCCGATCTGATAAATCAGACCGACCAGGGCGCAAATGAATATTCCAATCTGAATTAAATCAGCATATGTAATATACATCGGCAACCCCTCCTTCCTCTGCAGTCCGGAGGGTCAGCCCCTCCGAAACGGAGGGCAGCCGCCTTTGGCTCTCTGGTTCTCCCATATGCTTATTCTAACATCCCGTCTTGATATATGCAACAGTTTTTGTGCGTTTTCCCGACTTTTTATGATTAAAATGCAATTATATTTTGTAAATATCTGTAGGAAACTATGTCATTCAATTAGATCTTATAAAATCAACAATCTTTAAATTTATTGATTTTTTCGCTCAATTTCATAGATTCTTCTTCAAGAAGTTTCAAATTGATTTTGCCTATCTGCGTGTGCGGTAAATCCTTTCCGGAATTGATTCTACTATAGTTTGAATGATTTTTAGGCAAGTTTTATTTATTATTTTTAATAGTTCACTTTCAGATAAAATGATGCGGGTTGAATGCCAAAGTAAATTCCAGTGACAACTGAAATTCCAGAATGTCAGAGAAAATGCAGGATTGAGACAACTTT
>CANRPO010000043.1 GCA_947632515.1 uncultured Lachnospiraceae bacterium
AATAAGACTGATTATCCGCACCAGTCCCTAATAACAGCTTTCCGTCCACATATGCAACCGTTCCGGCGGATAAATTATCTGCAGTTGCAGGAGTCAGTTCAATAGCCTCCCCGGAGCCTCCCTCAGATCCTTTCTGGAGTTTTCCGTCTTCGGCTTTGAAATAAGTATCATTCGACAAATCGCTTTTGGCGCTGGAAAAGGACTGGCTTTCAGCGATAGCGTTTGCCAGTTGGTCAAAAGAGGGTATATCCGCCTGCTCTCCGGGATTGGTATGAGTAACGGAACCGTCTTTTTTGATATAGGTGTTGATCCCGTTCAGCGCAGTTTTGGTTGTGTCTTTATAGGTGGCCTCCAGAGTATCAATTTCGTCCGCCAGGGTAACAAGATCTGCAGAATCGAGCAGAATTGTACCTTCAGCACCGGTTACGTCAACAGCTCCGTGAGAGTTTAGGGATGCCTTACGGTTATTGGAGTCTGCCAGAGCAGTCCCGCCGATGATAAGAGAGGCCGCAAGAATGGGAACAGCCACATATTCAACTTTTTTCCAAGATATTTTTTTCATAGATCAAAACCCTCCAATTCTATTTGCCTGCCAGATTGTCGGACGAATAGGCATCTATTTCCGCATACAGATTAATAAGTTCCTCTTGCAGATAATGAATATCTGCCGAATCCAGCAGGATAGAGTTCCCGCCGGAAGAAAAATCCAGTTTGCCGGAGCTGTTAAGGACCGCGCCGGATGGCACGACGTAATTATATGATTTCAGATCGCTCAAATGTTCCGCGTCAGCCAAAGCGACCATTCCCCGGCCAAAGAGCATGGCCGACAGGCCGATGCTGCCTGTAAATATCAGCAATTTCTTTTTCATTTTTCCCTTTCCGCGTTGATCTACGCACTTTACAGCAGTTCCGAAATGATTGTATAATATACAATACAAGTTGTAATAGTATTATAAAACAAACGCTATCATTTGCAAGCACTTTTTTCGGGAGGAATAAGGATGAGCATATTGTTTGAACCGGTAGTGCCGCCGGATGAAGATCCGCAGACGTCAGATGTAATGCAGGATCCCGGGGTACTAAGGAAAAAGCAGCTTTTGAAATATATGGAGCATATTCTTGGCGGATATGAAAAAAATAAGGCAACCCTGAAGAATCTGAAAGCGGCAGCGGAGACGGGGGATATGGGTTATATGTACGAAAACTGTCCCGTATTGGCGAAAAAACTGGCCGGAATGGCCACGGAAATAAGCATGATTCCCGCGGAATATGGGATAAAGGATAAAAACGGATATATCAGCAGGATGGCAGTAGCGCCAAAAAACATCCAGGTTACGCAGACAAAAGAGGAACTGCATATCATCCTGCCCGAACTTTTACCGCACAGGCCGCAGTTTGACAGCACTACGGGGAGGATGCGGTATCTGTATGACGTAGATAAATGGAGATCAGAATATTATAATGCTTTCAGCGCGGAGTTTTTGTACGGGAAATACAGGATAATGGATGTAAAGGCATGTATGATCTTCCTGAATCATGTAAAAGGCGCCGACAGTTCCGATGTTGATAACTTTGAGTACAAGGTTATTACGGATCTGATAACGTTGTTTGTTCTTGTGGATGACTCGCACAGATGCCTGAGTCAGTACATGGACGTTGTGGAGGATGAGGAAAACTACACGGAGATCATTGTCTGCCCGTTAAAAAGAATGGGAGATTATCTGGACATCGGATGAGAAAAAGAAAAGGCGGACGCATAACGCAGCCGCCTTTTCCCAAAGGAGAAAAGAAAACGGGTAAGCTAGGCAAACAACGGACGCTCATAGATGGAAAGTACGATGTCGCGCTTATCTATGCCGGTAGCCTCGGCTACGGCGTCAATGTCGTTCCCCATAAGGGGAAGGAGCGTATAGATCCCGCGGATGTAATATTCCACGGCCAGTTCCCGGTCACGGCTGGCGATTTCGTTGAAAATGGCCGAAAATTTCTTCCGGATGTCGTCGCCGTCCCCCAGAAGGGACGAAATGTAGCTTGTGTTAGCGAACTTGCTGGTATCAGTGAGAGAGGGCATAAGCCCCTGTGACTGGATGGCCGTTTCGACCTTATTTTCCGATGTAATCATAGTTTTTTCCTCCTTGATTTCGAGTGGTGTATCGTCCGTGGCAGGCGGCTGCAGGCTGCCGTCATCAACATGCTCTTCCCCGGTCTTTCCAACTGACACGGCCGGATCATCCTGATCCGCATCATCTTCATCTGCGTCCGTTTCGGGAATGACCGTCTCGGGAATCCCCGATCCGTCGTCTTCAACTGCAGGCTGATCGGCAGGCAGTTCGTCATTCCGGATGGGAAGTACCCGGCCGGCTGCCCCGGGGACCTCTGTATTTTCCTCCTGCTCCTCCGTGTGCCGGTTCTCCCGGTCACGGGCTACTTCGGGAGCATTTTCCGGAGGATTAAAATGCGTCTCCGGTTCCGGCTCCGGCCCGGCAGGAACATCTTCCTGCAGCAGCGGTACTTTGTCCATGTTGAGGGCTACTTCCAGAAGAGAAGGGCTGTTCCCGATAACATCAATTACAAGATCCGCCAAAGCGTCCTCCGAAACGTTCTCGTTAAACCCTGTCCGCATGTCCTCCTTTTGGACGGTATCTTTGTATTTGATGCAAAGGATGTATTTACGCCCGCGCCTGACAATGCCGATGGCGGCATCTTCGCCGATGCTGATGGAGACCTCGCGGGTTCCCGGATGCTCAAAGATCCCTTTTGCAAGGTATCTTGCTAAATGTTTGGCGTTACTTTCACTGATTTGCATACTTGTTTTTCCGGGACCTGATTCCCGGCTCCTCCTTTTTTGATCTTGTCCGCTTTTCGCCGACTGTATGTATATTATACTATCATAGGGAGAAATGTCAACATGTATTGACACCGTTAAGACAAAAAAACCACTGTCAAATGGCAGTGGTTATCCCGAAACACTTTAAAAAGGCATTGCTGAACTGAAATTACAGTCATTGGAGCAGATTTCTTACATCCATACGCCTTTCTTCGTCGTGTTCTGCGTAGATGGTAGTAGTATTTAAGTTGGAATGGCCAAGCTGCTCGGAAACAAGTTTAATGTCCCCGGTTGCCCGCAGCATGTCAGTGGCGAAAGTGCTGCGTAGTTTATGGGGCGTGATCTTGTCCGTTTTATCGGGAAGGGCAGAAGTGGCATATTTTTTCACCATAATCTGTATGGATCGAACGGACAGGCGTTTCCCGGCTTTATTGAGAAAAAGCGCGTCTTCATCGTCGAGGGGATGGTAGAGATGCCTTTCCTTCAGATAGTCCCGTAAGATTTGTTCTGTCCGGTCGCTGAAATAGACATACTGCTGGTTCCCGCCTTTTCTTATAATGGAAACCGCGTGCTTTTCAAAACTCAGATCGCTTACGTTGATTCCCGCCAGCTCCGATACGCGCATCCCGGTGTCCAGAAACAGAGTAAGAATCGCATAATCTCTTGTACTGTTCTTTTCATGGAACATCTGCTGTCTGGGACTTAATCCGGTTCCGTACTGTGCGGCGTCCAAAAATCGGTCTTTTTCGTCATTTTCCAACCGCACGATCTTTTTTTTCGTCTTTCTGGCCCGGTCGATGGCGTCCACGGGGTTATAGGTCAGGTGGCGCCGTTTAATATAGTAGGAGTACAGGCCGCTGATCGCGCTGATATAATGCTCCAGAGTGGACTGTGAATTTCTGCACACGATCCCGTCGGCCTCATGATACCGCATCCAGTGCAGGAACTCTTCAATATCCTCCGTGGAAAGTATGGCCAGATCGTCCAGTGTGTAGTTTCGGATGTCGCGATCCCCGAAATAGCTGTTATTGCCGTGCAGATAATCAAAAAAGGCGTGAAGGTTGTTTGCGTAGGAGTATGCCGTTACCTCCGACAGCCTGTTTTCACGGCCGATAAAATAGGTTCTGCAAAAATCCGGCATTTCATCAAGGAGTTTATTGAGCCGGATCCGGTAGTTTTCCCGCGTCTTCTCTTTATAATTCATGCGTCTTCTTCCTCCGGTTTCACGGGCTTTTTTACGTTATAAGACAGCATTCCGAGATTTTCCCTGGATCTGTTTATCTTTTGAAGGTCTTCCCGGTATGCCTCCAATTCTCTTTCATGTTCCTCGGCAGTGAGCAGAGATTTACAGCGCGTGGTTCCTATCATATCAAAGGTGGGTTTGCACAGGCATTTTTTAAGTGCCACGTCTTCATCTGACAGATATACCAGATGATTCTTACAGAAATATTTGGGGTCGCTGCATAACTGATTATTTAGCCCCATGTAGCCGCCTGATCCGTGAAGGTCGTTATGTATGATATAGTCCATTGTATGAGTCCTTTCATATATTTACTTCGCATAACTAATATACTACGAATAAATAAATCTGTCAAGTAAAGGGCAGTTACTACTGCCCTTTAAGGATGATTACTGATCTTCAACGCCGCATTCACCATCGTCTTCGCGGGCGTAAAAGTTGTGATTCTGCGTATCATCACTTATCGGACAGTAAACCCATTGTTCGCCGTGCTCTGTGATCTGTCTTTCTAGCCCTAAATATTGGGCGGCGCTTACTGTTTCCAAATAGGCTTTTTTTTGAATAGATCGCATGGATTGCCGCACATATCTTTTAAATTTCCACTCCAGTTTTTCTTTCATCTGTTTTGATCCGGCAAGTCTTTCAAACAGTTCCGATATGGCATCATGCGGGTTGTCGAAACTTTGCAGATCCTCTTTTTCGTCCCTGAATCCATAGTAGATTTCCCATGTTGCGTTTGCGGGATCATAATCCAGACATACCTTATCATCGCTATATCCAAAAAGATTGTAAAAATATTTAGTTATATGAGATTCATCTAATACTCTTTCCGCACAGGATAAATAATTTATAATATATTCGTCATTCATAAAAATTGATAAGTTCACCCCTCTCCATAGTATACCATATAGGGTCCGGATTCAATCGTCTCCCCATAAGTCTACCCGATGAAGTACCTTGTCGTTACAAAGCCGCTCTATTGATTTTGAATGTTTATATTGCGTCACCATTCCGGGGCTGTCGAGACTTGGCGCCACAATACCCTCTTTTACCTGGCACAGAACCTTTACCCCATCCGCAATAACGATATATTCGTTATATTCCAGGGTTTCCTTAACGTAAGGTAATGCCAGGCATTCATATGGTGTGCCGGCAGGCGCGGTATGTGATCCTGCCTCAGTCCCGTATCGAAGAATATGTGTACCCGTTGGCAGTTCGATTTCCTGATAGTATGTTCCGTCTTCTCTTTTCAGAAAACCCTGTAATGCGTCTTTAATAATGTATCGGTCCCAATCTACTTTAGGCTCTCCGTTGGTATCATACTCATTATTTTTACCGTATGAGGGGTCTGAAAGTTTACGGTGTATATTACTGACATCTTCGCCCCTGTAATTTTTTGCGTATTTTTTCTTGTAATCTTCTGTCATTGCCGAAATCCGCCGTCTTTGGAGTTATAATGTTTGCTGCAAAGATATATTATCTGGCAGCCCGAAAACGATTATACTACGATGATAGGACAAGGGCAACATTTTTTGGTTTTTTTCCGGTATGTTTATATGGGATCCGCATTGTTATCATATGCCGGGAAAGCAGAAAAGTAAATCTTCGGATGTTCAGTCTCTTCTGCTGATGATGAAAAAAAGAAAGAACAGCACACAGACCGCAAGGACTACGTTTCTTGCAGCATGGCCGGACCGCGCTGTGTATGTATGCTCTTCGTCCGGCTCCATATGTGAGAGGATCAGATTGACAACAGCCCTGACGGTTGCAGGATCCGGGGGTTCCATTTCCGTCAGCTTTTCCAGGGTGTAGATACGGGTCTGCTTACAGCCCGGACAATACAGACTGATCTGCCCGGGGTTTTCCTCATCCGGCTCCCGAATCTCTTCTATCTCGAAAGTATGCTGGTGGATCGGCATTTCCGAGGCGGAAAGACGTGCAGACAAAACAACGGCCAAACTTATGAAGATGGCCATTGCTCCAAAAAAAGGATAAGGGGTTATATTCTTTCTGGAAATCTGCATCTGCTCTTCTCTCTCTTCCCGTTATCTGACACAGATCGGGCACGGAAAGGCGCCGTCTTTTGCCGCGTTGTACATGGAATATGGCTTTTTCGTGTTTTCCGGCGGCAGGGCCGGGCAGCCCTCCCGGTGGTAGAACTTGTTCCCGTTCCCGTCCTCCGCAACATAATAGCTGTGTTCGTGTTCCAGTTCGCTCCCGGCAAAGGAATAAATATTCAGATACCCGGTCCCGTAAGGCATCTGGATGCCCTGAAGGAAAGAGACTACGGTGGGCTGGTCGATCAGTCTGGCCCAATCTTCTCCTTTGATCTCAGGAAGGGTGAACTCATATCGGACGTTGTTAAGCCGGTTCATGGATTCATCGTGGATATTGATATAATATTCCATCCGGTCCTGCAGAATGGATATGACGGCCTCGTTGCGCTCGGCCGAAAATTTACCGTGTGAACTGAAGACATCCAGCTCCGCGGGCCGGCCCAGCTTATCGTACACGGTTTCGTAGTTCCCGGAGATGCCGGTCATATGCCCTACCCTGTTCTGATACTCCACAAAGACCGTATCATCCAGATGGTATTCCACATGATAAGCGCTGCCTGCCAGTCCGTTAGAGCCGGATGAATAAGTCCTCGCCCATTTGTTGATCGGCGTGGTAATCTCGCTGAATGCCGCATTGCCGTCAGCGTCGGCGTGTTCAATGGTATATTCGATGTAAAAACCGTCCGTGTCGATTAAAAAAACACAGGGGACATAGTAGAAAACCTGGTCCGCATAGGAGGTCCCCGTGTAATTGAAACACTGGCGCAGCGTCTCATAAAACGTATCGACGGCCTCTCCTCTCGCCGTGTCCCGCGCAAAGATATTCCGGCCGTCATAATAGGGAAAGGCGGATGCAACGCTGCCCTGTGTGGCCGTAATCAGATAGTTGGCATAGTCGGTGTTGAGCTGTGCCGATTTGGCGGATATAACGGTTTTAAAGGTGAATGGCGCGGCTATGGCGATCAGTACGATCACCATAATCATTGTCCAATGGGATATACGCATATAGTCAGCCTCCGAAAAAATTTATGGTATAGTATACAATGTGTGTATATATCGTAGCACAACGGGAAATTTTTTCAAGAAAAACTTTCCCCGCTCTTTATCTGTCCGGCAGATCAGACATAAAATCCGATGCCTTTTTCCCCGCACGGAAAACAGATCGGAAGGGGTTTTTCCGTGCACCGGTCCGGCCTGTCCGCGGCGCTGTTTCGGCCTCTATTGACATATGGCAAATCTGTGTTACAATAACCATACAGGAAAGAGATAAACGGTTTCCTGTATATGACAATAACACTAAGGCGGTAGGAATATGGCGGAAATTATTCCCCTCCACTTTGATTCTGACCCGGAAATTGAGCAGATCATGAAGGAGATTGAGGAAACGGTAAGGAAACGGGAAGAGCAGATTGAAGATTTGGAAAAACAGGCCGATTCCGGCAACATCTTCGCGAAACGGGCTTTGGAGAATCTTGTTGAGGAGTTATGGCGCCGTGGCATAGAGAGTTCAAGGTATATTGAGGAGATGTGCGGAAAAGAAAAAGCAAAGGAAAAATCACGGTGGCAGAAATAACATACAGGAAAAAATGAGAGAGGAGAAAAAAAGATGAAACTAAATATGGACACAATTCAGTTTGAGAACAGATGGGAAATTGAGGACATTGCCTTGGCGCTGAATAAGTTCCTGAAAGCCTACCCAAATGACAAAACGGCAGATACGGTAAAGGAATTAGTCGGTCACTTGGATGTTATGGACATGGCGTGGTGATGTCACAATGGCGGAAATCAATTTTTTAGATCGTACCCCCAATCCTGAGTTTGAAACAAGGATGAAAGAAATTGATGAGCATAGCGAACAGTTTGTGAAACAGCTTGAAGATTTGGAGAAAGAGGCGAAAGCCGGAAACAATTTTGCTGCAAAATCTATAATGAATCTGTATCAGGATAAGTGGCGTCAGGCATTAGAAAGCACGGAACGGGTAGAGAAAATACATAAAGAAAAAGTAAAGGAGAAAATACAATGGCAGAAATAAAATATTTAGACCGCACTCCAAGTCCAAGGGTAGAAAAGATTTTCCGGGAATTGGAAGAAAAGGCCCGGGCGCGGAAAAAACAGATGGAAGAACTGGAAAGGCAGGCTGAATCCGGAAATATATTCGCCCGGGAATCCATCGAAAATCTGTGTGCCGAACGGAGGCGTATGGTTATCGAAAGTAATCGGAGACTCGAAGAAACATACAGGGAAAAAATGAAAGAATTGCATGAATCGAAATAAAAAAGGCCCCGTGAGGAGCCTTTTTTTCATACACTCTTGGCGATAACGTCAAGAGCCTTCCGCATTACAGCGACAGCATCCATTTGCCGCCGGAGTAATGCGTCTCCGTTCATCCGGTGCACACGCATTTTAGGGAATACCCCAAAAATCTGTGTGTACCCGGAGTTGAGGATGTCAGATACCTCATTGAGATACTGATTCCTCTTCTCCAGAACCCTGAAATAATCACTGTTCTGCTTATGCCAGTGATTATTTTCGATTTTGAGTTCCTGATCTAAGGCAAAGTTAAGATCTAAGACTCTACCTACCAGTTCATCAATAACCTTGTAATCAGATGCAAGGTTGTTGACTTTTTCCTCATTATACATCATGAGTTCCCTCCGTATGAAACACTCGCCCTCCGGACAGGCTGTGTCTAACACCGCCCGTCGAGGCGTTTGGTTCCATGAATCCGGGGAACCTTCTTATTGGTTGCGGCAGCACATACAAAGGGCAATCTCCCGTAAACGGTGAATGTCCCGCATCTGCTGTTTTTATCATACATACCGGGAAATGCAATCAAATTGACTGATCCCCGGTTTTGATTCATAAAAAAAATCAGCCGGATGCACCATCCGTCTGATAAATTTAAAAATATAAAAATTAAGAATTAATTAAAGGTATATTATAGTCCTCTCCCGTGCATTTGCAAGGGTTTTTATTGAGGTTGCGAGTGTCCGGCGGTAAACTTATCAACGTCCAAAAGCAGCATATGAACGATACAGCCGTCTTCGGCAGCTATTTCGTTATAATCGGAGGCTTGCGGTATCTTCTCTCCGTCCTCCAGTTCCCCCAGAATCCAGCCGCTTGCCGCGTCCACGCCCATTTCAATGGCCTGCGCCAGATTTCTGCCCTCGGTCACGCAGCCCGGAAGATCCGGAAACTCTACCACATAGCCGCCGCTCTTATCTGAGAAAGGTTTAAAAACAGCAGGATAAATCAGTTTCAATGCTCATTTCCTCCTTGAATCAGTCTGTCGGGCACTCATTTTTTCCCGTTTCGATACTTTATTGTACCATAAAAAAGTTCTGCGCGGAAGAAAACCGTATACCGTTAAGCACACGATTGAGTTTACGGAAGGATATGTGTTTTGTAATGGTTTCGTCAAAGATATTGACTTTACCGGAAAGTCTCAAAATTAAATATGAGACTGGCGTGCCTTTCCGTGTGCAGCCCTCTTCCCTCTCCTACCGTCGTTTTGGCAGAAAGAAACTCCCGCAGTCTTGTGACCGCGGGAGTCTTCGTTGTCCGTACCTCAGTTGATTCTGTTAAACCCTACATAGTATCTGTCTTTGATGTCCCGGCTCAGATCCACTACCGCCACGTCGCCGGACTGAACGGGGATTTCAATGTCAGTTCCGATATTGGGATCGCCGACCGTTACCGTATCGGGCGGGCCTTCCATCTGCCACTGGTCGATGCTGTCCCGGTTCCCCGCATAATAACTCAGATGTTTTTCACCCTCGTTATAGCTTGTGATGTTGAAGTTTAATACCAGATAGCCGTCATTCAGGAAGAAATCTTCGTTTCCGTCCAGTGAGCCGTGCTCCTCCATGTAGTCATAGATACTGTCGTACTCCTCTTTTACCCCGTCACCGTCGGCATCGGCCGTGAATTTGTCCTTTGTCACATACAGCCATGACGGGATCCAGTATTCGCCGAACCACTGCTGCATACTCATGCGGTGTTTGTCCCAATACTCCGGGTTTGACGTTTCCGTAACCTTGTAGAGATTGCCGTCCGTCACTTTCCTGTCGGTCAGATACTGCAGATTGGATCCTTCCCTGTCAATATTCATTTCAAGCTGCTCCAGATTGCCGGACAGGAGGCGTAAATCCCTTGTCATGACGATTTGCGACAGGCAGTAGCATCTGATCTGTTTCATCAGGTAGTTGTTGGCGTTCCCGAAGGTTTCCTTTATGGTTGACTCCCCGGACTCATACATGTAGGCGTTACGCTTATCCTTGGAATATTCCGGGTCATCCTGCGAGAGTGTCCGGGGGATGGTCAGATCCGGATAATAGTAGGCGCCGTCGTTCCTGATGTCCCCGATGGAGGTTTTGTGATAAACGGAGCGGTCTTTGTCCGTGCCGTACTCCACATACAACAGGGTTTCCTTGCCGTCTTCGCTCGGCGTGGTGTAATACAGATCCACGTCGCTTGTCTGGGAGCCGTCCTTGCTCACCCACCGGAAGGTCGGCCTTATAATGAGGTAATCTTTGGCAGGCTCGTCACTCCACAGATTGGCTATGGTCCGCAGGCAGAACGTGAAGGAGTTGCCTTTTATGAGCGTACCGTCCGTCGTAAGGGATGTGTCCCGGGGATCCTTGTCGAACTTAAAGCTGCGCCCGACCGAAAACGGCAGCGTGTTGCGGATGTTCCAGTTGCCCGTCAGTGTCCCGTCCACGGTGAATCTGACTATCGGTCCGCCCAGGCGGTTTTTCGTGCCCGTCCTCTTCTCTTCATAATATTTGCAGAACGGGAAATAGCTTGCAAGGCCGTCGTTTTCCCATTTTGTCGTATTTGTCCCGGTATCGTAGAATCTGTCAAGGTCATTGATGCCGTTGATCTGGAAACCGTAGATCCGGCCCGATACCTGGACGTTTATGGAGTAGGTGGAAACATAGTTGTATAACGGTTCCCCGTTCAGGGTGGCGTTCTTCAGCCACTCTTCATCATCAATGTGGTTTACGCCCCTGTGGTCCACCACATTTTCCGGCGCAACCCTAAACAGGATCACATAGCTGCCCTCCGTCGCCCATGACGGGATATAGAAATCGTCAATGGTGAAGTCCTCCAGATCAATCCACTGGGTATAGCCCGGCTTTTTCGGATCTCCCTTGTCATCCACGGTGTTATTGTCCGGCTCGTAGATGTCGCCGTCAAGCTGGACGGTGAAGGGGAAGGCTGCCTGCTTGAATTTGCAGTATTTGTTATACATATCCTGCGTCAGTTCCGCAGCATCGTACCCCAGGTGCTCAAAGTGCGTTTCCGGGATGAATTTGATCGAGTAAGTGCCGTCCAGTAAAAGCTGATAGTCAACATCCGGGTTTACCGCGCCCGAAACAAGCTGTGTACGCTGCTTTTCTTCGCTCAGTTCCTCTCCCGTCTCCGGATCCGCCACGACAACGGGCGATACCGTGGGCGTATGTACCACAACCGGCTCCTGATCTGTGTAGACGGCCTTGATGCGTTCGTCCGTGGACGTGTTATCCGGCGTCTTCCTGTATTCCCCGATTTGATCCGTGCCAAGCACCTTTTCCGTGTAAAAGGCCGAAATGGAGGTAAAATACTTGTCGTTGGCGGTATCGGAAGGGATCAGTCCGCTCTGTTCGTCATTTTCCAGACCGTAATCGCCATCCTGTATGGAATAGAAACTTCTGTCGCTGCCCTCGTCCGGGTCAAACTCCCGGTAGGGGTAATCTGCCCCGTTCATGTATTCGTGGGAATTTACACCCAGGTCGTCGTTTTTAACGATAATATCCTCAGACTTTGTGACACGTTTCTCCGCCTCGTCCTTGAACTTCGCCTGTGCATCGGCCTCGTCGGATCCCCTGACGTTTATCAGAAGATCAACACCCGTCGGCCAGTCAATGTGGTAGTCGTCATCCGGCAGCCATGTCCACTTGTTTGCCCGTGCGACCGTCCGCATATCCTTGCCGTTGGCGGTGCAGGTGATTGTGGTTGTGTCCTGCCGCAGATAGGTATAAGGCTGATGGCCGGGGAATACCTCGTTCTCCGTCTGAACCCTGTTTAATGTCCGGAAGTTTGCCCCGGCGACATACCAGTAACGCACCGTGCGCTCCACGGTATAAGTGTAGAAATTTGATGTAGTAAACGTGACATCTTTTGTCTTCGACGGGTCGTAACGGTCGGGAACCTGAATTGTCGTGTCCCAACTTACGTTTCCCGAAAACTTCCATCTCCTTGTGACGGGCTTGCGGCGGTAGGCCAGTGCAAACCCGAACCATTCATCGGCGTCATAGCCGTTGGTGACGGACTCGGAGGTAGGGATGCCGTCTCCAAGATCAAACTGCCCGGAAGTGCTGTAATTGTATGTAACAAAGTACGGCTCTTTCTTGCCGATCATCTTCTTAAAGTCGGCGTACTCTTCGGGGGAACGGTCCGGGTCGGGGTCGTCGGGGCGCAGCTCCTCCAGCATCTTTTTTGCCGTCTCCTCGTCGATACCCATATCCAGAAGATCATCAAGCGTTAAGTCGCCGCTTGCAAGCCCCGCAGCGATAACAAGGGCCTGGTCGAAATGGTTATCAAAGTAGGAAGGATCCCACCCGTAGAGGGTTTTTAAGGTTTCATAAGTTGTTTTATCCCATAAATCACCAAAGAAACCAATCCCTTCTAAATAACCTCCAGACCATGCCAAATCACCATACTTAGACATATCATGTACACCTATGATGGCATCCAGTTTCAGATACACTTCGCCGTTGGGATTCATTATCTTGTTGTACCACTCGGGGGATGTTGCTTTGATCTGTTCCATGATTGTTCCGTAAGGGATCCGCCATGTGGTTTCAATGATACCGTTGCCGAGTTCTCTTACGGTAACTTCGTTCTGTAAAGCATCTAGCGCCCAGTTGAACTCACCGAGCCCTGTTTCCGTTACGTTTCCGCTTGCGTCCTTATAAGCATCGGCAAAGGTAAAGCCGAAGGTTCGGTAATAAATGTCTGAGGATCTTTCTTTATCGACTGAACGAAAGTAAAAATCCTTTGTCTCGGGATCCTGCCAGACGCCCTCCGTAACAGAATCCCACAGGCTCTCTGCACAGAAGGTATTTGTTGCACAGGAAAAAAACACAGCACATATCATACCTAAAAATGCTGAAAAGATGGTATTTTTGATTCTCATACGTTACCTCCGAATAGTAAAAACATTGTATAGTATACAATAAGGTATATCTATAATAGCATAACGCGAAACATTTGCAAGGGAAAATTTTTGTTTGATGTGATACCAACACACCGCCCGGATTATTGATATAACAAGCAGAATAAATCGTATATTAGTCTGAAAATTGACTCTCAAAAGCATTGACATATAGCAAATCTATGGTATATTATACCCAGAACAGAAAACCACTATTTATTATAAATAGTACACTTAAAGGAGGATTTGATATGAAGAAAAAAATGATTAAATATATCGCTACAATGGGTATTGTGGGTATGCTGGTAGGGATGCTGCCGGGAAAGGTATATGCACTGAATCCGCAGGAAGAGTTGGTGGAGGCATCAGTTGCTGCTGCGTATAGAATTTATGGCGAAGATACAGCTTTTTTAGGGTTAAAAACAACCGCTGAACAGTATGCCGCTGCAGGTAAGCCACTCGATTCCCAGCTTGTTCAGAATCTTGTTAATAAGGGTTGTTTTCCTAACTACGTTGACGAGTTGAAAGCCCTCGGCTACACCGATGTAGACTATTCACCCGTTAATGGCGGTACTACCAATACCGCTCCTGCACAGACAGAAACTCCCGCTCCCGAACCCGCAGCCTTCACCGTAGAAGATATACCCGAAACTCCCATGTGGGCTACTTCGGAGGTCAACTGCCGTGACGGTGCCTCTACCGACTACGCAAAGGTCGGCAGCTTAAAGCAAAACGATCAGGTAACCGTCAACGGAAAGGCATCAACAGGCTGGTACAGATTCGTTCTGGAGGACGGCACGGAGGCTTATGTATCGGATAAGTACCTCACTACGGAGGATCCCAACGCAGCAGCCGAGCCGGCGGAACCCGAACCGGAGTCCGAGTCGGAACCCGAACCGGAAGAAAACGCTCCCGCAGTCGAGCCGGAACCGGAACCCGAACCCGTGGTTGAGACTCCCGAACCCGCCACAGAGGAATCGGAGCCGGAAGTCGAAACCCCCGAGCCTGTCGTAGAGGAGCCTGCCACGCAGGAACCCGAACAGATCGCGGAGCCTCCCGTTGTGGAAGACGAACCGACAGGTAACCGGATCCCGATTGCTGTCGGGGCGGTTGCAGGCATCTGCGTGATCGGAGCCGTTGTGATCGTTCTGATCCGAAGGAAAAACAAATAATTATCTCCATAAAGAAACACCCCATTGTTACGACTCAT
>CANRPO010000044.1 GCA_947632515.1 uncultured Lachnospiraceae bacterium
GAAATAACCGTTATCATAAAATAAACCACTGAGTTTTCCATGACGGAGTCCTCAACTGTTCCGAATACCAGCCTTAAGAGCCGCTCCCCGCCTAAAAGGCAAAGCGCTGCTATTGAGAGTGAAATAACAAATACCGTAAGCACAACCTGTCCTGCCGCCCTGTTACTTTCTTTTTTGTTTCCGCTGCCGATATACTGTGAGCAGATGATTGTTGCTCCGGATGCCATTGCTGAAAATATCTGTATGACGAGGTTATTTATCGAATCTACAAGCGACACCGCCGATATTGCCGCACTTCCAACGGTTGAAACCATCATCGTATCCACCATTCCCATAAAGGAGTTCAAAAACTGCTCTATGATTATCGGCAAAAGTAGCCAAAACAATGTCTTGCTGTCAAACAAAATATTGTCCCAATCTATCTGCTTTTTTTCATATAGTTTCATTTTGAATTATCTCCAAAAGTTTATTCTCATAATTGCTGATCCATATTTCCAATGCTATATCATGAATCTGCGATTCATGATCGGCATTCGCCGCTCGTCGAATATGCAAGCATACTCTCCTTGCTAACGCTTATTATATCATTTTATATATCGATCAATAGATTAAGATATTTACCGTCCAACTCGACAAACCGGATAATCACTGAAAAATGCTTGCGGCAATTCGGAGATTGCGGTATATTAACCATAAAGAAGGACATCTGCGCTAACAGATGCCCACAGGAGCTACCGATAGACGGTTAGCCCGAAACAAATTAGCTTTCAGAAAAGCCGCTCAGTTTTCCAGGCTGTGGGCGGCTATTTCTGTGTCTTGTTACTATCTTTACCAAAAGAGTATCCGATTCCAAAGCAGGTCAAGCCGAAACTCAGCACTGCAATCCGTCCCAAAATATCCATATGGCTCAGCCCTCCTTTCCCAGATTCCCTTGCGGGCAGGAGAATCTGATTGCCTCACTCGTCCTTCAGCCGCCGCAGCGCATTCTCCATTTTTTTGTTCTCGGCTCTCTCTTTCAGCGTCACCACCAGACAGCTCCCGACGAAACACAGCCCCAAACACAGAAGGAACATCACCCATGCCTGCCACATGTCCGTCGGAAACCAATCGAATGCAGCGACAAATGCGGCAATCAGCACAACTATCGAGAGCAGCATACAGACAGTTCTCACACGGAGGGACAGCCGCCTGATGAGCGTATCTGTCAAAAAAACAAACCTAAGTCCCACGATCATTGCCGCGACACACAGAAATTGAAACGCGACGGCCGTCGGGATCCCCTGAGCGCCGAGCGCAAACATCGCCGATAATTCCCTGGCCGAATTACCGAATAGCAGACAAAAAACATTCATTACCAACATTGAAAATCCAAATACGATCATTACTTGTGCCAAATAATCAAAAATTGTTTTCTTCTCTTCCATTTTATTTCACTCCCAATCTCTTTTTTAGTGCCTCGGCGTACTGCCTTGACGCCATGATCTGCTCCCCATTCTGCATGGTGATCCTGATCCGTCTGTTGATATCCGCCTTCAGCGATCGGATCTTGCGCAGCTGGATCAGCAATGACTTGCTCACCCGCAGAAAACCGCACTCCTCCAGCCTCTCTTCCAACTCATAGAGCCTGAGATCAGACTCATAAATTTCGCCGTCCGTATAGATATAACACTTTCTGTCCACGCTCTCTATATAGAGGACGCGTGAAATATCCAATATGTGGATCTCACCGTTTCGCTTTCCTGTCAACTGATGATCCATCATGCGCAGCATGGCTATGATCCTTTCTATGTCCGGCGTCAGTTCCCTGCATGTGACGGATATTTGTAACTCCGCCGCCGCCTCGTCAACCGAAATGTCTATTTTCAATCTATCGCCTCCTTCCCGTGCTGACATTTATTATAGAACAAATCTTGCCGCCATCAATACCGTCGGCCTGTGCTGCCATATTCGCGGCATAACTTGCCGCTTGCAATCGAAATGCCCATATGCTTTCATTGAAATATACTGCATTTCTCTCCGTTATCCCGATGCAAAACAGATATTATTCACGATAGGAACCTGACCACTGAAAAACAAGCTAAATGAAAAAACTCCATGAGATTTTTATGGCGGCGTCACCGTCTAATAGATGTAAGACATGAGGTCTTCAATCTACTGCGCGCACAGGAGGACCGCTCTATATGCAGAGTAAAGAACAGGAAGATTTAATCAACAAAGCGAAAAGAAAAGATCCGGATGCCTTTGCGGAACTGATGCAGTTTCACATGAAAGGGATGTACCGTGTCGCCATGTCCATTCTGCTCAACGACGAGGATGCCGCGGACGCGATACAGGATACGCTGCTCGCCTGCTGGGAAAAGATTCATACGCTGCGGCATATCTCCTATTTTTCCACATGGATGACACGGATCCTGATCCGCAAGTGTTACGACATCCGCAGAAAAAACGTGAAAACGGCTGACTGGGAAGAGTATCGGGAACCGTCGGCTTGTGACGAGTACAATCTGGAATGGAGGGAGGCTCTCTCTACGCTGGACGAAAAATACCGCGTCGTGATGACGCTGTTTTACAGTCAGGGATACCGCATCCATGAGATAGCCTCCATTCTAAAGATTCCCAAGAGTACCGTGCAGACGAGATTGCAACGGGGACGGGAGAAACTGGCAAAGGGCTATTACAAAGCGGCAAAGGAGGACAAAGTCAATGGCTGACCGCAATATTTTTCAAGAAGACATCGTCATACCAAAGATCGTTCATCAAAAGGCGGAACTTGCCTTTTCGCTTATCAGAACGGAGGACAAGAAACTTATGCGAAAAAATCATATCAAGTATGCGGCTATAGCGGTCTGCGCGGCCGCCGCGATAACCTTTGGCATCCTTTGGTCGATAAACGGCTTTCTCCCAAGCGCGGAGACTTCCGATCCGACACAGGAGAATCTGACCGCGCAGGGTGATACGGCTGCGGAGGATAACAACAGTGCGGCCGGAACGGATCATGCGCCCGTGCAGGAGGATTCCGCCGAAAAGGAAAACGGTATCCTGTCCGAGCTTGACAGGGCGTTTACCCTGTATGTCCGCGCGGCGGAACCGAGCGCGGAAGACGGTGCGGAACCGAATACGGCTGACGATGCCGCCGCACCGAAGAGTATCGCCCTGGAAACCGGAAAACCGGTCGCCGTATCCGTGTCAGGCAATGGCAGCAAAGGGATCGTGCTGGGAACCACAGATCAGGGCAACCCCATCAATTACTGCATCGGGCTGCCCCTGCTCTGCGAGGGTGAGAACATCGAGACAGTCACCTACCGCATCAACAACGGCGCGTTCGCCATCGTACAGCCGAAGGATGACGGCATCGTGACAGACGGCGTCCTGTACGACCAGACTATCCACACCGGCTGGATCGGCGGAAATTATGACGAAGAGGCCGACAATGACGAACTGCCGAACTATGAGCAGGTATATTATAAAGAATTTACGCTGGACTACGACAGGCAGACAGACGAGGATACAACCATCAGTATCGCCAATGAGCGTCCCTATGACGCGGGTATTTTTGACGCTGTCTTTCCTTCGGGAAACAGTGATCCGAGTCTTGCGCTTACAAAGGAAAAGGACGCTCTCAACCAACTGCTCGACCACACGGTCATCACCTGCACTGTCCGCTACGCGGACGGAGCCGAACAGACCGCCGACATTCTGGTAAGCTGCGACATCGTGCCCGTGCATTATGAAAATGAGGGAGATTATGAGGAGCTTCGGACGGTTCTGGAAATGTTAGCTGAATAGTCTGAAAATGCGGCTGCACATATTCGGCAGCCGCTTTCTTCTTTCTATCTATTTTTATTCCTGCAAATGTAAAATATAGGCAAAATTATGGTTGACATGTGTAACCCTGTGTGCTATGTTTTAAACAGGGCTACATACGTCACCCTGCAATGTAAAAAGGTGAGCTGTGACGGAAACAGACGCCCTAAATCTGAGAGAGAATAGGAGAAATTATGAAAGAGCGAACCGTCGGACTGTCGAACAATGAATGGTACATTATGGAATATCTATGGGAGGCCTCGCCAAAGACGGCGACGCAGATCATCAGAGCGATGGAGGAAGAAACAGGCTGGGCGAAGAGCACCACGAAAACCATGCTCAAGCGTCTGGAGCAAAAGGGCTGTATCGCCTATCGGGAGGGTGAGAAAGCGAGAGAGTATTACGCCGTCTTGAAGAGGGAAGATGCAGTGGAATCCGAGACAAGCAGTTTTCTCAATCGAATCTATAACGGCAGTCTCGGACTTCTGGTAAATACCTTGGTGAAAAAAGAGGAGATCTCCGATGAGGAGATGGAAGAGCTGTACCGTATCATCAAGGAGGCAAAAGAGAAGAGATAGGAGGATAAGACGATGACGGAAGTTATGATGCAGACGGCGTTCCTGGTGATCGCGATACTCGCAGTGCGGAAATTATTCAGATATACGCTCCACGCGTATGTGCGGTATGGGCTGTGGCTGTTAGTGGTCCTGCGGCTTATGGCACCCTTTAATTTCATAGACAGCCCGCTCAGCGTACTCAGAGTTGCGGGAGCGGCCGACGGTCTGCAGGAGGAGACGCTGCGGCGGTATGCCGCGGAGAATAAGGATGCCCTAACAGACCGGGAGGTATGGTCGGACGCTGCGGCAGCTCATATGATAACGGATAACATGACGGCCGGTGCGGCAGGACAGGACAGTTCTGTGTCACAGACAGGGCAGGCTGAATCCATGTCAGATATGACGCCTGCGCGAAGGGCAATGCGGGAAATGTATTTTGCAGAGACGTTCGGCAGAGTCCTGCGCGCGATATGGCTTACAGGGAGCGTGCTCGTGGGAGGGTTCCTGACAGTTTCCCATGTCCGGTTCCTGCAGAAACTGCGCAGACGCCGCACGCTCTGTACGGAGGGCGCGCGGGATGCGGCCGGAGACTGCCCTATTCCGGTATACAGAGTCAGTGGACTGGGAGCGCCGTGTCTGGTAGGTATTTTTCGCCCGGCGGTCTATGTCGGGACCGAACTTGATGCGGATTCAGACTATTTTCACTATGCCGTGACTCATGAGAAAGTACACTACCTACATGGAGATCATCTCTGGGCGTCGGTGCGCGCCGCGCTTGTGACGGTATACTGGTTTCATCCCCTTGTGTGGATCGCGGCGGTATCTTCCGCCAAGGACGGAGAGATCGCCTGCGACTATGGTACGATACACCGTCTCGGACAGCGGGAACGTTTGGCATATGGAGAAATGCTCCTGGCATTTTCTCAAGAGAAAGGGAAACGGGGATTCTATTCTTACGGGACGATGCTGCGCCCACGTCGGTCAGAACTGAAAGAAAGGATCCTGCGGCTGACAAAAAACGGCGGCAGTAAAGTATGGGCGGGCGCACTGACCGCATTGCTCATGCTCGTCACGGCGGGCTGTACTTTCACGGGAGCATCCGCGGACAGTGTGTACGAACCGATACAGCCTGTGGAATCTGCCGAGGCGGAAACAACGGCAGACGAGACAGAGAACGGGACAGGCGATGCGCCTGCAAGCCCGCTCAAAGAGCCTGCGGGCGGAGAGGCGGCTGACGCAGAAAACGACACGCCGCAGGATCAGGCAGAGAACAGGACAAGCGACGCGCCTGTGAATCCGATCAAAGAGTCCTCCGCCGAAGAGGAAACTGACGCGGGAAACGACACGCCGCAGGAAGAGGCTGCCGCGGGATCTGACGACGTCAACACAGAGGTCAACGACGCTCCCGATAGCGACCAACGCTATGCAACGCCCTGCACATATACCGAAATATCCGACACCTTCGGAGAACGGATAAACCCCATCACGCAGGAAGTCAGGAAACATGAGGGGATCGACTATGCGGCGGAAGAGGGCTCCGACGTCAAAGCGGCAGCCGACGGCGTGGTGCATGAGACGGGATATTCAGCGCAGTACGGCAATTATATAGTGCTCCTCCACGCCAACGGCGACATGACATATTACTGTAATTGTCAGGAGATCCTCGCCCGGAAGGACGAACAGGTAAAATGCGGTGACAAGATCGCCACTGTGGGACAGACAGGGATGGCTACCGGACCGCATCTGCACTTTGGCCTGAATCAAAACGGAGAGTTTGTGGATCCTCAGGATCATATGCAGGAATAGATTTTCACACTTTTTTTACATTTTAAGATTATAATGTTATCATCTACAACAGTATTGTAAAGTATGTTGATCAAAAGGAGGATTCATTATGAAAAAAGCAACGCTTTATACCATCGGTATACGAACGGCATGTATGCTGTCTCTGGCATGTATGCTGTCCGCCTGCGGGACGGCCGCCGACAACAGTGAGACGGAGGCGCTGCGGCAGGAGATCGCCGACTTACAGCAGCAAGTATCAGATCTGCAGCAGCAGAACGCGGCGGATTCGGCCGCGCCCGCTCCGTCCGGGGAAAGCGGCGAAGTTCCGGTTCCCGCGCAGGAAACTCCCGCCGAACAGCCTCAAGCGCCCACGGACGTCGCGCAGCCGGACGCTCCTGCCGACAATACACAGCCTGCAGGCCCGACTGCGGACACGCAAGCCCCCGCGACCGACAATACCGCCAATTCCGCGCCTGCAGGAACCGACGCCGACACAATGGAGAGCCTGACCGCTCTGGTGGATGATTTCACCTCACGGGCAGCTACCCTGACCGCCGGCAGCAGCAACGCGGAGCTGGATCAGTTTTTTACTTATAAGCAGGAGGCCGAGGGCATCGACCGCAGACTCGACCGCTATGAGAACGATCTGGAGAGACAGGTCCGCGACGGCTCTCTGTCAAGGGACGACTATCGGAGCGCGGAGCGGGAACTTGATAAATTGGAAGATTCTCTTGACAATGCGGAAGATAAATTGGAATATTATTTTGGAATAGATGACTGAGCAAAGAGAGGATCTTCCTTATGAGCGATCTGTTGCTGCGCATCAGAGAAAACGTATCAAGGGTTATCGTCGGCAAGGAATATGTCACGGAGCTGCTGCTGGCAGCTCTGGCCGCCGGCGGACACGTCCTGCTGGAGGACGTTCCCGGCACGGGCAAGACAGCGCTGGCGAAATCACTGGCGAAGTCGATGGATCTCGCTTTTGGCAGGATCCAGTTCACTCCCGATCTGCTGCCCAGCGACGTCACGGGACTGTCCTACTACAATCAGGAAAAAGGCTCCTTCGTCTTCAAGGAGGGGCCTGTCTTCACGAATCTCCTGCTGGCGGACGAGATCAACCGCGCGACGCCGAGAACGCAGTCCAGTCTGCTCGAATGCATGGGCGAGGGACAGGTCACGGTGGACGGCGTGACCAGAACGCTTAACGCGCCTTTCTTTGTGATCGCGACCCAGAATCCCGTGGAGACGCTGGGCTGTTATCCGCTGCCCGAGGCACAGATGGACCGTTTTCTAATGCGGATCAGCATGGGAAGTCTCACGAAAGAAGAAGAGCGGCAGATGATCGACCGCTATATCAGCGAACAGCCTTTGGAAAAGATTACGCCGGTATGCACGCGGGAGGAGATCGTATCCCTCCGGAGCGCCTGCAAAACCATCCATGTACATGAGGATCTGCGGGACTACATCGTAAGCCTCGTGCAGGGAACACGCAAATACGGCGCCTCCGCCGGAGAAAGCCGCGCCATCGCAGAGGGCGTCAGCCCGAGAGGAACGCTGGCGCTGCTGCGCGCCTCCCAAGGTTTGGCCATGGTGCGGGAGCGGGATTTCGTAACGCCGGAGGACATCAAAACTGTCGCCGTCCCCGTACTCGCGCACAGAATGATTTCCGAGACTTCCTACACGGAAGAAAAAGAATCTTTTATCACCGGACTTTTAAACAGCACCGCGCTCCCGACGGAGGACTGGACGAAACCATGATCAGTTTATTTTTCATAGGGTTTCTGCTCCTCCTGATCCTCTGGAATCTCTACTATGCCTCCCGCTGGAGCAAAAACCTGACTGTCTCCCTGCATTTCGTACAGAATTGCGCC
This sequence comes from uncultured Lachnospiraceae bacterium, assembly GCA_947632515.1. Taxonomy (GTDB): domain Bacteria; phylum Bacillota; class Clostridia; order Lachnospirales; family Lachnospiraceae; genus UBA3282. The sequence continues at coordinate 8,018 of CANRPO010000044.1, forward strand.
TACGCGGGCGAACAAGCGCAGATGACGGAACAGATCGAGAATCGCAAAAGGCTCTTTCTCCCTGTGTTGGAAGTCGCTTTCCATATGGACAGGCGGCTTTCCTTTCGCGACTGCGAGAATACGAACGTCAGCGATTTCGTCTACAAGCGGGATATTTTCGCTCTTCTCGGCAACCAGCGCGTCACCAGAAAACTGACCTTAGACTGCACGAAACGCGGTTACTATCGGATCAATGAATCTTATCTCACTACTTTTTCCATGCTGCATACCAGACGCTATTCTGCGGACTGCCCCGCCGATACGGAGCTGTACGTCTATGCCGCACGGACAGATGTGTCGGACATTCTTGTAACCTGCGAGCGGCTCATGGGCAGTATACAGTGTGCGAAACGCCTCTATGAAGACCCTTTCGCCTTCTCCTCCATCCGCGAGTACACACCCACCGACCCCATGAATACCATCAACTGGAAAGCCAGCGCAAGAACGGGCGCGCTGATGGTCAATACCTTCGAGTCCACCCTCACAGAGAGAGTGATGCTCTATCTCGATATGGAGGATCGCGGCATCCTAAAATATGACGATCTGGTGGAGGCATCCGTCTCCATCGCCGCGTCGTTAGCACAGAGACTGATCGCACGCGGGATGGAAGTGGGTATCTGCGTCAACGCGGACTGTCCCGCAAAGGCGGACAGCCCTTCCTGTGCTGCATGGATCGAGCCTGCCGGCGGCAAAAAACAGCTCGACACGATCGAGCGGCTGCTGGCGAGATGTAAGGGCAGCGAAAAGACCCCGCTCTTTTCGGCATTTCTCAGCGACCGGCGCGGCAGTTCCCACACCCGCCGCAACCCGTCCGCTCTCGAAATGAAAGACGCCGTACTGATCTTTATCTCCAAAAATGCCGCTCAAAGCCTGCCCGCCATAGAGGAATTTGTCGGCAAGGACAGACAGGCGGTTCTGGTCGTCCCCTGCACCAAAAACGACGCTTGCAGCATAAAGACGCCTGACAATATTCGCCTGATCAGACGGGAGGTGGAGAGCAGTTGAGAAGAATTGTCAAAAAAGTCACGGAGTGGACGCACGCGACTCTGATTCTGGCAATCCTCCTGCCCGCGCTCTACGCCCTCGGCGCCAAGCAGCCTGACATCGCGGGGCAAACTCTATACGCCCGCTGCCTTATCGTCGCGCTGCCGATCGTCTTCTCCGATCCGGCCATCGAAAAATGCCGCGGGCTGCTGTCCTACCTTGCGGTCAGTGCGCTCATCCTTGCGGCGACTGCGGCCTGCGGGCGGACGCTCGTCTCCCCGATTCATGACGGCTCCGTATCGGGATTCTACATGACATTTCTTATCCTAGAGACTGTCCTTGTCCTGCTCAGCCGCGTAACGGAGCGTCTGAACAGAAAAAGAGCCGCCGACGCCGCACAGGGAGCCGACCCGTCATGGCGTCCGGCTATCGACAGTTTGAGAACGCCTTCCTTCTCTGTTCTCATCTTCTTCGGGGCCGTCTATGCGCTGGCGCTTAATCTGAACAATCCGTCCGTGTGCAACGCGGCTCTTTTCAGTGCGGTGCTGTATACGCCGGCTGCGCTCCTGCACAAATATGTGTGCGCGACCGAGTCATATCTTGCCCTCAATAAGCGGACGGGCAATCTGCCTTCCCGGCGGATCTACGGCATCGGTTCGGGTATGCTGGCGATTTTCCTGCTCTTATTCATTCTCGTCACGCTGCCAGCACTCATGACCGTTTCCGGCAGGACCTACCGCGACATTCGGGAGTCTATGACGCCCATAGAATTCGACTATCCGGAAGTCACGCAAGAGCTGCATACGGAAGTCCCCGGCGAAGAACCCGCTCAGGCGCTGATCGAACAGTTCGGAGAACCCGGACCTACGCCCGCCTGGCTGATCACCCTGTCTCAGATCCTGGAGGTTTCCATTCTGTTTCTCGTCGCGGTCGCGCTGATCCGAGTGATCTACAATACCTTCCACGCTTTCCGCGAGGCCGCCGATGAAAACGGCGATATTGTGGAGGAACTGCAGGACGCGGAACAGGCCATAAAGATAACGGGAATGCCCGTCAGACCGCGCAGACTGTCGGAGCGGGAGCGCATCAGGAAAGAGTATCGGAAAACGATCAGACGGCACAGAAAAGATATACCCGCGCGGCATGAATCCCCCGCTGAGATCGAGAAAAACGCTGGCATAGATGGGAGCGCGGAGGGCAAAGCGCTCCACGACCGCTACGAACTGGCGCGGTACGGACGGGAGGACTGACGCCCTCCTGCGGGAAAGCTGCTTTCCGTCCGGTCAGTATCCTGCGCAGATCCAGGCTAACGCCCGCGCGAACCGCCGGGGGATCTCGTGAAAGTGTCCGCCCTCGTTCCACTCCAGACAGACGCGTTTTTCCCGCGTCTTCTCCTGTCCCACGCATATCGTCTGCCCGAGCAGGATGTCCCTCGCCCGCTCTGTGCAGTCCGCCACTTTCGCCATGCGCGGATTCCTGCTCATGCTTTCCTTTTTCCCCAGAGAGAGATACACCCTGAGATTGGCGGCAAGCGGTTTTTCCTTTTCCATATATTCGCAGAAACCGTCGTACCAGAGAGAGCCTGACAGACTACCAATCACGCCGAACGCCTCCGTCCGATAGGCGGCGTAGAGCGCGGCCAGTCCGCCGAGAGAATACCCGATCAGCGCCGTGTGGCGCGGCTCGGGTTTCGTTCGGTAATGCTCATCCAAGTATGGTTTGATCTCCTCTGTCAGGCACATAAGATAAGCGTCCGCCTGCCCCGTCGGCGCGCTTTCGCCCTTGCGGAAGGGCGGCGCGCCCCAGGGCGTGAAATCGTCGTTCCAGCTATGCGGTTGAACGGACAGCATGAGAAAATCCATGTCAGCTCCGGTCTGCGCCATTTCGCCCGCAATCTCCGCAATCGGTATCTCTCCGTTGACATAGACCACGGGGTAACGCCGCCCGCTGTCTCTGTAGTCCTGCGGCAGGAATAACTTACAGGATAGATCCGCAATCTGCATTTCCTGTATGGTCCCTTTTTTCTTTTCCGTCCGCCCTGATGAAAAAGAACCTTCTTCCTTCATCTTCCCTGTTTTCTCCTGTTTCATCGCGATCCTATCGTTATGTTCCAGTTTCTTTGTCGATTGTAATATAGATTCATGGCGCGGGCAAGCGAAAAACGCAGGCCGTCTCAAAACCTGCGTTCTTCATTATGGCATATGATTTTCACCTGATAGTATCTGGTGGTCAATGGCATCTGTTACAGTGGGAACAATCGCCGCACTGTATAGATTTCCCCGCCTTTTTATCTTTGACCATGCTCCGTATGGCAAGCGCCGCCGCGCCCGCCACGATTGCCAGTACAACCGCTGTACCCATAGTGTCAACTCCTTTTTATAGATTATACCGCAGAAGTCCTATGCGGCGCAACCGCCCTTTCGCTGCGTTTCCATCCGTCTACTTGGACGCCTTGGCAACCTTTGACGTATCAACGCGCAGGGAATCCGCCTCCTTGTACGGTCTGAACAGCAGATACAGGAAACCGATCACCAGCAGGAGCGCGACCGCCGCGCCAATCCCGAAACCGCCGCCCGCAAAGAACGTGCCGAGCTGGTAGATGCACAGCGCCACGATATAGGCCAGCAGGCATTGATAGCCGATGGCGAACCAGAACCACTTCGCGTTGTTCATCTCCCGCTTGATCGCGCCCATCGCCGCGAAACAGGGGGCGCACAGAAGATTGAAGGTGAGGAATCCAAAGGCCGCGACAGGCGTCATGACCGCCGCCAGGCTGCCCCAAACCTCCGCGCCGTCCTCGGCCACCTCCGCGAACCCGAACAGCATACCGAAGGTCGCCACTACGTTCTCCTTCGCGATCAGCCCGGTGACAGCCGCAACAGCCATCTTCCAGCCCTCGCCCGCCTGTGTCCAGCCGAGAGGGGTAAAGATCCACGCGATCGCGCCGCCGATCTTCGCCAGAATACTGGCGTCAAGCTGCTCCGCCTCCAACATGCCGAAACCGCTGTCCGTCCAGCCGAAACTCATCAGGAACCACAGTACGATGGTGGAGAGGAGAATGATCGTGCCCGCCTTCTTGATGAAGGACCAGCCGCGCTCCCACATGCTCCTGAGCACTGCGCCGACGGTCGGCATGTGATACGCCGGAAGTTCCATGACAAAGGGCGCCGGTTCGCCCGCAAACATCTTCGTCTTTTTCAGAATGATGCCCGAGCAGATGATCGCCGCTATACCGATCAGGAACGCGCCCCACGCCACCGCGCCGGAGTTGTTGAAGAACGCGCCCGCGATCAGTGCGATGATTGGCAGTTTCGCGCCGCAGGGGATGAACGTGGTCGTCATGATCGTCATCTTGCGGTCCCTGTCGTTCTCGATCGTCCGGGAGGCCATAATGCCCGGAACCCCGCAGCCTGTACCGATCAGGATCGGGATAAAGGATTTACCCGACAGGCCGAACTTGCGAAAGATACGGTCCATGATAAACGCGACCCTCGCCATGTAGCCGCAGGACTCCAGAAACGCCAGAAAGATAAACAGCACCAGCATCTGCGGCACGAAACCGATCACCGCGCCGACTCCGGCCACGATGCCGTCCAGGATCAGCCCCTGCAGCCAGTCCGCGCAGCCGATGCTCACGAGAAGACTCTCGATCGCCGGAGGGATGATCTCGCCGAAAAGCACGTCGTTCGTCCAGTCTGTGAGGAAAGCTCCCACCGTAGTCACCGACACATAGTATACGATAAACATAATCACCGCGAAGATCGGCAGGGCGAGCCATCTGTTCGTCACGATCCTGTCGATCCTGTCGGAAGTCGTCATCGTCTTTTTCTGATTCCTGACAATACAGTCCTTGATGATGGAGGAGATGTATACATACCGCTCGTTGGTGATGATGCTCTCCGTATCGTCGTCGAAAGCCTCTTCCAGCTTATCGATCTGTCGGCTCACGTCGGGCGCAGCCGCAAGCTGCTCGCTGATCTTGGAATCCTTCTCCAACAGCTTGATGGCAAAGAATCTCCTCTGACTCTCCGTTACGTCCGTAAGCAGCGCGGACACCTCCGAGATCGCGCTTTCCACGCGCTCGTCGAATCTGTGCACGATCTTCTGCTCCTTTCGGCCCGCGAGAGCCACCGCTCTGTCTGCGGCCTTCTGAATCCCCGTACCCTTCAGCGCGGAGATCTCCACGACTTCGCAGCCCAGACTCCTGCTCAGCTTATCGGGAGAGATTCTGTCGCCGTTTCTGTCGAGCACATCCATCATGTTGACCGCCATGACGACAGGGATCCCCAGCTCCAAAAGCTGTGTGGACAGATAGAGATTCCGCTCGATGTTCGTGCCGTCCACAATATTGATGATCGCGTCAGGACGCTCGCCGATCAGATAATTCCTGGCGACGACCTCCTCCAGCGTGTACGGGGACAGAGAATAGATCCCCGGCAGATCCATGATAATCACATCTTTGTTTCCCTTTAATTTACCCTCTTTCTTCTCCACCGTGACGCCCGGCCAGTTGCCGACGAACTGATTGGATCCTGTCAGGGCGTTAAAAAGTGTTGTCTTGCCGCAGTTCGGGTTTCCTGCGAGTGCAATCCTGATTGCCATTTCTTCCTCCTCCTGCTCTATGATTTCCTACTCGACTTCTATCATCTCGGCGTCTGCCTTGCGCAGGGACAACTCATACCCGCGCACGGTGACTTCCACAGGGTCGCCCAACGGCGCGACCTTGCGCACATAGACAGACACCCCTTTGGTGATCCCCATGTCCATGATCCGCCGCTTGACCGGGCCTTCTCCGGACAGCCTTCTGACCGTCACGGTCTCGCCGCAGGACACCTCTCGCAATGTTCTCATCCGTCTCCTCCTCCATTTCCTGTTATCTCCACGGGCAATGCGCTCTGCGCGGTGCCTGCGCGTCTGCCGGACAGATGCCGTGCGCCGCTCCTAGTTAGCCGTGACTTACCCGCGGTCAAAAAAATAAGTTAGCTATAACTTACCATAAAACAAAACAAATCAGACCATGATGCGGCTCGCCATATCCTTGCCGATCGCCACTCTGGAATCCTTGATATTGACGATCAGATTGCCGCCCGTCGCCGAGATCACCGTCACCGCCGCTCCTACCACGAATCCGAGATTCTCCAGAAACTGCCGGACTTCCTCTCTGCCGCCGATCTTCTTGATGGAAGAAACCTCTCCCTCTTTTGCAAATGTCAAAGGCATACGCTCATCTCCTCCTTCTCTGTCGCACCGGACTATGTATCGCTTTACCATAGGATATGCCGGATCCCGCCAATTGGTTAGTTTGTGCTAACCTCTGCGCATTATAGGTTAGCACAAACTAACTTTCGTGTCAACTGCTTTTTGGAAAACTTTTTTCAGACTTGGATTGTAAAATTTATTTTAAACAAGTTGAACACTTGTTGTTGTTCATTTGTCAAGGGAGAGTGGGAAGCT
>CANRPO010000045.1 GCA_947632515.1 uncultured Lachnospiraceae bacterium
CCAAAAACGATGTTTGTTATTCACCGTAAATCACTGAAAACCGTTGATATTACTGGATTTTTTGCTTGTCACGTTATCAGTTATTTACCGTATTTTTCTGTCATTTTCGGATATTTTTCGTGGTCCAAATTAGCTGGCGATTAGCAAGGGGACGAAAAACCGACATTAGATGTGAGTGCAAGCCGGGTCGTGTGTGCCAATAAAAAACATGCGGTGCGGCTGTGTTAAGCTCTGATATACTTCTGGTTCTTGCTTCTGGGCTTATCGGGTATGGTCATCTTGATCTGCCCCACCTCCAGAAGTGGCTTCAAGTATGCCGTGACGAAATGCTTTTTATCTTTCAACCCACACGCCACCATTAGTTCTTCACGGGATCGGGGTTGCTCGCAAAGTCTCAATGTTGTTTGCTTGACCGCAGGCGTATCTTGGGGGGTATCTTGGGGGGTGGCCACATCAGAGGAGCTTTCCTCACGGTAAAACACCACCACAAACCCGGATTTCAAAATCTTGAAATCAAAGCGGCACCCGGCTTCATCACAGGCGTCCGAAATACGTTTGAGGCCCGTTCCGAAGCTCTCCACGTCCTTTGAGTAGTATAGAATCGAGGTAATCAGCGGATTTCTGCGGACGGGCCGCTCATTGCCGCTGATAAAATCCTCCAGCACAAAGCCAGCAGGAAACGTGCCCGGATTGTAAATCTCGACCCGGTCCTTATATATGGCCACCTCGTTACTCTGGCAGGCCCCGTAGTCCTTATGGCAGAAGGAATTAAACAGCGCCTCGCGGATGGCATCGATGGGAATCTCCGGTATCTCCTTGCGCTGGAGGGAACCGTCAAATATCACACGCCAATGGATGTTGCTGGTGATATATTTTTCCGCCAGCGCCACAAGCTCAAAGACCGTGCCACGTTCCCGCTGGATGTCCAGGAAGGTCAGCCTCTCGGTGCCGGCAAAATCGCCATTTGAAGCTCCGCGTATATGCTCTCGCTGAACAGGACCATACCGGCGTTCAAAAGACCGCCGCCGTTCACGAGCCCCAGCTTATTGAGCGCGGTTTCCTTGTCGGTATATTCAAATGCGATACGCCCCGCGGCCCTGCCGCGCTCAATGTAGCTGCGGACGTTCTTCTCAGGCACGTCAGCGGCTTGTATGTCTGATACAGTTCTCTCCCAAGTGTCCTCCGCGCCGTTTTTTCTCTCCAAATACTTGACGATTTCCGGCTGGGACATGGATTTGTCCTCATCGGCTACGCGAATCCTCACTATGTCATAGGCAAAATACGGCGTGTTGTACCCCTCAAATCTGACAAGGATACATTCCCGCCCGTCAATCGTCACAGTCGTGATTTCGGGGAAAATCTGCGGCTCGATGTGATTGGAGACGGCCTGGCTTATATCCCTCAGCGTCTTATCCGTCACATCCTGCCCGATGGGTGTTCCATCCGGCTTTACGCCAAAGTACAGCTCACCCTTCTGGTGCTTGTTCAAGATTGCCGCAATGGAGATAACGGCCTCCTTCAGCTCACCGGTGGACTTCTTAAATTCAAGGGTTTCGGTTTCTCTGCCGAGATTCATGGCTGTCACCTTTTGCAATCAGAGTGTCGTCTTACCTCTTTATACGCTATGATCTGGCGTTATTTCAATAGATATGTTTGCGAAAACAAGCCCGTAATGGAAAAATACGAGATATTACTCACAAATTTGGCGACTTATCTAGCATTGAATTTGTCGTCAAAATGGGCTACCTGCACGATATGTTACGGTTTTCCAAGATTGACTAAAAAAGTTTAAATTTGCGGAGCCTATTCTCCAAATGTGTATTTAGATAAAAAAATGTTTTACTATACATCTTTCTGACATCACTTTTTGTGGTTTACTTTTTCATAAATGAAGTTGTTATAACCATTATTTCAAACCCGGATTTTCTGTTAATGACTTGGCCGCATTAAACTTGATTATTCATTTTCAAAATAAAGACTCAAAATATGTAACATTTTGAGTCACTCGACACATTAACAAGTAGAGGGGGTTCAAAAGGGAAAATTGCACAAAGGGAGATAAAGAATTTTTCAAACGAATTACTTCTTCTTGAGAGTCACTTGTGCATTTCCTCGAATTCTGACAGTGTTCGATTAATAATATACTCCTGGAATCTGACGCTATCCTAAAGAGCTTACCGCCAAGCTCCCAAAAATTATTTTATCACTTGTCAAAAAATTATATTAACATAGAGAGGAGAAAAGAAGACCTATGAGAATTCCAGAAAATATAATTGGATTTGGCATTTTATCAATTAATAAAAAAGCATTAGCCAAACTGTTGAACCGTGTAGAGCCAGAATATGCTACTGATGAAGCTATAAAAGGACTTCAATATTAGAATAGTTTGCTTATAGATTAATACATCATTATAGGAGGGCCGCGCAATGTTAGACGAATTGACAAGCATAATATTATATGTACCCTATCATTCGGATTATACCGTCCCGCAAGAGATAAAGGATTTATTAACAGAGAAAGAATTTTTTGATCATTGTTATGTGAAAACAGATTTTGAGCAAGAGATTGTCCGCATTAAGGGCTCAAAAGAAATCACAAAAGATGAATCTGATGTGGACTTTACAGGGCCTCGTTTTTGGGAAAGAGAGATTTTGGAAGCCATAAACCGCATTCAGGAATATAAGGAATCAGAAGAAGCATTCCTGCGATGGGTTAGTCAAAACGGAAATGGTGTATATTGTATAAAAGGGGATGCTGGCACAGGAAAAACCACTTACCTTCACCATTTGCAATATGACTATAATTATAAAAATCCTGCCATAAAATTGGCGTGGGAAATTGTGGATGTCCAGAAAGCCTGTACCCCTGTCCGGCTTCTTTCAAAAGAGATAGATATTCCAAATTTCGGATTACTCAGTTACAAAGTAATAAGTGTCATTCTGAATAATATATTTGAATTATTTTTCAATGGATTATCTGCAGATTTACCAGCATTGGAGAATATATCTCATCAAAAGTCAATATTCAAAAAAATCAAAACCATATTTTCACCTGAGGTCAAGGAACCTCTCACATCAGAAGCGCTTACGATGGTTTGTAATATTTCAAAGCTTTACAGTGGCTATAAGAAAAACGCAAAAGAAGCATTCCCGGCTGATGAAGTCAAATGGTTTTTTGATGATTTTAAACTGTTCAATGGTTATATTTCTGAGCTTACCGCAACCGATATAGACGATTTTGTTAATGTGCTTTGCGAAAAAATCAATAATTTGATAAAAAGCGAACCCGACAACGTCGTTTTGCGTAAGCTTATTTGGCTATACATGACAATTCTCAGGTCGAAGAATAGTGAGAAAAAATATATTATTTCTATTGATAATGTAGAGCGTATTATTGGAAACGACGAGATATGCAATAAGCAAATTGCTGAACTTGTAGAGCATCTCAGACATATGTTTGACTACTTTGAAAATTCGCACGACCGTAATATTTATAGCAAGTTCAGCGCAATTATTTTAATGAGGAATACATCAAGCAGAATATCCTCCCTTCCGCTTCAAAGGCTGGACTTCGGTGGACATGAACTTGATTTAAGTGATTGGTTCCCAATCGATAAAATAGTCAGCAATAAACTTCGGTGGTATAGCGATCATAAAATCGCAGTGGCAGGAAATGACTTGTTTAAAGATATTATCGGAGAGGACAGCTTTGATGGATGTGGGCCCAGAAGTCTTCAATCAAAGCTAGGTATGCTTTTTAATCACAATAAGAGAGTTATTGTTAATCTGCTTTCCAGAGCCATAGAAGATACGAACAATGTTGACCCCAGCATTATTAGTAAATTGAGCAAACTAAAAGACGCAATATTTAATGAATACGAAACCATCAGTGGAAAAGTCACTGGAAGCAATAATTGTAATGGAGATACGGTGTGCCCCAACATTATTGATGAAAAATCCGCTGACTTTACCGATATTGGTGAAAATAACGGGAGCGACAACAAATCTACTGACAGAAAAACACGGCTTGAGTTGTCGCGTTTTGCGGCCAGAAGTATAATCATAAGGTTGGTATTGAACGTATTACAACAGGATGGCTTTTTTAAGAATGTTGTTGTGGAAGCAAGAAAACATGGGAGTAATAGCCACTATAGCGACATTAACAATACTGGTGTCGCAGAGGGTACGGATTCAATGGATAATGAAAACAGCAGTACGGTCAGACTGGGATATGCAAGAAAAATACTGACAATTTTGTATGATCATTCTTTGGAAAACCCCGAGTATATGCCGTTTGATATGTTTATAGGAACACTTTTTCATGGGCAAATATCCACCGTTGCGACATATTTTGATAGTAACAACAGCTATCTTAGAAGAACAATCACCAAAATTTTATTTTATATGAATTATTATAATACCAGGGATAAGAACTGGCTCCATTTTATCGATATACAATATAATACATCTCAATATAGAATACCTGACGAGGATAGCTTGTGTCAACTCATTGACAAGTGTCATGATCAAATTGGAATAAAAATAATGGATGCTGGAACAGCCTATCTGAGATTTATTTCTGCATCATTCGAATTCTTCTCCTGCAGAGTTGAAGGTAAGAGTATCCCTCCCCTCCTCGCCCTGATTCCTTCACTGGATGATATTCGCAAATGCGGGAAAGTGGAGCGGTTGCCATGCTATGTTGCTGCCAAAGCAGTGCGGGATGACGCAACTCGTTGTATCAAAAAAATGGATGAACGTATTGCCGCTGGGTCTCCGGATTTCCCGTTTAGGAGATGGGTCGAAGAGGCACCTATCTACCATAAGGACAGGATAATCAATGCCCATCAAGGATATTTAAACAATTTCTTGGATTGCCTAAAACTATCCTTTGAAAGCGTGCCCAATATGACACTCAATGATAAAAAAAGGCTAAGTGAACTGGAGAAAAAAATGAAAGAGATCATTACAAGCTATAAAGACCCGCAAATACCTGATGAGGTGAAAAAAACAGATGACATATTATAACACGATTTTGGATATACTATGTAGTAATTTCCGGCGTACTCATGTCCCCTGCAAGTATGTCTTTTCCGATACCCTTTCTTGCGCCTGTACAAAATATATGAATCTAATTACATCACAGGCAGAATCGCAAACTACACATACTTTATCAAACATACTTGGCAATATTGAGAGCATTACGGGAATAATAATCAGCATCGTAACTGGGGTGAGTATTATTCTGGGTCTTCGATTTTTAAAATCAATAAAGGAGAAGCAACTGTCTGCTACATTTTCATTTTGGTCACAAATCAATGTTCGAATTATCAGACTGCGTAAGATACTTGAATGGAATAAAGGCGTATTGAATAACATGTATTCCGCTGAGGTTCGAACCGCCTGGGAAACCGCCGGACCGCCTACTGAATTGACTAGCGAATTTAAAGCTTTGGCAGTAGAAACAATAAACTATATAAAAGAGACCCCCGATCAAATGCCTGCATATATTGGTTGGTCCAATGATTTTTCAGAATTTGAGGAATTTCTCTCAGATGTTATTCAATATGATATTTGTGACTCGGAAAAGAACTTTATTTCAAGCGCTAATACGAAAGCACCAGATCGCGATAAGTATTGCAAAAAAATATGTGATGTTATGAAACGATTGAATAATGGGATAGGGAAAAAACAACACGAACTTGAAACGGCTATCTGTAAAAAACATAAGTTTCAAAAATGCAAAGGCATAAAACAATCTGACCAAAATAACAACAGACTACCGAAGCCTTAATTTGGTCAGAAAACCTCAATTGCCAGAATATGCAACTACCCTGAGGTTCCACCGGCCTCAGGGGTAGTGTTCTTCGTGAAGTTAAAATGTAGTAAATGCTAATTATCGGTTCAAAATCTTCTCGTTGCGATGGCCTTTTTCACGTCATGCTTTGTCAGCCTAATTCATAACAGTATACCTTGTGACGTATTCCTCACCTGATGTGAAAAAGCCTTGCCGCTTTGGGGAACCGATTAAATCGACATTAGTAAAAATATCATGTGCGGCATACGGTTATGGTATACGGTGTAGGTTAATTTGACTCACTGTACCGATGTAATTTGCCGTGACCGTATAGCCCTTGACGGCGCTTTTGATCTTGGAGCCGGTGTAGGTGGCCGTTGCGGTGAAATGTCCGGAGGCGTCCTCCGTCTAGTTGGCCGAATTGAGCGTCAGGGTGCTGCCGTTATCCTCAATGGTCTTGGGGATGTAAGAGAGGTCCTGGCCGGTAAGGCCCGGATAGCTCCGGGTTACGGACAGGGATTTCGAGGACTTGCTGTACCCGGCAACCTCCACGTTGATGGATTCAAGACTCAGCTCCAAAAGACGAACATAGCGCCGGATTCCCCCCCAGTAGGATAACACCACAAAAAACGGGATTTCAAAACCTTAAACTAAAAGCGACATCCGGCTTCATCTGCCTTGTACATAAAAAGAGAGCCAGTTCCCCGGCCCTCTCAAGTATGCATCCGCAAACGCATACCCCAATTAAAATATATTATACTGTATCATTATCGGCTACGCAAGACATGAATTAAAGTTATTGATCCATTTCAATTTTTCTTGTACCAAGTAATCTCCTTCCAGTTTTCCGGGAATCCCATTCTATGAAGTAGCTCGGTTTGAGTAATTCCGTTTACCTTTTTGCACAAGTTGTCAATGAGTTTTGCAAGCATCTTCTTATATATCAGGAATTCGTCATTAGGAAGTAAATAGCGTAAAGAGATAACAACGGCAAAATAGTCATGCTTCCCATAAATGAACTGCTGACCCCGCCTTGGAATACCCAGCTTTCTATGAAGAACGAGATCTGGAATATCTTTCCCGGCGCATTGATATGAAAACAGCCGTTCGTTATGGGCACATACATTCCGATATACTGTCAGCACTTCAAGAATCTGTTGCAACTGGCGCTCATTGATGTATTCAAACTCACGACTGACTGCTGATTTGACGGTTGAATGCGAGTATGCGTACATTTTGGATACATTTCCAAATGTAAGCGCGTTCATTACTACCCACAACGGAACATTGCCATAACGCGATTTGTGATGTTCGATGTATGGGTAATTTGTAGGCCCGTTTAACAACGGGTCGATATAGTTATTAATGAGTTTGGAGACTTCCGCCCTCTTCCTGGCAGTTGAAATGTCATAGTGATTGGGATTTATGTATTCACTCTGGCTATCCCCAAACATATTGCAAAAAGCATACGATAGGCCTGATCTGATATGACGCTCAACATGGAGTAAATACCGAAGCGTCAGTTCTCGCAAGGATTCATCAAATCGATAGACAGCGCAAAGTTCCTCAAATGTAGTCCCGTTCCTATAATATCCCGTCGTTGGATCTTTCAGCAAATCTTTATATCCAGAGACAAGAGAAAAATACCCATACTGTCGAAGTGTTGACTCCGCCACAGCCGTGTCTGAAACAACCATGTGTTTCGCTTGGAGCAAGGCTATTTGGTCACTGTAAGTCAGGAATGGTTTTGGCATGGTATCACCACCGCCTTTATATAGAAAAGGAGTCCCCGCAGGGACTCCTCCGATTGCGGGCCCCACAAGCATCCGCAACCTGTTCACTGGGTCAAGTATATCAGCTTCCTTGGCTTTTGTCAACAGTAAGTTGTACGTTGCCTAAAAGAGATTACCTGCCCGGCATAAAAAGTATATGTAATAACGATGAGGTTTATTTTTCATTTAGCACTACTGCCGGTATGGCGAGAGGTACCGCATTGTTGCAGGCATATAGAAAGGCCCTGAGACTTTAATCCCCGGCCTTTCTGTGTTATTGAAATGGAAGCTCAAGCTGTCTGCGCCATTGCCTTGATCATAGCCATCATCTCCGGGGACTCCGATAGGAGCTTGATGAGGAGTGCCTGCTTGCCGGAGGCGTCGAGCTGGTCAACGGGGGCGGGGGCTTTCTGCTCCTCGGCTCCGGCTGGCGTGTAGAACTCCTTCTGGAACCGCACGGCGTTCATACGCCGGTTGTCGTCCAGAATGTGCGCGTACCGCTCCGTGACCATAGTGGCTTGGGCGTGGCCGGTGTCACCTTGGACGCCCTTGATGTCGCCGCCACTGAGCATCAGCTTGTAGGTTGTGCTGGTGTGGCGGATACTGTGGAACACCACTTTGGGGAGGCCATTGTCCGCTATCAGCTTATCAAAAAGCCGGTTGATGGTAGCACCTTCAATGGGAGTGCCGGAGCTGGAGGCAAACACAAGGTTGTAGTCCTTGTATTCGTCACCCAAAAGCTCCTTTATCTCATCGACCGCCTTCCGGCGCTCGACAAGCATCTCCGCAACCGCGCTGGGAAGGAAAACCTTGCGGACGCTGGTTTTGGTTTTTGGAACTTTGAGAACGAGGACAGTAGCACAGCAGGGGAACACAGCCGGAAACTTGAACTTGATGCCCTGTTCCTCGATTTGGCTCACAGCCTCTCTGGACACTCTCTGCAATTCCTTGTCCACATAGACATACGCCTTACCCTCGCTGATGCTCTCCGGGGAAATCTCAACGCAGTCCCATGTGAGGCCGAGAAGCTCGCCCATGCGGAGGGAGCAGGCAAAGGAAAGGTTGAGGGCCAGCTTGAGAATATCGTCCTCGCACAAGTCGATAGCCTTGAAAAGTGTCTCAGCGTCCCATATATCTCTGACGTTTTCCTCGCATTTGGGCAGGATCGCGTTTTGCACGGGGTTCTTCGCCATTAGTTCCCACTTGACCGCCTGATTAAAGGCGTTGCGGAGCAGCTTGTGGATCTCCCGTATGGTCCTCGGCGTGATATACGCATCCGTGGGTTTATTATGGGGCCTGCCTTTTGCCTTCACGGTTTTGAGCCGCTTATAGAAGTTGTCCATCATTCTGGCGTTGATGTCGTCCAGCTTCACGTCCCCGATAAGGGGTAATATGTAGTTGTCAATGAGGGACTTATGCCCCTCATAAGTGGAGGGCGCCCAGGTGTTCACTCCGTAAATGCTGACGTATTGGTCAAGCAGGTCAGCGAGCGTCAACGCGGTCGGCGCGATAAAGGTGTTCGTATTCTGCTGATGCTCGACCTCGGCCTTCCGTTTCTTGGCGGCTGCGGCGGAATCGAAGCTCTCCCACTTCTGGTGCTTTGCACCGTTCTCGTCAGTGATGGTGTAGACCACCGAATATTTGCTCTTTCTCTTGATGATAGACGCCATTGTCAGCTTACCTCCCTTTCTTCGACTTTTTGATAGTGCGTCTGGCCCTGATACCATTGCTCGAAGCTGTCCTTCACCACACGGGTGTGTCCGTTGAGCTTTCTGGCCTCAAACGCTCCTTTTTTCAGCAGATCATAAACTGTGTTGCGGTGGACGCCAAGCATAGCGGCGACCTCCGAGGCAGAAACGGTTCCGGCACAGTTCCGACCGGGTTCGGGGCCGTCCACCTTATGGTAAAGCAGCTGGTTGTCGTACCATTCCTCAAAGCTCGCCCGGTCAATGCGCGGATGACCATTGACCCACTCCACGGAGAATTGCCGTCTTTTCAGCAGATCGGCAAGTACACCGCTTGAAGTGATGCCGAGTATTGCCGCCACTTCTTTTGCCGAGATCGTTCCCGCGTATGTCTGACCCGGCTCCGGCCCGTCAACTTTCTTGTAGTGGAACTGGCCGTTATACCATGTCTCGAAGCTGTCCAGCTTCACCCGTATCTTTCCGCCGACTGTGACCGTCTCAAAAAGCCCCTGACGCACAAGGTAGTACGCCGCGCCTCTTTTCAGCCCAAGCATCTTTTGAAGCTCAGGGACCGAAATGCTTGATTTACTCACTTTGGTATACCTCCATTCTGCTGGGGAGTACCCCATAATCACTGTACCCAAGGCGTTTGCCTTGGGTACAGTGTATATAATGGCAGGAAAACTATCAAAGGTACGAAATCGGTGATTAGCCCGATTTTGCACACTTGACAATCAGGAGGCATCGAGCCACGCATCAAAGCTGCTCTTGGATATGCGTATCTGCTTTCCTGCCTTAACGCTTCTGAACAATTTCTTTTTGATAAGCTGATAAGCTGTGGAACGGCTGATGTCGAGGATTCTCTGAACGTCCTCAACTGAATAAGTCCTTTTATCAAGGTCCTCAGCCGCAACCGGGTTCGTCCCCTCGGAGGCGTTCAATGTTCTAATTCTTTGTTCCAACATTTCGTCCGGCATTTGAAACACCTCCCCTTACGCTCTGTCGTCGCCCATGCGCTTCTTTTTGGCGGTCACGCGGTATACACGGCCCATGCGGACATTGCAGTAAGTGCAAGTGTCTTTTGGAGTTATTGGTCCTATACGCTGTATCACATGATCCGGCGAGTTGAAAAACTGTCTCGCGCAGACAGGGCAGAGACACAGCACCATTTCGTCGGCAGCTTCTCTCTCGTGTTTCTTTTGCTGTTTTACGGACGGGAACGCCTTCTCAATGCCAATGCTGACACCAAAGGCTCCGTCGATGTAGTCCATCACGTCGTCATCCAGTCGTCCGACATATTCACCCAGCCGGCTCTTATCTATGGTCCTGATGTGCTCCAGCATGGCCACTGAGTTTTCAGGCAAATTGAAATATGGCGGTATTCCAACGTGAGTAGGCTGACGCATTTTCTTCTGCTTTGACGTAATCGGCGTAACGATAACGGTGGGGCTGAATTTGTTTCCCACGTCGTTCTGAATGACCAGGACCGGGCGAAACCCACCTTGTTCTGAGCCAACGACCGGATCGAGATTGGCGTAGTACAACTGTCCACGCAGAACCTCAATTCTCTTTTCATCGGACATATAAAACATCCTTTCTATGTGTTATGTGCCCTTGTTCGCTGAATACCCTTACTTCCCAGGTAGTGTGCCAAGGCACATAAACCGCCGCGCTCCAAAGAAGCCCAGAGTTGTTTATAAATATGTGTTATGAAGTTTCCTGAGCGTGGCGGTCAATATGTAAGGCACACTATTTGTCCTCGACGCCCCGTGTGCATGGCGTTTAGCCTGGGAAGTCGTCAAGCGGTGGCTTGCTTGCCACCTCACGGGAGTTCAACCCCAACTGTCGTTCTGACAGAGCCGCCCTCATTGCTTGCGACGGGTTGAGTACCGCTCATGCTGTGACTGGACGGGAGTACCATTGTCATTTCGGCTGTCTTGGCCATGTCGGGAGCAACCCGGCACTTGCAGAAGGTATTACTCGCTCGCCTCTGTCGGGGGTCATGGCGTACCAAACTGCTACGGCTCACGTTTCCACGCATCACCGAAACTGATGTACTTGACGAATGGGTATTCGGTTGTCAAGGATCTGCGAGAGGGTACTAATATTTCCCCCTCACTACCCTCCCGAAAAAAACGGTAAGTGACCGATAGAAAATTAGATTTTTTCAGATAATTTTTCTCGGAGTTTCTTGAGGACTTTATTCCGTCGATATTGAAGTGTACTAAGACTGACTCCGAGAGAGTCAGCATATTTCCTTGCCGACATATTTTCGTAGAAAAGGGCCTGAATAAGGTGCCTTTCATCCTCTTGGAGTTCACCGACCGCTTCATTGAGCGAGATGGAAAGTCGATACTGGACCCGTTCCTCCTCACTCTCCAGATATTCATCTTCTGCGCTTGCGGCGGTATTCCCTTCAATCTCTCCAATGGGCACTTTATCTGCCGCGAGTTGATCTAAAGAACGCCAATTTAAAGCGGCCTCTCTTTCTTCAACGTATCGCTCCCTTCTGTCCATTTTCGCATACATGTCAAAGATGTCATTGGAAACGGGCACTTTTTCTCCTGCTGCAGTAATAATATTTGCGACCACTTGCCCATTCTCATCGTAAATTTTCCCATAATTCCTGGTTCTACGCCAATTTTCCATGTTTTTACCTCCGTTCAGTTTTTTTAAGTCCAAACGGAGGATCAGGGATATTTGGCAAGGTACGGCGTCCAACGTCTTTTAGTCATCTTTTGCCTTTCCTCTTTTCAGCCAGAAAAGCAAAACAGGAGCCTTACGTATAGCTGAAAAGCTACTCGTAAGGCTCCTAACGCGGGTATCCCATACTCAAGCAATATGGGCGGTTGGTGCGCTTGACAAAGTTTTACTATTTTATTTTAAAGTACTAAGAACAACAGATGCCCCAATTTTACATTTGCATCTTGGACATTTTAGAATCCAGGTGGCTTTTTCCAGCTCTTCTGGACCATAAAGGATTACGTGTATGGTATCGCTTTTGGAAACCTCATCCATAATGCGTCCTCTCTTGCAAACAGGGCATCGGAGAGGACGGGGCTTCCCTCTTGACGGTTTACACATGGCGGACTCCTTTCATTAAGAACTTCGCAAATAAGCAGAACTGTGAATTTGCGTCGAATATAATATGCGGTACTCCTTGCACCGCATATTATAGTTGAAAAATGTCGTACCTTATCTCGTAGTGCATATCAGGCCGAGATGAATCATTCTGATTTGAGCCGCCCGGTGGGATACGCCAAATCTGTGGGAGATACTGTCAATTGCTTCATAGAATATCCTCTTGTCGTCGGGATTGCCCTCCGCCAAGAAGCCCGAAAAGGCTCCGGCTTTCTTGAGCTCAGATTTTGCGTAATCGAAGAAAATAAATTTTGGCATTAAAATCGCGGCAGCGAGGGTATCCGCTTGCCATTCAAGCCAGTCATGCTCGGTCTTTTTCTCCAGCTTGTAGTTTTCCACTGTTCTACAGGCGATGCAGTTAGGACTGCCAACTCGTTTGTATACTTTGGCAGAATCAAAGTAGTCCTGATGAAGAACCCAATGGGCCAGTTCATGGGCTTCTGTATACTTCTTTCGGGGGGCGTTCTTGGCACAGCAAAGGTTAGAGTGTATTAAAACGGTGCCATACGTTTCATTCAGGACGATTGGTGTCATCATCAAATCGCATGCCACGATTTCTCCGCTATCTCCCATAATCGTAGCCCCCAGAATCTCGTGCCCTGGAATGCCGAGGAAGGCACACTTCTCCATCAGCCCAAACTCTTCGAGGAGTTGTTGAGTATCACAAGGTCGAGGATATTCCAGATTAATAGGGAAATGCTTCTTGACGACAGAGTAGGCTATATTTTCCAAATCGCTTCCGTGCAAAATATACATCCCGCTTCTGTTTTTGGGATAATTAAGGTTCACAAAGAACACCTCGCCTTAATTAGTTTTTATTTCTGCGTTTGATTATTTCGATAAGATCTCGCCAGTCTTCGTCCGTTAAATCGTTGTCCATTGCGGTTCGGAGGGCCAATCGCGCGCTCGGCTTATCATCAATATAAGAGTTTATGTCCGAATGTTGTCCTCGTTGGCTTACTCCAGCTAAATCATAAAAGGAGTTTAATTCGTCAGGTTCAGTAATATTAAGTGCTGATGCGAACTTTGAGAGAAACTTTTCAGGGGCTCTGCGATTTCCGTTTTCAATATCACTTAAATAGGCAGGAGAGATTTCAACTTCCAAGGCAAATCTTTTTTGGGTTTTTCCAAGACTCTCTCGTTTTCGTTTAACATATTCTCCAAAAGCCTTGACGTTATTTTGCATTCCCCTCACTCCATATTCTGCTAAATCGGCAATGTACCGCTAATTTACATGTATGCAATTTCGCCGATTTGCTTATTTGTGAATAAAATACCATAATTCTTTCGGATTGTCAACAGCCTTTGGAATAAAAAACAAATTTTTCGTAATTTCAAATTAGTTGCCTCTCCCCCCGTTTCAATTTGCACTTCTCTGGGTAAGCGAAAACAATTTGCGATTTACGCAAAAAACAGCCCTTTAACCTGCCTTTTTTGAAGGAAAGGGCTATTTCTATATTTATTTATTAAAAACGGGCTTCTTATACGCCGGTCGTCAATTTTCATTTGGAAAGAAGAATTCGCACATTTTTTGGAGATAGTATTATATACCTGAACCCCTAAAAAACCTTCATAAAAAAGGAGAATACCCATGCCTGAAATGACTCATCTCACTGCCAGTGCGATTGCCGGCTTCCGTTCCTATCTTGTTTCCGAGGAAAAATCCGAATTTACGATCTC
>CANRPO010000046.1 GCA_947632515.1 uncultured Lachnospiraceae bacterium
AGTCCTCTCCCGCTATCCGATAGCTCATATTTTCCGGCAGGACCACGTTTCCGTATGCGTCCGTATGCACTCTCAGGATTTTTCGACCCGTGCTGTCCGTTTCCTCCCTGGCCACGGAAAACTGGGTCTTGACATCCCCGCCGCCCTGTGGTACATTACTATCAGAGCGTCTCTCCGGCGTTCTGTGGCGTAGACTGACATTATTGTCAGTTGTAGCTGCTGTCGGAGAGATGTTCTTTTCTGCAATCTGAGTCGGTTTCATGGACACTATGTCATACAGCACCATTTCTCCGCTCTTTGTTGTTGCGACTACAACATCCGCCTCATAATCATGTGCGCCTACTTTGAGGCGCACATCGCCTCTGGCAAACTCAATTATGCTATCCGTCCTGGGGTGTTTAAGCCCTTCGCCTTTCCAGTTTCGCGCAGCCAAAACAATTTCATCCAGATTGTCGGTTGCTCTGAACTTATCCGCATATACATCCGGGGCATTGTCTCTGAGCCATTGTGAATACTTTGACTCCGTTATCTCTCCCCTTGTCTTACTGTTGACCTTGATAACGTCTTTTTTTACTGGAACGCCGTTCGGAAATCTTTGGCTCAAATTATTCTTTACCGTCTTGATTCGCTCCGATTCCGGCACTCCCTCTAAAATGTCCCTGTCGATTTCCACAAACGGCCTGTTCTGCGTGTCTCTCTTTACGGAGTACTGCCTTCCCCCCTCCAGCTCCAGCGCCCTCCGGGCCTCCGGGCGAAGCTCGCCGTCCACCTCGTATTCGTCCCAGTTCTGCCGGAGGTATTCGTCCACGCTCATGTTGGCGCGGTGGGCGGCGTCGATGATCTGTCTGGCCCCGCCGGTCTTCGTACCGGCGGGGCTTTGCTGTGTCCCCTTGTCCGCAAGCCCGTTTACATACTGCCTGATGTCCTGTGCCGACGCCCCGGAGTTGAGCATCTGCCGGAGTGCCCCGGCCCGCTCCCGGCGGTCAGATGCGGAAACGGAATGCTTTATTTTGCCTTCCTCCTCCACCGTCTCGATCCCCAGCGCGTCAAAGATTCCGTCAAACTCCTCGTCGGTGATCTCCCCGGCGGCCAGCGCCCGCAGGGCCTCTTCCAGCGCCGCTTGCTGCGCCGCCCGGCTCGCCGTCTCTCTGCGCGTATCCACCAGCGCGCGGGCATAGAGGTCCCTCGCCGATCTCAGGAAGTCCTTTTCCTTTGAAGATCTGACGCCCAGCTTGGCCAGCAGCTTGTTGAGGAGGTCAAGGATCCTCCGCCCCAGAGAGCGGTTTTCCCGGACAAGGCTGGTAATGCTCTCCTCGTTTGTCAGAAGCTCCCGCTCCACATACTCAGCCACGACCTCCCTCATGTCGTCCCCGCGCTTGCTGTCCAGCTCTATCCCGGCGGCGGCGTAGCGTTCCCGGACCTCCCGGAGCATTTCGTCAAGGTCCCCGCCCGTCTCCATGATCCGGCGCTGGACCAGGGAAGAGAACGCCTGATACTCCTCGGACTCCTCGATGGAGTGAGTCAGCTCATGGGAAATGATCTGTCCCGCCTCGTCCCCGTAGGCCGCGTTGACGTATATGGTGCCGCTCGTATAGGACCCGCGCCGCCCGTTCTTCCCTTCGTTGATGAAAACGACCCGCCGCCCGGTGGCGTCGGAGATCCTCCTTGCCGTCTCGATCTGCTCCTCCGTTGCCCCGCTCTCACGGCCGGACCTCTCCAGCTCCCGGAGGTTGGCCACCCGCTCCCGGCGCTCCTCGATCTGCGTTCCCGTCGGAGCCACGGTCAGCTCGGCGATCTTGGCGCGGGAATCCTCGTCCTCAGCCTTCCTCTGCTCTGCCGCCTCCGCCTGTTCGATGTCCCGCCGTTCCTGCTCGATGGCGTCCGCTTCCTTCATAAGTTCATCCTGAAGGCTGCCGGTGTCCTCCCCACGGCTTTGCGCCTCCATAAATTGAGAGATTCTTCGCCTCAAGGTCTGATCCCTGTATGAAAGCTCAAAACGCCTCTCGGCAAGCGTCATCTCCTCCGGCTCGCCGTTATTCGCAATATCGTCTTCGTTTACACCCGCCTCCTTGAGCGCCTCCCTGAGCTTGTCCGGGATCCCCTCTTTCGTCTCTTCCGGGCCTTTCTCCCGGAGGGCGGGGGCCTTTCCCTCCCCCGTTTCCCTCGGAGTGCCGGCGGCGTTATCCGCCTCTGCCGCGCCCCCGGCTTTCTCCGCCCTGGCCTGCTGCGTCAGGTTGATAAGCCCTCCCACGTCGGCGCGGGTGATCTCCCGCCCGGCGTTGATTTTCTTCTCCAGCGCGTCCGCCGCCTTATAGGCGGGGCTGTCCCCCAGATTTCTTGCCTCGTCGATAAGCCCGCGAACGGTTGTCTCATCCCACCAGTTAACGGAGCTTCCCGCCCTGTTGTTGTTTATCCCGGCTCCCACCGTGCCCGGCACGGCCATCACGCCGCCGGACAGAGCGCCGCCCAGCGCGTCAAGCCCAATCTCCGCCGCCTTGTCCTTCATTGCCGAGATAAAAGCGGCGTTCTCGCTCATGCCCTGGGCCTTATAGCTTTCTATAGCCTTCTTCCACTGGCTCTTGTCCTGAGCGATGAGCACGTCCGCCGTCCAGTTGATGATGTCGCTGGCGGCCTCCTCGCTGCCTTCGGCGAGTATGTTTTGGAGGAAATACCCCACGGCGCTGCGGCCCATGGCCGCCTTGTCCAGCAGCTTCTCAAGACTCACCCGCTCCGTCACGATCTCCGCCGCGCCGGCGATGGTCCCCAGCGCGAACGCCTGTCCGTCGGAAAGCCCGTTGTCCTTGGCCTCGATTACCGTATCCGCCGCCGCGCCGCTCCCCATGATGGCCAGAGACAGCGCCTCGTTTCCGCCGGAAACGGCGGCGGTCATGAGAAAGTCCCCCATGCTCATGCCCGTTTGATAAAGGAAGGAGCCGACCTTCCCCCATTTCTTTGCCACCTCGTCCCGGATGGCGGAGCTGCCGTAAGAGAATCGGTTATACGCCGCGTTTTGGTCGATCTTTCCGTCCTTCAGATAATCTAAGCCCTGTCCGATATACGAAATGCCGCGCGCCGGGGCCGTCAGTATCGTCTCAAAAGACGCCATACGCGGGTGAGCGTCTGCATACTCCCGGCGATTGGTCTCATATTCCTCTCTCAGTCTGGCCGTCAGCTTCGTCTTCAGATATTCCAGATACTTGTCGGCCCGCTCCTTCCCCTGGGTCGCGTGGACGTAGTTGTAAAGGCTCTTCTCATCCTCCGTCATGTAGCGCAGATAATCACCGTCTCCCAAGAGATATTCCCCCGGTTCGCTGTTTTCGCTTTGCTTCACCGGCTCTGCCGCCTTGTTGCCGTTGATATACTCATAGTTGAGGTCAACCCCGTTGTTTCTGTAGCCGGTCCTTTGGAGTATTGATACGCCTGGGCCGCGTCCGCGATGGGTGACATCATGGGAAGGTCCATCACCGATTGGGTGATCCCCGCCGCCGCGTCCTGCACAACCTCCCCGAAGGTAATGCCGTTTTCCTCGCCCTCATGCTCGGCCACGTAGTCATCTGCGATCAGCCCGCCCATGTTGAGGAGCGCGTTCAGGGGGTCCAAAAACCCGATGGACATGAGCACATCGCCGGATTGCTTCTCTGCGCTTCCCCCTTTGAAAAGACGCATGATGCCGGACAAATTGATCTGCGTCCCGGAAAGGTTCGCCTGGCTCTCCAGCGCCGCCTTGTCCTTGTCCTCATCCCTCCCGTCGTCGGAGATCAGCAGCGCGCCGCTCATCTTGGCAAGCACCGCCAGCGCCAAAACGCCGGTGCCGGTCAGGGACCGCCCGATGGTCTGTACGGCCCGGGCCTGCTGTGCGGCGGTCATGGTGCCGTTTTTCGCGTCAATGAGGGTGTCCGTCAGCCTCATCAGGCCCCGCGCCATCCCCACGGGCGAGTAGTCCACGGTGATGTCCACGAGATTTGCAGGGACCTGGACAAAGGGCATCAGTACATCTCCCAGCCCCATATCCCCCACGTGGGCCATACAGTTTAGCCCCTGCCGGATGGCAGACAGGCCCTGCGAAAGCCCGCTCTCCTCCTGGAAGGTCCTATATGTGGCCTCCTGCTCTCCGGCATCCCGGAGGGAATCGTCGGCGATCTTACCCGCGTCATAAAGTTTGTCAATGCCCCGCTGGATCTCCGCCTCAATACCGCCCTTTTGCATCTGATCGGTGCTGTACATGGCGTAGTTGGAGATTTTTTCCCACTGGGACATGAACCGGGAGAAGATCCCGCCGCTCATCCTAAAGGTCCTGTTCCCCGCCTGGCCGTACTTGCTTTCCGCCCCCTCTGCGCTGATGTCAAGGGACACCTCCAAAAACGACCGCGCAAGCCCGTACTTTGTCCCCTCCCGCTTCGCCTTGGAGAACCAGGAGGCGTCCCAGTTCACAGACCTGGTGTGCGTGAAGTTTGAAAGCAACATATCCAGAGGAACGGAGATGTCCCGTGCGATGCTGTCAATGGGGTCAAAGACGTTGTTGGAGACCACGTTACGCGCCCATGTGGAGATTTTGGAAAGCATCGCGTCACGTCTCACCGCCTTGAGCTTCGCCGTCGCGCTTTGGGGTACATAGTCCTGAGCCATGGCAATAATGCTGGACCGGGCGGCCTGCCGCATAAAGTCCACGTCGCCGTGCTGCAAAATCTGCTGTATAGCCCATTCGGCTGTCTTCTTGATTTGCCCGTTCTCCCGGACCTTGGTGGTGTTTCGCTCTACCGCGCATTCGCGCACGATCTCCGCGAAAGCGATGTTGTTTTTATCCGCTACGGCCCGGTCGTACTTCTTCGCCAAGTCTTGCACGTGCTTGATGACCCTTCGCGCGGCTTCTCTATTAATGCGCGGGTCGTCCATAAGCGACATGGATTTTGAGACGATACCGTCTCCGCTCTCCACCCACTTCTGCCGGGCCTGGAGGCTCCGTCCGGCCTCCGTGCCGCCGATTTCCTCTATCGCCCGGTGAAGCGCCCAAAAACGGCTGTACTGTTCATCTGTCAGGCTGTCCTTGTGAGCATTCATCCACCGAAAGGCGATTTGCGCCGCGTCCTGCTCCACGCCCGTCCATGCGTCCTTCTCCAGCAGGGCGTCCACCGTATCTTCCACGTTGACCGCGTTGCCATCCTCGTCCTGGTAGAAAAGCCCTCCGGCCTGTTCAAGGGATTTTTGCGCCGGTACCGTTTCGTGCTTCTCCGGCGCGTAAGCCGCCCGGTCCGCCTCCGTCAGTCCAATGCCCTGCGTGGCGGTTTTATTTTGTGTCGGAGCCATTGTCCCCTGTGTCGGCGTGGCAAATCCCCTCTCCGCCGCGCCGATGTTGCGGAAGCCGGCGGCCCCCTCCTCTCCCCGCCTCTGGCCGGGATCTTCGCGGGACATCAGGCCGCTGTACTCCTCCCCGTCGATCTGCCCCATCCGGCGAAGCGTCTCTATGTACTCCGCATTTGGCGGAATGGGGCCGGAGAGGGATTCATACCCGTTCCGCAGAATGTCATCCAGGAGCATTTCGACCCGTTTCGCGTCGGCGATATTCTCCTGTCCCTTGTCGTTGATGATGCGCTCCAACACGTCCTCGATCCGAGGGTAGGACATTTTGTAGTCGTCCCGGAGGGCGGCAATGGGGCCGCTGGTGTTTCTCTTCACGCCTGTAACCGTGGGGAAGACGTCGTCTCCACGCCAGGTGAAAATCCGCTCCCCGCGTGTGGTCTGATCAATATCCGCCTGAAGCATCTGGGCGGCCTCCACGAAGAACCGATGCACCTCCGGGTGGTCATACTGCAGGGCATTGATTTTCCTGCTTCCCAGCCCGTAAAGGTCCTCCTGTCTCTCGGCGATGCTCAGGTCCGTTTCCCCGCCGGTTTTGTACAGCTTCCCCCCGGCGTCCACGGCGTATTCCCCGCCGGAGGTCAGCGCCCGATAGCCCTCGGCAAGCCCTCTGGCGTCCTCCGGGTGAGTGTCGGCATATTCCGTGATCTTCCGCAGGACCTCATCCATACTGGCCCGTCTATCTTTCCCCCGGTCAAGCATCTCATCCACAAAATCCTTGACAAACTGCTGTCCCCGTGATAGACTGTCTTCTGAACTCCGACCACTGAGATCGCCTGTGCCTGTGCTCCCAACTTGGGCAGCCGGAATGCCTTCGGATCCCGTGGCCGGAGTTCCCTGTTCCTCAAATTGGGGGTTGACAGCGGGGGTGGACTGTGGTACAGTAGAATTAAGAACAGCATCGTTATGCGTCCTCGTGGAGCCATTGGCGATTTCGCTTGAACGGCTCGGACGGTACTCGGTGTTGTTCTTATATTTTGCCTCATATGTAGGGGTATCAACTCCCCACATATTTTTAAACGAAAGAGATTTCCTGCTTTTTGACACTATTTCAACAATCACCGAATAACCGTTTATCTTCTTACCCAAAACTATTTCGCGTTCTCCGTTCGAGAATGTTTTACACTCAAGAATGTCATCGTAAGTGTCAATATAGTCCGGGATGTTAAGGAAGTCTTTCTCTTCCAAAGGGATATTCCCGTTTTGTTTTGCGTCACTATGTTGTAAGAAAGCGTGTCTCAAATCACTTGGAATGAGTTCAAGATACCACCCTTCAACGTCAAAAGTTCCATTTGATTTGGCGTACACGTCATTAGCCATTGAAGATCCAACTTTGCCGTACGCTTTGGGAATAACCCCCTTTGTCTCTCCGCTGATGGCCCCATGTATATAATTGCGGGTTTCTTCTTGGCTGGTAAGTACAATTTTCTCACCTGAATTAACTGCCGCCTGTTTGACTGCAATAACTTGAGGCCTATTTCCAGTTTGTATGTACTCACTTTCATCAGCGTTTGTCATTCTGATATTTTTACCCCCCTCCGGGGCGCTGTTTTTTTGCCCCTCCCCGGACAGTTCCGCCTGAGACTGCGCTGTGGAGCCTGTGGGGCGCGTCCTGCCGTCCAGAACGTCCTCGATGACTTGCACCCCCACCGGCGTCTCCGGCGCGTCCTGAGCCGTCTGAGAGGCCTCAGCGGGCGTGATGCTGTCGAAGATCGCCGGACCCGCATTCCTAATCTCCCGCGCAAGGGCCGTGGGAATGCCCGTCCCCTCCACCGCCGGGGAAGCGGCCTCTCCCTTTTGCGCCTGGATCTCGTCGTATATCTCCATAAGGCGGTTGGCCGGGGCCGTTTTCGCCTGTTGGACGCCGTTCACGGCGTTGACCGCGCCGCCCATCACGCCGCCGGACAGAGCGCCCCCGGCAGCGGCAAGAGCCACCTGCCCCACGCTGTCCAAAAACGCCTTTTTCTTCGCCTCGATCTGGGCGTAGCCCTGGGCGGTGTAGTTTTCCACATTGCGGGCAAAGTCCGAATTATCCCCCATAATGGCCGCGTCCGAAAGGATGTTGGCGACCTCCGTGAAGGTCTCCTCGCTGGCCTCCACGCCGGCCTGCTTGGCCGTCTCGGCAAGCCAGGAGACCCACCCCGTCACGGACTTCTGGGCGAGGAGCTTGTCGATGCTCACTTTCTCAAAAAGCATCTCCGCCGCGCCGGCCGCAGCGCCGGAGAGCATCGCCTGACGGTTGGTCCCGCCGCGCTCCAGCACGTCTTTCATCTGAGAGGCCGCCGCGCTCCCGCCCATCAAAAACACGGACGCCGGGCCTAAAGCGGCGATCTGCGCGGTGCTGTCCGCGATGCTCATGCCGTTATTGTAAAGGAAGGCGAGTACCTTGTTGTTGATGTTTTCCGCCGTCTCCCCGCGCACCTGCGCAACGGAATCCGTCAAGGGCATATCATTTACGTCCAGGGGGCGATAGCTCTCCAATTGGCTCGTATCATTGTGCCCGATATTCCCCAAAAGCTGAGAAACGTATTCCACACCCAGAAGCGGTGACAGTAAAACGCTGACCGCATTCATTCCGAAAGGATCTTTTTTTGTCTCCTGTTCGATGACTTCCCGCCGCGCCTGCGCCTGTTCCGCTTTGCTCTGCCGCTCTCTGGCCTCCTTCAAGAGCTCCAAATCAAGGCCGGCGTCCACGACGGCCTGTTCGTCGGCGGCCCGGCGGGTGTCAATGCCGGTATGCATGAACTCCCGGAGCTGCTGTGCGTATTGGTCAAACCCTCCGGCCCCCTCCACGGTGAGGCCCAGCACGTCGGAGACCGTATCAGCGGCGGACTGCCACTCGCTTATGGGCGCGCCGCCGCGTTCGGCAATTGCCAGAATGCCCATTGCGGCGGTGGTAAGATCGTCAAGCCTGTAGAGGTCCTCAAACGCCTGAGCCGCCTTGCTGTTGGCGGCCAGCGCCGCTTCCGCCTCCTCGACTTTGGCGTTGTAGTACTCCCCCGCCATCTTGGCTTTTTCCTGGCCGCGGGAGGAACTGGCGTCCAGGAAGTAATCCTGCCGCGCCTTCCCCGCCTCGGTCTCCGCGATCAGACTGTCTACGCCGCGTGAGATGAGATCGTCATACCGGCTCTTGTAGAGCCGGTCCCCCTCCGCCTGAATGTCTGCGGGCACGCCCTTCTGCCACTGTGCCTCTCTGGCGTCCATCCTGCTTTTGATCTCGGCGGAGGTCAGTTTTGCCGGTTCTCCCGTCCCCGGCTGGGAGGTGTTGTTCGTCTTCTTCCCCGGCATCTGCGGAAGGCCGGGGGCCAGCGTCAGCAGGGACGTGCCGGCGGGGATGGGGGCGGAAGGCTCCACCTTGACGCTCTCCCGCTCCTCCTGCCGTCTTCTGGCGATCTCCTTGTGCTTTTCCGCCAAAATGGCCTGTTGGATCCGCTCAGATACGCTGTTTGCTCTCATCTCGGCTTACCTCCCCATCTCGTCCATAAGCGCGCCGGCCTCCGCGTCTGTGATCACGCCGGTCGCCAGGGCGTCCTGTATGTACCTCAGTTTGTGGATCGTGGACACATTGCTGTTGTGGATGATGTCAAGAGCCTGTTCATAGGCGCTCCTGGTACCCGTCCGGGGCGCGTTTGCCGCCTCCCGGTACGCCTCAAGCCTCTCGACATACGTTTTGATGTTGCTCTCCGTGATGCCAAGATCGCTTTTGTGGGAGCGAAGGAAGTCCTCCGGGGCCTGCCCGGCCTCTTCGGAAGCGCCGATGATATAGTCAAACCAGTCGTTTGTCCCAAGAGGCGGAATAGTCTCCTCGCTCCCGGTACCCGTCCGGGGCGCGTTTGCGGCGGCAAGCTTCGCTTCGTAGGACGAGGTATCGACCCCCAGCTCCCGAAGCTTGGAATAGTCCCCATATCCGGCCCAAAGCTCAGCCTCCTGCAGGGCCTTCTGCCACTGGGTGTACTGGTCCTCCACGCTGTCCCGGCTCATCTGATAACCGGCGCTCCACGTGCGGTAATTCTCATCCGCCTGCGCCTGAGAGGCCGTCACCTTGCTCTCCTCCGCCCGGCGGTACTCCTCCAGAAGCGCCGCCGCCCGCTCATACTCGCCCTTGGCAATGGCCTCGGCCACCGCGTTTTGGTAGGTGATCTTCAGCTCCGTGATCTGCTCGGCCAGATCTCGCTGCGCCGCCTCCTCCTGCCGTCCCAGGGCGGACAGGTCCCCCTGGAGCTGGTTGGAGCGGGCAAGCTCCGCCTGGCCGCCGGTGCCGGAATTAAGCCCGGAGGCGGCGGCGTACTCCCTGAAATTCTTTCCGGCAAGCTCGCTCTGAGCGGCTGTCTGATTGCGCTGCGCCTGAAATGCGAGGGGGATCTCCGCCCGCTGGGCCTCCAGCGTGGCATTGTTGGCCTCGAAGGCGCTCTTGAGCTGTGCAAGCTGGGCTTCCCGCGCCGCGTCGTAGACCTGGTTGACGCGGTCCGTCTGCGGCTGATAGGAGGCCAGGCGCGAGCCGGTGTACTGGGTCTGCCGGTCCTTGGGGAGCTGTGTATATCCGCCCCCGTCAGCCTCGCCCGAATACCCGGCCTGTGCCCTCACCGATTCCGCCGCACGGTGCGCCGCGTCCATCCCCGCCCTGTCCCCGGCGGCGCTGGCCCGCTGCCACTCCGCCTTGAAGGCCTCCACTTGTCTGCGCTGTTCGTCGGTCAAAATATTTTCGTCGTATACGGACGTACCCATACCGTTTTTACGGACCCGGCGGCCTCAATGGGGCCGCCGGGTTCGCTCCTCCTTTCATTCGCTCTTATCAGTCCGCCGTGGACTTCGCCACGAGGATCCCGTCCTTCAACGTGTCGAGGACGAAGCAGTCGTGCAGGAGCCGCCCCTGGACCACCGCGCCGTCGATGTCGGGGTGCTCCTCCAGAATGCGGTAAGTCTCGATCTTCTTGGGGGCGCAGGCCACGCCCTTGTGCACGATCATAAAGACCACATTCTCCGGCATATAGTCATCGGGCACGACCCGGACCTGGCAGCCGCCGATCTTGCCGCACACGCCGTTGACAATGGCCTTCTCGGCCAGCTTGTCCACCCCCACCACCTGATCGGCCAGCTTCACCGCCACGGCGGCGGTCTCGCCGATGTAGAGGACGCGCCCCTCCTTGGGGACCTTCTTGTTGCTCATAGCCGCATTGGCCTTGAGGATGGTCTCGATGGCGTTGGACTTGGTGAGGGAAACGGTGTCAAAGCCCTCGTAAGTACCCGCGCCCTCGGCCAGCTTCTTCAGGCGGTACGTGTCCACGTAGGGGATGATCACCTCGTCGGTCTGACGGCGAAGGACGCTGGAGGCCGCCTTGATCATGAGCTGCGCGGTGTTGTTGCCCTTGTCGATAGCGCCGTTGAAGGACTTGTCGTCCTGGACGGTCATCTCCTGAAGGGTGTCCCCCAGCTCGGTCAGCGCCCCGAAGCGGCTGGAGCCGTCCACCTTGGTCTTGTCGTAGTCCTGGAGGGGAAGCTTGTCCACGGTGTACACCTGGACGGTAGCCACGCCGGTCCACTTGTACTTGCTGGTGAACAGGCCCTCGGTGCAGGACCCCAGCTTGAACCGCTCCACAACCTTGTCAGATGCTTTCTTTGCCAGATTAATTGCCATGTTTCATTCTCTCCTTTTCAAAATAAAATAAAGTATTCTTCCTCTTTGGCTCCCTTGCCCGCAAGGGAGCTGTCGCCGGAGGCGACTGAGGGTTTTCCTCTTTCAACGCCTTCCCCACTTGTGGGGAAGGTGGCCCCCGAAGGGGGCCGGATGAGGTTCCCTTTTATGCCTTCCCCGCAGGGCGGGGAAGGTGGCCCCCGAAGGGAGCCGGATGAGGTGGGGTCCCCGCGCGGCTGTCGCCGCGTGGGGAGAGGAGGAGCGAACCCTGCGCCTGAGCCGTCACGCTTGCGTGGCGGGGAGGTCAAGCGGGTTCCGCGACGACGTGGCGACGGATGAGGTGGGAATCGCCACCCCTCACTCCTCCTCCCACCCCTCCTCAAAGGCGTCGTTCGCCGAAGATGCCGCCCCGGCGGTGGAGGCAGGGGGCGCGGCCTTCTCCCGGTTGGCGGCGTTCTGCTTTTCCGCCGCCAGCTCCTCCCGCGCCCGCTGGGCCTCCGCGCGGGCCGTTTTGGCGTCATACACGGCATAGGCCGCCAGAAGGCTCTGGCCGCCCCGCACGCTGTCCCAGACCTCGCGGGGGATGGACTTGGGGTCCACACTGGGATAGGCCCGGCAGAACGCGGCGAAATCCCTGTTGAGCCGCTCTTCCTCCGCCTTTTTGGCGTCCTCCTGCTGGCGCTGCGCGGCGTTGGCCCGCTCAAGCCGTTCGGCCTTCGCCCGTTCCGCCGCCACCTCCGGCGACACCTTGTCCCTCCGGGCGATCATGGCGGCGTGGGTTGAAATCAAGAACTGCTCCATGGTCATGCCGGAGGCTTTGGCAAGCTCCTGCATAACCCCCATCGTGTCCCGCACCACGGTCATGCCGCCGAACCCCTCAAGCTCCTGCTCAAGGGCGCTGACGCCGTGGCCCTGCTGCCCGGTTTGGTCCCCCGCCGCGGGCGTTTCGGCGGGGGGAGGCGCAGCCGTGGCCGCCTCCGGGGGCTTGTCCGGGGGCGGGTCCTGTCCGGGGGCCGTCCCGGTCCCCTCCTCCGCCTTGCCGGGGGTATTCTGGGCGGCGTCCTCAGCCGTTCCCTGCCCCGCGTCTCCGGCAGGGGCGGCCTCCCCGATTTCTCCGGGGGTCTCCGCCGCCGGCGTTTCCTCCCCCCATCCCTCGTCAAAGGCGGTGTCCTCCACAACCTCTTCGGGCTTCTCCACCGCCGCGGCTTCCCCGGCGGCTTCCGCCCCGGTGCTTACAGTGTTGTTCTCATCCATGTTCTCCATGTTCTGTCCTCCTTACTTTACTTTGTTGTCCCCCGCCGGGAGATTACTCTTCCTTCTTTGCGCTTTGAATGCCAAAATAAAACGAAATGACGCTTGTGAAGATGGTGGTGAAGATGGGCGGCACGTCGCCGCCGGGTCGCGTCACCAGCACCGCGAACACCACCGTGAGAATGACGGTGACGATGCTCTTGACCGTAAAGAGCCGGTTGATGACCTTGATCAGCACTTCCGTGATGTTCATATTTTCCCTCCAAAAATTTCATCAAGATTTGATTTTTCCTCCGGGGTCCCCGGCGGGCCTTGGCCCGCTGGGGAGAGGAGAAGCGAACCCTGCGCCTGAGCGTTCCCGCTCTGCGGGGACGCGAGGTCAAGCGGGTTCCGCGACGACGAGACTGAGGGTTTTCCTTTTTCAATGCCTTCCCCACTTGTGGGGAAGGTGGCCCCCACAAGGGGGCCGGATGAGGTGGGAACCCCCTCCCGCTTCAGTACGTCGCTCCCGAAAACCTGCCGCAGCGCGATCACCAGCAGCTCCCCGCCCCAAAAGGCAAACAGCGCCGTGATGACGCCGGACGGCATCACCGTCATGAGCCGGTGATACTCCCAGACCACGGCTGCCGTGACCAGCAGCGCCACCACCACGCAAACCGTGATAACCACGTTCGCAAAGGACATCTTTGGCGTTTTCGCCGGTGCCTCATGTTTTCCCCTCACCTCTCCGTCATCTCCCTCGCGGCGGCCAGCGCCGCCCGCTTTGCCATGATGGCCGCTTGGTACCGGGGTATAAGCCCCGTGGGGTTCGACCCGTCTGTGATGCCAAGCCGCACCGCCTCCGCAAGCTCCCCTTCGGCCCAGTCGGGCACCTTCTGGGCAGATAGATATTCGTTGATTTTCTTCAGGATTTGTTCGCCAGTCATATTGTCCTCCTCCTTTCGAGACATGATCTCAGCGATCGCCTTGTAGTCCGGGCAGATAAACCCCCGGATCTTTACCCCATCGACCCGCATATTCCTTTGAGCGACCTTCCCGCCGGAGGTGTTCCCCTCCGTGACGGTGAAGCCGTCCCCGGTCACGCTGACCACGATGCCGATGTGGTCAGCCTGTCCCACGTTGTCGCCCTTGCCGCTGTCCTGCCAGTCGTAGAGTACCGCGTCCCCGATTTTCGGAGCGTAGTCGTCCCGCTCCTGCCAGATTCCCTTTGAAGCGGCAATACGGATAAGCTCGTTACAGGAACATTCGGTGCCTGTGTACTCCGCGATCCCGGCTTTGATCCACGCCGCCGAGACGGTGGTGGCGCAGTAGGAATCGCCCACCTGCACCTTGTACCCCCTCGCCAGGGGCTTGTAGGCGTTGTAGATGTTCAAAATCTCCCGATGCTTGTTGGACCCCATCGTGGCCCCCAGCCAGGAGTTGATGATGCTTACAACATTTCGCCGAAGCTCGTTCTCCGTCACGTCTCCACCTTCCTTTCAAGGTCCTCGATGCGGTGATTGGCAACCTTGATCTGCTCCTCCACCACGGGCATCCGCTCGGCGAAGTGGTTGTGCTTGTCCACCTTCGCCTCTAACTGCTCAAGGCGGTAGGCGATAAGCGCCCCGGTCTTGCGGTTCGCCACCAGCACGCCCAGAAACGCCAGCCCCCCGGTGACCACCGCCACCACAATGCTTGTCCAGTCCAATAAAAACCACGTCCTTTCTTTGGCTCCCTTTTATAAAGGGAGCTGTCGCCGAAGGCGACTGAGGGTTTTCCTCTTTCAATGCCTTCCCCGCTTAGGCGGGGGAGCTGTCGCCGA
>CANRPO010000047.1 GCA_947632515.1 uncultured Lachnospiraceae bacterium
TCTATTATATAGGAGTCAGTGACAGAGATAAATCCAGTAAGGGTATATGAACTGGAATTTACTATGGCACTCAAGACAAAATAATCCCCCATAATCAATCTTCTTGTAAACCATTTTTTAATGATATATAATCAATACAGTTGCAAAATTATTACAGCACAGAGGAGAAACAGGCATGCATCTGAAAAATATCGCCGCGCCCGCCGTAGCAATAGCGATCGCAGCTGCCGGGCTGCACGGCTGCGGTACTGCACCGCAGGAGGCGCAGCTCGAACAGTCTGCCGACCAGGCAGACAGTATAAAAAGTAAAACCGACACAGAAAATACTACTGATACTGCCGAGACAGATACTGTTGAGGGCACCACAGAACGGCCAACAGAGGAAAGCACTTCTACCGAGGAAAAGGCCGCTGAAGAAAAACCAACCGAAGAAACGATTCCGGATGAAACGCCGGAGACCGTATCGGAAAATACTACAGCCGAGGCCGCCCCGGAGTTTGACATTGAATCTATACCAGAGAAGACAATGTATGCAACACAAACTTGTAACGTGCGCAGCGGTCCCTCAACTGATTACGATAAAGTAGCGCAGCTGACCACAAATCAGGAAGTTACAGTCAATGGTAAAGTAACAGCGGACAATGGCAAGTTCTGGTATGTCATAAAGACAGATGATAATAGCACACAGATGGTTAGCGGTAGTTTATTATCTGACTCAAAAGTGAGCGCCAGCAGCAATAAAGGCACAAGTACAGGCAGTCAGAGCGGTTCCACAGCCACGGGTGGTTCCACGACACAGGCACCAAGTGATTGTGCAGAGTCAGATTGCAGTATATATGATTACAATTTCTGTGACTTTTCAGATTGTGAAGGTTGGACAGATTGTGAGGCATATACACATTGTAATGTAGATATGTCTGGCATAACAGCCGAATAAAAAATATTGACTGCAACATCAATAAGTGATAAGATACTTTATAGAAAAGGAAAGCACCCACTCCAAAGTGGATGCCTCACAAGGTTGAGCTAAGTGCCCTTACGGACACTGCCCCTCTGTTGGCCGACAGAGGGGCTTATTTTTTGTGCCGCTTTCCCTTTCGGAGAAAGACAAGCAACGCTATAATTAAGCTGCCAAAGGCACATAACAAAGTTAATATGCCGATGAAAACCGAAATGATTTCAAAAGCTGTCATATAACGCCACCTCCTTCCTATGTACACCAACAGTATAAAACTGCTGATGTCTTAATGGTTTAGGAGGCTGCCACCCTGTCACAGGTACTTTCCTATGGCTTTCGCCACGTCAATAATATACCATTTTTCATAATACAATTCAATGATTATTTCGCTTACTGCTCAAACAAAAATAAAGCAATCATCTCAAAGCGGCACTGATAATAAATCCTCTCTGTTATTGCTATAAAAATATATGATATAATAATGACAGAGGATAACCGCATGGAAACATTATACAAATACAGCCAATTCAATATCACAGCGAAAGAAACCGATGATAAACTTCTGCTGTATAACACATATACATCTAAAGGCCGATGGATTAGCCGAGTAGATTATGATGACATCATAGATAAAGACAACATCGATCTTGGCGATGTATCTGTACGGCTTGCAGAGGATGGATTTATTGTAGAGAGAGACACCGACGAAACTGCGTATGCACAGGCGATCATAATAAAGAGGCATATGATGCGGATGTGTTGAGATTGACAATAGCAGTGACACGCGCCTGTAATTATCACTGTACCTATTGCTTTGAGATAAATGAACCGTGAACAGGCGCATAGGCACTGGAACAATACAATAGATGGAATCATCAGGTTCATAGGAGAGCAGCTCAAAGAACACAAGTTTAAACAAATTCATACATTGCAAGAGCAACTAATATTTACAGCATAAAAGATTTATAGAAATAGAATTGCAAATAAAATTATGTTCATGTTTGCCGCAGCATAACTCTTGTAACATTTTGTTGGATATTATATAATTAAGCCGAAATTTCATTATAAATACGGGGGAAAAATAAAAATGTACATAAAGAATATCGCCGCGCCCGCCGTAGCAATAGCGATCGCAGCTGCCGGGCTGCACGGCTGCGGTACTGCACCGCAGGAGGCGCAGCTCGAACAGTCTGCCGACCAGGCAGACAGTATAAAAAGTAAAACCGACACAGAAAATACTACTGATACTGCCGAGACAGATACTGTTGAGGGCACCACAGAACGGCCAACAGAGGAAAGCACTTCTACCGAGGAAAAGGCCGCTGAAGAAAAACCAACCGAAGAAACGATTCCGGATGAAACGCCGGAGACCGTATCGGAAAATACTACAGCCGAGGCCGCCCCGGAGTTTGACATTGAATCTATACCAGAGAAGACAATGTATGCAACACAAACTTGTAACGTGCGCAGCGGTCCCTCAACTGATTACGATAAAGTAGCGCAGCTGACCACAAATCAGGAAGTTACAGTCAATGGTAAAGTAACAGCGGACAATGGCAAGTTCTGGTATGTCATAAAGACAGATGATAATAGCACACAGATGGTTAGCGGTAGTTTATTATCTGACTCAAAAGTGAGCGCCAGCAGCAATAAAGGCACAAGTACAGGCAGTCAGAGCGGTTCCACAGCCACGGGTGGTTCCACGACACAGGCACCAAGTGATTGTGCAGAGTCAGATTGCAGTATATATGATTACAATTTCTGTGACTTTTCAGATTGTGAAGGTTGGACAGATTGTGAGGCATATACACATTGTAATGTAGATATGTCTGGCATAACAGCCGAATAAAAAATATTGACTGCAACATCAATAAGTGATAAGATACTTTATAGAAAAGGAAAGCACCCACTCCAAAGTGGATGCCTCACAAGGTTGAGCTAAGTGCCCTTACGGACACTGCCCCTCTGTTGGCCGACAGAGGGGCTTATTTTTTGTGCCGCTTTCCCTTTCGGAGAAAGACAAGCAACGCTATAATTAAGCTGCCAAAGGCACATAACAAAGTTAATATGCCGATGAAAACCGAAATGATTTCAAAAGCTGTCATATAACGCCACCTCCTTCCTATGTACACCAACAGTATAAAACTGCTGATGTCTTAATGGTTTAGGAGGCTGCCACCCTGTCACAGGTACTTTCCTATGGCTTTCGCCACGTCAATAATATACCATTTTTCATAATACAATTCAATGATTATTTCGCTTACTGCTCAAACAAAAATAAAGCAATCATCTCAAAGCGGCACTGATAATAAATCCTCTCTGTTATTGCTATAAAAATATATGATATAATAATGACAGAGGATAACCGCATGGAAACATTATACAAATACAGCCAATTCAATATCACAGCGAAAGAAACCGATGATAAACTTCTGCTGTATAACACATACTCGCTGCATTATCGCTGGCTGAACAAGTTTGATTTTGATGATATACATAATAAAAAGAATATCAGTACAGGTGATGTTCCAATTTATCTGGCAGAAGAAGGCTTTATTGTGCCAACATCTTTAGATGAAATTCAGCGCCTGAAAGATGATGTAAAAGAGCACCCTAAAAAAGCGGATTTCATGTTTTTATCGATCTTTACGACACTGGCATGTAATTACAGATGCAGCTATTGCTTTGAACAGGCGCACCTGTGTCAGACAGAACACATGACGAAAGAAACGGCAGATGAAATGATTGCCTTTATCCAAAGAAGGTATGCAGAGCATTCGTTTACCAGACCTCTCAAGATCAAGTGGTTTGGCGGAGAGCCTCTGCTGAATATGGAAATCATAAGATACATTTCAAAAGAATTAAATAACAATCATATAAAATTCAGTGCAAAGATGTATACGAATGGAAGGCTGCTGACAAAAGAAACTGCACTGGAATTAAAAGACCTCGGCGTAACAGATGAAGTGGTGATACCCATAGACGGACTGGCGCCAACCTATGCAAAGTTAAAAGGCTGTACAGAAGATGATTTTTATAAGACGATACAGAACATCAAGGATTGTGAAGATATATTGAAGATTATACTTCATATCAATGTGTCGGAGACAAGCAAAAACGATGTGGAAGCATTACTTCATTTCATACGCAGCGAATGTCAGATTAAATCTTATATACAGATTGTGAGTATAGCGCCGCAAAATACAGATGAGATCAGAGAGGATAACCATATTGCGTATGACGACTTTCAAAAGGCGTCAGGAATATTGCAGAATAGGCAGACAGCGATCAAAAGGTCATTCGGCTGTGAGGCACGTCACCCTGATTATTATGTGATAGGTACAAAGGGAGAGCTTTATATCTGTGAACATCTCATAGGTCAAAAGGAATATATGGTTGGAAACATCAAAGACAGGTCAGAAAGGATTGACAGGACAGATACGATCTGGGACACCGACAGGATCATGGATGATTGTGGCTCCTGTCCGATACTTCCCTTATGTTTAGGAAACTGTACTGCGGAAAGATATTTAGATCACATAGACTGTGAAAGGGAAAAACGCACGAAGACCGTAATAAACAAACTGCTGAAACTGACAACAGAAACAGAAATAAAACAGCCTGTTACTATTGCCGCAAAATCCCTTTATAATGATGTTTAAAAAAGCGTGAAAGGAGCACACCATGGAGATCGAACGCAAATTCACTGTCAGGCGGCTGCCTGAAAATCTGGAACAATATCCCTGCCGCATCATCGAGCAGGCTTATCTGAACACCGACCCGGTCGTGCGGGTGCGCAGGCAGGACGACGACTACTATATGACCTACAAGGGCAAGGGACTTCTCGCCCGCGAGGAGTACAATCTCCCGCTCAACGAGACTGCCTACTATCATTTACGGGAAAAAGCTGACGGAAACGTCATTTCCAAGAAACGCTATGTAATACCGATTGCGGAGCCTGCGTTCACAGACGGCGTCAGTCTCCCCGCGTCGGCTGCCGAATCATCCGCCGCAGCCGTGCCGTCTGCGGGAGAATCCGTTGACCCAGTCAGTCTATGTGTGGAACTGGACATTTTCGAGCCGCCTTTCGCGCCGCTTGTCATCGCGGAGGTGGAGTTTCCCTCCGAGGAGCTGGCCAACGCCTTCGTCCCTCTCGACTGGTTCGACCGGGATGTGACGCACGACCCCGCCTACCACAATTCCAACATGAGCAGACGGGTCTTCTGAATCCTTATCCTTCCGCGCGCCTCGCGGTGGACTCTCTCTCTATGAGCTGCGCGGGAAACACGATCTGTCGGTGTTCCTGCCTGCCCGCGATCACATCCAGCAGCAGGCCGATGGTCTGTTTGGCCATCTCCTCTGCGGGCTGTCTGATGGTCGTCAGCTTGGGATTGTAGTATTCTCCCAAGGCAATCCCGTCGTAGCCCGCCACGGAAAT
The DNA here is from genome assembly GCA_947632515.1 of uncultured Lachnospiraceae bacterium. Classification (GTDB taxonomy): domain Bacteria; phylum Bacillota; class Clostridia; order Lachnospirales; family Lachnospiraceae; genus UBA3282. The sequence goes on from CANRPO010000047.1 coordinate 5,397, forward strand.
ATCTTCCGGGATCCGTCTCCCGGACTCAAGCACAGCTCTGCACGCGCCGATGGCCAACAGATCCGAGGCCGCGTAGATGGCCGTCACGTCCTCTCCCGACTCCAACAGCCGCCTGGCGGTGAGATACCCGTTTTCCATGGAAAAGTGATCCAGCTCGTCCAACACATAGCAGATCAGCCTCTCGTCCACCGCGATACCGCGATCCGCAAACGCCGCCCGATAACCGTCGATACGCCGCCGTCCGATGGCCTCCTCCGGCCGTTCTGTGATAAAAGCGATCTTCCGATGCCCCAGCCCCAGAAGATACTCTGTCATCTTGCGGCTCTCCAGCCTGTCGTCCACCGCGATATTGGAAAATCTCACTTCGCCGCTCCAGTCTGATATATCTATCCCAATCGTACTGAACACAATAGGCACCTTCAGCTTGTTGATCTTCTCCTCGGAGTGGGTGAACCGCCCGCCGAGAAAGACGATCCCGCGCAGTCTCTTCTCCTTCTCCAGCTCCAGCCCGACCTCCACTTCATCCTCGTCGGCCTCCACATGCCGCAGCACAAGCGCGTATCTGTTGCGCTGCGTCTCCTCCTCAATGATCTGGATCATGCTGCTGAAAAAGGGGTTGGTGATACCTTTCACGAGCACGGCGATGCACTTGGCGTCCGTGCGTTTCAGGTTGCGGGCGCTGTTGTTGGGAATAAAGCCCGTCTCCTCGATGACGCGCATGACCATCTCCCGCGTCGCCGGATTGATGTCGGGATGGTTGTTGATCGCCCGGGACACCGTGCTCACTCCCACGCCGCACTGTCTCGCTATATCTTTGATCGTTATCTCCGCCATGGCCTGTTCTCCACATCTACACATACATACGCTGACAGTCCTTCTGTAAAACCAAAAACTGTCAGCGCTTTTTGTAACACATATTCCGTCTCATATATCGGCGCGAAACGCCGAACGCTTACCTTCTACCGCTGCAGCCTCCCGTACAGTTTCGTCATCTCACGGATACGCTCTGCCAGCTCATCCGTGAAAGCGCCGTCGAGCATCCTCCACTTCCAGTTGGTTCCCAGCGTGGACGGAATGTTGATCCTTGCCTCAGCGCCGAGTCCCAGGTAATCCTGCATGGGAATGACGCATGTGTCAGATACGCTTGCCATGGCCGCGCGGATAAAGACCCACTGTATGTCTTTATTGCCTCTGATATTCAGGTATTTCCTGGCAAATCTCTTGTCCTTGCGCTTTAATTGACTAAACCAGCCAATCGTCGTGTCGTTGTCATGGGTGCCCGTATAGACAATGCTGTTGGCCGCGTAATTGTGGGGCAGATAATCATTCTCTTCCCGGGAGTCGAAGGCGAACTGCAGGATCTTCATGCCCGGATAGCCCGTCTTTTTCACCAGATCAATGACCGATTTAGTCAAAAATCCCAGATCCTCCGCGATCACAGCTTTCCTGCCAAGCTGCGTCTTCATCGTTCGGAAAATATCGTAGCCCGGCCCTTTCTCCCAGTGCCCGAACTCCGCCGTCTCATCTCCATAGGGAATGGAATAGTACTCGTCGAATCCCCTGAAATGATCGATGCGCACCACGTCATACAGCTTGTAGCAGTAGGCGATACGTTTCATCCACCACGCATACCCGGTCTTCTTGTGGTAGTCCCATCGATACAGCGGATTGCCCCACAGCTGCCCTGTGGCGGAGAAAGAATCAGGCGGGCATCCCGCCACCGCCGTCGGCGTCAGCGTCTCGTCCAGCTGAAACAGTTCCGGGTTGGCCCAGGTGTCCGCACTGTCAAAGGCCACATAGATTGGAATGTCCCCGATGATCTCGATCTTTTTCCTGTTGGCGTACTCCTTCAGCGCAAACCACTGTCCGGCGAACAGATACTGTTGGAATCTGTAAAAATCCACTTCCTCAGCGTACTTCTCGCGGTATCGTTTCAGCGCCGCGGGCCTGCGGAGTTTAATATCCTCATCCCACTCGCTCCAGCTCCTGCCGCCAAAGGAATTTTTCACCGCCATGTAGAGCGCGTAATCGTCCAGCCAGTCGCTGTTCTCCTCCACGAACGCCTGAAACTCCGCCTCTTTCCCGATGCGGCTGTTGCGAAACGCCTTCTTTAGCACCTTGAATCTGGAAAGATAGATCTTCTCGTAATCTATGTACTCGTCGTCGTCCCCGAAATCGCAGCCGTCACAGTCGGCCCTCGTAAGCCAGCCCGCCTCGATCAGCGCCTCCAGGTCGATGTAGTATGGATTCCCCGCAAAGGTGGAAAAGGACTGGTAGGGGGAATCTCCGTATCCGGTAGGTCCCAACGGCAATATCTGCCAGTAGGACTGTCCCGCTTTCTCCAAAGAATCGATAAACGCATACGCCTGCCTGGAAAAAGTTCCGATCCCGTATCTGGACGGTATGCTCGAAACAGGCATCAAAATTCCGCTCTTTCTCATGCTCTCCTGATCCTTTCACGCAAAATTCATCCGTTCACATTCCCCTGTTCTCCGCCGCACAAAGATGCCAAAGATGTGCTACCATTGTACTCTCTTTTCGCGCGCAAGGCAAGCCCCAAAACGCCCCGCGAAACGAAGGCGGGCGGCGGATGGCGCACCGCGGTCGATCAGCCTTTTACGGCTCCCGCCAGCACGCCCTCGATAATATACTTCTGGCACACGATGTAGAAGATCACGATGGGCAGGATCGCCAGCACGAGCACGGCCATCATAGCGCCCCAGTCGATCTGTCCGTGGCTCTGTTTCAGGTACTGTACCGCAATCGGGATGGTCTTGTATCTGTTGATGTTCAGCACCAGACTCGGCAGCAGATAGTCATTCCAAACCCACATCGCCTGTAAGATCGCCACCGTGACGACCGTCGGTTTCAGGATCGGCAGTATGATCCGGAAGAAAGTCTGCACCGGATTGCAGCCGTCGATCATCGCGGCCTCCTCGATCTCGATCGAAATGCCTTTGACGAAACCTGTGAACATGAACACCGACAGACCCGCGCCGAATCCCAGATAGACGACGATAATGCCTACGGGGTTGGACAGATGGAGCATGTTGGCGAATTTGGACAGCGTAAACATCACCATCTGGAACGGTACGATCATGGAAAACAGGCACATGAGGTACATAAATTTGGAAAACTTCGAGTGTACCCGCACAATGTACCATGCGCACATGGAACAGCACAGAACGATGGCCGCCACCGAAAATACCGTGATGAACAGCGAGTTGCCGAAACACGCGAAGAAATTCGTCGCTTTCAGCCCGTTCTTATAATTCAGCGTGCCGCAGAAGATCTGCCGCGCGCCGTCCATAAACTTATCCCAGCCGTCCGCCAGGGCATTCGTGCTGAATCCAAACGGATAGCGGAAAATATATGCCTTGCGCTTAAAAGAGTTCAAAAGCACCACCAGCATCGGGGAGATCCACAGAATACTGATAATCGCAAAGATCAGGGAGAGAATACCGCCGTGTCTGGCCCTTCTCACCGCGCTGACCTGTTCGTTTCCCTTAGCCATCAATCCTTCACCTCCTTGCTTGTCGTCAGCTTATTCTGCGCCACGGCGATAACCGCTACCAGAATAAAGAAGATCACTGCCTTTGCCTGCCCAACGCCCTGCCATCCGGTGGTGCCGTACATCGTGTCGTAGATGTTCAGCGCCAATAGCTGCGACATCTTGCCCGGATTGCCTCCGGTGAGCGCCAGGTTCTGGTCAAACAGCTTGAAACCGTTCGTCAGCGTCAGGAAGGAGCAGATCGTGATCGTCGGCATCAGCATCGGCAGCGTCACGTTGCGCAGCATCTGCCACGCGTTCGCGCCGTCTATCCTAGCCGCCTCGATCAGTTCTCCCGGAATATTCTGGATGCCCGCCACATAGATGATCATCATATAACCGATCTGCTGCCAGCACACCACAACGATCAGTCCCCAGAATGCGGTCCACTGCGAAGATACGATCGTCTTGGAATAATTCTGCAGCACCGCGTTGAAGATCATCAGCCAGATATAACTGAGCACAATGCCGCCGATCAGATTCGGCAGGAAGAAGGCCGTCCGAAACAGATTCGTACCGCGGATCCCCTTGGTGAGCGCCATGCCGATCCCGAAAGCCGCCAGATTGATGACGATGACAGACACCGCCGTGAACAGCGCCGTATACCAGATCGCGTGCAGGAACGAGGTGTCCAATTTACCGTTCACAATAAAGATCCTCGTATAATTCTCCAGTCCGACCCACGACCAGTCCACGACCGTCGTGAACTTGCAGAAGGACAAAAAGATCCCATACAGGAACGGAACGATAAAACCGATCGTAAAAGCGATCAGGGTCGGCAATACAAACAGGGGAAAATACCGTTTGATTGATTTTTCCATAATGCGCCGCCTTTCTCTTTTTTAAAATAGGGGCAAGCAAAATCCACTCGCCCCTATATCACTCACTGTCTATACAACTATATGCAGCTATTTCTTACTGGTTGTTGACCATTCCCCAGTAGTACGCCCACTGGTCTACGAACGCCGTCTTCACATCATCCCATGAGCCGCCTCTCTCGGTGTACTCTGTCAGGGGCGCTACGAAGTCCGCTCTCCAGTCGTCAACCGCGGGAGTCGCGTTGAAACTCCATGCCACGGAGGTCTTGCCCGCCGCCGCGTACTCATTCGCCTTAGCCGCGAACGCGTTGTTGGACGTGTACTCGTCCGTGAAGGTGTCAAACGGAGCCGTAAGACCCATCTGGTTCGTGATGGCGTCGCGTCCCTCGTCGGAAGTGATCACCCAGTCAAGGAATGCCAGCGTCGCGTCAATATCCTCCTGAGATGCCTGCGCGTTGACCGCCCAGTGGTTCTCCGTACCTACCGCAAGGCCCTCGTTCGCGTCGTCAACGCCGAAGTAGATCGGCATCATGGAGAGATCGTCCGTCGTCACCGTGTAACCGTTCTCGTTGTCGGGCGCGAATGCCGCGTACTCCCAGTCGCCGTTCTGATAGAACACCGCCTCGCCAAGACCAAGCTCCTGCTCGGCATTGTATGCGCCGGAGTCAAGCGTCGCCTTGTCCGCGGAAGAAGTGTTGATGTACATATCCCAAACGTTCTTGAAGTTGTCGAGATACTTGCCTGTCACCGTCTCCTGTCCGGCCGTCAGATCGCAGCCCGCGTCCTTGAACTCATAGTAGAGCGCCAGACCCGCAAGGTGGCCGGAGAATCTCCAACTGGAACCGCTGTCCAGACCGGAGGAGGCGAAAGCGCCCGTCAGATTCGTGCCGAGAGCGTCGTTAATCTCGTCTACACGGCTGTTGATGTCCGTTGCCACAGCGTTCAGCGTCTCGAAGTCGTCGATCTCGTCGATGGAGGAAACGACCGCGCCGTCCATCCCGCAGTAGCCCTCCAGGATCGTCTTATTGTAGATGATGCCGTAGCACTCGTAGCAGTTCGCAACCGCCGCTATCTTGCCGTCATACTCCAGCGCCAAGGACTTATCCGTCAGATGGCTGTACAGGGAGCTGTCCTTCAGGTCATAAATATAATTCGCATACTCTGCGCAGTCGGACGCATTGCCGATATTGAAGATCGTGGGCGCCTCGGATTTCGCCAGCTCGGACTGCAGCGTCGTCTTGTACTGTCCGTCGGCCGCCGTCACCACCATGACTTCCGTGCCTGTCTGGCTCGTGTAAGCCGCCGCCAGATCCTGCCACGCGCCGTCCGTCTCAGGCTTGAAGTTCAGCAGATATACGGAACCGTCGCCAGAGGCTGCGGCCGGTGCGGAATCGCCCGCATCCCCACTGCCTGCCGTATCGTTCGCAGTCCCGGCGTTCTCCGCTCCGGCATCTCCGGAAGCCGTCTCTCCTCCCCCGTTTCCGCAGCCTGCCAACAGAGTGGAAACCATCGCCGCACTGAGTAAAACGCTTACAAGTTTCTTTTTCATGTTGTGATCCCTCTTCCTTTCAAGTTGGTTGATATGTTTTCGTTTCCTTCCGGCATTTGGCTCCTTCCTGATTGCCGGATTTTTTGGAATCGTTTTCGGTAACGATTTCGGTATCGTTGTCGGTAACGTTTCCAAGACCTTGTAATGAGTATACCGCCCTTCTGTGGATTTGGCAAGAGGAAATCCGCAACTTTGCCCTTTTTACCAGAATCCTCTGTCCTGTTTTGTAAAAAACGCACAAAAATGCCGTCCCACAGCCTGAGACGGCATTTGATTCGTCACATGATTAAAAGGGAGCGTCGTCGCAGCCTCCCGCCTGCTCTCCACAGGGCGCAAGCAGCGCGGCCAGCTCCCTCACGGAGTCAAAGATCAGATGGGGTTTTACGTCCGACGCCCGCGCATCCTCCAGGGACGCCTCCCCGCTCAGCACCAGAATGCTCTTCAGGCCGTTGTTCCTGCCTGCGGCTATATCCGTGTAGAGCCTGTCGCCCACCATAGCGATCTGTTCCCGTTCCGCAGAAACCCTTGTACAGAGATAGTCGATCATATCCCCGTTCGGCTTGCCGATCACACGGTCCGGATAGCGGAAGGCCGAGGCGTGGATAAAGGCGTGGATCGCCCCCACGTCGGGGATAAAGCCCGTCTCCGTGGGGCAGTTGTAGTCCGGGTGGGTCGCCAGATAGGGCAGCCCCGCCCTGACATGGTCGCAGACAAGGCACAGCTTGGCGTAGTCCAGGGAAGTGTCGAAAGCCGTCACCACCACATCGGGATGTCTGTCCTCCAGCACGATCCCCGCCTGTGTAAACTCCTCCCGCAGCATAGGGTTCCCCAGCAGGAACACCTTCGCGCCTGGAAAATGTTTTTTTAAATAGTAGATCGTGGCCTGCCCGGAGGTGACGATCTTCTCCTCGCCCACGTCCAGCCCCATGCGGTGCAGCTTGTCCACATAGACGGCGGCATTCTTCGAGGAATTGTTGGTCAGAAAGACATAATCCCGCCCTGTCTCTTCTATCTTATGCAGGAAGTCTGTCGCGCCGTCGATCCACCTTTCCCCCAGATAGATCGTGCCGTCCATGTCCAGCGCGAAACAGCGGACCTTTCGCAATATGCCGTTTTCATCCCGATTGACGGTTGGCAACTGTGGCTGCATAGCCTGCTCTCCTTCGATGTTTATAAGTATATTTTAATATATTGCCGCCGCCTTTGCAATCATGCCGCGCTTTTTCGCACAAAAAGGGACAGCATTCTCTCTGAAAATGCTGTCCGCAGCTTTAGCTTTCATCCACCGGGAGTTTGCCTGTTTTATATGCTGAAATCAAACCGGCCGCCGCTCTCTGTGCCGCCCTCTGCCCGTATTTCGTTCCAGTCCACCGCCGCAATCTTCTTCATCAGTTCGTCCACGTTTCCCGCCTCCACAATCGTATGCTTTGTGTCGGCGTTTGTCCGGGAATAACGGTCCGCCGCTTTTTCTTCCAAGCGCCTTTCCTCCGCCTTTTTCTGCGCCCGTTTTTCTGCCCTTGCCTCCTCTATCCATTCCCGCTGCTTTCGGCCGGACTTTTCAAGCTCCGCAAAGATGTTGGTAGAGCCGTCGTCGTTGAAAGAAATAGCGATCCTGTTTATCCGTGTGTCGGCATTTTCCCCTTTTTTGCCAAAAGCGGACGTATAGCCAAATTCACGGTTGATCTGCTCTGACATACGGAGTGCGCCCTGTACGCCTTTCATTTTTTCAGCGGCATATTTTTCATCGGACGCCATTTTCTCTATTTCCTCACGGGACAGCATAACGGAAACTTCCTTTGTGCTGTGGGAGAGGAC
>CANRPO010000048.1 GCA_947632515.1 uncultured Lachnospiraceae bacterium
CCTGCGGACAGATTTCATCGCCAATGTGTCCCACGAATTGAAAACACCGCTGGCCGGAATGGCGGACGGTCAGGGCCCCCCTTGGGTAGCACGCTCCTTCATGGCGGGGGTCACGCGCTCCTTGATAGCGGGCATCGCGCGCTCTTTGATGACGGGCGTGGCGCGCCGCTTGGGGGCGTTGCCCGTCTGTCGGCGAGGCCGCTCGCTCTGCCCGGCGGGCTCGATGGCGTCAGGTCTTGGCTGTCGCGTCGGCTCCGGGGCGGCGCCGCTCTGAGCGGCTTTTGTCTTGAACTCGACCCGGGGGCGCTCCTTGATCGGCCCCTGGGCGGCGCTCTCCGCGGGCTTTGCCCTGTCCCTGGGGCGGGGCCGCTCCTTCAGGGGGATCTTGCTTCGCTGGCGGGGCCGGGGTGTGTGACCTGCCGCCTCATCCACCGCCCAGCGGCCCGCCTCCTCCACCTGGTCGGTGGCGCGGCTGGTCTCGCCGTCCTCCTCCGGCCGGCGCTGGTCGAGCTGCTGAAGGTATTTCTCCCTCATCATCCGGGCGGCCTGTTTGGTGGGGACGGCGGGCGGCTTGGCCTTGGGCTTGTCCCTCTTGGGGCGCTCCTTTAATTCAGGCATGGTATCAACTCCTCATAAAAGAAAAACGTGCCTCAAATTGAGGCACGTTTCGACGGTTTTCTCACTTGTCCCCCGGTGTGGTGCTCCACAGGCGGTACAGCTCCCCGTCCCTGGGGAAGTCGTTGGCGAAGGGGACGATGGAGCCGCCCACCCGGAGGAGGCCGTGGCCCGCCGGGGCATTGGTGATGTGGCCCATCTGGGACTGGGAGATATTCAGCAGCTTGGCCAGCTCCGCCCGGTCGGTAGCCGCCTGGTTCAGAAGGATCAAAAACTCACTGTTGGCGAACATGAGCCGGGCGGTCTCCGAGCGCAGGCACTCTCCCACGCTCTTTTTTGTCACGGCCACGGTGATGTACTTGTCCTGCACCAGGTTGTTGCTCTCGGCGGCCTTCTCGACAAGGACGGCGTTATACTCCCGCCGATAGGCGTTGAGGGCGTCGGGCCGCTCTTTCATCAGGACAGTACGGTGGAAGTCGGTGCTGTTGAGGCGGCGGTTGTTGATGGTGATCTTGATGGCGGCGTCGGTGGGCAGGGCGTTCAGCACGCCACAGTAGGCCCGGAACATATCCTCCTGATCCTCTGGGGAGGCCAGGGCGTAGTTCACATCGGCAAACCGCCACGTCTGCGTCAGCTTGCCGTTGACCTGCCAGATACCGTCTTTGTAGATACGCTGGATGGGGATGGTCTGCTAAACGCTTCGAGGGATGGAGAAGGGCCGCCGTTCACTGCGGTTGGCGGCGTCCAGGGTTTTAAGCATGGTCACGGTCTCCTTTCTTGGCAAGGGCCTTGCGGTAGAGGTTCTCCGCCTTGAACACCCTCGGCCCGGCACATAGGATCTGGGACTTGAGAACGGCCCAAGCGAACCGCTCCAAGGTCATGCCGTTATAAGAGAAAAAGCCGGCCAGGGCAAAGGGGGCGGCGCACAGGATACACAGCCAGCTTGCCGTCTCCCGGCCGATGAGGACGCCCGCCAGCAGGTACACCCCCGCGGCAAGGCCCACGGCCACCGCCGCGCAGACGAATTGGCGCAGGGTGAGGCCAAAGAAAATGGTCTCCTTGTGCGCCCGGACTTCCTTGGGTATCTTGATTTCCACTATAAATGCCTCCAAATTCAATTGGAAGTTGAAAAACTTCCACGAATGGTGTAAGATACAAAATGTATGATATATAGGGTCTAATTGTAGAAAGGTGGCTAGTTTTATGTTTTCTCCAATCATTATTCCGAAGGAAGAGTATGAGAAAGCTATTCGCTGTTACGAAGGCTATGGCCTTGTAACTCGCAAAATGGTTCCAGGTATGGATATTAGGTCTCGTAGTCGTGCAATATTTGAAGCAATGATTGATCACGGTTGTAAGGACATAGAAAAAGCTCAAATGTTTGAATTGGTTATTAACGATTATGAAGATTATTATAATGTCATTTTCAACACCGATTTGTTCACATCCCATCAGGAAGTACAAGATTATATTATTAAAGGGAACTGGTAGTCACAGCCCAAACATCTCCCGAACGATGCGCTCCGCGCCCTTTACTAGCCCGACAAGCACCAGCATATTGAAAATGGTCTCCCCGATGTACTGCCAGCTCATGGTGACGGCGGAAAGGGACGTGTCCGCGGCCGGGCCGCCGCCGGACATAAAGGCGGAGAACACCAGGCAGGCCAGGGCGATGACGGCCCCCTCCATACACACGCCGATGTAGCTTTTCAGAAAGGCTTTTCCGGCGAAGCTGGTGCCCTCTCCCCCAAAGGACGCCAGGGGAAGCGGGGCCAGGGCGGTGTAGAAGTACAGCCGGAAGAAACGTCCATACACCGTAAGGATCAGAATGAAGGACATGACGGTGATGAACAGGCTCCCCAGCAGAGAGACCAGCCACAGGGGAATGGAGGCCAAAAAGCCAACGTCCTCGATGGCGTTGATAATCTCCTGGGGCATAGTCACGCCGGCCCCGGCCATGCCGCCCACACTGCCCATGGTGGATTGGACGATATCGCCGCAAATGGAAAAGATGGTGGTCATCACCTCCATCGCCGAGCCAACGGCCACCTTCGCGGCGATAAACCGCACCAGATGCCGCAGGGCAAATTCCGGGCGCTGAAGGTCGCGGAAGCTGGCGGCGCTCTGGAATACGCCCATGGCGAAAAACAGCACCAGCAGGCCGTAGCCCACGCCCACCAGGGCGTTATTGATGCTGGTGATCGCCGTCCACACTCCGCCGCCCCGGAAGTCCTGGGGCGTAGTGGTCAAAAGCGTCCATATCTCGGCCAGCTTATCGTTCCAGGTATTGAAGGCCGATTGCAGATTGCCGACGATCCAGTTGTCGCTCAAATAGTTTCACCTCCAGAAACGTGCCTCAATTTGAGGCACGTTTCGACAAAATAAGATGTGGGGGCAGGCCGCACGGCCTGCCCCCGGTCCGTTTTACACCACGCCGATCAGGGTCAATATCTCCTTGGCAAAGGCGATCAGCAGTCCGCCAAAGAGGCAGAGAAAACCCTGAGTGCGCTGGCTGGCGTCGTGGGACTGGACGGACATACCCACCTGCACCACGCCCCAGCCCAGGACGATCACGCCGATGGCCTTGATACAGGAAAACACAAAGTCGGACAGGTTGTTGACGATGGCCAGGGGATCGCTCCCCGTGGCCAGGGCCGGGCAGCTCATCGCCGCGGCCAGGGCCAGTGCCAAAACACCGGAGAAATAGCGGCGGCGAGCCTTCCCAGCCCTCCGCCGCACGGTGGTATCCTTCTTGTCGGTATTCTTCATGGTGTCAGTCCTCCATATCAATGATTTGAATATCGTCCAGACTTTCAAAGGGCAGGGTCAGATCCTCCTGGACAAAGGAAAGGCCCGGCTGGTGGAGATAGGGGGTACCTCCGCCTGGTAGTAGTGGTTGATGGTAGCGGGGGCGTTGTATAGAGCGGCCAGCAGATAGGCCCGGATGTTGCGGACTTGGGTGGTGTTGCGGCGCATACAGTCAAAGACATATTCCAGGTGCCTGCTGTCCAACGTCAGAAAGCGGCTTTTCACCTGGTCGGCGGGGATCCTCTCCCCTCCGATGCGGAGCGTGGGGCTGGTACTGCAAAGGGTGTCCACCATCAGCTCCACCACCCCGTCCACGTCCTCATAGCCGAATTGACCGCAAAAATAAGAAAATTCAATTTGATCCTCAACCTCTCTCCGGCAATCGCTTCTATCTATCCATCTGCCCGCCGTGGGTGGGGCGGATGGATGGATAGATGGCTCAAGAGGACTAAAATCAGTCTGGTTCAGGTCAGGATAGATACCTGCGGTTTGTCCGCACTCTGGACTGCGGGATCGCCGCACTCTTGACTGCGGTTTTTCCGCACTCTGGACTGCGCCTTTTCCGCACTCTGGACTTCCGCTGGGCGGAAGGTCCCGCGGTTCTTGGGCCCTGGGCGGTATCTGGCCGGTGGTGAAACGCTTGACGTACCACCCGTTCTTGGCGGACAGGCCCATGCGGTCCAGGAAAAGACCGTAGAGCAGCTTGGCGTCCGTAGACAGCCGCCGGAACTTCTCGTCGGTGACAAGCTGCCGGGGAATACGAAAATAACTGAATTGCCCGCTCTCGTCGCCATAGCAAAAGTCAAATAGCTGGTTGCACATTCTCTCACCTCCATGTGGGCAAAAAATAGGCGCTCCATTACGGGGCGCCCGGGATGCGAACATACTGCCTGCAATTCGTCCTTTTTCCTTCTCTTTTTCAAAGGGGGATAATTCTATTGCCGACAAGTGGATTGCCTGCCCTGGTTTTTGGACAAGGGATCGTAGAAAGGCACCGTTGTCCGCTTTCCCTTGGAGGCCACACATTTTTGCCGCTATTGGTTCGTGGTTTCTTGACAGGGTTATGCTTTGTTTGCTATCATTCGTCCTAACAAAAAAGGTTCGCCCATCCTTTTTGGGGGGCTTGAAGCGGGCCGGTTGGGAGCGCGTTCGGTTCGCATCCGAGAGGTTGAGGGTTCGAATCCCTTCGGGGCCACCAAATAAGCGCGACAAAACTTGGTCGTGTCGCGCTTATTGGTACGGTAAATGTGATTTGTCATTTATGTAAGTTTTTGCTTCTATAAATCAAAATAATTTATAAATATGTTGAAAACTCATTGAAGATATGTTACTATAACATTGCATAAGGGTAGTTGCTCTTGTGCTATTGCTCAATGAGTTTGAAACAGCGAAACTGTAATGAACAGAAAAAATAAAAATGGTGGGACATTTATATGGCGGTGAGAACTGTTAAAAATGTACTTAAATCTATAACTTCTTATAAAAATAAGGAAGACGGAACATATGGGTTTAGAACAGGTGAACGGGTCGAACATTTGACTGGATACCAAGTTAGTTTCGTTCGACCAGAGGCTTTCGACCAGTTGTCACCTGAGAACTGGGATGCCTTGACAAGTTATTATTGTATATATCTCGATAGTCCTCCCTATATAGGAGTCTACTCAGGAAATGCTGAAATTTCCTTCCATTCTGCTTCAATCGAAAAGGCGATAGAAGTTATGGAGCAATTTAATCAGGAATCCATTTTAGATTGGAACAAAAAGCAAGACAGTCAAGTGGTCGATGATAGTTGTTTTATTGTTAACAGATATTTTGACGAAGATAGGGTGATTGATTATGGAAAAATACTTAAAGAAATATAATAAGATAATGGCGGACTATCATAGCGGTATGTTTGGTGACAATCATCTTACACTTCATGACATTCTTGAAAAAGCGGGCGAGCCGGATCTTCTTACCAATATGAGTTTAAGCGAGATTCAAGGTATAATTGCCTCTTCCTCGGGGCTATTGAAAAATATGTTCTCACAAATTAGAAAGCGAAAAATCGAGGCAGTGGAAAGAACAAAGCGTTTAGAGGAAGAACTGGTGCGGCTCAATATTAGCAGTTACTGCGATAGTGAGGATATCTCTGCATCCGCTTTGGCAAAGAATTTAGGTCTTGATGTATGTTATTGCAGGGCCTCAGAATTGCCCGAGGATGTTGAAGCCACTTTATCGCCAACATCGAGTGATGAATACCATGGAGTTATTAAGATCCTTGAAAAATTGACCTCAAGTTTCTCATATATGCATGAGATTATTCATTATTTAAAAGATGTTGGTGCAGGCAACAGAGTACAAAAGGTATACGCCAGGAAAAAGCAAGGGAAAACCGATAGTTTAGAAGAGCAGGATGTAAATTACTTGACCGCTGCCGCAAGCATGCCTTATTCGCAGATTTCTCAATTATTAGATGAATTTGAAAATGCGGATCCTGATGCGGAAAAAGCCCTGCTTGCTAGGATGTCTGAAAAGTATGAGGTTAAAACAGAAGCTGTTTTACGTAGATTTATTGAAGTAAGAAATTTGGTTGATTATCAGAAAAAGACAGCTTAGGAAAGGGCGACTTGTTATTTGTGCTCTACCATGATCTCCAAAAGAAGTAGCTGTCCAATTCAATTTGGTTTGGGCGGCTACTTTTATATGTTGGTACTTTTTCAATAGTAATATTTGTTTTTTCTTATAAGGTTTAAGGCTGTTAAATGATATCTAATTCTCCAATTTTGTTGCTTGAGGCGGTTCGGGTCGTTTCCCCTCTGGTTCGGCCCGTAACGCATTTGTCAGCACTCGGTTCACATCCTCATCGTTTTGTTGAAAAAGCGGAGCGTGAAAACCGCTCCACATCAGGTACCCACCCGGTTCACAACGTCACAATTCCCTATGGGCCCGTAGCGCAGCTGGGAGCGCGTTCGGTTCGCATCCGAGAGGTCGAGGGTTCGAATCCCTTCGGGGCCACCAGGCAGAAAACGGCCGCCGCGGAAAATTCCGCGGCGGCGTTTTTTTGGGGGCGGTCGATCCAACAACGAGGGGAAAAGAGGGGGGTTATGAAAAATCAGTATTTCGGCGATATTGGAGATTATGGAAAATACGGGTTGCTCCTGTTTTTGGCGGAACATGGGATCACCCTTTCCGTCAACTGGTATCTCACGCAAGATGACGGCAGTTCAGATGGAAAATTTGTCAAGTATCTTTCAGACAAGCAGTCCGAACGCGCTTCTGGCCGTCGGGCCAGACGGGGGATTAGATGGCCGCAGGGCCAGTTTTTATAGTTTGGCAGATGGTGCGCCTTGGAACTCTGCTGGGCTTTTCTCAACATGGGGTACTATGCGTCAATGATGTATGGCACAATAACATCATACATCCTCTTGATCCAGTCCGCGTGAAAGTGGGCCATCTGCAGCCAGTCGACCTCATTTTCAATGCTCACATTGGAGAGCTGGTAATAGATCTTGGCTGAATTCTTCGTCTCCCCGCGATCCCAGACAAGGGAAATGCCCAAAGCGGACTCGATCTGCTCCTTATGGGTCAGCAGTTTGTCAAAAGCTCTTTTATTCTCCTCTCTGTCTGCCCTTTCAAATACGATCTCCACGCGGGCCGCGTCATAATTGGCCACACAGCAGAGGTGAAACCCGCTAACGCCAAAAAATCCGTTGATCCAGTTATCTTTCGATGGGCTGACATTGGAAAACGGGCCATCCGCGCCACAGGCCTCCTTGATCCCCGGCAGGGCAAGGGCCCAGTATCGCCTGCGCAGCTCATGCCTGCTTCCCGGCTCATCTGTTGGCGGTTCATTCTCGTCACGGAGATAGAATACCAGATCGGCCGGGTCCTCTCCATATAGCGTAAACAGGCGGCTCAACACCGAAAGTTTATTTTGCGTGCTGGTATTTGTCCAAACATAGATGCCATCGGCAATTTCCGCGCTTTTGACAAACGCCTTAGGATCGGCGGTAAAATGGTACGCGATATCGTTATCGCTGGAAACCGCAAGTTTTGTGATGATCGTCTTGTCTTCGGCGTACAGGGTTTGAATAACCTTCAGGTACATTTCCACCCAACTGGTCACAGGCTGCTCGGCATTCTTGAAATAGAACCGGGCGATCTGCCGTCCCGTCAATTCCGCCTCATCTTCCAGTGTGTATGAATCAAGCTGTTTTTGGGCCGGCTCAAAATCAGTCGTGGGAAACATCCAGATCCTCATGGCCCGCTGTGTGAGATACGCGCTGCGCTCCAGTAATTCATCCAGCGTCCATTTATCCTTCCGCGCGATCCATGCGTTCATACGAATACCGCTATCTTTGAACCCATTTTCCATGGTCTTTTTTTCCGCAAAGGAGCTATTGCTATACCTTGCATTATAGGCGGTGAGTGTGAGGTTCGCGATCCTGTGCAGCCACTGCTCATGTATCTGCTCATAATCTTCTCCCAGCTCCTGCTGCCAGGCCGGGGTAAGGTGCTGGGGCATGATATGCTCAATGGAGTATGTCCCCTCGTCACAGTGGCGGTATATATCCTTATCCTCCGCCGTGCCGGAGTTCTCAAATCGCTCAAGCGCGTAGATCTTGTTCTTGCTGTTCATCAAATAGATCGGCTTGCGCGCGAACATCTCCGCAAACTCAGCGTCGTCCGGGAAGCGCGCGCGCTCCTTCTTGGACAGCAGGGCATATTTGAATTTCTCAACATAGTTCGAATCGCTTCCATCGTACCTGATGATCTCACGATGGAGCAACAGGAAGATCTTATTGAGCGCGTTGGTGGGAAGGTCGCAGATGCTTCTGCGGAACAGGTAGGCCTCCGTGTACCGAAATACCTCCGTCACCTGGTCAATGGTCAAAGTATGCTCGTCAAAAAGCCGCAGCACTTCCAGGAAAAATGGCCGTGTAACAGTTGTTTCCAGCCTGTTCAGGCGCAGGATGCACCCATTCAGCTCCTTGCTGGCCGTGTGGCCCTCCAACAGGGTCTGGTATCGCTTGGCGTAGCGCAGCATATCGGCAAGGAGCGCCTCCGTCTCAGTTTTCGTGAGATCTACATAGTCCTTGAATGTCACGTACACTTTGTTCTGCTGAGGCGTCGCGTGCTGTTTCACGCTCAAGTAGTCTCTGATAAAGGCGCTCACATCGTAGTGTGTACAGATCTCAATGCGGTTCCAATACTTCTCGTAGTAAGTCTCCTGCTCCTGGGTCGGAAGGCCCATGAGAATAAAGTTTCGGATCTTATCGCCCTCGCTCAGATCCAAGCCGGTGGAGTTCAGGCTCTCAAAAATAAGCTGTGGGTCATCGTCCTTATCCAGGCGTATATTGATGATCTCCAGGCGGCAAATCGCATCGTATAGTTGGTCGATCGTAATTTCCTGCTTTTTGATCCGCTCGCGGAAATAGTCATAATTGACGGTGAGGTTTGATCCTCTAATATGCTCAGACGCGTCAGAGAAGAGCTTTCTGAACGCCACCTGGTCGTTTTTCACTGGCTTTAGCTTGATCCGGGTGTCCTCCGGCTGCCACTTATCTACCAGGTACTGCTCATAGATCCGCTGTGTCAAATTGGGGGATCCAGGTACAACAGCCCCTTCACGGATGAGGTTATACATGGCCAGGAACAGCAGGGAAACTGTCGTGAGCCGTTGCTGCCCGTCTATGACAAGAAACTCTTCGTTGTTTCCATCGGGGTTGTATACGGATACAAGGCTGCCAAAAAAGTGGCTCTTCCTGCCGCTTTTTATGATCTTCACAAGGTCATCATAGAGCTGCTTGCAGTTCTCTGTTTTCCAGTCATAATTGCGCTGATAAACAGGTATAACAAACCGCTTGTCCGCACCGTCCATATACTTAACAAACTTGCACTCTGAGCCTTTCATCTCTTTCCCTCCAGTCGTGATCCGCAATTTCCCATTTCAGTCTCGTGTCAAAGCCCATGTCCTCATCACGGTCAACAAACTCGATCTAGCGGCATGTCGATCGCTATGATAAGGCGACGTAGCCGCTCCCGGCCGCTTCCCCCTCCGGTTTTGTTCAGACGCTCAGTTTCAGCGCGCTTTCGATCCGGCTTTCTTCTCCGCTCTCATCTGTCCTGACGCGAAGCAGGGGAATGCCGCACTTTGGGAAAATACGATCCTTTTTGGCGTCTCGGGCCGCCTGCTTGCTTCCCGCCTTATGGAACCGGGCGCCATCCACCTCAATGGCCATGATAGGGGACTTGTCCATCTTATTGAAGAGCAGAAAATCTGTGTGGGTAAGCAGGTTCCGCGCATACGCTTTTTCTTCTTCATCCAAAAGAGTATAGTCTTTGACCAGCGCGGCCAGAGAGACGTGGACCGCGCAGCCCACCTTTTGAAACTCCTCTTTCTTCAAAATCCCTTCAATGACCGCGTAGAGCAAATTCTCAGAATCATAGTCAGAGACCCGTCTGTGCTTTTGCAGGTACTCCCGTCTCTGCCGGGCATAGCCTTCATAGAGCAAATCAAACACAGAGAAAACGGAACTGTCGATGATCTCGCAGTTGTTATATCCGATATACCGGGCTAAGTCCCCATAGTTTGTCTTGTCGTTTCGCGGGTCCCGGGACATGACCACCACCAGAGCCTTGACCGCCCGGGATACCGCCACATTCAGCATATGGGGATCGTCTACAAAGTCTCCTATCACATTGTCCACCGACGTCAGGACGATCGCGCCTTTCTCCCGTCCCTGGAACTTATGGACCGTGTCCACCTCATATCCAGGCCCCAGTTGTGCCTCGACAGCCTCCACTTGATCCCGGTAAGGCGTGATGATCCCGATGTCCTGATAGCCCTCTTCCTCCAGGAAGGGCAAAACTTCCTTCTGAATGACATCTATCTGCCGCTGGTTCAAGTGGCCTCTGGCATGGTTGCCCGCCGCTGTGCGGTACATGGTGAGGACATGGTCCTCCCCATGATCCTCCGTCATGACAATAAGCTGTCCCTGGTAAAACTTCTGATTGCAAAAGCCAATAATTTTCGGGTGGCAGCGGTAGTGTTCCCGCAGCAGCACAGAGGGGACGTCGCGCCATCTGGCGACCGCCGACGAAAGCAAGCTCTGCTTTGTGAAATGGTATATCTCCTCGAAGGGGCGCCTGCTCCAGATCTTTTCCGCGGTCTGTATATCCTCTCCTGTCATCACATTGGGGAGCTGCTTTAAGTCGCCTACAATGACGACGTTTTTGGCGCAGGAAAAAGCCAGCACCCCTGTTGCCAGATCGACCTGGGACGCCTCGTCAACGATCAGGTAATCGTAGACATGCTCGATGCCCAGGGTCTTTTTGATGGAATAAGTCGTACTCAATACGACGGGATATTCCTGGTTGAACGCCGCGGCGTTGCCGTAGAGGTCTTCCCTTTGAAACTTCCTCCGGCCGCCCCTCCAGCAATACCGCCTGGCCAATTCGGCCCGGAACAGTTGCAGCGATCTTTGAGATAGTTCCTCCATTTTTTCGTCAAAGGAGTAATCGGCCAGTTCTTTTTCCAGCTTTGCTTTTTCCGTCTGAAGCTCTGCCTTTTTGGTAACATAGAATCGGCTTTGAAGATATGGGATCACCAATTCCGGCGCCTGAAGGAAAAGGTCTAACGCGGAGCGGTTAAAGCGGAAGAGGATGGACAGCTTTTTCAGCAGTCCCAGTTTATCATTTTGCTCTGCGTGGTGCTCATATTCCAGCCACAAGGATAGGATCTTCCCCGATGTCAGCCCTCTTAACGCGCCGTCTGGAAGCCCCGCGAAGGTGGCATAGTACTCATTAAAATGATATTGCTCCGGCTGAAGCTCCAGCAATTCCCGCTCGATCTCGGCAACGCGGTTTTTCCTGTTCAGCATCTCGTTCAGCTCTGTTGACAACGACTTCACGGACTCCGAGAGTTCTTCCCTCAGCTCCGGCGCTAACTCCCACTCACTCATATCAGGATATTGGCCGCTTTGTCCATCTAAAAATTTTTCCCTGTTGCCCCGGTTGCCGAGGGATGCGGTCAAAAACGACACGCCCTTTTTCTCCAGCTTCCTGGCCACATTCAAGGTCGCCGTATTATTACTGGAGACGACCGCCACCGTTTTATGGCGCAGGACCGCGTTTGCGATGATATTCAAGATCGTCTGTGTCTTTCCTGTTCCCGGAGGTCCTTGGATGATGCTCACCTGGGAGGAAAAGGCGTTTTCCACCGCCCTTTTTTGGCTCTGATTCAGCCCAAAAGGATAAATCAGGGCAGACGCTGCCTCCCTCCTTCGCGGCTCCTTGCCCAGTTCCAAATAGCTGGACAGCACAGTATCATCCTGGACAGACGTGATCTTTTGATATTGCTGGCTCAAAATATTAGTCCCGTTTTCCATGACAAGGCTGACCGCCGCGGCCGTCTCTTTGAAATAGCCGAACAGGCCTCCCGTTCTTTCTTCGCTCAGACAATTATGCAGAAACCGAACCTCATCAGCATAATACGACCAGTTTTTACCATCTTTGCGGACGATCCGATAAAAGCTCCCAAAATCACGGATCTCCTCCACCCCGATCACTTGCCTGCCCTTCGCAACTACGATCACGCTCTTCGGGTCGATCTTTCTTCGAAGCTCCAGGATCTGAACATGATAGCTGTTGTAATCGTATTCCCTGGGGGCGTTGGAGTATCGGACATGGCATTTACCTCCCTCAAACCGGTATGATGCAACAGAGTCTGTTTTATCTTCGCCTTTTATGATCAGAAGCCGCTCATGTCCATCCATGCCCTCATCTCCGCCACGCAGGATGTGACTATTTTACTAAATTTCTCTGTCCCACGCAACAAAATTCTTTTTACCTAACGGAATGGGCCTCCTTGTTGACAGCGTTATACCTGCTGTCCTGGAATTGAAAGGGCGGGGCGGCGGTTTCGCCGCCCCGCCCTTTCCCCCGCGCTCACCCCCGCGCCGAGAGCTCCCGCCGCCAGCGGCGCAGAACGTCCCGCAGGGGGTCGGTCAGGCAGTCCCACGCCTTGTCCTTCATCCACTGGGGCACGCCGTAGGCCGCCTCCGCGATCGAGCCTGTGATGGCGGCCAGGGTGTCGCTGTCCCCGCCCAGGGAGACGGCGTTTCGGATGGCGTCTTCAAAGTCCGCGCTCTCCAAAAAGGCGGTGATGGCCTGGGGGACGGTGCCCTGACAGCTCTCGTCAAAGCGATAGGCCGGGCG
>CANRPO010000049.1 GCA_947632515.1 uncultured Lachnospiraceae bacterium
TAGGAACACTTGCAGAACAAAAGAAATTGCCATATAAAAGTCTGTCTATTGTAGATGGAGATAAAAGGGATAACTGTTCTCATTGTTACAGTCTACCAGGGAATTTGGCACCCGAGCAGCAGGTGTTTCGCGATTTAAAAGAACGTGGATGGGAAAATCTTGATGCTCGTTTTGGAATTGGTGCAGGAACGCTATACAAATTCTTTGATGATGCCATGCTTATTCCTGATCATCATGATTGGACTACATATGTAGGAAATAAAATTAAAAAGAGCAAAGACGTTGTCTGGTCTATTTTAATTGATGAATGGTGTAAAAATTGTTTGTCTGAAGACCAAGTTGCCGAATTAGTAGATAAAATTGATCAGGCGGGAAATTAATTGCTCCTGTGTATCAAAGCGCCCTCTCAATAGCGTGTGTTGAGAGGTGCGTGCACGCTTGTAAAATGAGACATCTTTTTAGGAAGATAAAATAAGAGGAAAGATATTGCATTTCAAATTTGTTTGTGATAGACTGCTAAACAGCTATGGGGGTATCGTTCCAAAAGGAAACGGGAATATATCACCCTTGCAACGTGTGCCCTCTCAATGCACTATAATATGAGTTGGGAAGATAGAAAGGGGAACCGCGTGCGCTTGCGGTGGATACTTTCTTGTTTTGGTGGTGCCTCTCCTGTGTATCAAAGCGCCCTCTCAATAGCGTGTGTTGAGGGGTGTGTACACGCTTGTATTGGGAGAGCGCTTGAATGGCATTCAAGAGGTCAGCGGTTCGATCCCGCTTATCTCCACCAAACGGAAAGCAGGTATCCAACAGGATACCTGCTTTTTGTTTGATGAAATCATCGAACCGCTGACCTCTTGCTTTATGATCTGTCAGCGGCTCCGCCAACGCCTTGCGTTGGCGGTTCGATCCCGCTTATCTCCGCCAAGAGAAGTCCTGAAGCCGCAAGGTTTCAGAGCTTTTTCTTTTTCCGCGGCGAGTTCCGCCCGCTGTCTTCGGGTGCGCGGGGGCGGCCGCGGGGAGGGGAGGCTGGTTACTTCTCGTCCTGGCCGAAGTGTGTGAACATGGTCCTAAGGACGTCGATGGCCATCCGCTTGCGCTCCAGGGGCTGTCCGTCCATGATCTGGCGGAACTGGTCGGTGATGTTGTCGCCCGTTCCGGGGACGGCATCAGACAGCAGGTAGTCCACCGTCACCCCCAGCCGGGCGGCCAGCGTGACCAGCGTGTCCAGGGAGAGCCCCCGCTCGCCCCGCTCGATGGCGCCCATGTAGGTGTCGGAGATGTCCACATCCTCGGCAAGCTGCGCCTGCGTCAGGCGAAGGTGCAGACGCTCTTCCCGTATCCGTTCCCCAAGGCGCTTGTCATTCATGCTGTCCATAATATCACCCACACTTATTGTATCGAATGTGAACCGGGGGCAAGAAACATCTGAGAGGAGTTTTAGTATTGAGGGGTATTTGCGGTATGATCGACACGGTTCGACCATTCGAACTTCCTTAAGGTATCAAAAAGAGGGGGTGATTTTGTGAACAAGGAATTTGAGCGGCGCCTGCAAGCCGCCGAGGATGCTGCGGATGCGTTCTGCAAAGCGTTTGTGGAGACCGGGGACCTTGACTTTCTGGAGAATGATAAAGAAATACAGGAGCTGTATCTCAAGGCGCTGGACGTTGCGGAAGTGGGATCGTTGGAGGAAAAGGAATTTTATTTCGCCTTTTCTGACTACTATCTCTACAAGAGTTTGCTCGTGATCCACGGAGAACACTTCCAGAAGGCGCTGCGCGGCAGGAAAACCATCACCCCCAGAGAGTTTGACCAGTTGACCAGATCGTGGGGCGGGATCCTTGATTTGGGGATCGAACAGAACGACAGGTTCAAGTCCGCCTATCAGGACCAGAAGGAGTACTATCTTGAAGAATTTAAGGAGGAATTGCGGAAGGTCGGGGTAACGGTCCGCTCCGGCGGATGCTATGTGGCCACCACGGTATATGGGTCATACGATTGCCCGCAGGTGTGGACCCTGCGGGCGCTACCGGGACGATAAGCTGGCCACGACGCGCCCTGGAAGGGCGTTTATCGCGGCGTATTACGCGCTCAGCCCGACGCTGGTCAGGTGGCTGGGGAACAAGGGCTGGTTTGTGCGGACCTGCCGGGGTATTTTAGACAAGGCCACCGCGAATCTGGTCGCCAAGGGCTACTTGGACACGCCATATTCTGATACCAAATAGAAAATTTATCCCCGCTGTAAAACAGGAAAGGAGCAAGCATATGCAAGCCGTAACGTCGATCCTCTTTGGCATCTACTGGGTGGTGGCCTGGCGGTCGCTCAACGATATGCAGAACATGATGGGGCTCACTTTCTTCACCACCTTTGAGGGCTATATGCGGATCCTCTTCATGAAGGGATCCATTTCCGCCCTGTTAGGGTGGCTGGTGATCCCCATCGTCCTCATCCACAAGCTGGTAAAGGGAAGACCACAATGATACGTATGGGAGGCGGTTGCTGTGTTTTGCGTAAAATGCGGGACAGAGTTTTCTGACGACGGGGCCTTTTACCCCAAGTGCGGCGTGAGGCGGCCTGACCCGGAGGGAAAGTCGCCTTCCGCGGACGCCGGCGGCGGGAAAGCCGCGAAAAAAGCGGCCGGAAAAGCGCCGAAAAAGAAGCGGGGCAAAAAACTCGTGATCGGCGTTGTCGCGGTGGTGGCCGTGCTGGCTGTTGTGCTGGTTGGCGGGGCGATCTCGGACGACAACAGCCGGGATACACCCACGCTGTTCGACCTGGCCGAGGGCATCGCCCCCGTGACGGAGTACGGCTACGACGCCACATACGGCGACATCCTGGACTGGCTCATCGCCGGGGCGAAGATCTCCCTCCAGCAGGAGGGGAGCGTGGCGTACCTGACCTACTCCGGCAACGTGACGGGGGCGATCACCCGGTGTCCGTCGTCTTGGAAATGATGGGGCTGAGCGCCGACGCGGCGGAGCAGAGGCTCTACCCCTACGCGATGACCCTGAATGGGATCGAGGTGGAGAACTTTGACGCCCCCTCCGGGATGCTCAACGAGCTGTTCTGGGGGCAGAAGAACCGGGCGGACTACCCCACGTTCATGGACCTGGTAGCCTGGAGCTCGGAGAACGGGATCACTACGTATGATCCGTATTTCGGCCTCAATTCTCTGCCAAACCTGTTCACCGGCGCGGTCGCCACCGTGAAGGACGCGCGGGAGATCGTGGACGGTTGGCTGGCGGAGTACCCCATCGGCCCCATGTCCGGGTCTGCCCTGCAGGACGGATCGTCCGTCCCGGAAGAGGTGGCCCAGGCGCGGTACTCCTTTGAGTTGTGGGAGGCGCCGCGGGAGTATCTGGGACTGATCTACGTCCGAAAGATAGACGGATACCTGTCCTTCACCCCCTTCCACGGCGGCACGATCTATGACCTGGACGCATGGTACGACGCCACATACGGGGCTTGATCAAGCAGATTCATGCAAGAGGGCGGCTTCGGCCTCCCTCTTGCTTTTTCCATATATCTTGGAAGGAGTTATATCTGTGAACGTCAAATATTTCCTACGCGAAATGATCCCGCCCTGCTCCAGATGTCCCTATCGGCTGGGACAGGCGCAGACTCCCGTTGACCCCTGCTCGCGGTGTAAGGTCAGCGGCTACCAAAGTTACGATCTTTTCAAAACCATGCGTTCCCGGCGGGAAAACTGCCCAGGGGGCTTGATGGAACCAGATAAATCAAGCTCGACATTCCCACCATCCGCTCGAAACAACCCCCTTGCGCTGACCCCCTCCCCATCAAGGCTAAAATGACCCGAGCCGGGCCTACGGCCCGGCTCTTGCTATCTCGAAAAGCCGTTGCGCTGAGGGAAGATAGTGCCGCAAAGGGAAAGCCCTCTCAGAAATGCGCCTAATTTGAAATACATTTTGTCAAAATATGCCAAAAATTGAGACACTCTTAAATTGGAGAATATCATCTCAGCCCAAGCACGACCAAATTGATGATTGGCTGCAGGGGAACCAAAATCCGCCGTATTTTTTTCTCGAGACATAATATTATTGTCGAATGATTCTACTGAAAATACGGTGAAAGAAGGGCGTTGACATGATTGCGAAATGGCTTTACAATAGAATTCAAACATCTGATAACGAGGAGAGAGAAAATATGAATTTAGATGTTGTCCTGGAACAAGTTGGATGCGGAACGCCCTTAACATTAAGGGATGCAGCACCTGAGGCTACAATGATAATCAGAGAAAAGCCCTTTTACATTAAACCTTCTGTTACTGATGTAAATGTCAAACTCAACAGTAAAATCTTATTGTTTTCCGCCCCTGGGGCTACAGGGAAAAGTGCCTTGGCAAAGTATATTGCTTATAGTAAGAATGCGTTGCTATGGGATTTGTCTAAAGATCGAATCGCAAACCATAGTTTTACAGGTATGCTAGTTGATACCCTTGGCCCTGATATGTTCTCGACTTTTACAGGAGGGCTGTTAGATGGTACATCCGTCCTTGTCATTGATGCACTTGACGAGGCGGAGATGATATCTGGCCGTGTAGCACTAGAAACTCTACTAGCGGATATCCGAACCTTCGTAAGAGAATCATCGACTTCGAACGTCATACTGTGTGCAAGAACAGAGACTGCACATTATGTAAAAGAATTCTACGCGCACGAGGATCAAAGCCTCCCTGTGGCCCACTATGAGATCGGTTTTTTCGAAGACACTAATGCGATTGAATTTCTTGAACAAAAAATATCGGAGAAAAAGGCCCTTACGCCAGCTATTAAGGAATGGATCAAGGCTCAGTTTAACGAAATCAAACGTTTGATCGGGGAAGATCAACACGCAATCCGCTCTTTCTTGGGGTATGCACCTGTTCTTGAGGCTCTTGCCGTCTTTTTTGATGAGGATGCCGGGGAGAATACTATGAAAGCCCTGCAAAATATTTCTGCTGAAGGCGGAAGTACAGCTATTTTTGTTTCTATCATGGATTACATTCTAAAGCGCGAACAGGATAAGGTTATCAATGGGTTTCGCAAGCGGTGCAGCAAGGACTTTCCTGATTTTAAGGGTTGGGATGATGTATACAAGATTGAAGAGCAACTAGTACGCATTGCGGATTATATTGCGTATGAAGCGTTTGATTTTGATAGTTTTGTGCTTTCTAACCTCCCACATGAACTGCAAGGAGAATATAAAGAATGTATTACACCGTTTTTGAAAGACCATCCATTTATGCAGAGCACTGAACGGGTTGGAGATGTGCGCGTAGACTTTACAGGTGCGGCCTTTAGGGACTATATATTGGCTAGACTGATGGTGTCAGGAAAGTATGAAAGTTACGCCACTGAATATTTTTCTGCACATAGGCACAATGTGCGCTTCCCCTCTCAACTGTTTTTTGACTTCTATTTCTATTATGCAAACAATGCTATGCGTGCCGGGCATTTTTCATATCTTTATGATGGCTTCAAAGCAAAAGAAAAGGCTAATATGGTATCTCGAATTGAGATTGAGGAAGCCGAAGACGAAACCATTTGTGTTTTCGCTCATCGTAGTTTAAGCAAAAATGGTTCCTCTGCATCATTCCCATTTCAGGCCGATATGTCGAGCGGAACGATATCCATAACGCAAGCGAACAACCTCTATGTTGATATATCTGGAGACGTTATTCTGGGAGATGGTAGCGAAGATGTTATTATCAGCAACTCTACCATCAAGTGCAACCGATTCATTATAAATACACCTAATATTATGATATTGGGAGAACCCAATGGAGCAACATTGCTTTCCTCCAATCAAAAACTGGATACTTCCCGTTATCCCGGAGTCAAGTTTGAAATTAGATCAGAAATAGATCGCCTTAAAATAGCAATACCAGATGCCGCGCAGTGGTATAAATTGCAGCCATTTGAATGTTCGCTGGACGATTCTGATAATGTTGATATCATAAAGTTCGAAAATGCAGTTAAAACCATCTTGAAGCATTTTAGAAAACATGGGAAAGATGCACCAGGACGCCACTACGAGTTCATTCAAAATGTAATTATTGGAGGGAGTGCCCTAAAGCAAAACGTGTTGAACTTTTTAATTAAGCAAGGAATCATATATAAGGACACTAAAGATACCAAGCAGTTTAAGCTGAATAATGAAAAATTGGAAAGGTTCGGAGTAAACTGGGGACAGATTTCGCAAAATGCTATCCCAGACTTTAAAGAGTTGTTTCAGGCGTATTCTGAGGAACAGAGCTGATGCCCAAAGAAGAGAGGATTGCAAACTGGCGTTGGCATACCCCGCTCTTCCCTATGTGTTGACCTCATACTGATAAAAAGCAGAATACATTCTACTACAAAGTATTATACATTACTGAAATGCGTCTCAATTTAATCAATTTGAGACGCATTTCATCTGTTATAGCTGCTTTAGCAGTTCAGTGGGACTAATGGCCGGAACGGGACTGTTCTCAAAGCCCTTCTCGTTCCTCGTCACGATATAGTCCGCCCTAAGTCGGGCGGCGCAGGTGCTTTGAATGGCGTCCTCGTAGTCGCTGAAGGGCAGCTCTGCGGCCTTCAGTAGGTCGCCCTCTCGCAGCTCTACCACGGAGAACACCATCGTCAGTGTGTGCAGAATCTCCCGGATCCGCTCCGGGTCCAGTTCCTTACGCATGATATAGACGATGTTGGGGATGGATAGGGCGGAGATATACCCGGTGACGCGCTGGGCCTCGCAGCATTGGAACACCCGCAGGGAGTTGGCAACGAACTCCTTGCGGTCACACAGAACGTCCAGGATCACATTGGTGTCAACGAGAACCTTCATGCCGCGCCATCCTTTCCGCCCGGGCGGCCTTTTCGTCCACATCGCCGGACAGAACGCCCACGAGCTGGTCGGAGAGGAAGGACAACGTTTTCTCCCTGGAGACCAGTCGGGCGACCTCCACGCCGTTTTTGAGGATCACCACCTCGCCGCCCTCCTGGGCGACCTTCAGAAACCGCCCAAAATTGTTTTGCACCTCAGTGGCCGTTGCCATCGTCATGGGGTTCACTCTCCTTTCGCTAAAATCATTATATTCTATTTTAGCTAATTTGGCGAAAGAAAGCGCAAGGAAAAATTTTCCAAATTTATACAAAAAGTGAAAAATGGGCAGTGGTTGATTTTTGGAATAGGAGCGGTATAATGAAACAAACTGGCGAAAGAGGTTTATCACATGTGTATTTATTATGGTGAGACTTCCAATTTAACCTATCAGAAGCAAGAGCATATCTTTCCAGCCGGACTAGGGGGGATACGAACGCTGCCAAAGGGCTATGTCTCTGACCAAGCAAATCTTTTCTTTTCTCCGCTGGAAGGAAGTTTGATGCACGATTCCCTTATCAGTCTCATGCGCGCACTGTTAGGCCCTGGCAAGCGAGGCTCACTGAGCCCCCAAAAAGCCTCACAGACGAAAATTTTTACCCTGCGGGACGAAGATGGAAAAGTGACGTTAGGGTTTTTTCCGGAAAACACGGATATTACATTAATTGTGTCGCCCTGTCTAAAGCCAACAGAAAATTGGTCTTCACCGTAGCAAGTAATGAACATTTGGCGCCGGAGCAGGCTTGGGAAACCTTCCGCGGCACGCTTTCAAAGTTTACGGGACGGTATGTGCTGGTTCCAACGACCTATTTGAAACCAGATGAACTGCTGCTGGGATTTTACAAGGGAAAATATTACGTTGCCCTGGGCGCCAACTGTACAGTTGAAACCGTCAAAGAAATTATTCCTCTGATTACTAACGTAAAAAGTACGGGTGATCTCAGAAAGAAGGAAGGTCATCCAAGGTTCGATCTCCACCAAAAAGAATCGGACGAGACTGGGCGGATATATGCCAAGGTCGCCATTAACGCGCTGGCTGCGCTGAAGGGAGAAGACTTTGTACAACACCCACGTTTTGACGCGATCAAAGGATGGATACTAGGACAGTCAAAAGACGATAATTATACACAACTGCCAAAAATTACGCCAAAAAATCCATTACACTTCCCAAAACACAGCCATTGGTGCATCTTCGGCGTGTATGATCGAAAACTGTACGCCGTTGTATGCTTTTATGGCACCGTGTCCAGGTATTTTGAATTGGCAGACACTATTCCAGAGCTGGATCTTGCAAGCGGTTATAATTTCGGGCTGATTTGTGATTGGCAAAACAAGACGGAATTGACACTGGATCAGTGGATCCAAGGTGTGGTTCAAGCTATGTGCGATGGTGATGTGGATTAAAGCAGGAGTGGTTTTCATCTGCTTATTGAATGGTGCATGCAGAACTAAACCATTATGTAATTATTTGTGCCTTTACAGGTCAGCCAACATTTTAGGGGATTTTACTGCTTTACACACTTTTTTGATCTCTATGGCAAAACCGTACTAGAATTGTAGCTCTACAATAATATGTTGAATATTGCGAGCAGAAAATGGTAGAAGGATGCAGCTATATCGGTTTAATTTTAGTTACCACGCGCGACTTTTTCGAGAGCAGACCGCATTCTTCGGGAGGACAAGTGTCACACATGACCAACATACAGTGACTCTTTATTGAATATGTGGAGAATGCGGTGTCGGCCGTGTGATACAGCGGTAGAGCGCCACCCTCGCATCTACCTGGACTCGCTGGTTGGGATAGGTCATCTGTTCACAGAGCCTAGGTGTGTCAGATGGCTTTTTCATCCCGGTGTCATTTCCGTAGGTGGATGTAAGAATGGCTTTTCAGTACGCCGCGATTGGCAAGTTTACTGGGCTACGCTTACTCTCACTGGCTTTCCCCTAACCAGTTCGCTGTGTAATATATTTGACAAATCTACAAAGGGAGGAGCACTTTGATATTCTGTTGAAATATGCCTTAGCATAAGGCGTGTTTTCTCAAATACGGGCTTGTATCTCCTTAGTCCACTCTGTATAATGGCATCAGATGTTTAAGCCAAATACAAAGGAGAACGTTATAGCAAAATGTACGAACAGTTTATGGGCTATACCATCCACAGGGCAGTAGTTTTTTACCCCCACACGATATTATTTACAAAGGAAAACGAGACCGTTACAGTCTCTATGCTTCAAGAGGCGCTAGGCCACATAGTCGATGTGATTGTTAAAAGAAGTCCAGTCTTGGCGCGATATGAAATAGCATTAAAGGTTTTGCGGGCAGTTCAAATAAGATTGACGAACGGTCAGCCGCGAAAGCCGAGCAAAAATGGCCTTAAAGTTGCCTGTGATGTTTTGAGCGAGATTCAAAAAGAATATGCGTTAACCGAAGAACAGAGAGGTCGTATTGATACGGCCGCGTTTTGGTGCAAGCTGTTTATCGAGGGTTTCATGCGGAACTGAATTTCAAAAAGATTGTATGATGATATGATGAAAAGGCTAAACAATGAAAATCATAGAGGAGTATTGCGGGATTGCCGTGCATGATCCGCACATTGTGAAAAGGGCCCAGGATGACCCAGCTAAAATCAAACCGTATTCACGGAAGGGCTGAGTGATTCGTCTGTAGCAAGGACATATTTGCAACTCCGGTTCCTCTATGGGCGCCGGGGCATCTGCGTATCCCATGTGAGGTCCTGATGATAAGCAGGACCTGGTAAAACAGCATTTTTGCTAATAATGATATATTTTTCTTTACTATTTTACTGACAAAATATTCGGAGGTGCTTCAAAATGCCGCCAGGATTTGACAAACTTATGATGAGCCTGCGGCTGGAGTCAAAGCGGCTGGAGAATCAAGGGAAACCGCCAATCACTTCCCCTGACGTGGTGCAAACGCTGGATTTTACATTTTCAAAATTTTGCCCGCTTGGCCGGGTCGGCGACAGCGGACCTTTATTATTGGCGCGGCAAAAGGAGGATCGCCATAAGCGGTATGTTGTCAAGCATGCCTACACGGACTGCGCTTGCAACGAGTATGTGTATACAAAGCTCGCGCAGGCAATGGGATATACAATGCCGGGAGCGTTGCTGTTCCAGCTTGCCCCCACAGAAAAGCGCAGATATTTCAAAACGGAATATATAATCGGAATACGGTACTTGGACCTGAAAATCGAATCCCCATCCTATCCTGAAATTCGAGAAATGGCGACTAATTGGAAGGAATACTTTTCTTTTTTGGGAATGTATGCCATGTTTCGGGAAGTGGACAGTTTTGAAACACCCCTCGCAACGGACGATAAAATCTATCGTATTGATACAACAGATGCATTTCCAATCAGTAATTATCAGCTTGATATGGCAGGGATAAACAGAGTTATTGGCGCGAGCAATCCGCATGCTATTTTGGAAAAGCGCCTTTTTATCCTGCGACCTTTCCGATGCGCTATCAAAAAGCTGGTGCGATTCATACTTTAAGACCTGCCAGGAAAAGTATAAAGATTGTATTCCATATTTTCTGGAGCCTTTTTCGCGCATTCAGGAAATACGCAATGACCATATTGATGATTTTTTGAACACACTTTGTTATTTTTATCCGGATTTTATTGGAGAGTATCTAAAACGATATATTTTTGCGCTGCAAGCGCAATGTGCTGACTATCTGAAAGAAAAGCGGTGAGGGCAAATTTTCACCGCACTTCTGCGTTGCCATATACTATCTCCAAAGAGTCTGCAGAGATCACGGGAAAGGGCCATCGGGGCTCATCCTAAATGCCCCCGCGGAAGAGCCAACTGCGTTTGAGGATCAGGACATCGTCAAATCCTCCCATCTGATAGTCCAAAACCATTCTATTAGATCCGGGACGGCCAAACTCGCAGTCAGAATATCCTGGGCCTTGATCATAGTCAGCAATTTACAGGCCGTGAGAAGCCGCATATGTTTCCAGCAGTTCTTCGGGATATTCGGCTGCTTGGATCTCTGCCTTTGTCTATGCGGCAATACATTGCCGCCCATTTCCTTTTCGTAGCGTCCCTTATGCTAAATTGCTATCGTATGGCACTTTTACAAATTCACTCAAATTGACAGACGAATCTTCTGAAGAGTCAATCAAATTTTTTGCGCTGTAGATGAAAACCCTGCGCGTATCATCAATTTCGCACACTACAGCCTCTGTGTATCAAAACGTCCTGATCGACCCCGCCGATGTGGCGGCCCTCCAACTGGGCGATACCCGCATCGCCCTGCCATGACCCCCGCCGCCAGGGCTGCCGGGCAGGGGCGGGGGGCGACCGAGGCGGTGGGCTTTGCGTTGACAGGGCAGGAGAGATTGTGGTAAAATTTGGGCGGTGTTTTCGCGGGGGGCGGGGATCGGGGGGAGAGACGATCCGGCCGCGAGGCATGGGAAAACGAAGGAGAGAAAGGGGACGAGACGCTGTGGACAACGTGCGGGATCTGAGAGAGAGGACCAACCCGGTATTCAACACGGCCCGGGCCACGCTGCTGCAGTTGGCCCAGGCCGGCCACGCCGAGGCGGCCATGATGGCGGAAAAGCTGGGCCTGGACCTGGCCGCCATGACCGCCAGCGACGAGGGGAAGAAGGCCATGAGCCAGTCCAACGTGGCCATTCTGGAGCTGCGCTACCGCTCCATGAACGCCTTCATCCAGGCCACCGGCGCGAAGACCGTGGTGGACCTGCCCTGCGGCTACACGCCCCGGGCCCTGGAGGATTTTCTGGCGGACAAACGCTACATCGCCTGCGACCTGCCCGCGGTGGCGGAGGAGATGGGCCCGCTGGTGGAGCGGATCCTGGCTGAGAGGGGCGAGAAGCGAAACGTGGCCTACCACGGCGTGGACGCCACCAACTACGCCTCCCTCCGGGCGGCGCTGGAGGGGGCCCAGGGGCCGCTGTGCATCACCACCGAGGGGCTTTTGATGTACTTCACCCAGTCGGAGCTGGCGGCGGTGATGGACAACATCCGGCGCGTTTTGGAGGAGTTCGGCGGGGTGTGGATCACCCAGGACCCGGAGGTCGTCCGGGTGTACATCGCCATGACCGTGGTGGTCATGAGCGACCCGGCCACCGCCGGCGCGGCGGTGGCGGCCCTGGACAGCGGCGTGGACATGAATGCGGTGCTGAAGGCCAGGCAGGGGGAGCAGTCCACCTTGCTCGCTACCAAGGCGTCCTTCGGCGCCTCGACCAACGTGATGACCGTAAAGGGCGCGCCGGAGCAGTTGGCCGCGGCGAAGGATTTCCTCCGCGCCCACGGCCTGAAGGCGGAGCTCACGCCGGTGGCGGAGCGGATGCCGACGCTGGGCAGTCTGCCGCCGGAAAAGGCGGATCTGGCCCGGAAGGCCATGGAGCGTATCAGCGTCTGGACCATCTCCCCGGACGGGGCCGCCGTGCCCCTGGCCGACGCGGGCAACGACGCCTTCGGCGTGT
>CANRPO010000050.1 GCA_947632515.1 uncultured Lachnospiraceae bacterium
AAGCGATGCGGCATTTGTTTTTCCTGCACCTATTAACGAGCAAGCAGTCTGCAGAGCAGACGGAGCGGAGCGGGAGCGCGTAAGCGCGGGCTTGCGAGTCCGGGCAAAGGTGGTAGAGGGACAAGCGACGCGAGCGCAAGCGATGCGGCATTTGTTTTTCCTGCACCTATTAACGAGCAAGCAGTCTGCAGAGCAGACGGAGCGGAGCGGGAGCGCGTAAGCGCGGGCTTGCGAGTCCGGGCAAAGGTGGTAGAGGGACAAGCGACGCGAGCGCAAGCGATGCGGCATTTGTTTTTCCTGCACCTATTAACGAGCAAGCAGTCTGCAGAGCAGACGGAGCGGAGCGGGAGCGCGCAAGCGCGGGCTTGCGAGTCTAGGCAAAGGTGGTAGAGGGACAAGCGACGCGAGCGCAAGCGATGTGTAAGCGCGGGCTTGCGAGTCCGGGAAAACGTGAAGAGAAGAAAGGGCATGACAATATGGATTTATTAAAGCTGCGTGAGGAACTGGACCGGATCGACGAGCAGATCGTCAGGCTCTATGAGGAGCGCATGGAAGTCAGTTCCCAAGTTGCCGATTACAAGATACAGACGGGCAGGAAGGTGTTGGACAAGACGAGAGAGGAAGAGAAACTGCGCGCCGTGCGCGCCCTGACGCACAATGATTTCAATGCCCGGGGCGTCCAAGAGCTGTTCGAGCAGATCATATCCATGAGCCGCAAGCTGCAATACAACAAGCTGGCCGAGCAGGGGGCGCAGGCAAAACTGCCCTTTATCGGTGTGGACGAGCTGGATACGGCGGGTGTGCGGGTGGTCTTTCAGGGAGCGGAAGGCGCCTACTCCCACATGGCGATGCTCAGATATTTCGGCGAGGACGTGAACTGTTTCCATGTGGATACGTTCCGGGACGCCATGTGCGCCATTGAGGAGGGGAGCGCAGACTATGCCGTGCTGCCCATTGAAAATTCTACGGCGGGCATCGTCAGCGAGATCTACGATCTGCTTGTCGAGTATGAGAATTATATCGTGGGGGAGCAGATCATAAAGATCGAGCATTGCCTGATCGGCCTTCCGGGGACGGATCTCGGGCAGATCAAGACGGTTTTTTCCCATCCCCAGTCGCTGATGCAGAGCGCGCGGTATCTGAACGCCCATGACGGATGGAGCCAGATCAGTATGCAGAACAACGCCTTCGCCGCGCGCAAGGTGAGCGAGGACAAGGACATGACGCAGGCGGCCATCGCCAGCGAGCAGGCGGCGAAGATCTACGGGCTTGAGATTCTGGAGCGGGGTGTGAACCAGTCGGAGACGAACTCCACCCGTTTTATCATCGTCACGAATCAGAAGATTTTTAAGAAGGACGCGGGAAAGGTGAGTATCTGTCTGGAAGTGCCTCATGAGAGCGGCTCGCTGTACCATATGCTGTCCCATTTTATCTATAACGATCTCAATATGACGAAGATCGAGAGCAGGCCCATCGAAGGGCGCAACTGGGAATACCGCTTTTTCATCGACTTCGAGGGCAATCTGGCGGACGGCGCGGTGAAGAACGCGCTGAGAGGACTGCGCGAGGAGGCCCGCAATATGAAGATCCTCGGGAACTATTAGAATCTTCGGTAAGACGGAAAGACGGAGACAGGCAGGGAGCGATATGAGAGAAGAAGAACTGATTGTTTACAGAGATTTTGAGGACGGACAGATATTGCACGATATGGTCTGGCTGATGGAGCATTACCGCGCGGGAGACAGCAAGGCGAGGCCGCTGTTTTTCGACTGTATGCACAGGCTCTTAGAGATGGCGGCGGTGTACGGCTTTTCGGGAAATCTGTGGCACTGTTATCTGACGGACCTTCTTGTGAACAATGAGAACAGCTACAGCGTGCCCTGCGAGCTGCGGGGAGAGACGGAGGGCAGCATCAATCAGCTCGTCCTGCACGATCTGACGATCTTCAAGGAGTTTTTCGACTACGATTTTACAGAGATGATGGGCGTGCTGAAGGCGCAGGAATTCAGCGTGGTGGTGGATTATCAGGGCGCGGTGACCGCAAGCCGGATCTACAGCACGCGGATCAGGAACCGCATCTGCCGTCTGGCGGAAAAGTTCGCGGTGACGGAGAACGCGTGGGAGATGAAAGCGCTGCTGGCGGAATTCTATCGCGAGTACGGCGTCGGAAGATTTGGTTTACATAAAGCGTTCCGCGTCGTACACTCCGACCGGGGAGCCGTGATCGAGCCGATCCGCAATATTTCCCATGTGCAGTTGGACGATCTGATCGGCTATGAGATCCCCAAGAAGAAACTCACGGACAACACGGACGCCTTCGTCGAGGGCAGAAAGGCAAACAACTGTCTGCTGTTCGGCGACGCGGGGACGGGCAAATCCACAAGCATCAAAGCCATCGCCAACGAGTATTATGATAAGGGGCTGCGCATCATCGAGATCTATAAGCATCAGTTCCGGGATCTGAATGATGTGATCGCTCAGGTGAAGAACAGGAATTACAAGTTCATCATCTATATGGACGATCTGAGTTTCGAGGAGTTTGAGACGGAGTACAAATACCTGAAAGCGCTGATCGAGGGCGGGTTGGAGAAACGTCCAAGCAACGTGCTGATCTACGCAACGTCCAACAGGCGGCACCTGATCAGGGAGAACTACGGCGACAAGGAGGAGATTCGGCAGGACATGCACGCCGGGGACACCGTACAGGAAAAACTGTCGCTGGTGTACCGTTTCGGCGTGACCATCTATTTCGGAGGGCCGGATAAAAAGCAGTTTCAGGAGATCGTCAGAGGTCTGGCGGCCAGATACGGCATTGCGATGGAGGAAGAAGAATTGTTTGCGGAGGCCGGCAAGTGGGAGCTGGCGCACGGCGGGCTTTCCGGCAGAACCGCGCAGCAGTTTATCGACTATCTGAGAGGGCAGGTTACCGGGCAGCATTAGTTTTTTGCAAAGGCAGAGGGTACAGGGTATGAAAACATTTGCAGCGATAGACGTGGGCTCTTATGAGCTGGCGATGAAAATAGTGGAGATCTCCGCGAAGAACGGCATCCGGGAGATCGATCATATCAGGCACCGTATCGATCTTGGCACGGACACTTTTGTCACGGGCAAGATCAGCAACGAGCGGGTGGATGAGCTGTGCAGGGTGCTGCGCGACTACAGCGAGATCATGAAAAGCTACAGGGTGGATCAGTACAAGGCCTACGGCACCAGCGCTTTTCGGGAGACGAAGAACAGGGTCATCGTGCTGGATCAGATCGCCCAGCGCACGGGTATCAGCATAGAGGTGCTGAGCAATTCGGAGCAGCGTTTTCTCAACTACAAGGCCATCGCCTCCATCGGGGACGATTTTAACAAGGTCATCGAGAAGGGCACGGCGATCGTGGACATTGGCGGCGGCAGCATCCAGGTGTCGCTGTTCGACAAGGACACGCTGATAACGACGCAGAATATGCGCCTGGGCGTACTGCGGCTGCAGGACCGGCTCGGCAGGCTGAATATCCGGCCGGAGCAGAATGAGAGCATGCTGGACGAGATCGTCAGCTCGCAGCTCGCCGTCTTTAAGAAACTGTATCTGAAAGACAAAGCGATCGAGAACATCATCGTGGTGGACGACTATGTCTCCGCCATCATCGGCAGGAATGTGGCGGGGCTGGAACAGAACAGCGTGGAGGCCTCCGCCATGGAAAAATTTCTGGAGCGTGTGCGCGTCAAGTCCGTGCAGGAGGTGTCGCGCATCTTAGACATGCCGGAGGAGAATGTGCCGTTATTGTTCATATCCAGCGTGCTCATCAACCGAATTGCGAAGGTGATGGACGCGAAACTGATCTGGGTGCCGGGCGTCACGCTCTGCGACGGTATCGCATACGAGTACGGGGAGACTGCGAAACTGATCAAGCCGGATCACGATTTCGAGCAGGACATCGTGGCCTGTGCGCGCAATATCAGCAAGCGCTATATGGGCAGCAGACGAAGGAGCGAGACGCTTGAAAAGATCGCGCTGACGATCTATGACAGCATGAAGAAGGTGCACGGCATGGGGAAGAGGGAGCGGCTGCTCCTGCGTATCGCCACCCTGCTGCATGACTGCGGCAAGTACATCAGCCTGGTCAATCTGGGCGAGTGCTCCTACAATATCATCATGTCCACGGAGATCATCGGCCTCTCCCACGTGGAGCGCGAGATCGTGGCGAACGTGGTCAAGTACAATCACATGGATTTCGATTACTATGAGGCTATGGGACAGGACCGTTCGCTCACACAGAGGGATTACATGACCATCGCCAAGCTCAGCGCGATCTTAAAGATCGCCAACGGCCTGGATCGAAGTCACAAGCAGAAGTTTAAGGACGTCAGGACGACGCTCAAGGAGGAACAGCTTATCATCACGGTGGATTCCTCGCTGGACATCACGTTGGAGAAAGGGCTGTTCGCAAAGCGGGCGGAATTTTTCGAGGAAGTGTACAGCGTGCGTCCTGTCATCAGACAGAAGGATTGAGAAGGGGGAAGGAAAGTTGAAGACGGACTTTTCCGGAGACGAATACTACACCAACAGGGAGTTGAGCTGGCTGCTCTTCGACGCGCGGGTGTTGAACGAGGCGCGGGACAAGAGTAATCCGCTCTTCGAGCGGTTGAAATTCTTAAGCATCACGGCCTCCAATCTGGACGAATTTTTCATGATCCGGGTGGCGTCCCTGAAGGACATGGTACACGCGGGCTATAAGAAGAAGGACATCGCAGGCATGACGGCGAAGGAACAGCTGGCGGCGGTCGTGGAGGAGACGCATAAACTGGTGCAGCAGCAGTACAACGTGTACAATCGTTCGCTCATGCCGCAGCTCGCCGAGCATGGTCTGCACATCATCAAGCACCACGAGGATCTGACGAAGGAGGAGGGCGAGTATGTGGACCGCTATTTTGCGGATAACGTGTACCCGGTGCTGACCCCCATGGCGGTGGATTCCTCCAGACCTTTTCCGCTGATTCGGAACAAGTCGCTCAATCTGGGCGCGCTGATGAAAAAAAAGAACGGCGGCGGCGAACTGGAATTCGCCACCGTGCAGGTGCCCAGCGTCCTGTCCCGTATCGTGACCATACCGGATGAGAGAGGGACAAAGATCATCCTGCTGGAGGAAGTGATCGAGCGCAACATCCGGAAACTTTTCCTGAACTATGATATTGTGTGCAGTTATCCGTTCCGCATTATGAGAAACGCGGACCTCACCATCGAGGAGGACGAGGCCGAAGATCTCTTACAGGAGATCGAAAAACAGCTCAAGAAGAGACAGTGGGGGCACGTCATCCGCCTGGAGGTGGAGACGGGGATCGACGAGAAACTGCTGGGGCTGATCCAAAACGAGCTGGAGATCGAGCCGGAGGACATTTATACTATCAGCGGGCCGCTGGATCTGACGTTTCTCATGAAGATGTACGGCATGGAAGGATTCGACGAACTGAAGGAGCACGGTTATCTGAAACCGCAGCCGGTGCCGGAGCTGCCCGACGACGCGGATCTTTTCGCGAAGATCAGAGAGGGCGATATTCTGATGCACCACCCGTACCAGACTTTTGAACCGGTGGTGAATTTCGTCAGACAGGCGGCCAAAGACCCCGACGTGCTGGCGATCAAGCAGACGCTCTACCGCGTCAGCGGCAATTCCCCTATTGTCGCGGCGCTGGAGCAGGCGGCGGACAACGGCAAACAGGTGTCCGTTCTGGTGGAACTGAAAGCCCGTTTCGACGAGGAGAACAACATTGTGTGGGCGAAGAAACTGGAGAAGGCCGGCTGCCATGTGATCTACGGGCTGGTGGGACTGAAGACCCACAGCAAGATCACGCTGGTGGTCAGGAGAGAGGAGGACGGCATACGCCGCTACGTCCATCTCGGCACGGGAAACTACAATGATTCCACGGCGAAACTGTACACGGATATAGGACTTTTCACCTGCTCGGAGGCCATCGGCGAGGACGCCACGGCCGTGTTCAACATGCTGTCGGGCTACTCTGAACCCCGCAACTGGAACAAACTGTCCCTGGCGCCGCTGTGGCTCAAGGACAGATTTCTGCGCCTGATCGAGCGAGAGAAAAATTATGCGCTGCAGGGCAGGGCGGCTCACATCATCGCTAAGATGAACTCTCTGTGCGACAAGGACATCATCGAAGGGCTGTACGCGGCGTCTGCGGCGGGTGTGAAGATCGATCTGATTGTCCGGGGGATCTGTTGTCTCAAGGTGGGGATCCC
Organism: uncultured Lachnospiraceae bacterium; assembly: GCA_947632515.1. GTDB lineage: Bacteria > Bacillota > Clostridia > Lachnospirales > Lachnospiraceae > UBA3282. Next base: position 6,242 of record CANRPO010000050.1, read on the forward strand.
GGGCGTGAGCGAGCATATCACGGTGCGCTCCATCGTCGGCAACTATCTGGAGCATGCGCGGATCTTCTATTTCGAGAACGACGGCAAGCCGGAGTATTACTGCGCCAGCGCCGACTGGATGCCGCGCAATCTGGACCGCCGCGTGGAGATTCTGTTCCCTGTGGAGAAACCGGAGCTGCAGGAGCGGCTGCGGCATATCTTGGAATGTCAGCTTAGGGATACGGTGAAAGCCTCCGTGCTGCAGCCGGACGGCAGCTACGAGAAGGCGGATAAGCGGGGCAGGGAGGCGTTCAACGCGCAGCTTGCGTTCTGCAAGGAGGCGAGAGAGCTGGCCAGAGCGGAGAAGAATATCGGAAACAGGCGGGTGTTCATTCCGGAGACGCATCACGAGGAGTGAGCGGCCGCACGGCTGAGAGAAGAAAGGGATCGGGAGCGCATGAAGATCTATTTGGCGTCGGCGTCGCCGAGAAGAAAAGAACTGCTGAGACAGATAGGGCTGTCCTTCAAGACGATGCCAAGTGCAGTGGAGGAGAAAATTACGAAAACCGAGCCGCAGGAGGTGGTGGAGGAACTCTCCTACCGGAAGGCGGTGGATGTCTGCGGCAGGCTGGTCGAACAGGGCAGAGAAGATTTCGTCGTGATCGGAGCGGACACGGTGGTGTCCTGCTGGGGTGAGATCCTCGGCAAACCGACGGACAGGGAGGACGCGTGCAGGATGCTTTCACGTCTCCAGGGCGGCAGCCATCAGGTGTACACGGGTGTGACGCTGGCGTGGAAGAACCGTGAGATGCCGCCGATGTATCACACCTTCAGCGAGTGCACCGATGTGACCATGTACTCTATGACGCAGGAGGAGATCGAGAGGTACGCGGACAGCGGGGAGCCCATGGACAAGGCGGGAGCCTACGCGATACAGGGATTGTGCGCCGCATATATTCAGGGGGTTTGCGGAGACTACAACAATGTGGTGGGCCTGCCTGTGGGGCGGGTATATCAGGAGCTGAAGAAGAGGGGGCTGCTGGAAGAGGCGTCCCGGAAATAGGAGCATAGACAGTAAAGAGGGAAGGTGGGTGTTGAGATGTATGATGAGGCCGTGCTGAAATGTTTTCTGGAAAATCAGGAACAGCTTTTTCCGCAGAGAGTGGCGGAGACGCCGGAGGAGGCGGAGGACTTTCTCGAAGAGTGTCTGGCCGTGGTGGTAGATTCCGTGCGTGAGGTGTGGGAGTATTTCGACGAGGAAGGCGTGGATATGGAAGGGGCGGACGAGGAGGAGATTCTGACCGCTGCCGAAGTTTTCGATGTGGGAGACGGCAGATACCTGATCGTGGAAGGGTGAGGGCAGTGTCGCCCTGTTTTACGGCAATCTGCAGGTTCGGCCTGCACAGCGCAACAGAGAAAGAGTTGGTGGATCAGAAATCTCCCGACAGTTCCTCCAGACAGATGGCGAGGCCGTCCTTATCGTTGTCCAGACGGGTGACGATACGGGCGGCCGCTTTGACCTTGTCGGGCGCGTTTGCCATGGCGATGCCGCAGCCCGCGGCCTCTATCATGGAGATGTCGTTTTCCGCGTCCCCCGCGGCATAAGCGTCGGAGAGCGGCACGCCGAAGTAGTCGCAGACGAAACGCAGTGCGTTTCCCTTGCCGGCAGTGTGGTCGAAGAGCTCCAGATACATATGGTTGGAGTAGATCGTCTGAATTTTACCCATGGCCCAGTCGGCGATACCGAGACGAAAAGCCTCCAGTCTGTCCGAGTCGTCCAGACTGATCGCCAGCATCTTGTACGGGCCTTCGGTCAGCGCATGCGCCAGATCGGGGGAGACGATGAGAGGAAGATGGATGCGCCTGCGATAGAAAGCGATCTCCCTGTCCTCGGCGGGAGAGACGACCGCATCCTCACGGTAGGTGTGGATATGCAAGCCGTATTTCTGTGCCTGTTCCTGCAGATAGGACACATAGGACAGAGGGAGTCTTTTGGAGAGGATGGTGCGACCGCTGTCACAGTCATATATCTGCGTGCCGTTGCTGCAGAGAAGGAGGATGCCGGACCGATTCAGCCCGGCGTGGTCTTTGACTTCCAGAACGCTGTCGAGGGGTCTTCCGGAGGAGAGGATCAGCTTGTTGCCCGCAGCGAGAAAGCGATCCAAAAATTCCATGGTGTAAGGGGAAACTTCGCTGTCGTTGTTTAAGAGTGTTCCGTCCAGATCGGTAAATAAGAGTTTCATTGGCATCGTCTATTCCTTGCGCAGTCACTTTTGCGGCAGTCTTTCCTTTATTTTTGTCAGATATTCTTCCGGCACAAAGAGTTTTCCAAACCCTACCCCTAGGTCAAGGTTTGGTTTGTTTTTTCCGTGAAAATCAGAGCCTCCGCTCATGAGCAAGTCATATTTCTCCGCCAGTCGGCGCATGTCCCGCTCGTCCTGACCGGTGTAAGTGCTGTAGAGCGTTTCAATTCCCATCAGACCGTCGTCCTTCAAGGAGGAGACAAGGCGGTCAAGACGCTCCTTTCCCATGTGGTAGAGGGGCGGGTGCGCTAAGATGGGGATGCCGCCGACTTCCAGAATCAGTTCAACGGCCTGCGCCGGCGTCACCTTCTCGCGCGGGACGAAATACTTGGTATGGTCGCCCAGATACTTTGCGAAGGCCTCCTGTCTGCTCTTCACATAGCCTTCCTCGAAGAGGTAGGTGGCGTAGTGCGCTCTCGTGATGACGGCCCCCGGGTTTCGCTCTTTTAGTTTCTCGTAGGTGATGTCGATGCCCGCCTCCTGCAGATTGCGGCACATCTTAATATTGCGGCCGACGCGGGAGTCCACGAAGTCCTGCAGTCTGGCGCGGAAGGCGGGCGCGTCATAGGCGATGTACAGGCCCACGATGTGGACGTCCTTATCGTCCAGCTTGGTGGAAAATTCGATGCCCGGAACAACCTCGATCGAAGGTTTCCCGGCTTTCGCCAGAGCGTCGGCGCGGGCGACGGCCTCCGCCAGTCCGTCCGTAGTGTCGTGGTCAGTCAGCGCGACGGCGCATAGTCCTTTAGAGATGGCGTAGTCCACCAGCTCGGCGGGCGCGTAGCTGCCGTCAGATTTATTGGAGTGGGTGTGTAAATCTACCGCTCTCATACAAATTGCTTGCCTTTCTTTGCGTTCTAATCGTCCTCTTCCTCGTTGGCGGTGCTCGTGTAGATGGTGCGCTTTCTCGCCATCTCGTCGCTTGCGAGGTACTCGTCGTAGGTGGTGATCTTGTCGATCAGCGAGCCGTCCGGCAGGATCTCCATGATGCGGTTGGCCGTGGTCTGCACCACCTGGTGATCGTGGCAGGAGAAAAGCTCCACGCCCTTGAATTTTTTCATGCCCTCGTTCAAGGCGGTGATCGCCTCCATGTCCAGATGGTTGGTGGGCTCGTCGAAGAGCAGGCAGTTGGCGCCGCTGATCATCATTTTGGAGAGCAGGCAGCGCACCTTCTCGCCGCCGGAGAGCACCTTGACCTTTTTGACCCCGTCCTCGCCCGCGAAGAGCATGCGGCCCAGGAACCCGCGGACATAGGTTATGTCCTTGACGGGAGAGTAGCCCATGAGCCAGTCCGTGATGGTGTAGTCGTTGTCAAATTCCGCCGTGTTGTCCTTGGGAAAATATGCCTGCGATGTGGTCACGCCCCACTTGTAAGTCCCCTCGTCCGGCTCCAGTTCGCCCATGAGGATCTTGAAAAGGGTGGTCTTGGCGATCTCGTTGCCGCCCACGAAGGCGATCTTGTCGTCGTGTCCCACGATGAAGGAGATATTGTCTAACACCTTGACGCCGTTCACCGTCTTGCTGATGCCCTCTACGGTCAGCACCTCGTTGCCGATCTCGCGCTCGGGCCGGAAGTCGATGTAGGGATATTTCCGGCTGGAAGGGCGGATGTCGTCCAGTTCGATCTTCTCCAAAGCGCGCTTTCTCGACGTGGCCTGCTTGGATTTGGAGGCGTTGGCCGAGAAACGGGAGATGAACTCCTGCAGTTCCTTGATCTGTTCCTCCTTCTTCTTATTGGCCTCCTTGCGCTGCTTGATGATGAGCTGGCTGGACTCGTACCAGAAATCGTAGTTGCCGGCGTAGAGCTGGATCTTGCCGTAGTCGATGTCGGCGATGTGCGTACACACCTTATTTAAGAAGTAGCGGTCGTGGGAGACCACGATCACCGTATTGTCGAAATTGATCAGAAACTCCTCCAGCCACGCGATGGCGTCCAGATCCAGGTGGTTGGTGGGCTCGTCGAGCAGCAAAATGTCCGGATCGCCGAACAGCGCTTTCGCGAGCAGCACTTTTACCTTGTCATTGCCGTTTAACTCTCCCATAATGATATAGTGTAGGGCGGTGTCTACGCCGAGACCGTTCAGGAGCATTGCCGCGTTAGATTCCGCGTCCCAGCCGTCCATCTCGGCAAACTCCGCCTCCAGCTCGCTGGCGCGAATGCCGTCCTCGTCGGAGAAGTCCTCCTTGGCATAGATGGCGTCCTTCTCCTTCATGATCCGGTAGAGACGCTCGTTTCCCATGATGACCGTGTCCATTACCGTGTAGGCGTCGTATTTGAAGTGGTCCTGCTCTAAGACCGAGAGACGCTGACCGGGCGTGATGGCCACGTCGCCGTTGGTCGTCTCCAGAGCGCCGGAGAGGATCTTGAGGAACGTGGACTTGCCCGCGCCGTTGGCGCCGATCAGACCGTAGCAGTTGCCTTCCGTGAATTTGATATTAACGTCCTCGAACAGGGCTTTCTTGCCCACCCGGAGTGTTACGTTGTTTGCCTGAATCATGTTTTCTCCATTCCGGAGCGTTTTCGCGACGGGGCGACGCGAATTTCAGATTCGCGTCTGCCATCAAGGATATTTGTGACGCTCCGGCACAAATATCCGTATGAAAAATCAGCACATCAGTGTGATTTTTCATACAAAACCTTATATTTTCAATGTTTTTCGCTGTTTGCAGTCACTCTTACTATTATACACAACGGCGTGTATTTTTCAATCGGAAAATGCTCAGTACAGACTTTTTACGCACTTTTGCACAAGGGTAAAAAGGACAAATCGGGAGGTATATCGAAAAAACGTTCAGAAATTTATTCCCGCGAGCAATGAGCCAAGTGCCGTGCTTGCACGAGCATTTGGCGAATGCCGCGAGGGTCAAATACCCCGCAGCTTGCTGCGGGGTATTTGATTGTATAGATAAATGCAGTGTGTTACAATTAGTTTATGGGAGAACCAGAGAGCCAAAGGCGGCTGCCCTCCGTTTCGGAGGGGCTGACCCTCCGGACTGCGAAGAAAGGAGGGGTTGCCGATGTATATTACATATGCTGATTTGATTCAGTTTTGTATATTCATTTGCGCCCTGGTCGGTCTGATCTATCAGATCGGCAAGGGAAAGAAGTAGCCGCCAACTATTCGGAGTAGTTGACGGCTATTTAATATAAATAGCTTTTAACTGTCTAAGGGTAGCCGCATCTCTGGCTTTCCCTTTTTCTATCTCAAATATAGCATATCTGCTTATGCGATGCAAGCGAAATCTTCTGCGCATCATTTTATTCTTGAGTGCCATAGTAAATTCCAGTTCATATACCCTTACTGGATTTATCTCTGTCACTGACTCCTATATAATAGAC
>CANRPO010000051.1 GCA_947632515.1 uncultured Lachnospiraceae bacterium
ACCTCTTCCCTTTGGGGCGGCAGCACGCTCTCTGCGGTACCGCAGAGAGCGTGCTGCCGCCCCAAAGGGAAGAGGTGTCTGCACCCGCGGAGGCCATCGCGGACGACGGCGTGCCTGCGGCCGTGGCTGCGGCTGCACAGGATGCGGGGATGAGCGTAGGCGAGTATGTAAACAACGCCATCGTGGACGTTCCGAACATTCCGGATGTTACCCCGGTCTGTCAGGGAGGCCATGTCATCATCAACGGCGTACCCAGCAACTTTACGTTTTCTCTTGGGAAACCGGCTGCGGCTGAGGTGTCGTCCGCAAAAACGCAGGCGGCGGCTCTCGGCGGCAAGCTGATGAACGTGGTCAACGTAAAGGCGCCCATCAACGGTTTCAGGACAGCCAGGGTAAATTACTATATGCCCGGCGTAAAAGCGGGACAGAAGATAGCGGTTTACCAGCTGGTAAACGGGCAGTGGAAGGAAGTCGGCGTAGCGGAGATCAGAGAGGACCATGTGGTCGTCGATATGACGAGCCTTGGCACGCTGGCGTTTGTAATGCTGCCGTAAGCGCAACAGGATTTTTCTTTTCAAAAGTCTATCAACATGCATTTAGCGGATGAGTTTTATTACTATTTGAGTGTGGGGTAATTGTGCTGCCGCTTCGGCGGCAGCGCTGCAAAAAAGAGCGGGATAAAGCCGCTTACAGCTTGTTGCCTATGGCGCTTGGGGAGTAGCACGGCAAAGCAGATTGAAACAGCGAACAGATCATGGAAAGGACAGACAGTGTGAAAAATCACACTGATGTGCTGATTTTTCATACGGACATTTGTGCCGGAGCGTCACAAATGCCCCTGATGGCAGACGCGAATTTGAGATTCGCGTCGCCCTGTCGCGAGAACGCTCCAGAATGGGGATTAAGATGAACATAAGTATTTTCGGGCTTGGATACGTCGGATGTGTGGGCGCTGCCTGCTGTGCCCGGCTTGGACACCATGTAATAGGGAACGACATCTCCGAGAACAGGGTAAATCTGATCAATCAGGGGAAACCCACCATCATTGAGACGGACATAGAGGAACTGGTTCGCAGCGCGCACGATCAGGGTCTGCTTGAGGCGACGATGGATCATCGCTACGCCGTGCACAATTCGGAGCTATCGATCATAGCCGTAGGCACGCCGATCAGCAGAGAGGGCCATCTGGATCTCAGCTACATTTATGGCGTGGCGCGTCAGATAGGCGAGGCTCTGGCGGACAAGGACGAATTTCACATCATCGCCATCCGCAGCACGGTACTGCCCGGAACAAGCGTCAAAGTCGGCGAGATCATCGAGGAGGTTTCCGGGAAAGTGCGCGGCGAAGATTTTACGGTTGTCTCCAATCCGGAATTTCTTCGCGAGGGCACTGCCGTTCACGACTATATGAACCCGCCGTTTACTCTGATAGGCACCGACAGCGAATATGCCGAGCGCAAATTCAGAGAGCTGTACAAGGATATTCCCGGCGAGTTCATAGCTGCGGATATTGAAGTGGCCGAAATCATGAAGTATGTGAATAATACATATCACGGTCTGAAAATCGCCTTTACCAATGAAGTCGGCAATATCTGCAAGGCGCTTGGTATCGACAGCCATAAGGTCATGGAGATATTCTGCAAGGACAGGCAGCTGAATCTCTCGCCCTATTACTTCAAGCCCGGTTTCGCATACGGCGGGTCCTGCCTGCCTAAAGACTCAAAGGCGCTCAGAACTCTCGCCCATGACTTATATGTGGATGTCCCGGTCATCAACGCGATCAATCCGTCCAACGAGCGGCAGAAAAAGAACGCCGTGGATATTATCGAGAGCAAGGGGCAGCGAAGAATCGGGATTCTCGGGCTCAGTTTCAAGTCCGGCACCGACGATTTGAGATGCAGCCCGATCATTGACGTGGCGGAGATCCTTTTAGGGAAGGGCTATGAGATTCGTATTTATGATAAAAATGTGCGCATCTCCCAGACGGCGGGCATAAACGCGGATTTTATCACCGCCAAGCTGCCGCATTTATATGAGATCATTTCCGATGATCTCGATACGGTCTGCGAAGAGAGCGATGTGCTGGTCGTCACGAATAAGGAAAAAGAGTTCGCGGAGATTCCCGCCAGATACCCGCATAAATGTATCGTAGATCTTGTGCGCCAATTTACGGAGCTCGACTATGACGGCAACTATGAAGGAATAAGCTGGGAGAATATCAATATCAATCCCGCGCAGCAAAAGAAGATCGTGCGGACGATGATAAAAGCGGAGTTCTGAACGAAATCTGTGCGGCGCGAACGGCGCTGAAAACGGAGGGCTTGGTTTGGCTGATCTTATATGGCTTTTAAGGCGCTTACAGGCTATGAGCATACCTGAGATAATATGGAGACTGAACCGGAAGGCCATTCACGGGAAGGAACGGCAGCGTTTTGGCGATTCGAAATCAAGTGTGACGAGCGGCGTCTTTGAGCAGGAGCTGAGCGCACTGAGGATAGATGACAAAAGGCTGCATCTCAATACGGATCATCCCGAATGCGGTCTGCGTGCGGACATCCCCCTGCTTGGAAATTTTGATTATTCCGCCTATAAAAAGCGCTGGCATGCAGGCTTTCAGACGAATCACGCATGGCCTTTGAAATTCAGCTATTCGCTTGCATACAGGCAGCGTGACGACATAGGAGACGCTCGGACAAACTGGGAGCTTAACAGGCATTTTCAGTTTGCGCTGCTGGCTAAAAACTATGCGGCGAGCCATGACGGGAAGTATCTGGATGAGTTTGCGGAGCTGTTTGAGGACTGGAACGAAAAGAATCCGTTTTTGTGGGGAATCTCGTGGACAAGCGTCATGGAGATCGCCATCCGGTGCAGTAATTGGTGTTATTCCTATTGTTTCCTGAAAGCGGCGGATGCGCCGTCGGAACTGCTTGACCGGCTGCAGACTGGCATTCTGAATATGACCGACTATATCACAAAGCACTATTCGCGGTATTCGTCCGCGAATAATCATTTGATCGTAGAGGCGTATGCGATCGGCCAGACCGGGATTCTGTGCGACTGTCAGCCGTGGGTCAGGCTGGCGGTCGATATTCTGACAAGAGAGCTTTCCTTGCAAAACTATTCCGACGGAGTCAATAAAGAGCTGTCATTGCATTACCAGTCCTTCTATATGGAGTCCATGGGGCTGATGATGCGGCTGCTCATAAAAAACGGCTATGCGGTCCCCGACTCGTGGAGATCCATGCTGGAGAAGATGTGCGCCTATGTCGCGGACTGTATGGGAGAGTACAGTGAAAGCATCGTTTTTGGAGACGACGACGAGGGCAAAATTCTGGACTTACAGGGCGGGATAGAAAACCATTATCAATACACGCTCGGGCTGCTCAGCATCATGCTGGATAAGCAGTACACGGATTTAAACAGATTAAACTGTGAAAATATCAGCCTGCTGTTTAGCGAGGAGGAATTAAAGGCCGCCCGAAAAAAGCCGCGGTATCAGCCGCCGCTATGCGCCTGCTATCAAGAGGGAGGAAACACGATCCTCCGCAGCAAAGACAGAAGGATCCTGATAGGCATAGACCACGCCGCGCTTGGATTCGGAAGGATCGCCGCCCACGGACACGCGGACGCGCTGAGTTTTCAGATGTTCGTTGAGGGGCAGCCCATATTCGCTGATCCGGGGACCTATCTGTATCACTGCGATCTGACCGGCAGAAACGCTTTCAGGAAGACGGAGAATCACAACACGGTCACTGTCGAGGGGAGAGATCAGTCTGAAATGCTCGGCGCGTTTCTGTGGGGGAAACGTGCCGAGTGTAAGCTCATAAGCTTTGAAAATACGAATGGAAAGACTACCCTTGTGGCGGAGCATGACGGGTACCGTCCGATCATACACCGCAGGACATTTGAATTTGACGGAGACAGAGAACTTTGCGTGACGGATGAGCTGTCGGCTGTGTGCGGCTATACATTGACGTTTATGCTCTCGCCTGACGCGGCGGCGAAGATCGAAAACAATACGGTTTTGATCTTTGCGGGAGTGTGTTCCTGCCAGATAGAGTTTCAGAGCAAAGACGATTTTGAAATACGCGTGCGGGACGCTGTGTTTTCCCGGCGCTATGGCGTGCGTGAGAGTACCAAGGCAGTCGGCGTCAGATCCCACGGCGATGGGATCGTGTCGAAGATAACGGTTTGGGAGAGATAGGATGAAGATAGCCGCAATTAAAAAACTGAATGAAAACATGCCGTATTGGATGAAACGGCCTTTTGCGCGCATAATTCGCAATCGGCTGATCGAAAACAGGGTTTTTCTGGAACAGTATGAGCTGTTAGAGCGTGCAGAGGGCATGACAGAGCGGGAAGTAAGCAAATTACAGATGGCTCTTCTGAAAAGAACTCTTGTGCACGCATATCGGCACACAGCTTATTACAGAGAACTGATGGACAGCATACGTTTCGATCCTGAGTCGTTGACTTCTGTTGAAGAATTGCAAAAGCTGCCTGTGCTGACAAAAGACTTGCTGAAAGAAAATTATGAAAAACTTCAGGCAGACGATATAGATAATTTCTATGATGTAAGAACCGGCGGAACAACGGGAGAGCCAACCCACGTTCTCATGGAAAAGGACGCGATCTATCGCGAGTGGGCGTTTACCTATCATTATTGGAGCAAGTTCGGATATGATTTCAAGATCAGCAAATTAGCGACTTTTCGCGGCGTTGATCTGCATGGCAGGCTGTATGAGATCAACCCCCTGTACCGGGAAATCAGGCTGAATGTTTTCAGACTGAACCGCGACAATGTAAAGGAATATGTAAAAAGGATAGACCACTATGGGGCGGATTTTATCTATGGCTATCCCTCGGCGGTATACAATTTTTGCCGTCTGGCAAGGGAAACAGGAATCGATCTTGCAGGGAAATTCAAGGCGGCGCTGCTGATTTCGGAAAATCTGTATGATTTTCAGGAGAACGAAATAAAAGCTGTTCTCAAATGTCCGATCGCCATGTTTTACGGACATTCGGAGAGGGCGGTTTACGCTGAAAAATATGATGGGGGATATGTATTTCAGCCGCTGTATGGGATCGCCGAAATAAGCGAAGAAGGAAATCCTGTTGTAACCGGATTTATCAATGGGAAAATACCTCTGATCCGATATGAGGTAGATGATTATATAGAGCCGATTGACGGAGAAAGGGTTACTGTTGCCGGGCACGGGGATCCATATAAAATAGCGGGGCATCGGGATGATGACATATTGTACGGAGAAAAGGGTGAACAGATCTCGGCTGCCGCGATAAACTTTCACGACGCCACGTTCTCGGGAATTAAAAGTTACCAATTTGTGCAGAGGGTTCCGGGAAAATGTATTTTATATATTGTTCCGTCACAGGGGGGGGGTATATCGGGTAGACAGCTTAAAATGATCGCAGAGAATGTTTCGGCAAAGCTGCGGCCCGCGTTGGAATGTGTTGTGGAACAGAGAGGCGAAACAATATTGACTGAACGGGGTAAGTATAAAATGGTGATCCAAAACTGCAAATTATAAGATGGATAGTACCATATTATGTAATGAGAACTATATAGAAAGAAGTATATCAATATGAGTGAAGGGAAAATACTGATCATCGTCGAAAATCTCCCCGTTCCGTTCGACACCCGTGTCTGGCAGGAGGCCACGACACTGGCGGCAAACGGGTACACGGTTTCTGTCATCTGTCCCAAGGGCAGAGACTATGACAGAGAAGAAGAGTTTCTTGACGGCGTACATATATTCAGACACGATCTTCCTGTCGAGGGCAACGGCGCTATCGGCTATTTAAAAGAATACAGTACCGCCCTTCGAGAAGAAACGCGGCTTGCCAAGAAGATATATAAGGAGATCGGCTTTGACGTCATTCAAGGCTGCAATCCTCCCGACAATATATATATGGTTGCAAAAAAATTCAAAAAATACGGCGTAAAATATGTGTTCGACCATCACGACATATGCCCGGAGCTTTTTGAGGCAAAGTTCGGACACGCCGGCGGACCGCTGTATTGGAGTCAGCTTTTTCTCGAAAGGCAGACTTACAGGCACTGCGCGTTTGCCTTTGTCACCAACGAAAGCTATAAAAAGATCGCCATAGAACGCGGCGGGATGGATCCTGAGAAGGTAATGGTCCTGCGCAGCGGCCCAAGACTTGAGCGCATGAAGATCCAGCCTCCCACCGAGGGCATCAGGCGCGGATATAAGTACATGGTAGGGTATCTCGGCGTGATCGGTCAGCAGGAAGGAATGGAATATCTGCTGGAAGCGGCCAGAATCATAAAACAGCGCGGGCACAGCGTTTTCTGGGGAGTTGTGGGCGGCGGTCCGCATCTGGAAAATATTAAAAAGCAGGCTCACGAAATGCAGCTTGACGACTGCGTCGAGTTTACGGGGCGAGTGTCGGACGAGAAGATGCTTGCCTATCTCAATACGGCGGATGTCTGCGTAAACTGCGACAGATATAACAGCATGAACGATAAGAGCACCATGAATAAAATTCTTGAATATATGGCGTTAGCGAAACCGATCGTTCAGTTTGATATGACCGAGGGGCGATACTCCGCGCAGGAGGCGTCGCTGTATGCCAAAAATAACGACGCCGGGGACATGGCGAATAAGATTCTGGAATTACTCGACGACCCCGAACGCCGCAGACAAATGGGCGAATACGGCTACAGACGCGTCGTTGATGAGTTGAGCTGGGAGCACACGGGCAAGGCGCTGATCGAGGGGTATGAGAAACTCTTTCAAGGGCTTTGCTGATGTAATCTAAGAAGGGCGGATTGATAATGAAAGTAGGAATCCTTGTTCTGTTTGTCAACTCATTCGGAATCAGAGAAACGTATAACGCACAGGAAATTGGAATGGCGAAGGCTTTTTCGGATAAGGGCGACGAGGTAACGGTGTATAAATGCGTCGCACAAAACGCAAAAAGAGTAGACGAGATCATATATCCAAACGTCAGGTATATATGCCGGCCGGTAAAGGCTATTGGGAATAACACAATATCTGGATTTTCCTGGATAGATAAAGACATAGAATTATTAGTATGTTATTCGGATATCCAGCTTATGACCAAAACAGCGTATGCATGGGCGAAAAGAAATCATGTATTTTTTGCACCGTATATTGGAGCGGCTGAAAGCTATAGCAGTAAGTCTATCATACGGTTTTTGAGTAATATAAACGCTGAACGGATCATGCGTTTCTATCGGGACAAAACGGTTTTTGCCAAAACCCATGCCGTCAAAGAACAATTGGAGAAAAAAGGCGTGAGGAAGGTGCTTGTGGCTCCTGTTGGGTTGGATATAACAAAATTGCGGGACGACTACGAGCTGATTTCCAGGGCAGAGGCCAGGAGAGCGCTGCATGTAAGGCAGGATGCAAGGTATCTGCTCATGGTAGGGAAATTAGTCAAAGGGCGCAACCCGCTCGACTGTATTCAGATATTCGAGAGAATCCATGAGGTTCTGGATGATTATCGTCTGTTGATTGTCGGCAAAGGAATTTTAAAAGAGGAACTGTTTGCCGCACTCCGAGAAAAAGGATTGGAGAAGTATACGGATTATTTTGAAAGTATACCAAATGTGGAAATGTGGAAAGCATACAGATCTGCCGATGCGTATATAAGCTTTAGCAGGCGCGAAATTTTTGGCATGTCCATACTTGAGGCGATGTACTATGAGAATACGGTTTATGTCATGCATGCGCCGGGTCCGAATGATGTTATTGAAGATGGAGTGAGCGGGTTTTTGTTTGACTCGCTTGAGGATATGGCAGATATGATCATCAAAGAGAAAAACGATGTTCAGATAGGCAAAGCGGCGCACAAAAGAATTATGGAGCATTTTATGTGGGATAAGGCTGTTGATGTAATCAAGAACGATATTGGAAACCTGATAGCGCTTAATAAGTGAAGAGGTTGATATGATATACTTTTAAGTTGTGTTATTGGTGAGGAGGACAAGCTGATGATTTATTTTGGGATTCCCCTGCGCAGTAAAAAGGTATCAAACGATTGGGATAAAGTAACGGAGTTTTTCAATCGAACACTCTGGTCGGTTTACAATCAGACAGACCCTGATTTCCGTATTATTGTAGCCTGCCATGATATTCCAAGTCTGAGGCATACATATGACGAAAGAGTAGAGTTTATTCAAGTGGATGCTCCGATACCGACGACAGTACAGGATATGCCGATAGATAAGGGGTTTAAGGTACATACCATTGGAATGAGAATAAGGGAATTGGGTGGCGGTTTTACCATGATAGTGGACGCGGACGATATTCAGAGCAACCGCATTGCGGAATATGTTAATTGCCATCAGGATAAGAACGGATTTGTTTCACATAACGGTTATTACTATCATGTGGGAGATAATTTTATCAAAAAAGGGCATAAGTTCCCCAATGGCAGTTCGACAATAGTCAAATATTCGGTGGAAGACTTGCCTGAAAAACACTACGATAAAATGGTAGCCAGTGAAAATGTTAATCCACATATTATCAGAAAAAGGCATGGAGATATACCTAAAATATGTGCGCAGCTGGGCAGACCGCTTTCGCCCTTGCCGTTTATTGCAAGTATTTATGTGAGAGGGACAGGGGACAACAGATCTTTATTGAACAATAACGTTTCAGTTTTCCGAACAATCGAGCAAAGCTTTATGCCGAAAATATTTATCAATGAAAATATACGGAATGAGTTTTCAATAGATTGGATGTAAAACAAGGTGGAGGCCAACTATAGTATAAGGAGTTGTCTAAAATGGATGCATATAAGTTGTATAAAGTGGAACGGTGGCTATATTTGCATCATATTCCGCTTTTGCCAAAGTTGATTAAAGGGCTGATTTATATAATACACAGTTCCGTTATCCCTTATGAGGCCATGATTGGTGCGCACTGCAAGTTCCTGTATGGCGGGCTGGGCTGTGTGATTGGCAAGGAGACCGTCATAGGGGATCATGTAGTCATCGGAACCAATGTGCTCACAGGAGGTCGCTCCAACAGGCCCGGCATGCCTGTCATTGGCAGCAACGTTTATATTGCTACCGGCGCCAAGATTCTTGGCAATATAACCATATCGGACAACGTCATCATTGGCGCCAATGCCGTGGTCATTCATGATGTTCCCTCAAATTGTTCAGTGGGCGGGGTGCCTTCCCACATTCTGAAAGAAAACATCGATGTAACGAGGTATTGCAGCTTAAGCCGCTATGGCTTGCGGAAGGAATTGTAATATGATGGACTACATGGAGATTAAACGAGTATTGCCGGAGTTGGCGAAAAAGGCGCATATTCTTGGAAAGAATGACCACTGGTTGAGTCGGTTGCATCAATATCAGATAAGAGTTAGTTCAATGAGTTTTCGATAGATTGGATGTAAAACGAAGGAGAGAGCGGTTTGATAGATTTTTTCTACAAACTAAAATACCTATGAATGTTAGTCATAGTATTGATTTTAAAACTATATCCAAACGTGATACCTGCGCTGTTAAAGGGGTAGCCATTATGGCCGTAATCATTTCTCATTTACCGCGGGTCATTGAAATGCCAACGATTATTGAAAGCGCAATGCATCCGTTTGGCTACCTGGGCGTGTCCGTTTTTCTGGTATTATCCGGCTACGGTGTAGCAATTGCTGCAATACGGCGGGGGGGGGATATAGATAAAGTTTCATTTTGGAATCGAAGACTATACAAAATTATTCCGCCTCTTTTTATCGTCATCTGGGGTTTGAGTATATTAAAATTATATGTAAAAGGTTATAGCTGGCCGTGGGCAGAAGTTTTATTGAATAGCCTCGGCCTGATCAGCACTATCGGAAGGGTCACATGGTATATTACATATCAGTATTTTTGTTATTTGGTTTTTACAATCATAGGTGTGAAGGGAAGTAAGAAAAATGTGCCGGCATATTTTTTGTCTTCCATATTGGTGTTGCTTTTTGCTGTAAATTGTAACATACCGTCTGTCGGGACAAGCATGTGGGGATTAAATGCTTTTTCTTTTCAAATAGGTGTCGTATGCGCCATATATAATGATGCGGTTTTTTCCTGGATAGATTCGTCAACGTTAAAGATGAAATGTATCTGTTTAATGTGTGTCTGCGCGCTTTTTGCTGTGCTGTTTATTACATGCTACTTTCTGTTGAATAATCCCGCCGTTCCATGTATTTCATATCCTATGAAAAGTGTAATTTCTGCGATAACCTGTTTAGGCTGTTTATATATTATGTTTTGGAAAAGTGCAAAATACAGAGGCCCTGATTTTGTGGGTGTGGGTTTTGAAAAAATAGGGAAGGTATCTTATGAGTTGCTTTTAATACATGGAATTATGATATATCATTTCCCGGAATTTTTCTCCGGAAATGTTGTATTGGATTTGATTCTGTTTTTGTTGATTTCATTTCCGCTTTCTGAACTGTTACATATTTTAGTTCGAGCTCCTGCATGAAAGCATCGAAGAGAGGAGAATGCGGTTTGATAGATTTCTTCTACAAACTAAAATTTCGAGTAGGCTGCAATAAAATATGTTCCGGCTGGAATCATTTGCTGCGCTATATTTTTAACATGCTTTATCCGATATATTGTGCTGTCACGAAACCGGAGGACGGATTGAATCATGAACTTCGCAGGGAGCAAGTGATTTTATCGCTGACTTCCTTCCCGGTGAGACTGCACTTGGTTCATTACTGTATCAGGTCTTTGCTGAAACAGACATACAAGCCGGACAAAATTATCCTTTGGCTGTCTGAGGAAGAGTGTAAGAGTATTGCAATCCCGAAAAAATTAGCGATGCTGAGACAATACGGACTTGAGATCAAATATGTTCCCGATAATCTAAAACCACACAAGAAATTGTATTATGCACGAAAACAATTTCCTGATGCAATTATCGTCACAGTGGATGATGACGTGATATATGAGCGACGTTTAATAGAAAAACTTATGAATGCGCACATACAACACCCTGAATGTGTCTGCTGCGTTATGGCGCATGAGATTACTTTAAGGGATGGTCAGCCGGATCTGTATGACCATTGGAACGGAGGAGCTGTCGGGAAGAGCGGTGCATCCGATTTTTATGTCGCTCTGGGAGTCGGGGGTATTTTGTATCCGCCGAACTGTTTTGATACAGAGTATTTCGATGTTTCTTTAATGAGAGTGGGTAAATTCCCCGCCCCTTGGGGCGTAACAAACTTTTCTAAATAACTGGTAGATGCTACAATAT
>CANRPO010000052.1 GCA_947632515.1 uncultured Lachnospiraceae bacterium
TGCGCTGTGCCCCTCGTGAACGCTGCGCGTTCTCTCGGCCACGGGCTTGCGCCCTATGAATCCGTCACATGGAGAATCCGGCAGCGTGCTGCCGTTTCTCCATGTGATGGATTCGCACAGCTTAATGCTTATGTGTACATTATACTACAAGAAAAGCGCGGAATCAACTTCCGGCAGGACTGTTTCGACGATATTGTGGCCCGCGTCGGCTCAGCGTTTGATGTCAAAATTCATGTTCATCAGGTTGCGGATCGCCTGCGCGTCGTCGGTGATGTTGGCGTCGCCGCGTATCGTGTGCTTGATCGCGCTGCTGGCCACCGCAAAATTGATCATATCCATCGGCTTGTAATCATTCATGATCGCATAGATCAGACCGCTGGCAAAGGCGTCTCCGCCTCCCACTCTGTCTAAGATATTAAAGGTGAACAGGCGGCTCTCGAAGGTGTGCCCCTCGTGCCACATGAAAGCTTTCAGACTGTTCTCGCTGCCGCTGTGCGCGTACCGCACATGGCGCGCGATATATTTCAGATTCGGATAACGCTCCGCGAAGATGCGGAAGATCTCGTCCTGCTGTTCATAGCTTGGCTGCAGAGGAACGCCGTCCTTGCAGTCCCCTTTGCTGTGGTCGTTCTCATCCTTCCACAGATGATAGGGTTCAATGCCAAGCAGGACGTCTATATAGGGCAGACATTTCGTACAGAAATCCCGCGCCTCCTCCCAGGACCAGAGAAGGCTGCGGAAATTGCCGTCAAAACTCACCGTCAATCCCAGTTCCTTCGCCTTGATCAGACAGTTGAGGATCAGGGAGCGGCAGTTATCCCCAAGCGCCGGAGTGATGCCGCTCAGATGCAGCCAGTCAAACCCTTCCAGCAGGGCGTCCAGATCCACGCCGCTGAAATCATACTCCGCTATGGCGCTGTGGGCGCGGTCATAAGTGACCTTGCTGGGACGGATCCCGTATCCCGTCTCCAGATAATAGGTGCCCAGCCGATGGGTCGGCG
Source organism: uncultured Lachnospiraceae bacterium (assembly GCA_947632515.1). Taxonomy (GTDB): domain Bacteria; phylum Bacillota; class Clostridia; order Lachnospirales; family Lachnospiraceae; genus UBA3282. The sequence goes on from CANRPO010000052.1 coordinate 1,002, forward strand.
TCTCCTCCGGCGTGCTCAGGATCATCGGCGTACAGTGTACGTCGTTACTTCTGAGCATACGGATCGCGCTCTTGCCCAGACTGTTGTTGGGCACCACCGAGAAAAACGTGCTGTCCACGCCCAGATTGGCCAGCGCAAGCGCGATGTTGGCCTCGCTGCCGCCATAGCTGGCCTCGAAGGTGCTGGCCATTCTGATCTTCTCATAGTTCGGCGGCGTCAGGCGCAGCATGATCTCGCCGATCGTGATAAACTTCGTGTGTGTGTCGCTCTGTATAGGATTTCTGTGTTCCATAATGCCGCTCCTTTCCCGTTCGCCGCCGCCAGTAAAAAAGATAGACTCTTATTCGTTAATTTTACTTTATTTTACTAGTTTTTGTCAAGGCATCACAGCCGCGCCTCCCGCATCGTTTCGGCGGCGTAGGAACCGCCTTTTTCCGGCTCTTTCAGTTCCGCGTAGGCGCGCAGGATCAGGACGACTGCGATCAGGAAAGTAAGGGCGTCCGAGACAGGCATGGAGTACAGCACCCCGTCCAGACCCCAGAAGTGCGGGAACAGGAGCGCGAAACCCACGCCGAAGACGATCTCCCGCACCATGGAGAGCGCGGAGGATTCCGCCGCCTTGCCGAGCGCCTGCAGGAAGATAAAACATGCCTTGTTGACGCAGGCGGGCACGATCATGCACAGATAGATGCGGAACGCTCTGAGCGCAAAGTCAGTGTAGTATGCGCTCTCGTTGGCCGCGCCAAAAATCAGGATCAGCCGCCCCGGGAGCAGCTCCACGATCAGAAACGCCAGCGCGCCCACCGCAGCCTCCGCCGCCAGGAGCATGGAGAACAGGCTCCTGACCCTGTGTTTTAAGCCTGCGCCCATATTATAGCCCGCAATGGGAATACAGCCGGCCGCCATGCCGACCACGATGGAGATGACGATCTGGAAAAATTTCATCACGATACCCACCACCGCCATCGGGATCTGGGCGTACGCCTCCTGTCCGAAGACGGCGTCCGCCGCGCCATATTTGCGGATCATGTTGTTGATGGCCGCCATCGCCGCCACCAGAGACAGCTGCGAGAGCAGACTCGTGAGTCCGAGCGTCAGCGTCCTGCCCGCGATCTTTCCGTCTATGCGAAAATCGCCGCCCTCCGGCCTGAGCAGTTTCATGCGCAGCAGATAGCCGAGCGCCAGCGCAGCCGTTACGATCTGCCCGATCACGGTGGCGACGGCCGCTCCCGTCATCCCCCATCTGCACCCGAAGATCAGGACAGGATCAAGGACAATATTGATCCCCGCGCCCAACAGGGTGGACACCATCGCGAACCCCGGCGAACCGTCCGCCCGGATGATCGGGTTCATCGCCTGCCCGAACATGTAAAAGGGAATGCCGAGAGAGATCCAGAAAAAATACTCCTCGGAGTACCGAAAAGTCGTTTCGTTGACCGTGCCGCCGAACATTGTGATGATCGGCTCCTCAAAAATCAGATAGACCGCGCAGAGAGCCACGCTGCCCGCCAGTATCATGACGACCGCGTTGCCCACGCTCTTCTTCGCGCATCCAAATTCCTTCCGTCCCAGACTCAGACTGACATAGGCGCAGCAGCCGTCCCCGACCATGACGGCGATCGCCAGGGCGATGACCGTGAGCGGGAACACCACCGTGTTGGCGGCGTTGCCGTAAGAGCCGAGGTAGTCGGCGTTGGCGATAAAGATCTGATCCACGATATTGTACAGCGCGCCCACTAACAGCGAAATAATGCAGGGGACCGCATAGCGCCCCATAAGCCTGCCGACAGGCTCGTTTCCCAAGAATTGATTTGTTTCCATTTTCTTTCTCCTTCCACAGAAAAATCATTGCATAAAAAAACAGCGTGCACCCCCGGCGTTGGCTGGACTTACGCCGCCGGGCTGCACGCTATGTCTTTATTATACTCGCAAAAAACAGTTTCGGTATAGGCGATTTAGACAAAAAATCCGCCCTCGCCTGTTGGCAAAATCGCCGATCCGGCCCCTACTTCGACGCCATCTTATGTACGTCCTCCTCCAGAGCTTTCCTGCGGCGGTGCTCGTGCGCGATCTCCTCCTGAATCTCATCGATGCGCCTGAAAATGTTGAGGATCACCTCCTGCTCGTTCTCCGGCTGCGCATCGCTTTCTTCCCGGCTTTCTATATCCCTGCGGAAGATCGTCTTGAAGATCACCCGCACGAGAGGCTGGATAAAGAAAAGCTGCGTGAAAAACGCGAACGGGAAATTCAGGCAGACCAGTTTCAGCCAGTTGGCAAGCAGCGTGAAGACGTTGAATCCCATATAGTACGGGTAGTACAGAAACGCCGCGATAAAGCTCATCGCCGGACACATGATACCGACCGTAGCGCAGATGATCGCCGTCTCGAAGATCATCGGGTGATTCTTCGCCGGGTTAAATACCCGGCACGCCAGCTTGAACGAGGCCGGACTCCCGACCAGATTTTCCAGCAGATAGGCAAAACAGAACTCGATCAGCACACATGCCCAGATCGGCACATAGGCCGCGCACATATAGACCCCGCCCTGCCTGTTCAGCGCGGCGATAACGCTTGTCGTCCCGTTAAGCTCCATCAGGGCAGAGCCGTTGACCACATACAGGCTGTAAAACACATAGGCGTGTACGGTGATCACCACCGTGATCAGGGCGAATATCATTCTTTGAAATTGGTTTCTTGGCATAATTCTTCCTCCGTTTCGGCGCAAAAAAACACACGCGGAAACCCCGGCCATATAAAGCATACTCTGTAATCAGATTTATGTGCCGGGCACCACATGTGTCATTATGCGCGTATTTATTTTCCCGTGAAACAGGATAGCACATCGGCGGCAGAAAATGCAAGCAAATATTTCAATTCTTCCGCTTACACTTCCGCCTATACCAGACTCCTCACAAAGATCTCCACGCCGATAACGATCAGGATCACGCCTCCCAGGATCCCGGCCTTGCCGGCAAGTCTCGTACCGGCCTTCCTGCCGATCACAATGCCCGAAAAGCATATAAAAAACGTGACGGCCCCGATAAGCAGACCGGCTAAAAAAGCCTCCGCTGCGCTGTGATCTGCAATCGTAAACCCGACTGACAGCGCATCGATGGATGTGGCGACGCCCTGCACGAACAATGCCGCAAATCCCACCGCCGGGCTTTCCATTTCCTCCTCTCTGTTTCTGACGCCTTCATACAACATCTTCCCTCCTATGTACCCCAACAGCGCAAGCGCGATCCAGGGGATCCACTTTTCAAACATCTTAAAATACCTGACCGCCGTGGACACGAACATCCATCCTATCATCGGCATCGCAAACTGAAACGCGGCAAAAACACCCGCCACTTCGATCATTTTTGCTTTCTTCATCCTCGGCTCGTTCAGTCCGTTTGCAAGCGAGACGGAGAAGGCGTCCATCGCAAGTCCCACACCGAGCAGAATGTTGTTAAAGAAAAAAGAAAACGTCCAATTCATTTTATCCTCCTATGTAAAAACACCAAGTATCGCCTGCTAAGCCATACTTGGTGTCATTCTTCATGATATGGGCGGACTCCATGTATAGCCTTAGCATACATGAGTCTCGCAATTTAAAACAAGCCAGACCTCTTGGTCAGCATGTTGACTTGTTACACAAAAGCGCTTGCTACTCCCTCACGGTTTTTTAGTCTACCATATAATATGCCGCAGTTCAAGAATTTTTAATCATTTTTTACCCGGAACTTTTACTTGAAACTTTTTCTCCATGGATTTTTCTCAAATAGATTTGCTTTCTCGCCCGTTTTTCAGTATAATAACTCTGATATATTCCGTTATATGATTCTTACAGAAAGAAGGGAAAAAGAAAGATGTTTGAACCAAATTTGAATATGTTTTCTCTGGCAGGTAAGACCGCGCTTGTCACAGGCGCAAACACCGGCTTAGGTCAGGGCATCTGCGTTGCGTTTGCGCAAGCCGGCGCCAACGTGATCGGCGTGGCAAGACGCAGCTGCGCGGAGACGGCAGAGAAGATCGCCGCCTTTTCCGGCGTATTTAAGGAAGTGATCGCGGATCTGTCCGACATAAGCGTGATTCCGCAGATCGTCCAAGAGGCCAAAGCCGCTTTCGGGCGCGTTGACATTCTGGTGAACAACGCCGGCATCATCAAGAGATGCGATGCGGTAGACGTGTCTGTGGAAGATTGGGACGCCGTGATCGACTTAAATGAGAAAATGGTATTCTTCCTCTGCCAGACCTTCGCCAAAGACTGGATCGCCGACGGCAAGGGCGGCAAGATCATCAACATAGCGTCCATGCTCAGCTATCAGGGCGGCATCAGAGTGCCCGCTTACACCTCGAGCAAAAGCGCGGTGCTCGGCCTCACCAGAGCGCTGGCGAACGAGTGGGCATCCCACAACATCAATGTCAACGCCATCGCGCCCGGCTATATGGCAACGCACAATACCGACAATCTGCGAAGTGACGACCAGCGCAGCGCGGAGATCCTCGGCCGCATCCCCGCAGGACGCTGGGGCACACCCGAAGACATTGCGGGAGCCGCTGTCTTTCTTGCCTCCAACGCCGCCGCGTACGTGAACGGCTTTACCATCGCTGTAGACGGCGGCTGGCTGGCGAGGTAAAGCGTCCCGCCGCCGGCAGAGCATGAAAATTTGTGATTGTATTCCAAGGCGAAATATAGTACTATAGCTCTAGTGGGCGCAGTCCCAAGTACATGATCAGAAAGGAGTTTTTACGATGAAAAAGTATTTCTGTAATCCTTGCGGCTACACATACGATCCGGAGAAAGGCGATCCCGAACACGGAATCGCTCCCGGCACGGCGTTTGAAGACCTTCCCGACGATTGGGTATGCCCGGTCTGCGGGATCAGCAAGAGCATGTTCCAGCCTTGCATCGACAACTACAATTAAAAGCAAAAAAGAAAGCCAGTGGCGTCTTGCCATTGGTTTTCTTTTCTCATTTTTTAATATTCTTCTAAGAAAAAATGTTTCTCTCCTTTGTGTTTATAGGCAACTATCGTGTCCAGATTAACATTTTCCACACTCTTAAAAATATTTTTTTCCACGTACGGATTGACCTGCTTTAAGGTTTTGATCAATTCTTTTATCTCCACTCTCTTCGATCGGTTTTCCTCGCTGTTACAGGTGGTGCAGGTATCCGTAAACTTGCAGGCGCACCGGATAAAACGAAGCCCGTTGTAATCCCGCCATGCCTTAATATCGTCCTCTCTCACCAGATACAAGGGCCGTATCAGCTCCATCCCTTCAAAGTTCGTACTGTGAAGCTTTGGCATCATTGTCTGTATCTGCGCTCCGTAGAGCATTCCCATAAGGATCGTCTCGATCACATCGTCATAGTGATGTCCCAGCGCAATTTTATTGCACCCTGACTCTTTTGCGAAATGATACAGATGCCCTCTTCTCATTCTGGCGCATAAATAACAGGGGGACTTTTCCACATGATAGACGGAGTCAAAGATATCCGATTCAAAGACAGTGATCGGTATATTCAGACTCCTCGCATTTTCCTCTATGATCCTGCGGTTTTCCGGACTATATCCCGGGTCCATCACAAGAAACTTCACCTCAAAATCAAACTTATTATGTATTTTTAATTCCTGAAAGCATTTGGCCATAAGCATGGAATCTTTGCCGCCGGAAATACAGACCGCAATCCGATCCCCGGGCTGTACCAGCTCATAAGTATTGATCGCCTTTGTAAACTTTGACCAGATCGTTTTCCGAAATTTTTTCCGCAGACTCCGCTCCGCATCCTCCGCCTTATTTTGCGTTTCCGCCCTTCTCATATGATCCATAAGCCAGGCGATATATCCCCCGTCAAGGCTTACCGCGTCCATTCCTTTGGCCCTTAAGTCTTCCGCCACCTCAACGCTGAATCGGCCCCTGCTGCAGCAAACGACCAATTTTTTCGAGGCGTCTATCCGGGAATCGTCCTGAATTTCCTCCGGGGATATCGCAACAGCGCCCGGTATGACCCCATGAGAGATCTCTATTTTACTTCGAATATCTATGATCTGATAGTCGGCATGGTTCAGCTTATTTAGTTCTTCTACCGAAATACCCATATCACATTACTCCATTTTGATATTACACAGATCTTTTACCACTTCGCCGGCAATGATCAGTCCCGCCACCGAGGGCACAAAGGCCACGCTGCCCGGTATATCCCGTCTCTCCGTACATTTGTGCTTTGCTCCCGGAGGGCAGATGCAGTTTGTCCTGCAGCTGATCGACATATCCTCCAGGGGTCTTACAGGCTTTTCCTCGGAATATACCACCTTTAATTTTTCTACGCCGCGCTTTTTTAACTCCCGCCGCATCACCCTCGCCAAAGGGCAGACCCTTGTCTCATAAATATCGGCGACCCTGAACCGGCTGCCATCCAGCTTATTGCCCGCTCCCATGCTGCTGATTATGGGGATCCCTTTTTCTTCGGCCTTCATGACAAGGGCGATCTTGGCGGTAACGGTATCTACCGCGTCCACGATATAGTCATACTCCTCAAAGGGAAATTCATCCGCATTTTCCGGCAGGAAAAAGCACTTGTAAACCCGTACGTCTGTTTCCGGATTGATCTCAAGGATCCGTTCTTTCATCACGTCCGCCTTATACTGTCCTACTGTCTTCCGCGTGGCTATCAGCTGTCTGTTCAGGTTGGTCAGGCAGACCTTGTCGTCGTCGATCAGGTCGAACGCCCCGACGCCGCTGCGCGCAAGAGCCTCGCACACATACCCTCCCACGCCGCCGATCCCGAAAACCGCCACTCTGGAATCGGACAGTTTCTTCATTGCCTCCTTGCCAAGCAATAACTCCGTTCTCGAAAACTGTGTCAACATTTACGCGTCCGCTCCTCCCGAGTGGTATCTTTGATCAGTAAACTCATACTTGTCTCTCCCTCCTTACTGCCGCCGAACAGGACTTTACTTCATTTTATCAATATCCGCCAGCCGTTCCAACGCTGTCTGCAAGGTCTGCTCCTGTTTGGCAAAGTGAAAACGGATGTAACGGTTCTCCGGCTCCTTAAAGAAACTCGAACCGGGAACTGCTCCCACTCCCACTTTGGCCGCCAGATCCTCGCAGAAAGCCAGATCGCTCTCATACCCGAACTCCGAAATATCCACCATCACATAGTAAGCGCCCTGGGGTTTGGTGTAGGACAGCCCGATCTGCTCAAGACCGTTGCAGAACAACTCTCTTTTGGCGGTGTAGCGTGCCTGCAGATCTCTGTAATAGGAATCCTCAAATCCCAACCCCACCGTCGCCGCCTCCATTAGCGGAGCCGCCGCGCCAACCGTCAGAAAGTCATGCACCTTCTTCACGCGGTCGATGATCTGCGGCGCGGCAATGACATAGCCCAACCGCCAGCCTGTAATGGAATAGGTCTTAGACAGAGAGCTGCACATAATCGTCCGCTCCGCCATCCCCTTCAGCGTGGCAAAATAGGTATGCCTGTGCGGCGCATACAAGATATGTTCATACACTTCGTCCGTGATCACATAGACGTCGTACTTTTCCGCCAGATCCGCTATGATCTGCAGCTCCTCCCTCGTAAACACCTTGCCGCACGGATTCGACGGATTGCACAGGATCAGCGCCTTCACGTCCGCCTGTTTCATGGCGTCCTCCAGCACGTCCGCATCAAAATCATACTCCGGCGGCACCAACGGCACATAGATCGGTATCGCGCCCGATAAAATCGTGTCCGCCCCATAATTTTCATAAAACGGCGAGAAGATCACGACGCGCTCTCCGGGATTGCATACGCTCATCATAGCTGCCATCATGGCCTCCGTACTGCCCGCCGTCACAACGATATTCGTATCCGGATCCACAGCCATTCCCGAGAAGTGTTTCTGTTTCTTCGCCAACGCCTCCCTGAAATTCTGCGCGCCCCATGTGAGCGCATACTGATGCGGCCCCTTGGGTGCGATCTGCGCCAGTCTCTCTGTGATCTCCCTCGGCGGGTCGAAATCCGGGAATCCCTGCGACAGGTTCACCGCCCCGTATTTCAATGAGATTCTGGTCATGCGTCTGATGACGGAATCCGTAAAATGCTCTGTTCTTGTACTCAGTGGTTTCATGTCCTTATCAGCCCGGCGTCGGCTGCTCTCCTTCCGTTCAGTCTGTCTCTGTTTCTCCGAAATATTCTGACCCGCCTAGATTATAGCGCACAGGAGGATCGGTTGCAAGATGCCGCTCTGTCTCCTTTCGCTCCCCTTGCGCTCCTCCGATTGACAATCCCCTCAAAATGTATTACCATATAAAACAATCGTTAGCGATTAAATCGTGCAAAGAAAGGGGCTGTTTCTATGAAAGTGGCAATACGATATTTCTCGCGGGGCGGGAACACAAAAAAACTGGCCGACGCCATAGCAAAAGCGGTCGGCGTGGAGGCAAAAACGGTTTCTAAACCGCTGACCGAAGATGTGGACATTCTGTTCCTGGGCAGTTCTGTCTACGCATACGGTGTGGACGACGCCGTCAAAGAGTTCATCAACGGAATCGATGTAAAGATTGGAAAGGTAGTCAATTTCAGCACCGCCGCGCTGATCAAATCCACCTATAAACAGGTCGCAAAGCTGCTGGCGGCGAAGAATATCCCGCTGGCGAAGGAGGAGTTTGCCTGCAAAGGATCTTTTGCCATGATGCACAGAGGGAAACCCGATGACGCCGACTGTAAAGCTGCCGCAGAGTTTGCAAAGAAAATCGTATCGTAGGAGAAAGCGAGAGAAATTATGGAACGAAACACAAAATCCCGTATGCCGCAGATCGGCGAGGCGATCTTCTGTATTGCCTATCTCGTGTTTGATCTGATCGCGGCGGTCATATTCTTTGTTGACGCGAAAGGCAGTCAGGCAATCCTGCTGTTCGGCGTTCTGACGCTCTTGCTCGGCGGAGGAGACGCTTTCCATCTGGTTCCAAGGATCATCAGGGCGTTTTGCGGCGACTCTCCAAAGGTCCAATGGTGGTCGGGTCTGGGGCTCATGGTTTCCTCCATAACCATGACCCTGTTCTATGTACTGCTGTTCTATGTGTGGAAAGCCATATTTCCGCGTGTTTCCTATCCTGCTGCACTGCTCGTCCTGACATGGGTCAGCGCGGCCGTCAGGATCGCGCTGTGCGCATTTGCGCAAAACAACTGGTTCCTCCCGGAAGGAAACCCGAAATGGGGAATCTATCGCAATCTTCCGTTCGCCGTGACCGGCCTGTGTCTTACGATCCTGTTCTTCCTGTCGGGAAATACCGGCGGATACGGTCTGTGGCGGATGTCTGTCGCTATCATCATCAGCTTTGCCTGCTACTTTCCCGTGGTGCTGTGGGCGAAGAAAAAGCCCGCGGTCGGAATGCTGATGATGCCCAAAACTGCGGCTTATGTCCGGATGATCTGCATGGGACTCAGCCTGATCGGCAAGGTAAATATCCCGTAGCAGGCTGCGGATTGAATTTATATCTGCTTTGCAGTTTTTGAGTCCTGTTTTAATATTCCGCTTACATGCATCGCCCTGTTTTCATCGGTATCATGCTTATGATTCTTCATATATTTCCTTCCCCGTTTGCAAACCTTGTACCACTTCCGTATCTGACTGCTTTTTTTCCCTGTCAAACTGTTCTTTGGTAAGGGATTGATATGCAGCCGGTACTTCCTGCGGCAGTTTCATCACAGACCGTCGAAACGATGTCTGTCCGATCTGCCGGAATTTTAGCGCCACAAAGTGCCACCCTTTATCGTTCCCGCCAACCGCTTACAACGGTTCACGGGAATTATATTTTCAAAGCTCTTTTCGGTTTACGTTAAACCGTTTCTCATTTACTGTTTCTCCTTGATCATAGCCTGTGATATACCCCATATTGTATGGTGTTACGCATATATTTTCAGCAATGTTCATATACCGAACAGGCTCTTACTCATGAAGTATACTGTTTTTGCGTCCTTCAGAGATAGCTGCATTTAATTTTTCCTGTAAATTACTTGCGCATTCTTCCGGAGTAACAGCAAAATTACCGTCTGCATCTTTGGTCATAAGCAACGCTATTTCTTTGTAAAATACGCTCCTGACAGAATTTTCACTTCCCTGCCAGTTCGGGAGATTATGTGTATAGTCAACTGAATTTACGG
>CANRPO010000053.1 GCA_947632515.1 uncultured Lachnospiraceae bacterium
CCCCGCCTGGGTATCCATGTCCGTCAGATCCGACGGCATAAGCACCTGTCTGCCCGAACACACCACGCCGTTGACCAAGTCCGCGAACCTAGCCGAATCAGAGAAATAGCCCTTCTTCTGCAGATCTTTTGTTCCCATCCTTTTTCCTCCCTTATTTGATTTTGCTGTACATATAAGGAAGCCTTTCAGAACAGAATTGCAGAATTGCAGTCAGAACGATAGATTTCCCAGATATGTGTGCCTGTGTCGGAATAGTTGTCTCCGAACTCGTTTGATTGAATTGATGATAACACAGCCGTTCAGGAATTGCAATAGATTTTCAAAGATATTTTGAACGATATTTCGTATATCCTATATGCGTCCGCAAAATCTGATATAAAGCGGCAGGCGCAGTCCGCGCCTACCACCACGTCGTCTCGTTCTTCTTTCTGATATACATAAGGCCGAATACGCCCATGCCGCAGTTGCCGGACACCGTGGCCGATGCTTTCTGCAGGACCACCTTCTCGAAGTGGGCGTACTTCTCCACTTCCTCCTGTATCTCCTCAAGCTGGCGCGCCGTACAGCCCGCATAAGTGAGGAAAAGGATCCGTCTGTCGATCCTGCCGTGCTCCATCAGCGCCTTCACATACCGCTTTCTCGCCCGCCTGATATTGCCCGTCTCTATCTTCCACAATTTCAGCTCGTTCTGGGCCATGTGGAGCACCGGGTGAAGATTCAGCCCGCGGCAGAGCCTGTGCACCGCTCTTCCGACCTTGCCGTTGCGATACAGCGCGTCCGTGCTCGGCACCAGAAAGTTAGAGCAGACAAACTCCCTGAACTCCTCCAGATCCCTGCAGATCTCCTCCACGCTCCTGCCCTGCTCCGCCAGCTCCGCCGCGCGCAGGACCATCAGCCCGTGGCCGCTGCTGATATGGGCAGAGTCAAACACCGTCACGTTGTCAAAACTCCGGCTCGCCTGCAGAGCGTTCGGATAAGCGCCGCTCAATGCGACCGTGGCTGTGATATGCAGAACATGCTCCGCCTCCTGCAGCGCATCGGAGAAAAAGTACTCGTATTTCTCCGGCTCTGCGGTGGAGGAGTGGGCGTAGTTGCCCTCCGTCTTCAGATATTCCAGAATGCTGTCGCTGGACACCTCAGACAGATCGCAGAAACGCCCTTCCTTGGTGTGTACATAACAGTACATCAGTTTGATTTGATACCTCTCCAGAAGTTCTCTCGGCAGATCGCAGATACAGTCCGCGGTGACGGCGATCTTCCTCTTCCTGACGCCTGACACCTGTCTGACCGCGTTCTCCTCCCCGCCGTCGTCCTGTTCCTCCCCTGCGGTGTACTCCACCAGCTCCGGCGGAAGATACTTGAGAATACTCGCCTCCAGGAGAGCGGAATTGATCGGTTTCGCCAGATAACCGTCGAATCCCATATCGTGATAAACCTGCTCCGCATTCGTCATCACATTGGCGGTCAGCGCGATGATCGGCGTCTTCTGGCAGTAACCCCTTGCCTGGGTGCGCACGGCCCGCATCGTCTCCTCGCCGTCCATATCGGGCATCATGTGATCCATCAGGATCACATGGTAAAGTTTCTCTGCCGTTTTGCGCAGACACTCCCTGCCGCTCTGTGCCGTCTCCACCGTCATCCCCGTGCCTCTGAGCAGCTTAACCGCCACCATGCGGTTCATCTCGTTGTCGTCCACCACCAGTATGACGGCGTCAGGCGCCGTAAAGCTCTGCTTGTACTTAGAGCGGTAGTCCAACTGTTTCTGCGCGGCGAAACTGATCGCGCCGATGGGCCGCACGTTGACGATGCGCTGTCTGACTTCCAGCGTGAACACAGAACCCTGATGATAGACGCTGTCCACCGACAGCTTGCCGCCCATCATCTCCGCCAGCTGCTTGGCAATGTTGAGGCCCAAGCCCGTCCCCTCGATGTTGCGGTTCTCCCGCTCGTCCACACGTTTGAAGGAACTGAACAGATTGTTCAGATCCTCCTTGCGGATCCCCATACCCGTGTCCGACACGGAGATGCGTAACAGAATCTCGTCCGGCGCGGTGCGCTCCGCCTTAGCCGTCAGGGTGACGGAGCCCTTTGCCGTATATTTGACCGCATTGGTCAAAAAATTCGTCACGATCTGTTTGATGCGCACCTCGTCGCCGTAGAGCATGGAGGGAATCTCCGGATCTATATCCACCTTGAACTCCAGCTCCTTCTGATGCGCGCGAATCCATATCAGATTTACCAGATCGCTGAACATGGCGCTAATCTCGTACCGGGCGGGCACGATCTCCATCTTGCCGGATTCCAGCTTGGACAGATCGAGAATATCGTTGATCGTGGTGAGTAACATCTTGCCGGCGTTCTGTATATTGATCGCATTCTCCGCGATCTCGTCGGAGATGTCCTCCCGCAGGATCATCTCGTTCAAGCCGATGATGGTGTTGATGGGCGTGCGGATCTCGTGGCTCATGTTGGCGAAGAAAGCGTCCTTGGAGCGCGCGATCTGCTCGATCTCCTCCTTCTGCTGCTCGGCCAGACGACGCTCTTTATCGTAAGTCACAAACTGGATCCGCATCAGCAGACCGACAAAGCAGCTCACCACAAGGAGGGTGACGTAGGAGTCCAGATAGCTGTACTCTCTGCTCGCTGTCACGAGTATCTGCGGATGCAGATAGGAGACCACATAGGTGAGCAGGAAAGAGACGAGCGATATTCCCATCGCGATCGGAACGTCGCGTCCTTTGAACAGCACGAAAATATAGACCAGCCCCAGCACCAGCCAGACGGGCGTGCCGCTGTCCACGCCGCCGCTCATGACAAAGACCAGCGGAAAAAGGATAATGTTGTAGGTCAAAACGAGCAGCCACGACGCCCGTTTCGTCTGCCCGTCCGCCGCCAGGTAAAGCGCCGCGGCCGCCACAATGCACATCGGCACGAGCGCGGACAGGACTACAGGCGTCACGCCGCAGGCAACCCGTCCCATGCCGATGATGGAGCCGATAAACGCGAGCAGCAGGACGATCCGGCTGATCCGCTCTTCCAAGTTCAGTTTCTCGTGGAACAGAGCCTTCCAAAATCTACGCATTCTCTTGATCATTGTCATCTCCAACCTTTCCGCCGTCTTCCCGTCACTCGGCGCTCCCCGGGAGTCCTTTTTCCCAGGCGTCCAGCGCGTCCACAGCGCCGAGGAAATCGAATTCATCCACCTTGCCTCTGATCTGCTGCGCCAGTTCCCTCAGACCCGCGCCACGGTACCGGCACCGCCTCAGATCATCCAGGAGCGCGTTCACTCCGTCGCTCTCGTAACCTTCCAGTTTCTCCCGCAAAAGCGCCGTCTGCGCCCGCAGATCGCCCTCCCCGACGTCCTGCAGCTCCTCGTCCTCACTGTCCGCAGATTCCTGCCGCGCCCCGTTCTCCTCCTCTGCCGCAGGCTCCTGAAAGCCCTCCGGATAGAGGAAAGAGTTGGCCGCCAGAGCACGGAGCAGCGCGCTGTGTTTCTCCAACAGTTCCGCGTGGTGTTCTCTGATATACTCCCCGCGATTCTCCTTGCCCGCCATCTCCAGCTGCAAGGCGAGCTCCGCAAGCGCCTCCGCGCCGATCCCCTTGGAATTGCTCTTCATGGCATGGACCGCTATGGCGTAGTTTTTCCAGTCTTCCTCTCTGTACAGTTTCTCAAGCTGCTCGTTGCGCCCCGCTCCCTGCGCATGGTACATCCTGACGATGTCGCGGAAACCCTCTCTGTCGCCGCAGTAGGAAAGACCCAGCCTGACATTGATCCCCGCCTGTGCAAGCGCCTCCAGTCCCGATGCCTCGGTCTGAGAGTCCTGCGCCTCGCTCGTCCCGGCCGCGCCCTGTGGCTGCGGCGCTCCGTCCTGCGTTTCCCGCTCCGTCCCGGCCTCCGCAGCAATCTGTTTCTGCGCCGGTATGTAACGCCGCAGCATGCGCTCTAAGACGCTCAGTTCAATGGGTTTCGCTATGAAATCGTCGAACCCTTCCTCTATAAACATCTCCCTCGCGCCGCCGATGGCATTGGCGGTGAAAGCGATGACAGGCACGGACTGGAAGTACGCGCCCGGTTTCTGCCGCATCCGGTGCAGCGTCTCCACACCGTCCATATCCGGCATCATGTGATCCAAGAACACGCAGTCATAGTCCATCGTCTGTATTTTTTCCAGAGCCTCCTGCCCGCCAAGCGCGGAGACGGTCTTAATGCGGTAAGGCAGCAGCAGCCTTGCCATCACCTTCAGATTCATGGCGTTGTCGTCCACCACCAGCACCTTCGCCCGGGGCGCCACAAACCGATGCCGCATGTCAAGATGCGGGTCTTCCCTCCGAATCACTCTCTGCCCGTTGAAGATCGCCGCGACAGACAGCACCGTAAAGGGTTTGTAGATGCGCAGCATACTGCTGCCGGCCTGCGTCTCCTGCCCGTAGTCCATGACCAGAACGACCGTCAGCTCGCCTGTCAGCTCCTCGAAGAACGCTCTGTCCTCACAGTACTCTTCCCAGCCGATAAAGACATGGGAATAGTTCTCGATCTCTTTGCGGCGTTTCAGTTCAGGGAGATTCCTGCACATGCGGAACATAATGCCGAGCTGCTCCGCCATATGGAGTATACTCCGCTCATAGCCCTCCCGCACCACCGGGGAATCATACTTCTCCAGATTGATATAGCACGCCGCGTAGAGTTGGTTTTTGTTCTGCACCGAGACGATGGGCTCCTCGTCCGGTACCTTCTGCGGGATCGCAATCCGAAATTCCGTCCCTTTCCCGACCTCGCTCTCCACCGTGAGGAAACCGCCCATCTTCCGCACGAGGGCCTGCGTGATCGACAGTCCCAGACCGACGCCGCCCTCCGCCCTGTTCCGCCTGGAATCGATCTGGCTGAAACTTTGGAAAATCTTCTCCAGATCCGCGCGGCTGATGCCGATGCCGGAATCCCTGACACTGACAAGCAGATTGATCCCGTACTCCTCCTTGCGCGAGCTGACCGTCAGGATGATGCCGCCCTCCTTCGTGAATTTGATGGCGTTGTCCAGAAGATTCATCACGATGCGCCGCAGTTTCTGTTCATCCCCCGCCAGACTGCTGGGGAGAGCGGCGTCGCAGTCCACGATCAGTTCAAGATGTCTGCCGTTGTCCCGCGTCACCGCCATATTGATAATGTCCGTGATGGTGGAAGTGATGTTGTAATTCTCCTCCACCAGAGTCATCTTGCCGCTCTCCAGCTCCGAGAAATCCAAGATATTGCTGACCGTGGCGAGCAGATTGCGCCCGGCGGCCTGTATATCGACGATGTCGCTCCTGACGCTCTCCGGAATATCCTCCTGCAGGATCGCCTCGCTCATGCCGCAGACCGCGTTGATGGGTGTGCGGATCTCGTGGGAGATATTCACCAGAAAATCGTCTTTGCTCTGTTCTACTTCCTCCAACTCCCTGATGTTTTCCATCAAAAGCTCGTTCGTCTCAAGCCGCGTGCGTATCGTGATCCAGATGACGAGAGAGATCACATAGGCGGATATGACGTGCAGGATGACCCGGATAAGCTCGTTAGGCGCATCCACCACGATCGTGTGCAGCACAAACATGTGTACCAGAATGATCACTGTGGTAAAACCGATCCCCATGTAGACGATCTCCGGAATACAGAAGACCCCCATCAGCACGATCACCGCAAACATGGTGGACAGCATGGAGGTAAAATTCCCGGAATGCGCCGCATATACGGTAAAGTTCAGCCACGACAGGCAGGCGATGACCTTGGCGCGAAACGTATAGTTTCGATAATTTCCGATGCAGATCACCCACGGTGCGACCGTCGTGGCTCCGAGAAACTCTATGGCAAAAATATTCCAGTGCAGCAGGATCGCGGAGACGAACGTGCTCAGCGAAAAGACGGTGTAGATCCCCAACACGCTGTGCTCCAGTTTCCTGTTCATTTTCTCATTCATAAATTGATTTTTCTCCACGGTAAGCCCCTAATCCTTTCCCTGTCCGCAGCGTCGTCAGCCGATGCCCAAAAGCTGTTTTAACGCGGGCAGCATCTCCATAAACACATCGATGATCACAGGATCGAACTGGGTTCCCCGCCCTTCCGACATGATCTGCATGATCCGCTCAATCGGCCTGATCGGCGGTTTGTAGACGCGCTCCTCATAGAGGGCGTCAAAGACGTCCGCCACGGCCATGATACGGGCCGACAGCGGGATATCCTCTCCGGCAAGCCCGACGGGATACCCCGTTCCGTCCCAGCGTTCGTGATGATACATGGCGATGTCCTCCGCGATCTTCACATAGTCCTTATCCTCCAGATCTCCCAGGATCATCTTGATGATCTTGCCGCTGTAGGTGGTGTGCAGTTTCATCGTCTCGTACTCTTCCGGCGTCAGCCTGCCCGGTTTCTGCAGGATCGCGTCGGACACCTTGATCTTGCCCACGTCGTGTAACGGCGCGGCCTTGCTCAGATTCTCTATGTAATCTTCCGTCAGCACTTCGGAAAAGAGCCGCCTTGCGTGCAGCTCGTCGGCGATCAGTTTCACATACGTCTGTGTGTTCTTGACATGCTTGCCCGTGCTGCCATCCCTGCTCTCGATCAGGTTCGCCATACCCACAATGACTGAATCCTGTATCGCGCTGATGCGCCTGGCGTCCTCCGTGATCTTCTCCGCCTGCCTGCTGACCATCGTTTCCAGATTGTGTCTGTACTGGTCCAGCTCGATTGTCTTGTCAACGCGGCTTAGCAGAATGGCGGGCACGAAGGGCTTGGTGACATAGTCCATAGCGCCCATCTGAAAGCACTTGATCTCCGTCTCCGCCAGATTGTCCGCTGTCAGAAAGATCACAGGGATCGTCCTCGTCTCCTCTTTCTGCCCGATCCGCTCCATCACCTCAAACCCGTCCATATCCGGCATATTGATGTCTAACAGGATCAGATCCGGGCGATGGCTCTCCAGGTATTTCAGGGCCGATCTGCCGGAGTTGGCGGCCGCAATGCGATAATGCGGCAGAAGGATATTCTGCGCAAGCGTCAGGTTCGTCTTGTCGTCGTCCACCACCAAAATAACATTTTTTACCGTATCCATACCGTTCTCCCGTCTGCATTTTCCATTTACAGCCCATTAAGCCCATTATTGTTAATGATAGCACAGATACGCTGATTTGTCATGCTCCTGCCCGATAATAGTGCGAGAACCGCAAAATCCTCTCCCGCTCTTCCGCCGCCCGTTCTGGCATTGTTGAAAAAACTTGATTTGGTACTTTTAAACATACCATTTTGGTGTATAGTGGTAATACAACACAGAAAAAATATAGAAAAAGAGGAGTGAGTGCGTTATGAAAAACGAGAAAGTAATGAAAGTTGTGTTCACGGGACTGTTCGCGGCGCTGTCCTACGTCGTGTTTACCTTCCTGCAGATCAAGATCACCCTGCCCGGCGCGGGCGCGGTCTCCATTCACCTGGGCAACGCCGTCTGCGTGCTGGGTGCTCTGCTTTTGGGAGGCGTGTACGGCGGCATCGGCGGCGCCATCGGCATGACGATCGGCGATCTGTTCGATCCGGTCTATGTGATGACCGCCCCCAAGACGTTTCTCCTGAAACTGTGCATCGGCCTGATTACCGGCCTGATCGCGCACAGGATCGGACACCTCTCCACCGAGACGGACATCCGCAAAGTGTGGAAATGGACGATCCTCGCCGCCGTAGGCGGGCTGCTGTTCAACGCGGTCTTCGACCCGATCGTCGGCTATTACTACAAGCTGCTGATCCTCGGCAAGCCCGCCGCCGAACTGACGCTGGCCTGGAGCATTCCCATCACCGCCCTGAACGCGGTGACGTCCACCGTCGTCTCCGTGGCGGTGTACATGGCGCTCAGACCCGCGCTGAAGAAATCCGGCCTGTTCTTTACCATCAGCGGGAAGGAACAGACGGGAGTGCCGCAAAACAGCTAAAAGCAGTTGGGACGGCACCTTCTTTTGAGGAGAGAAAAATCAGGAAAAATTTTGGAATCCCCATTTGACACTCAGCCATGAGTTCGTCAGATGGGGATTCTCTATTTTTGTTTTATTGTGACTCTACCCCTGTCAGCCTGCCGTCCTTGTCATAAACTGTCTTTACAGTGGCGATATTTCCTTCTTCCTCAGACAGGAAAGTAAACGCGCCGCCGTTGGGAGTCAGGTCGACAAACTCGCTGACGAGCTCTGCAGCGCCGTTTCCGGCCGCAGTCGTGGCCTCCGCCCGGATGACGGCCGGATGTTTCGTCTCCCGCAGACCGGTGAGCGCGCCCTCCTTGTAGACTGCCTCCAGATCTACCGCGTCGGGGCCAAGGTACAGCCCTCGCATACTGTTAGCGATCCATACGCCCTTTTCCGCATCATAGACACTGTGTACCGGCTTTCCCCGCCAGGTCATACTGATCTCGCCGGTGGCGGTATCCGTTTCATAGCTCAGGCCAAAGGGAACGCAGGCCCGAAGTAATGGCTCCGTTTCCTCCATTTCTCTGGAAATCTCCTGCGCGGTGTAGGTTGTGGCCTCCGGCCCGGCGTCTCCGACGAGGGTGCGCATGCCAAACTCAGCCTCCGGATATTTCTCCGGCCCCATCAGCGGTCCCATAGGGTCAAAGCTGCCGTCAGCTTTTGCGGATGCGTTTTCAGTCGATGTGTTCCCGTCAACTTTTGCGGATGTGGCAAAGGCAATTATCACACCGACAACCAAGGCCACAGCGACAATCAGCGCGGCCGGCGAGGTCTTTTTTATCTTCATAATCGCAATGATCCTCTCTTCGATAGCGTTCCTACTAAAGTTATTGCAGAGAGGGTTCAGCCCGCTTTGTGTTTCCTCCATGCGGATGAGAGTCATGGCATACGCAGATTTTGTGCGTTCTCCAAACTCGCGGATCACCGCCTCATCACAGGACAATTCAATATCCCGATTGGCGAGGGCATACATGATCCACACCGCCGGATTGAACCAGTGGACGCAAAGAGTAGCGGTCAATATCAGCTTTGTTAAAGCGTCAAAACGGCGGATATGCACATACTCATGGGCAAGCACATATCTCGTCGTATTCAAATCGTCCCAGTCCGCAGTCTTCGGCATCAGTATGACCGGGTGGAATACACCATAGGTCAGAGGTGCGGAGATCCTGCCGGACTGCCGTATTTCAATGGCGCGATAAATGCGATGCTCGCTGAGCCAGACTTTCACATACTCGTTGCGGACAGGCAGAGACGCCCTAAACTCCTTGCGGCATTTTAGATAGGCCATACCGAAGAATACCGCACATGCCAACGCGCCAACCGCCCATACGACCACCCATGGATCAACAGGGAAAAGGGCGCCGTTATCAGTAACGGCTGTCTCCGGCATGGGCATCACCTTGTATGCAGCAGCCATAGGCGCGAATGGAACAACAGGGTTGTCATCCCGTACTGTCTCCGCCGTAGTCGTAAGCCGCCCTAACAGAGAATAGATGCTGAAAGCGGAGCGAAAAGAATAGGGGATCAGCAGCCGCGCCGACGCAACGCCCCACAATACCAAAAAGGCTTTTTTAGGGAGCCTATGGATGGCCAGAGCGCGAAGGGCAACGATAACTAAAATCATCACAGCCCCGGAGAGGCTCATTTGCAGCAGATTCATTTTGCCTCCTCCTCTAAGTCACCAACGATTTGTTTCAGCTGCGCTATCTGTCCGGCCGACAGTTTCTTTCTGCCGAGCAAGGCTGCAAAGAGCTTGTCGGCGGAGCCGTCAAAGAGCTTGCCGATCAGTTCATCGGTTTCCGCCTCCTGTACCGCCTCTTTGGGAATTAACGCATGACACAGGAAGTTCGGCTCCCCGCGCTCAACCGCGCCCTTTGCAATACATTTCTTGATAACCGTGTAAGTAGTGTTCATGTTCCAGCCGATCTCTGCTTTTAGAATATCGGAGATCCGTTTTGCGGTCATGTCACCCTCATTCCATAAGACGCTCATGACCTTCAGCTCCGAATCAAAGAGTTTTATTGCCATACGATCATCCTCCACACTATTGCAATAGTTTATAATGGTATACTACTACAGTAGTGTGTCCTTGTCAACACTATTCTGATAGTTTGCGGACAGATTGTGATTTCATAAAATCCTTATCATTTAATACAAGATGTTCGGCAAGAGTATGTCTTCTTTATATTTCTTCCGTATCAAGCAGTTCTTTCAGTTGGTTTATAAAAATCGGCAGTTCCTCAAAAACTACATCCGCTATGATGTTCCAGTTTGTCCCATCGTAGTCATGAACCAGTCTGTGCCTGACGCCGGCAATCATTGCCCACTGAATATCCTGATGGGTTTCTTTGTAATCTTTTGACAAATGATAGACATGTTCTCCGATATTATATAACGGTGTCGTAACAAGCCATTGCAAAGCAGTTTCCTTTAACAAATCCTCTTTTTTGACTTGATTGACCTTAATATATTCATACAGTTTTACGGCATTGTCATATATTCTTTGGACACGTTGCTGATCTGAATACTTCATGCTACAAGCAGCCTCTCTTTCATAATTGTATTGTAAAATTCACTCTCCTGATTGATTTCATGAATTTCAAATACATCCACTTT
>CANRPO010000054.1 GCA_947632515.1 uncultured Lachnospiraceae bacterium
TTGATACCTAATTTTCAACCTGTATAAAATTTTCAATGTTCATAAATTTAGCCTTGACTTTTTATTTGCAGGCTTATTTGTTTTCTTTTTTCATACTGCTCTTGTATCGTAGTTTTGTTTTCTGTTCTTTTTTTCAACATTTTATTCTGAAAACCACTACCGGATGATGATCCTTTGCTAACAACGTACATACTGCTGCTACTTCCGCAATTTCCATTTTCATCAAAGTTCCACTGTTCATTTACAACTTCCGCTCCTTTGGCATCCCAAAATGCGGTCATATTCTGATGGCTGACAGGTAAATGTGCCAAATTTTTTTCTAACAACTCAGCACATTTAGGGTCTTTTATACATTTCTCCAAATATGCCGGTGATATAGTTACCTTATAACCGGAAGCAGTTAAACAAGAATACTTATCCTCTAAATATGCATAATACTCTGATACACTAGAGTATTTGCCCTCCAATTCGCCTGCAACATTTTTATTGTCTGTGCTGTTCACTATGTAGCTGTTTCCAGTCTGACTGCTGTTTAGTGTTACTTGCATATTACATCCTCCCATAATATTTATTCATAGATAATTCTTAACAGTTCCTTAGTTTCTGTAATTTTGTCATTCACATAGCTTTACTATATCTATCGTCCCCCCCCCTTAAAAAAATTTAGGTTTTTGGCACATTTTTACTTAATTTTGTCCGAATTTTCATGATATTTTAGGGCTCTGACGAATTCACGGAAATATTTCCTCCAAACCCTTTATGTTTTTCCCGAAATCAGATAAAATAAATACAGCGTGATAAATCTTATCTCACTATGTATCGGGAGGTTGACATGATTGATGCAAAGGAATTGAAAACAAAGCTTGAAAACAAAGAATTTGACAGCGTTCTGAGCGACATTTACGGCAGGGAGGAGGATACGCTCGCAGGACAGCGCAAGCGGTATCTGGCGGCGATAACCAGATATGAAGAACTGTTCGGCGAGGGAGACGTGGAAATCTACAGCGCGCCCGGCAGGACGGAGATCTGCGGCAACCACACGGACCATCAGCACGGAACGGTGCTGGCGGCCTCCATTAACTTGGATGCCATAGCCGTCGTCGGCATGGGAGACGGCGATATAGTGGATTTTGTATCTGAGGGCTACGAACCGATCCGGCTTGACGTAAACGAGCTGGACATCACCGAAGAGGCGAAGGGCACCACCACGGCTCTGATCAAAGGCGTCATCAAGGGAATGCAGGATCGCGGCTACAAGACGGGCCCTTTTAAAGCGTACGTCACAAGCGAGGTGCTGAGCGGTTCCGGCCTCTCCTCCTCCGCCGCCTTGGAATCCATCATCGGCACGATCCTGTCGGGGCTGTACAACGACATGACCGTCTCCCCCGTGGACGTCGCGATCATCGGCCAGTACGCGGAGAACGTCTATTTCGGCAAGCCCAGCGGCCTGATGGATCAGATCGCGTGCAGCGTGGGCGACTTCGTACATATCGACTTCGCCGATCCGAAGACGCCTGTCGTCACGAAGATCAACTTCGACATCACTGCGGAGGGCTACCGCCTGTGTATCGTGGACACCAAGGGTTCCCACGCAAACCTGACGGACGATTACGCCGCGATCACTATAGATATGAGGGAGGTCGCCTCCTTCTTTGGCAAGGAATATCTGAACGGAATCACGATGGACGAGTTTATCGCAGCCATGCCGAAACTCTACGGCAAAGTGGGCGACCGCAGCGTACTCCGCGCCTTCCACTATCTGACGGAGGTAGCGCGTGTGAGCCGCGCGGCGGACGCGCTGAGAGAAAAGCGTTTCGCGGATTTTCTGGAAGTCATCAGGGAATCGGGCAACTCTTCCTATAAGTATCTGCAGAATGTCTACTCTAACAAATATGAGCAGACGCAGCCCGTCCCCACCACACTGATGCTCAGCGAGCATTACCTGAAAGACAACGGCGTATGCCGCGTACACGGCGGCGGTTTCGCGGGAACGATCCAAGCCTTTGTGAAAGAAGAGGCCGTTGCGGGCTATAAAGAATTTATCGAGAATATCCTCGGGGAGGGCGTATGCCATGTGCTTTCCATCAGAAAGCAGGGCGGGATCAAGGTGCTGTAAATTTCAAGTTTTACAAACTCCTTAAACAGATTTCTCCGCCCATGCCGTTACCGTACTTTCGGATTTTGCGGCATCCGCGCCGTGAGCGGCGGATTCCTTTTCCGGCAGGAGCAGTTTTTTGATCTGCGTATATTTCTTCTCGGGAACGGGAAGTTCCGTTCCGTCGGACATCGTTACCGCAAAGCGGCGGATTTTCATGACATGGGCCGGATTGACCAGATAGCCGGAATGGATACGCAGAAAGAGATCCGGATATTTCCGGACGAAGCCGGACAGCGTTCCGGTTATGACGATCTCGCCGCTTTCCGTGTGGATCTGAAGTCTGGCGGAGTGCTTGATGGTCGCAATGTACAGGATACGGGACAGAGCGATCCGGTATACGCTGCCGTCCGGGACTTTTGCGAACACATAGCGCTCCGTTTCCACGGTGGCGTGCATGGCGGCGGAGATATGCTCATAGTGGACGGGATAAATGGTGTCCCGATCGTCGTAGGGCCAGACGTTGCTGATGTGCAGACAGACGATTTCCGGCAGGAATCTGACGCCGTCGGCGGTTTCCTTTTTCGTCTCGCACCATGTATAGTGCAGCCACTGGTTGTGAACGTCCGTGCTGCCGCTGGGATAATGTGTGAAAATGTCATAGTGGAGCAGGACTTCCCTGATGTGGCTGTGCGGGGAAACGTACAGGACCTGGATGTCGCCCATGGTGAAGGTCAGGGAGTGTTTTTCCAGCGCGAAGGCCTGTTTCAGAGCCTTTTTCCCCTGTATGAGCTGCCGTTTGGCGGGGCCGAGCCACAGGACGTCGTCGCTGACATAGGAAAAAAACGGCTCCAGATTGTTCTTATAATACTCGGTTATAATATGAAGTGAAAGTTTGATAATATCGTCTTTTTTCATAAAAATCCTCATTTCTGTTCAATCGCATTATACATGGCGGAATGCAGAAACGCAAGCGATTTGACGCAAAATGCAAGTGATATGCGAATGAACATGGAACAGCATATCTTCCATAAGCTATAATAACATCAGTTTTTTATCAAATATAGTTAGAAATCCGAAGGAGAAGCAAGTGAATATCTGGATTTTGGTTGTGGATGACAATACGTCGAATCTGGCGATGGCAAACCGCATTCTGGGAGAGGAAGGAATGCGGGTAAGCTGTGTGAAATCGGGGGAGGCGGCCGTTAAATTTTTGCAGTTTAACCGTCCCGATCTGATATTGCTGGACGTACATATGCCCGGGATGGACGGGTTTGAAACTATCGCCGCCATCCGGGCCGACAGCGCCACCGCGAATATTCCCGTGATCTTTCTGACGGCGGACGACGACAGTGAAACAGAGAAAAAAGGCCTGAAGGCCGGCGCCATGGACTTTATCAAGAAACCCTTTGTACCGGAGGTTTTGCTGCTGCGGGTAAGGCATACCGTAGAACTGATCCGCCTGCAGACGGATCTGGCAAAAGAGGTGGAGGAAAAAACGCTGGAAGTAATGGCTCAGAGCAGGAAACTGGAGCGGATTTCCATGCAGATCGTCAAAACGCTTTCCGGAACCATCGACGCAAAGGACACCTATACCAACGGACATTCCTCCAGGGTGGCAGAGTATTCCCGGATGATAGCGGAACGGGCCGGCATGTCGGACGATGCCCGGGAAAAAATTTATATGATCGGGCTGCTTCATGACGTGGGCAAGATCGGGATACCCGATACCATCATCAACAAGCCGGGCAAGCTGACGGACGAGGAGTATGCCATTATCAAAACCCATCCGGTGTTGGGGGAGAAGATACTGCAGAATATTACCGAGTTCCCCGAACTGGTGACGGGAGCGAAGTATCATCATGAGCGGTATGACGGCAAAGGTTATCCGGAGGGGCTGTCAGGCGAGGCGATTCCCACGGAGGCCCGTATCATTGCCGTGGCGGACGCTTATGATGCGATGAGCTCCAAGAGAAGTTACCGGGATATTCTGCCCCAGGCGCAGGTGCGTTCGGAGATCGAAAAAGGAAAAGGCGGGCAGTTTGATCCGGCCTTTGCGGATATTATGCTCTCCCTGATCGATGAGGATACCGAATACCGGCTGAAAGAGAGCGAAGAGAAACTGTAAGGGGCTTTGGAAATGGATAAGCAGAGGAAAGAGAAACGGGGAAACAGATTGCGCGGGTGGAGACTGGTGGTGACTCTGGCCGCGCTTGTGGCGGGTATTTTGCTGTTGAATATGGCGCTGACATACCGCATGGCCTCCGGGCAGGCGGAACAGATCGGCAGGATGCGGGTGCAGAACATTGCGGCTAATTTCCAGAGATCGCTGACCCGCTCGGAGAGCGTGCTGGAGCGGTTGGGCGTCGATTTAGAGACGCTGATGCAGGAGGGCGCCAGCGAGGAAGAGATCCGGCATTTCCTGGCACAGCAGAAACAACTGGAATACGATTCCTCCGGCGGTCTGTGCCTAAACGTGTTCTGTGTGGTGGACGGCGAGGTATGGATATCCGGCATGATGACGCCGGACGACTATGTGCTGCAGGATCGGGCCTGGTATCGGGGCCTGCAGGCCACACCCAAGGGAGAGGTCTATTTTTCCCCCGCCTATGACGATGCGTTTACGGATAATATGTGCTATACCGTGGGGAAAGTGCTGAGCGACGGCGTGACGATCGCCGCCATGGATTACAGCGTATCGGAGATTCAGAGTTTTGTGAGGGAGCTTGCCGGCGACGGATACGGCGAGGCGCTGATCGTGGATTCCAACGAAGTGATCGTCGGGTATTCCGATCCCGCTATGGTGGGGCAGAAACTTTCCGCCGTGCTGCCCGAATACCGGGATGCGTTTTTGCGGGCCGTCGCGTCCGATGAGGCAAATATATCTTTAAAGAGCAGACAGAACGGATCCAGCACCATCTTTTGCAGTAAAACGGAGAACGGCTGGTATCTGATGTGCAGCGTCAGCAGCCGGGCGCTGTATCAGGACAGCTATATTCTGATCTTCCGCGGCGTTTTGATAACCGTATTCCTGATGGCGGCGGCCATTGCGGTTTATCTTGTGCTGCCGGTACTGCGGCGGGAGAGAAAGAGCCGGCGGACAGAGAAGAAACGACAGAGAGAAGAGAGACGGCAGGCATGGATGGAAGACGGGCAGCAGACCGACATAACGGCCGCGGCCCAACGGAAGTTCCAGCTCGGCATCACGGCTATTCTGGTGTTTGCCATGCTTGCGACCATTTTTATCTGCGCCCGGATGAACATCAACGAGAGCCGCATCAAGATGGAGGATGAGATCCTGCAATACAATTATGCGGTGGGCGACTGGATCTTGGAGCAGAAAAGTATTCTGGATATGTTTGAAAACGTGGTGATGGCGAAACCGGAACTCCTTGACAGCTACGAGGGCATGGTAAAATTCCTGGACGATATTACCAGGCATTATCCGAAGATCTCCGCCACCTATATCGCCAATCCCGACTTCGCTCACGGCCATCCGATGGTGATGAACAACGGCTGGGTACCGGAGGAGGACTATGTGGAGGAAGAGCGGGTGTGGTACACCGGCGCTCTGACGGCGGAAGATTTCAATATCACGGAGCCCTATTATGACGCCCGTACCGGAGAATACTGCATTACCTTTTCCAAGGTGGTGCAGTCGGAACAGGGAGAATTTTACGGGGTGTTTGCGATCGACTTCTATCTGGATGTGCTGACGAATATTCTGGGCGAGAGTTATTCGGAGCAGGGCTACGCCTTTCTGGTGGACAAAAACGGGCTGATCATCGACCATCCCAATTCCGCCTATGAGTTTTCCGATGATAATCCCGTCAACATCCACGATCTTGTTTACGACAGATTTTACAGTGAAAACGGCATGGTGACCTTTACGGATTTCGACGGCAGGCTGAAAGTGGGTTCTTCTCTGGAGGAAAGCGCCTCCGGTTTCCGGCTCTTCGTGGTGAAGAACTGGTGGAGCATCTACGGCAATGTCCTTGAACATACGCTGCTTTTCTTTATCCTGTTCGGCGTCTGTATCGTGGGGATCAATCTGGTTATGAACAGGATGATCCGATGGCAGCAGAAGGCCAGCGACGCCTTGCGGGAAACGGCGGCCTCCGCTATCCGGGCCGAACAGGCCAAGTCCCTGTTCCTCTCGAACATGTCCCATGAGATCCGCACGCCCATCAACGCGGTGCTGGGCATGAACGAGATGATCCTGCGGGAGTGCAACGACAGCCAGCTCCTCACCTATGCGGAAAATATTCAGAACGCGGGGAAAACGCTGCTGTTTCTGATCAATGATATACTGGATATGTCCAAGATCGAGTCGGGCAAAATGGAGATCGTGCCGGTGGAGTATAATGTGGGCGAACTGGTGCTGGATCTGTGGAATGTGATCTGTCTGCGGGCGCAGGAAAAGGGGCTTTCCATTGCGTTCGAGGTGGCGCCGGAAATGCCGTCCGGACTCTACGGCGACGATCTGCGGATCAAACAGATCGTGACCAATCTGCTGACAAACGCTGTAAAGTATACGCCCCAGGGCGGCGTGGAGATGAAGGTATCCTTCGAGAGAGTATCGGACAAGAAACTGGTGCTGACCATATCCGTGAAGGATACGGGAATCGGGATCCGCAAAGAGGATATTGGGAAACTGTTTGAAGAATTCCGTCGTCTGGATGCAGAGAAGAACCGCAGGATAGAAGGCACGGGCCTGGGAATGAATATTACCATGTCGTTGTTAGACCTGATGGAAGGAAAAATGCAGGTAGATAGCGTTTACGGCGAAGGCTCCACCTTTACCGTGACGATTCCCCAGACAATCGTGGAGGAGACGCCGGTCGGGAGTTTTGAAGAGATACAGAAGAAAGGCCGGACGGAAGTCGATACCCAAAAGCAGATATTTGAGGCGCCAGAGGCCAAAGTGCTGGTGGTGGACGACAACGCCATGAATCTGGCCGTGTTCCAAGCTCTCCTGAAACGGACGAAGGTACAGATCGACACGACGGATTCCGGACGGGCGTGCCTTGAGCTGGTGCAGAAAGAAAAGTATCACATGATCTTTATGGATCATATGATGCCGGAGATGGACGGCATCGAGACGTTGCATGAGATGCGCAAAATTACCGATTTCCCCAACCGGGAGACGCCGGTCATCGCTCTGACCGCCAACGCTATCGTGGGCGCGAAGGAGATGTATCTGCAGGAAGGGTTCGTGGATTTCCTGTCAAAGCCCATCGAGGGTGAACTTCTGGAAAAGATGGTCCGGGAATATCTGCCGGAGGAACTGATCAGGTCCGCAGAAGACGCCGGAGAGACGGCCGGAGAAGAGAAGAAAGAAGGACCGGAAGGGGCAGCCGATGACGGGGCCGTCCCAGAGGAACAGGAAGAGCGGTATTTGCAGGAGGGAATTTCCATCCGACAGGGTCTCTCCTACGCCGGAGGAAACAGGGACGTTTACCTGGATCTGATGGAGATGTTTTTAAAAGGAAAAGAGCAGCAGGAACAGAACCTGAAGGGCTTTCTGGACGACGGGAATATGGCCGACTACGGGATCCTGGCCCACGCTCTCAAGGGCAACGCCCGTATGCTGGGCGCGGATCGGCTGGCGGATATCGCCTTTTCACATGAGAAGGCAGGAAAGGAAGGACAGCTTGCGTACGCCAGAGAGCATTGGGAGGAACTGGCGGAGGAATGGGAAAAATGCAGGCGCAGCTTTGACAGTTTGTACCATGAGTATCGGGAGGACGGGCTGGAAAAATATGCCGCGGTGAGCGGCGATGAGACGGTGGACGTGCCGGCGGAAGAACTGGAGGCGATCAGAAAGCTGCTGGACGAATTTCAGACGCCCCAAGCGACAGAGCGGATCAAGTCCTGGCTGGAAAAACCGCTGGAGCCGGCGGTGCACCAAAAGCTGCGTGACGCGCTGCTTGCTATAGAGGAGGAATTTGACGAAGACAAGGCCATTGAAATATTAAGCGGTTCATGAAATATCTGAAAAATATTATGGAAGGAGTATGAGAAATGAGAAATCTGAACAGAAAGCTTATCGTGGCGGTGGACGACAGTTCGATTGTTTTGAAAATGCTGATGAATCTATTGGGAAAGAACTATGAGTTCGTGCCGTTCTCCAAAGGATCCCGGGCGCTTGAGTATCTGACCCAAAAGCAGCCCGAGAAACCGGATCTGATCATGCTGGATGTGGAGATGCCGGAGATCAACGGCTATCAGCTGCTTATGCAGATTAAGAAACTGTATGGGGACGTCAATGTGCCGCCAGTCATTTTCCTGACGTCCAACAACAGCAAGGACGACGTGATGAAAGCCGTCTCTTACGGCGCGAAGGACTACGCGGTGAAACCGATCGTGGAAGGCGTGCTGTTAGAAAAGATACAGAGGATATTGAGTGACTCCCTGTGGGGGTAGGATTCCGGATACCGCGGCATGTACAGCGCAGTATTTTTTCCTGCTTCTTTAAGATTCAGCCATAAAGTTGTATAATGCTATTATCTAATAGAAAATGAAAAGGCCCACCGGCGGAAAGGAATCTACTATGAATCAAAACGCTATTTTTCAGTTGTCCTACGGACTGTACGTGGCCGCCTCCAAAGCGGGCGCCAAGATGAACGGCTGCATCATCAATACGGTAACGCAGATCACCAGTAACCCCCTGCAAGTCGCCATGACGGTCAACAAGCAGAATCTGACCTGCGACCTGATCAGAGAATCGGGGATCGTCTCGGTTTCGATCCTCTCCGAGAAGGCGCCTTTTTCCCTGTTCCAACATTTCGGTTTCCAAAGCGGTAGGGACACGGACAAGTTCGTGGGCGTTCCCTTCGGTCTGACGAGACAGAATCTTCCCTATCTGAAGGAAAACACGACGGCATATCTGGACTGCAAGGTGGTAAATTCTATCGACGTGGGGACCCACATCATGTTTATCGCGGAAGTGGTAGACGCGGACGTGCTCTCGGACGACGCGCCCATGACCTACGCATACTATCACGCCAACGTAAAGCCGAAACCGCAGAAGAATGCCGATGCGCCGAAAAAAGGCTGGCGGTGTAAGATCTGCGGCTACGTCTATGAGGGAGAAGAACTCCCCGCCGACTTCGTATGCCCGCTCTGCAAGCACGGCGCGGAGGATTTTGAGAAGATCGAATAATGTAAATTTATACTGAGTAAAGAATTAGGTAATCTGTTATGGTGATCTGTTATAGAAATTTTTGTTGAATGTATGTGGAAAGTGTGGTATAGTGTTATCAGAAAAGGAAAGCACTCACTCCAAAGTGGATGCTCCCAAGGTTGCAAATGTCCTTACGGACACCGCCTATCCTGTGGATCAGACAGGATAGGCATTTTTATTTTCGCTTTTTCTTTCTCTTTTGGAGAAAGGCAAGCAACGCCACAATCAGGCTAC
>CANRPO010000055.1 GCA_947632515.1 uncultured Lachnospiraceae bacterium
TTTTCAGGGTTGCATTACTGTTTATTTGTCAAGGTACCTCGGAGTTGACTGCCCCGCAGTCAATCTCCGGAGAATCTTCTTCTCTCTGTTGCTTTTGCTCAGCAACGTATCTGAGTATATCATTCCAAAATCTGAATGTCAACAGATTTTTTGAATATTTTTCTGAGATTTTTCTGAGAGTTTTTCCGGCGCTTTTCCGGAGATCTGCAAAAAACAGAGACAGCCGAATTTTCAAACTGTCTCTGTCTTCCTACGATTCTAATCATTTCTAATCATTACTGCAATTTTATGGTCGCGTTTCCATCACTTCCGCGGAGGGTAAAATCAATCGTCTCAACAGATATTGACTGCGGCACTTCCACAATGCTGACAAGCTCTGCGCTCCCGCCTGCCGGAACCGTATCATTGTAGGTCTGCATATCGTCGAGCAGCATCGTCGTCAATGCGCTCTCGCCCGGCTCTCCGTTCACCGAAACGCGAAACCTTGCCCCGCAACCCATCATGTTCAAAATCTGATCTGAACCCGATATATTTGCAGCCGTAAAGTGCAGCACAAGCAGCTGCATTCCTTCTGTCGCATCCATAGAGAAATACGCGTTCTCCTCATCGCCCGAAGGATAGCTCTGTGTCAGATCATAACCCGTGTACTGAAACGCAAAATCCTGAATACCATAAAATCCTTCGATCGTGGAGGCGGCTGCCTCCGCCTCTTCAGGCTCCGCATCGGCTGTCTCCTCCGCGCTTACCCGTTCCTTCTCCGTGACTTCCTCCTCCGGGGTTTCCTCCGACGCCGTTTCTGCAGTATCTTCCCCCGCAGTTTCATACCCCTCTGTGTCCACCAGCCGTCCGCTGTGATACTTGTCATACTTCAGCAATACGCCCACCGCATATTCTGATATAAGATCCGTCTCCTCCTGTGTCAGATCCGGCACCGTGGAACCGCAGCCCGTCATCAGAGCCGCCGCCAGAACACCGCACAGAAACACGCACATTCTCTTCACTTTTATTTCCCCCGTAAATGCGCCCGCGTTTTTCTCGCGCCGCATACCGCTCTTTTACGCACAGTAGATCCATACGATAAAGTCATTTTGATTCTAGCATAATTTTCAGGCAGTGTCCAGCATGAACCAAAATTCCACGCCGTTGTCGTAATTGATCACGCCGTACTCCTGATTCATGGACTCCATAATCGCCTTGACGATCGACAGACCGATGCCGCTGCCGCCGTACTCTCTCGTGCGCGCCTTGTCCACTTTGTAGAACTTTTCCCAGATATGCGCCACGCTCTCCTCGGGAATCGGAGCGCCCGTATTGAAAACGGAGACCCGCACGCGTTTCTCTTCCTCCTGTATGCGTATGTCTATGACTTTATCCCCCTGCACATGGTTCATGGCATTGGTAAAATAGTTCATGAACACTTCTTCCACGCCAAACTCGTCGCCCCACACATAGACTTCGCCGTAGTCCTCCATGTGCACGGACACTTCCTTCTGCCTGAGCAGGATCTCAGCCGACGCGATATAGTTGCGTATGAGCGCCGCAATGTCAAAGCGCTCCATGTCCACAGGCCGGTTTCCAAACTCCAACTGGTTCAGCGTGAGGAGACGTTTGACCATGGTATTCATCCTGGCAGCCTCGTCCACGATGACGTCGCAATAGAATTCTCTGCTCTCCGCGTCGTCGTTGATCCCCTCTTTCAATCCCTCCGCATACCCCTGTATCAAAGCCAGAGGCGTCTTCAACTCATGGGTGACGTTGGAGAGAAATTCCTTGCGCATCTCGTCGATCTGCTCTTTTTTCTCAATATCTTTGAGCAGCTCATTGTTGGCGCTTTTCAGCTCCGAGATCGTCTCCTCCAGCGTCTCGGACAGCTCGTTGATATTTCTGCCCAGCACCGCAATCTCGGTCTTGTCGTTCCCCGTATATTTGGCGTTAAAATCCAGGTGTTTCATGCGCTCGGAAATATCCGCCAGCTCCAGGATCGGTTTTGTGATGCGCTTTGACAGCCACAGTACCAGAAAAGCGCTGGCGATGATCGCGGCTATCCCCACATAGGTCAGGAAACGGTTGGATATGGCGACGCTCTCCCTGATCCCCTCCAGAGCGCTCCTGATCATAAAGAGATACCCGGTGTCCAGAACGCCCCACATTTCGATGTATTCCGTCTGCGTGCGCATATCCGTAACGATCTGCATTTGATAGTCGTCCGTCTCCCGCAGCACATTCTCCGGCTCGACGCCCATGATAATATTGTTCAGAAGATGTTTGATCACATAGTTGGGGTCGCCCATCGTCGTCTTGACCGTCTCGGAATCGCTGTCCGCCACCAGCACATTGATATTGTACTTGCCGCATATTTTCTGCAGTTCGATGTCAAAGGTGTCGGACGCGATATTGCCCGCGTTGGAGGCCTCGTTGATGCTGACATAAGCCCCTACGAGAGCGTTGATCTTCTTGTCGATATAGTATCGCTCCAACAGTGTGCTGTTCAACAGAAGGCACATAAGGATCGTACCGACCACAAGCGAGATGAGGATCACTGCAAAATGTCTCTTCAAAGAATACTTCATAATCCGCCTTTATTCCTTCTTCTGACGTTTCTCCGCTCTCCTCTGCCTGCGCATTTCCTTCTTCTCCATCCTGCGCCCCCTGACGGTCCTCTTGTCGATGATCAGATAGAAGGTCGGCAGAAGCATCAGGATCAGGATCGTAGACGCGACCAGACCGCCGATGATGATGAGCGCCATGCCCTGCATCATAATGGAACCTTCCCCGATTCCCAACGACATAGGCAGCATGGACAGTATCGTGGTCAAAGTCGTCATCAGGATTGGTCTGAGCCGCATCTGCCCGCTCTGCACCAGGGCGTCCTCCAGCGGGATCTCTTCCCGCAGCCTGTTGACAGTGTCCACATACAGAATACCGTTATTTACTACAATACCAACCAACATCAGCACGCCCATCAAAGAAACCATGCTGAGTGTGGATCCGGTAATGAACAGAAGTCCAAACGAACCGATCAGCGCAAAGGGTATACTCAGCATGACCATCGCCGAGAAACGCGGCGACTCAAACTGCATCGCCATGACAAGGAAAATCAGGAATACCGCCACGAAGATCGCCGTGACAATCGCCGTAAACTCGTCGATCATCATATCGTCCATCATGCTGGTGGCTCTCGTCACACCTCTCGGCAGGACCATCTGATCCATGGCCTCGTTGGCTGCGTCCTGTGCCGTAAAGCGGGCGTCTTCCGTTGTGCTTGCCGTGACTGCCACCTGATAGACGCCGTCCACCCTCGTCAGCGTTACCGGGGCGTCCCTGTACTCCACCGTCGCGAGCTCCGACAACGGTATCTGTGTACCGTAGGCCGTGCTGAGCGTCAGATTGAGCAGATCGTTCATATCGTCGTACTCTCCTTCCGGATATTCCAAACGTATATCGTACTCCTGCCCGCTTCTGGTCAGCGTAGCCGCCTCCATGCCGCTCAGCGTATTGCGCATCTCGCCTGCCACCTGCACGGGGGCAAGCCCGACCGCCATACTCTTCAGCGGATCGATCACGACCTCCACCTGGGTAGAGACATCCGCCATGTCGGAAGATACCTGAAGGACGCCGGGAATCTTCTGCAGCATCTGCTGTACCTGTCTCGCCGCCGTTTTCAGATCATCCAGATCCCGGCCCACCAGGTCGATCTCGATACCGCCGCCCATCATAGACGCCATACTGGCGCCGCTGGACGCGACGCTGATGTCCATATCCGTCACATCACGGAGCTGCCTCGTGTAATTCTCCACAGCCTCATCCGTGGAAATCTCCGCGTCCTCCGCCAGATATGCCGTCAACGTCGCCGAACTCCCCGATACCCGGTAGGAATAGTGATCGATATTGGCGTCATTTTCCGCCATTTCTTCCAGAAAAGCAGTCTTCTCCTCTATCGCGGACATTTTCGTGCCGGAGCGGAAACTTGCCGTAATGGAGAACGCGCCCTCGTCCATCGTCGGCATCAGTTCCTTGTTGATGCTGCCCACAAGCATAAATGCTCCAATGAGAAGAGCAATCGAGAGGAAGAAGACCAGTATCTTTTTATCCAAGATCCTGTGCAGGAATCTCTCATATACGCCGTTCACTTTGCGCAGGAATCTGTTGATGAACAGTTCTTTCTTCTCCTGCGGCTTGAACTTCGCAAACAGAAGGGGAATGATCGTCATTGCCACCACAAGCGAGGTGAGCATGGCCATGATGATCGTCATACCGAGTTCCGAGAACAACTGCCCCGACAGACCGTTCATCGTCGCCAGCGGCAGATATACCACGACCGTAGTGATCGTGGAGGCGATGATAGAGGCCGTCACAAACCCGGTCCCGTCGATCGCCGCCGCACGGTAATCGTCCGTATTGTCCTTGAATCTGAAACAGCTCTCCAGCACGACGATAGAGCTGTCCACCATCATACCGATGGCGATAACTAACGCTCCCATGGTGACGACATTGAAGGTGAATCCCATCATATTCATACCGATCATCGTCGCAAACAGAGAGATTGGCATGGAGCTGCCCACGATCAGGCTTGCCCGCAGATCGCCAAAAAATATAAAGAGCACAAGCATCGAGAGAATGACGCCCAAAACAAGAGTCTTCCCCACCGAAGACAGCGAGGAGATAATGGAGTCGCTGGCGTTGTAGATCACGTCGATAGAGACCGTATCGTTGCCTTCCTGCAGCCGCTCCAGCGTCCGCACCACCGCCCTTGTCGTGTCTACCGTGCCGTAGCTTTTCTTCTTCGTGACCGCGATGCTGATGTCATCCTGTCCGTTGCTGCGGCTGATACCGGATGCCTGCTGCTTGCTCTCGCTGACCTCGGCCAGCTCCGAGAGCGGAATGACCTGTCCCCTCGCCGTGGTGATCGGCACATTCTGAATCTGTACCACGCCGGAAATGTCCGTGCTGCTGGAGATCGCTATATCCTGCGATCCCTGGCTGACGCTGCCCGCCGGGACCGTGAAGTCCATCGCCGCGATGGTCTGCGCGATCCCGCTCATGGTCACGCCGTACTGCCGCATGGCCTGGGAATCCAGCTCTACTTTGATATAGTTCTCCCGTCCGCCGGAGACGCTGACGTCCGCCACCCCGGAGATCGTCTCCAGTTCCGGCACCATCGTGTCATTGACATAGCTGAGCACATCGCTGTCGCCCACCGCCGTCACCGAAATATCCATCGTCTCCATCTGGTCGATCGCCATCTCGATGATGACAGGCTCGTTCGCGTCCTCCGGCATGAGGATCCGCGCCGTGTCCAGCGCCGACCGAAGATCCATGTACGCCTCGTCCAGATCTGTCCCGTACTCATACTGGAACATGACCATGGACATATTTTCAGCCGACTGGGACGTATAGGAAGTCACGCCGCTCTGCTCCGCCCCGGCCGTCTCCACCTCTTTGGTCACCAGCTCCTCCACGCTCTCGGGGTCCGCGCCCGGATAGACCGTGTACACTAAGAGCATCGGCATCTCCATGTCCGGCGTGAGTTCCAGCCTGAATCCTGCAATGGAAGTCAGACCAAACACCACGAGGGCAAGTACCACCAGCGCCGTCGATACGGGACGGCGCATCGCCAATTTCGTCAAACCCATCCCTTCGCTGCCTCCTACCCTTCACTGCCCGCAGGATCCTGTGCCTGCTGAATCGAGATCAGCGCGCCTTCCCGCAGATTCGCGGACCAGCTTGTGATCAACTGATCGTCCGTAGTCAATCCCGACAGCACGGTGATCGTCTCTTCATCAAAAATACCCGTCTCAATGTCCCGGCGTTCCACCGTATCGCCCACCGCCACATAGACATAGGACTGGCTGTCATCATAGTAGACCGCATCGTAAGGGATTAAGAGCGCGTCATCCTGACTGTATGTATCTGCCGTGACCTTGACGCTGCAGCCCGTGAGCAGGCTGTCATCCGCGCCGCTTACGGACGCCTTGACTGCAAAAAGCCCCGTGTTCTGATCGACCATACTGCCGATCTC
Organism: uncultured Lachnospiraceae bacterium; assembly: GCA_947632515.1. Lineage (GTDB taxonomy): Bacteria > Bacillota > Clostridia > Lachnospirales > Lachnospiraceae > UBA3282. Next base: position 6,020 of record CANRPO010000055.1, read on the forward strand.
CGTAACCGCCGCGTCATACGGTTTGCCGTTGCGGTCCACACTGATTTTCTGCCCCACGGTGAGCGTGTTCCGGATCCCCTCGCTGACGTAGAAAGTCACAGTCATCGCATTCTTGTTGGAGATCACATAGGCGGGCGTCCCGGGGCTTGCCAGATCATGCTCGTCGAGATTCGCCGCCTCGATAATGCCGTCGATGGGCGCCTTGAGCGTGTACATATCCAACTGGTACTCCGCGCTGTCGATCGCCACCTGTGCGCCCTCGACGCCCACCTGAGCGGAGTTGACTCCTGCAGCCGCCGAGTCGATCCCCAGGGCCGCCGTCTTCTTGTTGGCATCGATCACCTTCTGGGTATCTTCATATACCTGTTCCTCGGTGATGTTCATGATCGCCTCCGCCTGCTCCAACTGTTTGTACGCATCGGCCAGAGCGCTGTCAAGCTGTTCCTCGCCGTCCTCGATCTGTGTGATGCCGCTCTTGGCCTGCTCATAGGCGGAGGAGGTCTGCGCCGCGGCCGTAACCGCCTGCTCAAAATCGGCCTGTGCCGCAGTGCAGGCGCTCTTGGCATTCTCCAACGCCTGCTTATATTTCGTTTCATCACCATATTTAGTTATAAGCGCATTCACTGCATCCGGATCCGTCGTCTCCATAGCCGTCACCTGCGCCCGCGCCGCGATATAGGCCGCCTGCGCCGCCTGCACCCGCTCATTCGCCGCGTTTCTGCTGTCCTTTAAGTCGTCCTTCTGCTCCTGCGCGTCCTCTTTCTGTTCCTCCAGATCCGCCTTCTGCTCGTAAAGATCGTCTATACTTCTCTGCACCGTCTCGTTCTGGATCTGCAGCTGATACATCTGGAGATTTTTCTGCCCGCCCATCTGCGCGTCAGACTGGGCGACCGCGCTCTCATACTGCGCCTGCGCCATCTCATAGCCGACCTGCGCGGAGTTCACGCCCGCCTCAGCGCTGTCATACTGCGCCTGCGCGCTGGCAAGCTGCAGTTTGGCCGCCTCGCTGTCCAGTTCGCACAGGACGTCGCCCGCCGCGACCACATCACCCACAGAGACATTGGTGCTCAGGACCTCCGCGGAAACCATCGGGATCACATACACGGACTCCTCCGGGCTGATCGTCCCCACAAATTCATTCTTAATAGTCAATTTCCCCGCCACAGGCTGCTGCACCTGTACAGGGATCACTTCGCTCATCGTCTCTTCCGTCTCTTCTGTCTGACCGCAGCCCGACATCATGACACACATGAGCGCCGCCGTCGTCAAAAGGGAAATCCCTTTTCTGCGCAGTCTGCTATATCGTCCTCTCATTGCGTTCTCCTTCCTCACAGCATCGTGCCAAATCCCAAAATACAACTTTTTCATCACAAATTCAAGCATACGGCAGATGATTTAAGAATAATTTTAGGATTCAGCCGACGAACAGAAATCCTCTCAGGACTCCGCCTCGAATTTGTAGCCCATGCCCCAGATCGTCTTGATCAGGTCGCCTTTCCTGCCCAGCTTGCTCCGCAGTTTCTTGACATGCGTATCGATCGTTCTGGCATCGCCAAAATAATCATAGTTCCACACGCTGTTCAGGATCTTCTCTCTCGACAGCGCAATCCCTTTATTTTCCACAAAATATGTCAGCAGTTCAAACTCCTTGTAGCTGAGCTCCACCTGCTCCCCGTCCACAAATACGCTGTGTGCCGCCTTGTCAATGGTGATGCCGCCCGCCTCGATCAATTCGTCCGCGCTGTGCTGACTCGTTCTGCGCAGGATCGCCTCGACCCTGGCCACGAGGATCTTCGGGCTGAACGGCTTGGAGATGTACTCGTCCACGCCCAGCTCAAATCCCAGAAGTTCGTCGCGCTCATCCGACTTCGCCGTCAGCATGATGATCGGGACTTTAGAGTACTCCCGTATCTCCTTACACACCTGCCACCCGTCCATCTTCGGCATCATTACATCCAGTATGATCAGCGCAATATCATTTTGCGCGAAAAAAACGTCCAGCGCCTCGGCGCCGTCCGCCGCCTCCAGCACCTCATAGTTGCTTTTCGTCAAAAAATCGCTGACCAGCTTGCGCATACGGCTCTCGTCATCTACTACCAGTATTTTCAGTCTTTCCATAGAAACTTACACCTTCCTTAAATACGCGACGTCTGATTATCTTGTTTAGTATATAATAAAAATATGTACAAATTGTGATGAAAATGAAAAAAGGACACGGACGCAATCTTTCGTCTATGCCCTTTCCCTATCTTGTCATTGCGGTGTGATATTAAGCGCCCTCTCCGCCTCGCGGACCGTCTGCTCCCGCTCCTGCAGTTCCTGTTCCCACTCGGAATACTCATTTACGATGGCTGTTCTGTAATTGACGATCGTCGGCACGTCGCTGTCCAGCGAGAGAACGATCAAGGCGGTCAGAGCCACCGCCAGCAGCACATTGATCAAAACGGAGGTGATGAAACGCGCCTTATACTCGGGCCTCGGCATTCTCGCCTCTATGCTGTGCCTGATGGAACTGTTGTTGGCCGTCTTGTTGCTGAACGTCGCATAGAGCGGGATCGGTTTGATCTTCTCCTGCGGCACGCCGCACTTCGCAAGCTGCGTCTGCATCCTGTGCAGATAAGCCATACCGATGGGCGTCAGAAACACCTTGTTGTCTATCGCCTTGTTGTAGACGAGCAGCACATTCTGGGGATTGTGGTAGTCAAGGTGCTGCTCCACGCTCACAACTTTCTTCTGTTCCATTCTGGCCGTCTCGGCGTCGGCAACCGTGCCGAACCGATACCCGCCTACTACCAATTCCTCTTCGTTCCTGTCCATGCGATACTCCCATCCCTTCATGACCGCCGCGGCCCGTCCGTGATCCAAACCAAGGTAATCATACCATGAACGGAGCGTAAAATAAAGGTGAATTTTATGACTTCGGTGTAAACACGGGGAATCTATATATGGGGGACATCGCACTTTCCAAAAATAAAAACTTGTGCTTTCTGCTCCGACATGCTATATTATAAATACAAAAAGGAACAACCGCCCACAAGGTGGGTTGACCTAGTTGTTGGATAGAAATTCCACCCCGTCACCGGTCAAAGTTTTGGGGTGGTTTTTCTATGTAGACCTACTTACAAAACGTAAAAACGAATGTAAGCAACGCCAGAAGAAATATGCCAAAGGTCAGCATATCCTTGAAATCAAAGCGATTTCCCATAGGCATCACCTCCATTCTATGAGAATGAAAGGTCAGCCCACCCTGCAACACGGCTGTTCCATATTTGAAATATTACCATATACTTTCTGTTATTTCAACTTATCTTTTTTGTATAATTCAATTATAAATACCGCTATTCCGAAAGTGTTCCAACCATATAAAATGCGCACACGGGCTCGTATTTTCCCATGTGCGCACCAGTGGACCAGACGGGAGTCGAACCCGTGTCACAACCCCTACAAACCGCGTATTTATGCGGTTTCTGAAAATGCCGTC
>CANRPO010000056.1 GCA_947632515.1 uncultured Lachnospiraceae bacterium
ACAGAACGGAGATGATTTATGGCACGGCACAGCTTTATTCAGATGTCGAAGCTGCCGAATGTCAAAGGAAGAATTTCGTATATCACAAGCCACGCAAGGCAGGAGAACCTGTACGCCACCTATCAGACCGCAGACAATGCCTTTTGGGGCAATCTTGCAAGGGAGAGCCAGCAGGAGTTTCAGCGCAGCGGCACAGACGGGAAGTGTATTGAAGCAAGGGAATTGATTATTGCCCTGCCAGAAGTCTACACGCAGTATGAGCCGCAACAAGTGCTTGAGGATTTCACCGAGGAATTTCACAAGCGGTATGGCGTGGAATGTGTGTCGGCTCTGCACCACAACAAGCGCAAGACCAACTACCACATTCACCTGATTTTCAGCGAAAGGAAGCTGCTCTCTGAACCCGATGTGAAAATCGCCACCCGAAGCGTGTTTTTTGACGAAACGGGCAAACGGGTACGAACCAAGAAAGAGATCACCGGCGAGGACGGACAAATCCGAAAAGGGTGTGCTGTTATCAAAAAGGGAGAGGTTTACGAAAGCCATCTCTTTACCGTAAAAGATGAGCGCTTCAAGAGCGAGGCTTTTCTTCGGGAGGTAAAGGAAGTTTACACGGAACTGATCAACCGTCACATTTCCGACCCCGAACAGCATTTGAAGGTTTATGACAAAAACAGCGTGTATCTTCCCACAAAGAAAATCGGCAAGAACAATCCAAAAGCAGAGGAAATCAAAGCTGACAACGCCGCAAGGCAGGAATGGAACAGGACGGCGGACATGGCGCTCCTATCGGGCATTTCCGAAGCGAAGATTATAGAGGTCAAGCAGACGGAAATCCACGGCAAAGTCAGCCAGTCCATCCGAAAAAGCGGGTGGCTGCCGGGCTTGTTTCGTAGTATCGTCGGCAAGGCAAAAGACTTCCTGCAAGGGTTGATTCGTCAGCAGGATATGCCGCCGAAGCCTACGCTGGATATTGACATGGCGGAGTTCCGCACCATGCGGAATCTGATGATACGGGTGCAGGACGAGGCAAGGACAATTCGCCGATTGCAGGACGATGTTCTGCCGAAGCTGAAACAGCGGCTTGCCGAAGCGAAGGGCGTATTCAAAGGCAAGGAGCGCAAGGCGCTTACAGAGCAAATACAGCAGACAGAGCGGGAAATTGACCGCAGACTGAATAGGCTGCCTGAAATTCTTAGTGAGGACGGTTATCCCGATGTGCAGGCCTTCATGGCAACGTATCGGGAAGCCGAGGCTGTTGTGGAACGGTACAACCGTGACCTTGCCGAGTGGGAACGCAAGGCAAAAGAAAGCCGCAGACCCGCCGCAAGAGAACAGTATTCCCAGCCTGAACGAGAGAGCGTCCGAAACAGGCTCAGGCAGTTGCAGGCGCAGGGCAGACAGCAGAAACCACGAAAGAAATCCTTTGACAGAGAAAGGTAACTTCCAAACAGAAATCAACACCGCCGAGCGGTCAAGCTGGCGGTGCGTACATAGAGAAAATAGAGCCGATGATCAATGAGTTTTCCTCACAAGTTCATCGGCTCTGCGTCTGTGCGTCCGGCTCTTTGATGACGGTAACTTTCAGTTGTTCTGCATTGATTAAAGTTTCTTGCTTACATTTTGGGCAGTAAAGAGGATAGTTCTTGAGTACGGTGTCCTCCCTCATTCTGTCACGGGTTTTATTACCACAAACGGGACAGAGTATCCATTCTGTTTTAACCATTAACACCATCTCGTCAATTCAAGAGCTGTATTTTGAAAATATCGGTAATGTCCCCTCCGCCTGTTACAAGAGTAACACATACTAAGTCACCCTGCTCTATATCCGAGAGGTTAATGGGTTCATTCTTCCAAACAATAATTACGCTCTCGTGAACCCAATACTTGAACTCTCCACGGTACTCTTCATCATTGAGAGAAATTCCCTCCACAGTAATTGTGTTTTCGTCAATCTCTTTTACCTCTGCATAGAAAGAGTGAATATCTATTCCTGGACTGTCATCCTTTGCAGCGCTATATCCCTTAGCGTAACTGAACAACATACCAACGGCAAAAACTATAGCTACAACTATGATCGTTAGCACAAGAGCAACCTTATATGGAGGTGCCATAGCCGAGGGCTTTGTTTCAGCATTGAGAGCTTTGTTAATATTGCTTTTATATATTTGCAGATAAACAACAATCGTAACAATAAGCAGAGCCACAAAAAATAGTGCAAAAATAAAAAACACTGGAAATCCCATACGTGTACCTCCTATATACCAAAACTTTCCTTGAAAATGTAATAATAGTTTCTTGTCACATCAACCTTTTCCCCATTTATCATTGTCAAAATAAACTTCATTGAAAGCGTTGGTGCAATCTTTATTACTTTATTTTTAGCAATGATTACGGAATTGCTAATACGAATAAACTTACTTTGATCAAGAAGGCTATATATTTTATATAAGCGGTCTGAGGACTGGTATAACCCTTTCGTAGAATGAACTTCAACACTGTGCCCATAGGTTTCAATAAGAACTATATCATCAACGGACACAACAACCTTTTCGCCCGTTTCCTTATCCCGCACAATAAGGCTATCGACAAAAGGATTATCTTCACTTAATATTAAATCGGCAGTATCATCTATCTCAATGCCACAGCTTTCAAGCGCAGTTTTTAATTCTGAATATCGCTCTTTGCTCACAGAAAGTCTGATTTTCAAAGTCATATCCTCCTTCCAAGCAAATCTTTCTTATATTTTTAATTATAACGAAACAGATAAAATCATTCAATAACTTCGGAACACCTTGCAGATATAGCTCCATATTTTACAGTTAATTCGCAGTTTTACTGCAAATCAAGAGGGGCAAAGGCGTTTGTGCCTTTACCCCTCACAAAGCGTTACGATCCAATTTTATGCATAAATCAGTTCCGCATTGATGACTTCCTCAACTGCACTTCGGATATTGTTCATTCTCTGTACCCATTCGAGCGGCTTATCAGCTTTCAACTGTTCTGTCACACCCTGTCTGTCGGCATATTCCTTTACCAGCCGAAAGAACATATCTTTTGCCTGTTCGTCGACGTCGGCAAGGTAAGAGTTCAATCTGCCGCTTGTCAGCAGACTGGTGTATGTAGCCCTGTGATACTCTTTCAGATAGCGCAAATGCCGCTGTCCGTAAATGCCTATCGGCTTTTCTTCTTCGGCGGGTAAGGTAAGACAGGGAATGTAATAGTCCCCGATCAGTTCATACCATAGCTCGTTGCTGTTATCAAAAATGTACTTGTCCATTAAGAAATCCTCCAGTATAATATATTCGCACATATGCCACAGTTCTCCGATTGCCACACTCTGTTATAGCTTGTTACCAGATTTAGCTTCCCTTGTTTTTGCCCTTATGAGGTGCGTGGGCAGGGGTAAACTTGTGTGAAATCGTATAAAGGGATAAGGTGAGAAAACTGCGATAAATCCTTTATTTTCAAGCGCTTCGGAGGATTTTATTAACGCCCTATGATGGGCGATAACCACTTATAAAATCGTGGTTTTCAAATCCCGATTTGCCGAGCAATCACCCGCTCGACTTAATCTTATACTATCATCCAAATGCTAAGAGATCTACCACTCACAGGCGGAAGGGAAGGGGCTATTATTTATGCTGATCGATGATGATTCACGGTTTTAGCTGGGACTACAAGAGCGAACGGGGCGTTCTTATTTGATCCCCGCCGCGTGTCCGTGGTGGAGGTGGGGGAGGTGAAGCCTGCCCGTCTTTTCACTGTTGAACCCGTGGAGCCAATCAGCCTTGAAGTAATAGAGGAGCAGGGCGATGGTGCTGAGGCTCCAGGTGAAGGGGTAGACCCAGTGGGTGACGGCCACGTCCTGAAAAATGGGGGTCAGGATCTCCAGGGTGGTGACGCGGACCACGCACCAGAAGGCCAGCATCGTGACCATGGGCACCACGGCCTTTCCCGCCCCGCGCAGGACGGCGGAGACGGCGTGACTGCACGCCAGGAGGCAGTAGAAGAGCGAGCACACGTGCGCCCGCTGGACGCCGATGGCGATGGCCTCCGGCTCGTCGGTGAAGGCGCGGATGAGGAAGGGCGACAGGAGGTATATGATCCCGCCGATGACCTCGGCGGAGAGGATGCAGCACAGAAGCCCAAATCTGGCGCCGCGTTTTGCCCGGTCGTACTCCCCCGCCCCCAGATTCTGTCCCACGAAGGTGGTCAGGGCCATGGTGAAGCTGTTAATAGGCAAGAAGCCGAAGCCCTCCACCTTGCTGTACGCCCCGCAGCCGGCCATGGCCATCTCGCCGAAGTAGTTGATGTTCGACTGGACGACCACGTTGGCAATGGCGATGATGGAGTTTTGAAGCCCGGAGGGCAGGCCGAAGCGCAGGATGGTCTTCAGCATCCCCCAATCCACCCGCAGCTCCTTCACCGAGACGCGGTACTCCTCCCGCACCCGGAGAAGGCGTATAAGGCACAGGACCACGCTCACGAATTGAGCCATAATGGTGGCCAGCGCCGCGCCTCGGACGCCCAGATGAAAGGCCGTGATCATCACGATGTCCAGCACCACGTTGAGGCAGGAGGAAATGATGAGGTACTGCAGGGGGTGGCGGCTGTCGCCCACCGCCTGCATGATGCCCGTGCAGGTGTTGTACATGACAAGGCCGACGGCCCCGGCGTAGTAGGTCTGCAAATAGGCCACCGACAGCTCCATCACGTCGGCGGGAGTGTCCATGAGGACGAGGATCTTCGGCGTCAAAAGCGTCCCGGCGACGGTGAGAAACACCCCGGCTGCCAAGCCGAAGCACAGGTCGGTGTGGACGGCAAGGCGCATATTCTTTGTCTCCCTGGCGCCGAAATACCGGGATATGACCACGCCCGCCCCCAGAGAGATGCCGCTGAAAAGGCTGATCATCAAAAAGACAAGGCTTCCCGTGGAGCTTACCGCCGCCAGCGCCTTATTCCCCAGCAGATTGCCCACAATCAGCGTGTCCGCCACGTTATAGAGCTGCTGGAACACGTTTCCCAGCAGAATGGGCCAGGCAAAGCGCAGTATGTGTCCGGCAATCGGCCCCTCGGTCATCCTTCTTTTGGCTTCCATTCCTATCTCGTCTCCCCTGCCGCGCCGTTGCGGCCTGACTATTCTATAATTCTTTCCCTCCTTTGTCAAGTTGCGAAGCTTGCGAAAATCCGCCCCCGTTCCCCTTTTTCTCAAAAAACCGGCAGGGCCGGGCCGTCCACGAAAAAAGCTGTGCGTCTCCGCACAGCTTTTTGGGCTTAACAACGGTTCGAGGGCAGGCTCTCAGGCGTTCAAATCCCCTCCAGCGCCGGCTCCCCGTCCGCGTCCACAACGATCTCCAAAAGCTCGCCCTCCGCGCTGTCCCCGGCGATCCATGTGCCGCCCCAGCCGGTCAGCGTCACCGTTCGCCCGTCCACGTCCACCTCCACCTGGCCGTCAACCGTCCCGTCCAGGCAAAGCCGGTACTCCAAAAGATACCGCGTCCCGCCGCCGCTCTCGGCAGGGTCCCCATCGAAACGGTAGAGCTGCACCGCCCGATTCGTCACGCGCCCCGGCCCCTGCTCGTCCACGGCGGAGGCGACCCGTTCCACCCACTCCCAGGCCAGCCGCTCCACCTCATTATAGAGGTCGTTTGTGAAGCTCACCACCTTCCCGTCCCGGATCGTCAGGGTACCGCAGTCGTCGCCTGTCGCCCCGGATTGGACCTCCAGGGAAAGGGTGTCCCCCGTCGCCGTACCTTCCAGGACCTCCACGCCGGTGTAGTTGGTGTCTCCGTGGACAAGGTACGCCCCGTCAAAGCCCTCCAGCAGCTCCAGTTCTCCAAGCCCGCCGGCAAAGTCCGCGGACCCAAAGCCCGTATGCGCCTCAAGATAGGCCTCCAGCGTCTCCCGGTCAAAGGCAAAGCTGTCGGTGTCCGGCCAGCCGTAGACCTCCTCATAGGCTTTCTTCTCCGCCACGGTCATTCTCCGGCTGATGCCGGCCCCGTTGTACAGAAGCTCCCGGAGGCTGAGCCGCCGCACGTCGGAGTACATCTGGGTCACAAACCCGTTCCACTCCGGGGCCTCCAGCCGCTCCTGCCAGAGGGCCAAAAGCTCAGCCCCGGCGGCTGCCGGTTCATCGGACGGCGCGCTCTCGTCCCCGGCGGCTGTCGGCTCGCCGGGGGCCTTGCTCTCTCCCCCGGTGGAGGCGGCAGCCGTCTCCCGCTCCCCGGCGCTTGTCCCCGTCTGCCCTGTGTCCGCGCCGTTTTCGCCGTTCAAAGCGCAGGCTGCCACCGCCACCGCCACGACGGCGGCGGCAAGGCCCCACTTGAAAAAATTCAGCAACGTTTTCATCGCTGTCCTCCCTACCGTTAACGAGGCCCCCCGCCAACCGTTTCCCGGCCTTGCGGCCTTTCGCCTCTTCTCATGAGTATAGGTCGAATCCCGTCTTTATTATACACCCCTCTCATCATTTTTCCAAGGACATACGCCTTGAAAATGCGCTCTGTCCATATTTCAACAGATAAAAATCCCGTCCGCGCAGGCGGACGGGACCCAACCTGTCGAAAAAGGCCTTTGGCCTTTTCCGACAAAGGGGAACGTGCGGGAAACTCCGCGTGAATTTTGCGAAATTCACGCGGAATTTCCCTGCCGTCGCCCTGCGCGCGCCGCAAGCGGCACACTTGGGCGACAAAAGGTATTTTTTCCGACGTACGTGCCGCCGGAAAAAAC
>CANRPO010000057.1 GCA_947632515.1 uncultured Lachnospiraceae bacterium
CTGCCCTTTAAGACGGCCTCCTGTTCGGCTCTCCTGAGCTGGTACAGGGCCAATAAGCCGGAGTGCGTCAGCCGGAAACCCGTTCCGGGGGCCGTTGTGATCTACAACTTCGGCCACACGGGGGTCTGCGTCCGGGACAACGGGGACGGGACCATAACGGCCATCGAGGGCAACACGGCGGCCAGCGATTCCGGCAGCCAGTCAAACGGCGGCGGGGTCTTTGAGAAGCGGCGAAGCGCTGGGCTTGTCACCGCGTACATCATCCCGTTCGGAAAGGAGGAGGAGGACATGACGGGGGAGGAAATCCTGAAGAAGATCAACGAATATCTCTCCGCCCAGAAGGTACCCGACTGGGCCGAAGGGGAGCTTGCGGAGGCGGTGCGGCTCGGCATCACAGACGGGTCGAACCCCACGGGGCTTATACCCCGGTATCAGGCGGCCATCATGGCAAAGCGGGCGGCGCTGGCCGCCGCGAGGGAGATGACGGAGAGGTGAGGGGAAAACATGAAGCACCGGCGAAAACGCCAAAGATGTCCTTTGCGAACGCGGTTATCTCGGTTTGCGTGGTGGTGGCGCTACTGGTCACGGCAGTCGTGATCTGGGAGTATCACCGGCTCATGACGGTGATGCCGTCCGGGGTCATCACGGCGCTCTTCGCCTTTTGGGGCGGGGAGCTGCTGATCGTGGCGCTGAGGCAGGTTTTCGGGAGCGACGTACTGAAACGGGAGGGGGGAGGGGGCGACAGCTCCCCTCCGGCCCTTCGGGCCACCTCCCCTCAGAGAGGGGAGGCTGACGGGACCTCATCCGTCGCCTACGGCGACACCTTCCCCACAAGTGGGGAAGGCATTGAAAATACTATCGACGAAATTTTTGGAGGGAAAATATGATGACAAACATCACACCTGTTGTGGAGGCCGTCCTTGCCCTTTTGGCGGCGGTGGTATCGTGCTTTTTGGTCCCGTACATCAAGTCCAAGTACGGGGCGCAGAAGCTGGCGGAAATCCAGAAGTGGGTCCGCATCGCCGTGGAGGCGGCGGAGCAGATTTTCAAAGAGTCCGGCCTCGGTGAGCAGAAAAAGGCGTATGTGCTGGAATTTCTGTCCTCCAAGGGGTTCACTCTGGACGCGGACAGTGTCGACAAGATGATAGAGGCGGCGGTGCTGGCGCTCAACGGCAAGTCCGCCGGAGATTGAAAGCTTTCGGCGGCGTCTGATTCGGGCGCTGCCGGTGTGGTTTCCTCCTTATGCCTCTCTCTAAAAGGGAGGGGCACAGGAGAAAAAGGGCTTGCAATTTGGCGGAGAACGGTATACAATCAAATCTATAAAGAAAGGAGTGGCACTTATGGAGGATAACAGCAAGGAAATGATACAGAATTTTGGTGACATGGTAAATGCTACCGAAAGTCTGGCGAAACCGTGGCAGGACGAATGTGAGCGGTGGAAACAGACCATGGAAAAAAAGACAAAGCATCATACTATACAGATGATTGCGACAAATCTGTTCTGGATGATAGTTACTGGTATGCTTATATGGTTTGCGTACATGACGCCGGTGGACGTCGGGCAGGAACAGAATTTTGAACAGCAGAGCCAGTCTCAGAACTACTCCGAAGGTGTCACCAACGGTGGCTGATTTTGGCATATCAACGTCAATACATCAAAGGCAGCGCAAGGAGACCCAGAAAGCCTAAAAAACCCAGGAGGCCGACTAACCGTCCGCGCAAAAGAAGGCGGTGAGCGCCTTTGAACGCACAGCATAAGGCGATTCGGGCGTTACTCACCACTATGGCCCCAAAACGGGCGGCGGAATACATCAGATCGTTTGAACTCCCGGAGGAAGAGACGCTGTTCCTGCTGGAATGCGACGTGAGGCGCAAGTCATACGTCAAGGCGGCAGAAGATAACCACACGACACCGGAAGTGGTGAAACGGCGGAAAATGAGCGCATACGCCCATATCGCGGACGCTATCAATAATTGAACACATTTTCGGCACATTTAAGCCCCAAACAATGACCATTTATTGGCCTTTTGTTTGGGGCTTTTTCTGTTATCATCTTTCCATAAGGAGGCCAAGGATCAACGGCGTCCCCTGCCGTAAGCCAACAGGCGCGGTTTGCGGCCTCCTTCTTAATTAAAAAATAGCCCGATAATTTTAATTAACAACGAAAATTGAGGGGGTAATTAAAATTGTACGAAGAACTGAGGCTCATTCGGCTCGGCTGGCCGCTGGACGCCGCCCTTACGCTTTGCCACTCCATGCGCAAAGAGGGCGGCCTTGAGGCGTTTGTCCGGGCGGAGGAAGAAAAAGCAAGAGACAAGGCAAGGTATGATTTGGTGTGCAGAAATGCCGCAAGGGAGGTTATGGACTGATGGCGAATTATCCGGGGTATTATCCGCAGATGGGAAATATATATGCGCAGAATGTGGGGTATGGGCAACCGTATATGGTCCCGCAGAATATGGGGCAAGCGCCCGCGCAGGTACCCGTGGTGAACAACGTACCGGCGCAAAACGTGAGCCAGCCGGGGTTTGTGTGTCGGCCTGTGGCGTCTCTTGAGGAGGCGCTGGGGACGCCCACGGACTTTGGCGGGGCGATTACGATTATGACGGACTTGCCGCATGACTACATTTATACGAAGGTGTTAAATCCGGCTACGGGTAGCTCCGTGTTTGGCAAGTACAAAAAGGTGAACGACGACGGGAGCGGCGCAGAAAGCGCCGTTGCGCCCACGCCCGTTCCGGCGGTGGATTATACGCCGATGTTCGCGGCTATCACCGACAGGCTCGACCAGGTGAGCGACAGGGTTGAGGATTTGTTTGACCGCATTGAGTCGCAGAAAAAGGCGGCTATGCGGGCGGAGAGAAAGGCGGTAAATGCCAATGAGTAACCCTATGGGCCAGATGATGGGCGGCATGATGCAGAATATGATGACCGGCATGATGCAGCAGGTCATGGGGCAGATGATGCAACGCTTTGGCGGCGGGATGGGCATGAACAACAACCCGGCGCAGATGATGGGACAGATCATGCAAAATCAGGAAGTCCAGAAGACGGCGGGGCCGCTTATCAACGGGAAAAGCCCAGAACAGCTCAATACTACATTCCGAAATCTCTGTAAGGAAAAGGGCATTGACCCGGATGAGTTCGCACAACAGATGGGCGTGACGTTGCCGAAATAACAAGAAACTTTCAAATTTGTCAGCAAAGATTATAAGTACAGTTTAAGTATTTGCCTGAAAAGTTGGAAGTAGCTTGGAAGTAAGTTGGAAGTAACTTGCGGCGCAAGGAGTTTGGCGCAGAAAGTCCGCTTTTTATAATTGAATAGCAAAAAAACATCTTCTTTCGGTTCAGCCGGTCCTGATTAAAACGGCTTCTCGACGTACACGTCCGGGAAGCGCGCGCCCGGTGTGAATATTTGAAAGGAGATTTTTCTTTTATGGCTGAAACTCCCATTGTTTACAACCTTGACAGCGGTTCCGGCGGCGGAAACGGCGGCGGCTGTGGTAATGGTATGTGGGGCGGCGACGGAAGTTGGATTTTTGCCTTCCTTATCATCGCCCTCATCTTCGGCGACCGCTGGGGACTTGGCGGAAATAACGGCAACGGAGGTGGAAATTCTGTGCCCGCTTACATTCCTTATCCCATTTCCAGCATCGGCGGGTTCAACGCCTCTGGCGCACTGACCCGTGAGCAGGCCTGCATCGACAACAATTTCCAGAATCTCATGCGTGAGACTTCTGGCATTTCCGATGCCGTGAACGTTGGCTTCGCAAATCTCAACTCAGTTGTTTGCCAGCAGCAGTACGACACCGCTCAGATGGTGAACGGGCTGAACACCACCATGCTCCAGGGCTTTAACGGTGCTAACGTAGTGGCACTCCAGAACCAAAACGCACTCCAGACTCAAATTGCCCAGTGCTGCTGCGATGAAAAGGCGGCTCTTGCTGACCTCAAGTACACTATCGCTTCCGAGGATTGCACTACCCGGAACATCATCCAGAACGGCTTCCGTGATAGCATTGAGGCGACCAACGCAAGCACCCGCGCTATCCTGGACTATCTGTGCCAGGAGAAGATCAGCACACTCCAGAGCGAGAATCAGGCGCTTCGTTTGTCCGCCTCTCAGAGCGCGCAGAACCAGTACCTCATTTCTCAGCTCCGTCCGTTCCCTGTGGCGGCGTATCAGGTGTGCAACCCGTTCACCGGCACTTATGGCGGGTATCAGGGGTACGGCTCCGGCTGTGGGTGCAACAGCGGCTGTGGTTGCTGATTGACCAACTGTTGCAAAAAATGCAACAACTCCCCGAAAGGGTGACTACTTCGGGGCGGTGTATGCCGCCCCTGATTTTTAGGAGGAAATATGTATAATCTTTCTTTTGATGGCGCTTCCATGATTGACAACAGCGTTATCCGCGCAGAAATCCGCAAAAAGCTCGACGAACACATCAAGCAAATTCTTGAGAAGCCCACTATCAGCGCAGAAGAGCATCATCTTCTTGAGTGGGTGGAACATCAGTACGCGGAGGCTGACAAGGCCGCCCAGGAGTCAACGGACAAGGGCTTTAGAAACAGCTTTTGGGTTCCGCTTATGATGTATCTGGCGCTCTTTGGATTTGGAGGTGACAAATAATGGCTTGCAAATCAGTTTGCGCCATATGTCCCCGATTAGTTATCTCGGACAGCGTTACGTTTACTGGCGGAAACGTAGTCGTGGATATTCCTGCCGGGAGCTACGAAAATGGGCAGAAGGTGTGTCTGGTGATCGCTCAGGCGATACCCGCCGGGGCGACGATTTCCGCGCCTGTGGTCATCACTATTGGCGGCGGAGCGCAGCAGTACCCGCTGACCACTTCCTGTTGCCGTCAGGTCACGGCTTGCGGTATTCGCACCCGTACCAGGTACAGCACCGTTGTGGTGACAAATACTACCAGCGGCACCTTCCGCATGCTGGGCAAGCCCTCTTGTATGCCGAATAACGACCTCCCTGCCATTAATGGCACGGCTCCGACGGCGTAAGGGGGTGGCGTGATGGGCAGAAAGCTACTTATCATGCCGCCTTATCAGCCCGTGGAGTATAAGGGCGATATGGGCCGGGAAATTGAACGCCGGGGGGATATGTACCGGGACGCAGATATGCGCTATCCTGATTGGCGCACGGAGATGCGGGCGGCCCCTTATCGGGGGAGTGGCGGCTATAATGACCGGGCCGGGGTGATGACCTACGGCAGAGAGCCGGAGATGATCGGGCCGTACTACGGGTACGAGGACGACGCGGAGATGCGGCGCGGGCGTGACAGCCGGGGGCGGTATACCTCTGTGCGGAGCGAGTACGAGCCGGAGATGACCCGCAGAAGGCGGCGTGACGGAACATACATGAGCATGGGCGGGTACGACGAGCCGGAGATGAACGAGAGCCGGTATTGGCCTCCATATGGTGTGCCGCCCGTCTATGAGCGCACAAGGGAGGAAACCACGCCGAGGATGAATCGTATCGGCTTTGCGCTGGAGGGCGAGATGGAACGAAAGCCGGAGGTCGGGCACGAGTACAAGGCTGACGGGACGTACCGCATTGGCGACGAGATGGCGCACAGAACGGCGACGCCGCAGAAAGGATACGGAATGAGTGATGAGGTGATGCCGATGACGCGGGAGACCGCTATGGAGTGGATGCAGGAGCTGGAGAATGCCGATGGGTCGCGTGGACCGCATTGGAGTATGCAGCAGACAAACACAGTGATGGCCCAGCACAAGCTGTCCGGCGACCCGGTGGAGTGGTTCGTGGCGCTGAACCTCATGTATTCCGACTATTGCGAGGTTGCGAAGAAGATGGGGGTTAATAACCTCGACTTCTATGTGTGCATGGCGAAGGCGTTTTTGCAGGACGCAGACAGTGTTGATGATAAATTGAGCGCTTACTATCAATATATCGTGAAATAAGGGCTGAGCCGGGGGTGGAAATGCCCCCGGCATTTTTGCAGTTTTGCACACGAAATACACACGGAATTTGAGAAACACTTGATTTTCAATGGGTTTAGGGAAATTGTTGAGGGTTCAAATCCCTCCTTCCGCGCCAAAAGAAATCCTGTAAATCGTTCTGATTTACAGGATTTTTCTTTGTTTTA
>CANRPO010000058.1 GCA_947632515.1 uncultured Lachnospiraceae bacterium
AAACGCAAAAAATTTGAAGAATATTTACTTGAAAGAAATGTCTTATAGTTTCAGATTTTGAGCGGTTGTTCTATTGATAAGGGGCATCGTATATGATATGCTGTCTTTGCGATGCTCTTTTCGATAAGAAAGGAGTCAGTATGGTTAGAAGAAAAGATAAGAACGGTAGAGTATTAGAAAAGGGGGAAAGTCAACGTAAAGAAGGGAAATATGTATTTCAGTATAATATTTGCGGGCAGAGAAAATGTGTATATGCCAATAGCCTTTCTGAACTGCGGGAGCGTGAAAAACAAATCAATAAAGATATTTCGGATAATATAGATACTTCAAAATCCGTCATAAGCCTGAATGAACAATTTGATAAGTATATGAGTATCAAAATAAAATTAGCTAATTCAACAAAAGAGAATTATCTGGGATTATGGGATAATCATGTACGACATAGCTTTCTGGGGAATAAAAGTATCGGAGATATTAAGAAAACGGATATTCTTAGATTTTATACAATGCTTGCGCAAAAAGGATTAAAATATTCTACTATTAAGGCATATGATTGTATGATTTCTCCATGTTTTGACCTTGCAATAGACGACGATATTATCCGAAAAAATCCAAGTAAAGGCTGTCTGAAAGAATTTTATGCTAAAGATGCTGCAGAGAAGACTGCACTGACATTGCAGGAACAGGAAGAACTGCTGATATTCGTTCAAAAAAGTGCAGTATATCAACAATATTTGCCGCTGATTATATTTATGCTTGGAACAGGCGCACGCTGTGGCGAGACGATAGGGCTGACTTGGAACGATGTAGATTTTGAAAATCGGGAAATAAGTATCGATCATCAGATTATTTATAAAAAACTAAACGGAAAATATGTTTTTTATGCGGAAAGTCCTAAGACAGAAAGCGGAATCAGAAAAATACCGATGACGAACAGCGTATATCATGCCTTGCTGCAGCAAAAGAAACAACAGTTTCAAACCGGTACGAGGACAAAGGCTGTAATAGACGGATATGCTGATTTTGTTTTCTCTACGAAAAATAATAATCCGATGATGCCTGGTGCGGTCAATAGCGTTTTGAAAAACATTGTGAATAAACACAACATAAGTGCTGATATAAAATGCAAACTGCCCCATTTGTCGGCGCACATTCTAAGGCATACAGCCTGTACAAGAATGGCAGAAGTAGGAATGGACGTCAAAGTCCTGCAATACATTATGGGACACAGCCGCATTTCGGTGACTATGGAAGTGTATAATCACATTTCACCAGAGAGAAACCGTAAGGAAATTGATAAATTAGAAAAAATAGGTATGATTGTATGACTGACATATTTTACCTCAAATTTACCTCAAGTTTACCTCAAATTCTAAAAAAGTATGTGAAAAAATGAGACAGTTTGAAACGATATTAAAAAGCAGAGATTTAAAAAACCCTCGAAAAATAAGGCTTTGAGACGCTTTATAAAAATTTTCTGAAAATTTTAGCACTCACCTCTTGACAGTGCTAACAAAAAGGAATATTGTTATATTGTTCATAGAACAAACGTATGCGGAGAAAGAATAATTATATGTTTTTTGAAAAGCATATTCCTGTTAAAAATAAGCAGACAGGAGAGGAGGCAATATTATGAATCTGACAAAATTCACCCAGAAATCCATGCAGGCGGTAGAGGGATGTGAGAAACTGGCTTACGAGTACGGCAATCAGGAGATCGAGCAGGAGCATCTGTTGTACAGCCTGCTGACCATCGACGACAGCCTGATCCTGAAACTGATCGAAAAGATGGAGATACAGAAGGAATATTTTACGAACCGTGTGGAGCAGGCCCTGAGTAAGCGCGTGAAAGTGCAGGGAGGCCAGATCTACATCGGGCAGGACTTGAACAAAGTGCTGATCGGCGCGGAGGACGAGGCAAAACAGCTCGGTGACGAATATGTGTCCGTAGAGCATCTTTTTCTTGCCATGCTCAAGAATCCTAACCGCGAGATCAAGGAGATCTTTCGGGAGTTCGGCATCACCAGAGAACGTTTCCTGCAGGCGCTGTCCACGGTGCGCGGTAATCAGCGCGTGACCAGCGATAATCCCGAGGCGACTTATGATACGCTGGAAAAATATGGACAGGATCTGGTGGAAAAAGCGAGAAACCAGAAACTTGACCCCGTTATCGGCAGGGATAACGAGATCCGCAACGTGATCCGCATCCTGTCTAGGAAGACGAAGAACAATCCGGTGCTCATCGGCGAACCGGGCGTCGGCAAGACGGCGGTGGCGGAAGGATTGGCGCAACGTATCGTTCGGGGTGACGTGCCGGAAGGGCTGAAAGACAAGAAGATATTTGCGTTAGACATGGGCGCGCTGGTGGCGGGCGCCAAATATCGGGGCGAGTTTGAGGAGCGTCTGAAAGCGGTGCTGGACGATGTGAAGAACAGCGACGGACAGATCATCCTCTTTATTGACGAGCTGCACACCATCGTGGGGGCGGGCAAGACGGACGGCGCGATGGATGCCGGAAATATGCTGAAACCCATGCTGGCCCGCGGCGAACTGCACTGCATCGGCGCGACGACGCTGGACGAATACCGCCAGTACATCGAGAAGGATGCGGCTCTGGAGCGGCGTTTCCAACCCGTCATGGTAGATGAGCCCACGGTGGAGGACACCATCTCGATCCTGCGCGGACTGAAAGAGCGGTACGAGGTCTTTCACGGCGTGAAGATCATGGACAACGCGCTGGTCAGCGCGGCGGTTCTGTCCAACCGCTACATCTCCGACCGTTTCCTGCCGGATAAGGCCATCGATCTGGTGGACGAGGCCTGCGCGCTGATCAAGACGGAGCTGGACTCCATGCCTATGGAATTGGACGAACTGCAGCGCAGGGTGATGCAGCTTGAAATAGAAGAGACGGCCCTGAAAAAAGAGGACGACCATCTGAGCAGAGAGCGTCTCGCCAATCTGCAGAAAGAGCTTGCGGAGCTGAAAGAGGAATTGAAAAACCGCATGGCTCAGTGGGAGAACGAGAAAGCGTCCGTGGAAAAGCTGAGTAAGATTCGCGAGGAGATCGACGAAGTCAACAGTCAGATCCAGATCGCCCAGCGGGATGGCGATTATGAGAAAGCGGCGGAGTTGAGCTACGGCAGGCTGCCGGCTCTGCGGCAGCAGCTTGAGATAGAGGAGGAAAAGATCAGCAAGGAGGACTTGTCTCTTGTGCATGAGAGCGTTTCCGACGAGGAGATCGCGAAGATCATTTCCCGTTGGACGGGGATTCCCGTGTCGAAACTGACCGAGAGCGAGCGCAACAAGACGCTGCACTTGGACGACGAGCTGCACAGGCGCGTCATCGGGCAGGATGAGGGCGTGACGAAGGTGACGGAGGCGATCATCCGCTCCAAGGCCGGGATCAAAGACCCCACCAAACCTATCGGCTCTTTCCTCTTCTTAGGGCCTACGGGCGTGGGCAAGACGGAGCTTGCGAAAGCGCTGGCGGCGTCGCTTTTTGACGATGAGACGAATATGGTGCGCATCGACATGAGCGAGTATATGGAGAAATATTCCGTATCCAGGCTGATCGGGGCGCCTCCCGGATATGTGGGCTACGAGGAGGGCGGCCAGCTCACGGAGGCCGTCAGACGCAAACCCTACTCGGTCGTGCTCTTTGATGAGATCGAGAAAGCCCATCCCGACGTGTTCAACGTACTCTTACAGGTGTTGGACGACGGCCGTATCACGGATTCTCAGGGAAGAACGGTGGACTTCAAGAATACCATCCTGATCATGACCTCGAATATCGGCGCCAATTATCTTCTGGACGGCATCGACGCGCAGGGCAATATCACGCCCGAGGCGGAAGATCTGGTCATGGGGGATCTGCGTAACCATTTTCGGCCGGAATTTCTCAACCGCTTGGACGAGACGATCCTGTTTAAACCGCTCACGAAGGATAACATTGGCGGCATTATCCGCCTGATCGTGGCCGACCTGAACAGGCGGCTGGCGGACAGAGAACTTGCGATAGAACTGACGCCCGAGGCGGAACAGTTTATCGCGGAGCAGGCTTATGATCCCGTATACGGGGCGCGCCCGCTGAAACGCTATATCCAGAAATATGTGGAGACGCTGTCGGCAAAGCTGATTCTTTCAGATCAGGTAGACGCCAAGGACACGATTCTGATCCGGGTGGAGGACGGTAAGCTGACGGCGGTGCGGAAGTGAGGCGGGAGGTCCGATCTGGCGGGAATTTGTACAAAAACTCTTAGAAAACCGGATTTTTAAGCGAGAAATATTGACTTGGCGGATTTGTCTGCTATAATGAAAGTACAAAAGGAAAGCACCCACTCCAAAGTGGATGCTCCTAGGATATTGTTATTACCCTTTCGGGCACAGCCTATCCTGTGTGCAGACAGGATAGGCATTTTTATTTGTGCTTACCATTTTTCGAAATGAAAAAGGTTAGCAACGCGATAATCAGCATACTAAGCGAAATCAGCGAACCGATCACACCCAGTACAACCATAATGGTTTCATAGACTGTCATACGCGCCACCTCCTTCCTATGTATGCCGGCAAGCCGACATATTGATGGACTAGGAGGCTACCACCCTGTCATGGGTACTTTCCATGCAACTATCGTACCACATCAATACAGAATGTCAATAGAAAAGGAAAGCCCCAAGCACAAGGTTTCAGGGCATTCCATTACTGTCAAAGACCGTGGCATACTATATACACTATGGCTGAGAACTTTTTCAGGAGATTTTGCATCTTGCAGGACAGAATTGCATATGCTATAATGCCATTAGGCAACAAAAAAGCTATGAGGATGTTTATGTGGCCAAAGCGAAAAGCCCCAGAGGTGCGACTCTGGGGCTTTTCTATTCCCATTTTTGGTATGGTGGGCTTAAGACCATAGGCTGGTTACCGTATTAGTCGCCATCCAGCCATTTGATGACGTAATGAGTTATCACGCCACCCGCAACAGCGACTATCAATGCTATGAAGATGTCCATACGGCATCACCCCCTTTCCGTACCTAGATTGGGAGCGGTAACAAACTGATTATATCATAACCCGACAGAATAAGACATAAAAACACCCCGGAGATCATACCTCCGGGGTCTACAGTCTGTACTATTTATAAGTTAAATAGTTGTTTTCTGTTCTGGGTATAATATACCATAGATTTGCTATAATTCAATGCTTTTGAGAGGCAATTTGCAGACTAATATACGATTTATTCCCGCGAGCAATGAGCCAAGTGCCGTGCTTGCACGAGCATTTGGCGAATGCCGCGAGGGTCAAATACCCCGCAGCTTGCTGCGTTGCAAGTTTGATACCCCGTCAGCTTGCTGCGGGGTCTTTGATTTTGCGCGGCATAATAGTAAGCATACCCATATTTATGGTAGCATATCGGGATATATTTGCAAGAAGAATTTGTTGCTTGCAAATATTAGTCCTCTATGGATTTTGTGATATCGCGTACAGTTTCAAGTGGCAGTTTTGTTACTTCTGCAATATCTTCCGCAGTCATAACACTTTTATGAGCAATATTTTTGCAATTTGTTTTTGATTTGCAAGGAAATTTTGTATCTTGCAAGACAGAATTGCATATGCTATAATGCCTTTAGGATTTAATTAGCGGTGATTAACATCCATTCGGCAAACGAAAAGCCTCAGAGCTGCATCTCTGAGGCTTTTCTATTCCCATTTTTGGTATGGTGGGCTTAAGACCATAGGCCGGTTACCGTGTTAGTCGCCATCCAGCCATTTGATGACGTAATGGGTTATCACGCCACCCACAACAGCGACTGCCAATGCGGTGATGACATCCATCCGGCCTCACCCCCTTTCTTTACCAGAATAGAGGTTCGGTAACATACTGATTATATCATAACCCGACAGAATAAGACATAAAAATACATCCCGGGGGAATGATCTCCGGGGTGTCAGACGGTCAATAATCTGCAAGGAGATTTTGTATCTTGAAAGGCAGAATTGCATATGCTATAATGCCTTTAGGCAACAAAAAGACGTGAGCATAACGTATAGCCAAAGAGCGAACCCCTTAACCGT
>CANRPO010000059.1 GCA_947632515.1 uncultured Lachnospiraceae bacterium
CAAATGATAACCACGAAGCATCTCCCGGAAACTGTTTTTTCTTAATTTTATTGCAAAGTGCGGAAACTCAAGTTTTATGCACTTACTTTTATATTGTGATAACGGTTCGGGTGTGATATAGTGAAAGATGAATTTGAGGAGAAGGCATGACTTTTCAACGAAAGGGAAAACGCAAAAAGGAGAGGGTCGAGGATGGAAGAGGTAAAGAGAGAGAACACAAATGCTGAGAGCGCACAGGAAGAAGGCGCGAAGAAGGAAAAGTACGAGGAGCGGAAGAGATGGATATTTTTCGGGCTGCCTTTCACTTTTACAAAATATACGGTGACGGACGAGGTCATCACGATCAATAACGGCTTTCTGAACACAAAAGAAAACGATTGTTATTTATATAAAGTGCAGGATGTAGAGTTGCTGACCGGTTTTGGCGAGCGGATCTTCAAGCTGGGCACGGTGGCGTGTTACACCGGGGACAACACGCACCCGCAGCTGTATCTGGAGCATATCAGGAATGCGAAGGAGATCAAGAATTATATTCTGAGGGCGTCCGAGGAGGCGCGCAGACGCCGCCGCACGCTGAACACGCTGAACATTGACGCGGATGACATAGACGAGATCGACGCGTAGATAACGTCTAGGGCGCGTCCTTCTCACTCTCCGCAAGGAGCCGCTCGAAGAGCAGACCGGTGATGAACCAACAGGGCGCGTAGTCCAGGCGGATCACTTTCGCCAGATTCCATCTGGCGCGCTCATAATTCCAGGGGCACAGATCCCGCTTGCTGAGCCATATGCCGGTGACAAACTCCCCGGTGAAGATCAGGCCCGTATAGACGAGGCCCCGAAATATGAAATTGCGGCCGCGAAGGGCGCGGCAGAGCGGGGCGAGCAGGGACGCCAGACCGTAGATGGGAAACATCCAGATGGAAGTAGTGCATGGGAGACGAAGATCCCGCTTGCGAAAAGCGTGGAAGGCGGTGAAGATCATCTCCAGGAACCAGCCTAACAGCCCGCAGTGTATATAGTTGTGCATCCATTTTTTCATAATATAAGGATAACCGAAAAGGACAGGATCTATACATGGGCCGCCGTTTCGCCGGGGAGCGGCGCAGTACGGCGGCGGCAGAAAGAAGAGGAAGGGAGGCGCGCGCGGTGAATTACAGAGAGGCGATGGCGTATGCGGAGGAACTGAGACAGTACGGCACCGTGATGGGACTGGCGACAATGCGCGAACTGTGCGCGCGCCTGGGAAATCCGCAGGATCAGCTGAAATTTGTCCACATCGCCGGGACCAACGGCAAGGGATCAGTGCTCGCCTATGTGTCCACTGCGCTGAGCGCGGGCGGCTACCGGGTGGGCAGATACATCTCGCCCGCGGTGACGGATTACCGCGAGCGCTTTCAGGTGGACGGCAGGATCATCACGCAGTCGGCGCTGTGTCACAATCTGGAACAGGTGAAGAACGCTGCGGAGGCAATGGCGGCGGAGGGACTGCCCCATCCGACGGCTTTCGAGGTGGAGACGGCGGTGGCCTTTCTGTATTTTCTGGAAAAGCAGTGCGATATTGTGGTGTTGGAGACCGGACTTGGAGGCGCACAGGACGCTACGAATGTGATCGATACGACGCTGGTGGCGGCGTTCTCCTCCATCAGCATGGACCATATGGATATTTTGGGCGATACGCCGGAGAAGATCGCCTCCGTGAAAGCCGGCATCATTAAAAACAAGTGTTATGTCATATCCGCGAGACAGGAGCCGGAGGTCATGAAGGTGCTGCGGCAGGCGGCGCTTGTCCACAAGGCGAAGTTTTTTACGGCGGATGTATCGCGGGCGAAGAATGTCCGGTATGGCGCTGCGAGACAACACTTTTCCTATGACGGCTACAAAGACATGGAAGTGACGATGCTGGGGCGGTTCCAGACGGAGAATGCGGTGGTCGCGCTGGAGGTGCTCGCCGCGCTCGGCAAGCTGGGTTATCCCGTTGCGGAAGAGAAACTGCGCCAAGGGTTTGCCGAGACAAGGTGGCCGGGGCGGTTCGACGTGATCGGCAAAAAGCCGCTTTTTATCGCTGACGGGGCGCACAACGAGGACGCCTCTCTGAAATTGGCGGAGAGTATCAGGCTCTATTTTACAGGCAGAAGGATCATCTATATCATGGGGATGTTGAGGGATAAGGAATACGACAAGGTGATCCGCAACACCTGTGAGCTGGCAGAGCACATCATCACCGTGACGCCCCCTGTCCCGGAGCGGGCGCTGCACGCCTACGAGCTGGCGCAGGCGGTGCGCGAGTACCACGACAGCGTGACTGTGGCCGACAGCGTGCAGGAGGCGGTGGAGATCGCTTATCTGCTGGCCGGGCAGGACAAGGAATGCGTGATCATCGCGTTCGGGTCGCTCTCCTATCTGGGAGAGCTGATGAACGTTGTAGAACATAGAGATACGATCAGGAGAGACTCGCATGGCAGATCAGAAGAAAATTGAGGAAGGGGTGCGCCTTCTGCTGGAAGGGATCGGCGAGGACGTGACCAGAGAAGGGCTTGCGGACACGCCGAACAGAGTGGCGCGCATGTACGAGGAGCTTTATAAGGGGATGGAGGAGGACGCCGCCGTACACTTATCCAAGACATTCGCCGTGGACAAAAGCGAGATCGTGGTGGAGCGGGATATTACTTTCTATTCTATGTGCGAACATCATCTGATGCCCTTTTTCGGCAAGGCGCATATCGCCTATCTGCCGGACGGCAGAGTGGTGGGATTGAGCAAGCTGGCGCGAACGGTGGAGGTGTACGCCCGCAGACTGCAGATACAGGAGCAGATGACAACGCAGATCGCCGAGGCGATCATGGAACACCTAAAGCCGCAGGGCGTCATGGTGATGGTGGAGGCGGAGCATATGTGCATGACCATGCGGGGCGTGGCCAAGCCGGGGAGCAGCACGGTGACCATGGCCGCGAGAGGGTGCTTTCAGGATGATCCGCGTTTGCAGCAGTATTTCTTCGAGATGATCAGAAGATAAAAAGCAGGCGTTATGGATCGGCGGAATGAGTGCGGCGCGCCGGGACGGTGTGGAAATGCCGGGCGGCAAGAACGGATGGAAGGAAGGGCGGACAGTGCAGATAGGCGATAGAGATTTCCACACGGAAGGGCATACTTATGTGATGGGGATACTGAATATGACGCCGGACTCCTTCTCTGACGGCGGCAGTTATAATACCACGGACAAGGCGCTGCGCCGCGCGGAGGAGATGATCGCCGACGGGGCGGATGTGCTGGATATTGGAGGGGAATCCACCAGACCCGGGTACACGCCGATCTCCGCGTCGGAGGAGATCGACAGAATATCCACTGTTATTGAAAAAATCAAATCAGCATTTGACATACCGATTTCCATCGATACCTACAAGGCAGAGGTCGCACAGGCGGGGATCGCGGCGGGCGCGGATATGATCAACGACATCCGGGGGCTGAAATATGACGATAAGATGGCGGGTGTGATCGCGGGGGCAGGGATACCGTGCTGTCTGATGCACAACCGCAGCGAGGCCGTCTATGAACATTTCATGGAGGAGGTGCTGCGGGATCTGGAGGAGACGCTGGCGCTGGCGCGCCGGGCGGGAATTGATGACAGGAAGATCATTCTCGATCCGGGCGTGGGCTTTGGCAAGAGTTATGAGAACAATCTGGAAGTGATCGGCAGACTGGAGCAGCTGCACACGCTGGGCTGTCCCATCCTCCTCGGAGCAAGCAGGAAGTCGGTGATAGGACTGACGCTGGATCTGCCGCCCGCCGAGCGCGTGGAGGGGACGATCGTGACGAGCGTGTATGCGGTCTTAAAAGGGGCCATGTTCGTCCGCGTCCATGATATTAAGGAGAACGTTCGGGCGATCCGCATGGCGGAGGCGCTGCGGGATGGCTGCAGAAACGTCGGATAATGAGAAAGCGGGAAGAGCATGGATCAGATCATCATAGAAGAGCTTGCGGTGTTCGCCCATCACGGGGTGTATCGCGAGGAGAATGAAAAAGGACAGAATTTCTACGTCAACGCGGTTCTGGAGACGGACACGCGGAGGGCGGGCACGCTGGACGACTTGGGCCTCTCCACGAATTATGGGGAGGTCTGCGCGTTTGTCAGCAGCTTTCTGCAGGAACATACCTATAGATTGATAGAGACAGCGGCGGAGCGGACGGCGGAGGCGCTGCTTTTGCGGTTTCCGCTTATCAGACGGCTCACGCTGGAGATCCGCAAACCCGAGGCGCCGATCCCGCTGCCTTTTGGATCGGTCTCGGTGAAGATCGTCAGGGGATGGCGCAGGGCATATCTCTCCTGCGGCTCCAACATGGGGGATCGCAGGGCGCACCTGGACGGCGCGGTGGAGGCGCTGAAAGCCGATGATAAATGCCGTGTGCTGCGCGTGTCCGACTGGATCGAGACGACGCCCTACGGCGGGGTGGAACAGGACGATTTCTTAAACGGCGCAGTCATGCTTGACACCATCTATACGCCTGAGGAGCTGCTGGAAAAATTACATGAGATAGAGAATGACCATCAGAGAGAGCGGAAGATCCACTGGGGTCCGAGAACGCTGGATCTGGATCTTCTGCTGTATGAGGACTGTGTGATGTGCACGGAAGAATTGGCGGTTCCGCACATGGATATGCACAACCGCGCGTTCGTATTAAAACCGCTCGCACAGATCGCTCCGTACGAGCGGCATCCCTTACTTGGGAAGAGCGTTTTACAGATGTATGAAGAAATCGAAGCGTCTACTTCGTCTCCTTGAGAGCCGCCTGCATCCCCGCGTCGAAGGTCGTCACGTTGACGGCGCCGTAGGTGCTCGTCTTGTAGACGGGCGTCGGTGAATCGAACGCGTTGAAGTATACATACTGTGAAGTAATGTTGATATTCTGATAGGTTCCCTCCCGAACGATCTCCTGCGAGCTGCCGTCGGTGTACATCCTCTTTAGAGCGGGGGAGGACTCGGAGTTGGTCTGATAGTATATGTAGTTGCCGTACACGTTGAACAGATCGATTCGCTCCTCAGTCAGCACCTGAGCCGCGTCGTCGTAGAGAGAGTAACGGCACAGTCTGTAATTGTTTCCCACATCCATATAGTAGATATAGCCATCCTCGTAGACAGGATTCCACAGATTGCCCTCCCAGACGACGCCGGGGGCGTCGTTTGCGGTGTTGAGCGCGTACAGATAGTGATTCTCGCCTGTTCCGCAGTAGTAGATCACGCCGTTCACATAGCAGTTCGGATTGATCAGCGCCGCCGGATTCACCGTCTGCCTGTCTTCCTTGTCGATTCTGATCTTCTCCAGGGATATGGAAGTCTTCGTATCGATCTTATCATAGTAGAGATAGCTGCCGCAGAGCTGCATGGCCGCCACATGGCAGCGATCCATACCGGTGACGCCCTTGCCGTTCAATTTGCTGCGGTAGATGCCGTAAGCGCCCCGGAAGGAGCCTGTGTCGCCGTTGTCGGGGTTGCCGGCGGTGACGTAGTAGAGGTAATCGCCGCCCGCATTGAGGAAGGAAGAAGAACCGCCGTGCAGTTTCCTGATGTCCGTCTCATCGGGGTTCATGGAGTAGACGGAGTAGTTGTCGTAGGCGTTGGCGAAGTAGACGCGCCCGTCGTGTTCGCAGAAGTAGCCGTTGTTGTTCAGATTGCCCGCCGTGTTGCCGACGACGCTCTCGTCGTTGAGCGGGATTTTGCCTGTTATGGCGACGACGACGATCAGCGCTATGGGAATAGCGCAGACGGCGGCGATGATTAGAATGTTTCTCAGTGTTTTGCCCATGATTTCCCTCGTAATATGACAGATAAAAAGTTCTTTTTGATAGGTTTATTATAGCCGTAAACCGTCTTGCTATCAAGTGGGATTTGCGCTAATATAATAGGTGCAAAAGAAAAACAAGCGACGCGAGCGCAAGCGATGCGGCATTTGTTTTTCCTGCACCTATTAACGAGCAAGCAGTCTGCAGAGCAGACGGAGCGGAGCGGGAGC
>CANRPO010000060.1 GCA_947632515.1 uncultured Lachnospiraceae bacterium
GCCGTCGTCCGCGATGGCCTCCGCGGGTGCAGACACCTCTTCCCTTTGGGGCGGCAGCACGCTCTCTGCGGTACCGCTGTTCGATCCGCCGATAGCAAAAACCGGCGTACTGACAAGCATAACTCCCGCCAAGGTTAAAGCAATCCATTTTTTCATAGGAGCATCCTCCTTTCTTTCCGCTGTCGCGGAATAATGAGTGTGGTTTATATTTTCGGCACCGTAATGCATGCCGGAAATACCTCTGTAAAATGCGGGCCGATCCTACTCGATCACCGCTCTCTTGATCGTCCCCGCCGCATCGCCGACTAACGCCCCCAGAACGACGAGCTGTTTTCCCGAACCTTTTGTGGTCGTAAACGCCACCAGAAAATGCGAGGGCGTCAGCCCTTCCCAGCCTTCCCTGAAATTCTTCCCCATCTGTCTGTCACCGTAGAAGTCATCCAGAAACTGCCGGCAGCCGGACAAGTAGCTGAAATCATAACTTCTGAGCAGGTCGGTGTCCTCCCGCTCATAGGCTGCAAAGATCCGATAGGTCAGCAGATTCCCATCGATATAAATATAGGCGTCCTCATTTTCTTCAAAGAAATCCCTGTCCAAAAACTGATAGAGCTGCGCAAACTGTCCCTCTGTCCCGTCGGCGCTGCACTTCCCGTGAATAACAGTCATAAAATCGCACATATTCTTTCCGTTAGCCAGCACCGTGTACAGCGCTCCCTCTGCGCTCTTGGCGCCGAAAGCATCATGGGTCTCATAGTAATCGTCCGCCTGCTCGCTCTGTAAAACGGGATAGTCGATGTCCGTTCCGGGAATATAGAGCCATCCGAACACGTCTGGGTTCTCCTTTTGCAGAGCCGCAATGTCCACTCTGGCGTCCTCTGCGGATTCATAGGCCGGACCCGTCTCGGGAAGTTGCGTCTCCGCCTGTTCCTGCTGTGTTTGTTCTCCGGAACAGCCGCACAGGGTAAGACACAGCGCACAGACAGCCATGATGCCCCTGCTTTTTGAAATCCTCTTATGCTCCGTTTTGATCCTCTCCCAACTCCACTTCCTCATAAAACACCTCTATGATCAGCTGATACAATGCCTCTTCATCGGCATAGAATTCCTCGAATTTTCCACTCTTGACCGTCTCGCCCTTTAAGGTATACAGATTTCCTTCCTCAAAGCGGTAATCCTTCAGCGTGGCGGCCAGATAGACTACCTCGTCCGCCGATATATCCGTAACGATCTGCGGCCTGATCCTGTTGTACAGCTCCAGCGCGACGGAGGGATCTCTCCTGACCGCCTCCTTCGCCTTTGCCACAAAAGCCTTCAGATACTGTTTCTGTCTTTCCAGGCGCATATCCGCGGAGCCAAATACACTGGTATCTCTGTACTTGACATACCAGAAGGCGCTCTCTCCCATGAGATGGACCCTGTTTCCTTTCACAAGGGACTTATCCTTTGCGGTCACATCATCGAGCACGGTCACGTCCACGCCGCCCACGGCGTCGTTGATCGCGGAGATCGCGCTCATGTTGACGGCGGCATACCCATGGATCGGCAGATCATAGAACAGATTCCGCACCGCCTTCTTCTGGTACTCGCAGCTCTCCTCCACACCGTTGCCGAAACCGTGCTGAATACAGATCTGTCCCGGGCCGGTAGTCACATAGGCCCCGTTCTTATCATAAAAATCAATATCCGTCATCGTGTTGCGGTTGATGCCGATGATCTTGACAGCCTTTTCACGCTGATCCGCAACGACCAGAAACAGGGCGTCCGCCTGTCCGCCGTGCTGTCCCTCCGCCACCTCGACGGCGTCTGTGTTTTTGTCGATCCCCATGATCAGGAAGGTCATAATGTCTTTCTTATAGGTATAGATCTTTCCGTTATATTTAATCCAGTCTTCCTGCCAGACACTCTTCTCCTGTTCCGCCTCCCGCTCTGTCTCCTCCTCCGTCCCGTCGGCGCTGACGGCTGACGCCAGATTCGGAGCCTCCGATTCCGCACCCTTTAAGAGACGGTTCCTGCCTGACAGCGCAAACGCCCCCGCCAGGATCACGGCGGCAAGCGCCAGCGCGGCCGCGCCCGCGATCACCCATGCCAGAACGGTCACAACGATACGCTTTTTCCCGCGGCGCCGCCTCTCCCGATCCTGTGTTCTCTCCGTCATCTTCCGTCTCCCCGTCAGCGGCCTGCCGCAGTCTCGCTGTTTTTTCCGTAACTGCCATAGTATTTGCCGTAATATCTGCCGTAATACCTGCCATAATATCCCTTGCCGTCCATATCGATCTTGTTGAGCACCACTCCGAGGATCCGGCAGTCCGTGACTGCCAGCTGCTCCTTTACCTTTCTTGCAAATCTTCTGCTGACCGCGCCGCTTTCTATCACCATAACCGCGCCGTCGCAGCACTTTGCCACTACGGCCGTATCGATGACGCTGCCCAGAGGCGGCGTGTCGATAACGACCATGTCATACTCTTTCCTCGCGTCCTCCACCATCCTTCGGAACCGTCTGTTCCCCAGAAGTTCACTCGGATTGGGCGGCAGCGGCCCGCAGAAAATCATGAACAGATTCGCAATATCGGTGCTGCACAGCGTCTCCTCGAAATCAGCTCCCCCGACCAGATAATTGACCAGTCCAAGCCTCACCCTTCCCCGCTTGTGCCGCAGGCGCATCACGCTCCTTCTGAGATCCGCGTCTATTAACAGGGTCTTTTTTCCCATCTGGGCATAGGATTTTGCCAGTTCAAAGGAAATGCTGCTCTTTCCCTCATTGGGCGTACAGCTTGTGATACAGACCACTTTCACGTCGTCGCCGGAAAAGTCAATATTTGTCCTAAGCGTCTTAAAAGCCTCTCTGGTTCTGAAATCCAGTTCATCCTGCCTCAATTCTATACTCTGCATTTATCTGGTTCCCTCTCTGCCCTTCTTTCCGGCTCTTTTCGCATCACTGTTTGGAATCATTCCCAGCGTGCTCAGCGCGAGAAATTTTTCCACATCGTCCGATGTCTTGATGGTATCGTCCAACAGATATTTGACCAAAATCACTCCCCCGCACAGCACGCCGCCGATCAGCGCTCCCAGGATCGTCCAGATCGGAACGCTTGGCGCGGACGGCTCCGCCGGATAGTTCGCCATGCTCGCCACGTTGACCGCATCCACGTCGGTGACATTCTTAATATGTTCGCTGGCCGTCTCCCGCACCGCATTGGCGATCATCTGAGCCTGCGCGGGATCCCTGTCCGTGACCGTGATGGACACGATACGGGTGTCCGCGGGCGTATCGACGCTGATCCGATCTTTGATGCCGCTGTATGTATCTTCCAGCCCCAGGTCGGCGATGACCTGTTCCAGTACGTCCCGCGTGGTGATCAGATGGGCGTAATCTTTGGTCAGGGTAGCGCCCATCTGCAGATCGGTGTAGGCAATATCCTCCCCGCTGTTTAATATGTAGATCTCCGTGGTGGACTCGTACTCGTCCGGGATCACAAAAAAGCTCAGCAAAAAGCCTGCCGCGCCCGCCAGAACAGCCGACAGAACGATCAGCCACCACCTATGCAGCAACAGGCCGAATATTTCCAGAAGATCGATCTCCAGCACATCTTCATTTTGGTTCTCCTGCATACCATTATCCACTCTTCCTGTCTGTTTTTTGCGCTCCCGCCCGGGCGCGCTCTCCCGTCTGTCATTCCTGCGGCTCCAGTAATTCCAAGGCGTTTTTGCACACGATTTCTTCTATATAGTGCGCATCGTATCTCCTGCCGAGAAGTTTCAGACACTTTCTCATATCCGGGGTCCTGGCCCTGCTGCCGTGTGCATCCGTTCCGATATAACCCACCAGCTGCCTGCCAAGAAGGATCCCTGTCAGTTTCCTGCTCTTTGCGCCCGCCCGGCCCGTGATGCCGGAGACGTTGATCTGGAGCCGCGCCCCCATATCCCGAAGGGCCTCCGCATTCTGCCAGTCGTCCAGCACACAGCCGTATCGCTCCACATGGGCGATGATCGGAAAAAGCTCCATACCAAGCACCTGATCCAGCGCGTTGCGGATAGACCGGTAAGGCTCCCCGGGGGAAAACTCGATCAGCACATACGGGCTGTGATTGAGGGTGCATATCCTGTGCGACTGCAGAGCCTCTTCCAGCTCGCTGAAAAAGAAGATCTCGCTCCCCGGATACAGATTCACAGAGATACCGCGCTTTTGTGCCTCCCGCTGCACCTCCCGGATCTTCCCGCTGATCGTATCCGGATCAGGATTGTGCCGTCCTGCCTTAAAGTGCGGCGTCGCAATAATATCCGTGATCCCTGATTTTTCGGCGATCCTGAGCATCTCGACGGATTCCTCAAGGCTCTCCGAGCCGTCGTCCAGTCCCGGCAATATATGACAATGAATATCCACGATCCTGTCCATTCTTTTCATATCGGCCCTAACCCCGGATCATATTCTCCCCATTCCTTGATAATACCGTCTGTTCTGCCAATAATAATATGTGCCGGCCCCGCATCTGCAGCAGGATCCTTTCGCAGATTACACACATCTGCGAAAATACGCCGTAACTCCGCATGATTACGGGATCTTTCTAGACGACTCTACCCGGAACCTGACCATAAAGCCCCTCATAAAACACGCACAGCCTGTCCGCATACATGCGCTTGGTATCCATGGACGGATGGATATAATAATTCAGGGTGATCTTCACATTGGAATGCCCCAGCATCTCGCTCAATGATTTTACGTCTGTTCCGCCTTCGATACAGTTTGTGGCATAGGTGTGGCGCAGGGCGTGAAAATTCCTATAAGATATTCCCGCCTGTTCTATGATCTTTTTGTAATGATTCTGCATGGTCCTTGGGTCAAGCGGTCCGTCCCCGCCAAACACATATTCCTTTCCGTTTTGGTGACGGACAAGCAGCGCGGCTATGGCGGCCTGTAACGGAATTTCCCAGCTTGCATGGACGCTTTTCGGAAAGGTCTCCACCAGAGCCGTTTTCGCTCCGGCGCCTTCCGCATGGAGCCTCTGGACAGTTCTTCTCACAACAAGCGCCCTGTTTGAGAGATCAATATCCGACCATTTCAGGGCACAGAGTTCTCCCAGCCGCAGTCCGGTAAACAGGCACAGCAGCACGCCCAGCTTAAAGAGATCCATATTGGCGCAGAGAACCGACAGAAGTTTGGTCTGCTCGGTTCTCGTGAACACACCCACTTCTTTCCTGTGTACCGCCGCAGCCGGCCTCTTAATTTCACGAGGCGGCATATGGTACTTCTTTGCCGCGTACCGCAGGATCCCGTTCAATACGCCATAGATGCTTTTCTGCAGGCTTTCCGACGTCGTTTGACAGGAAACAAGGCAGTCTCTTATAAGGCTTTCTGTGACCCGGGAAAGCATAACGCCGCCAAGCGGCGTCGCAAGATAACTGCGATAGATAAAGCTGTATTTTTCAAAGGTGGACTGTTTCTGCACCTCCTTTACGGAGGCCAGCCATTCCAGAGCCGCCGCTCCAAAGGAAATGGCCTGCGCCGCGTCCGCTCCCCGTTCCACGGCGTTTCCTGTCCCGGTTCCAACCGCAGCTGTCTTCGATGTTTCGGCCCGTTTTGTCTTGACCTCTTCGTAGGTGTGCCCGTATACGGAACGGCAGACTTTTTTCCCCTTTTCTTCATCGTACGCCATATATCGTGCCTCCCAGCGCCCATCGGTCCGTTTCCTGATATTCTCTCCATGTCTTCCCATCTTGTCACCCTCCATTTTCAATGATTTCCGACCCCTTATCTGACCATAAAAGACGATATTTCCCCTGAAATTCATAAAATCTTTCTGTTTTTCCGCTCAGATTGCATCTGCAAACGGCCTTTTCCGAAAATAATTTCAAATACCCCCCCCCTTAAAACTTGAGTTTCCGCACTTTGCAATAAAATTAAGAAAAAACAGTTTCCGGGAGATGCTTCGTGGTTATCATTTG
>CANRPO010000061.1 GCA_947632515.1 uncultured Lachnospiraceae bacterium
GAAATAGCAACTTCCCGTTTGGGCCGGGAGAAAAGAAAGAGCTTTGGCTTTTGCCAAAGCTCTTTCTCTTGGTGGAGATAAGCGGGATCGAACCGCTGACCTCTTGAATGCCATTCAAGCGCTCTCCCAAATCATGGTTTCTATGCTCCCATTTTTCAGCCCTGGGAGCCTAATGAGCTTCGCATGGCGTTCTCCACAAAGCTGTTGAGGGTCATCTGGTGGGCGGCCGCATAGGTAACGGCCTGTCGGTGCAGTTCCGGCGACACCCGCACATTGAAACTGCCCTTATACGCCTTCTCCGGCTCGACGCCGGTTTCCTCACACAGCGCCAAATAATCGTCCACAGCACCGTGAAAGTCGTCGATCAGTTCCTTTGCGGTGGTCCCCTCATAGGAGATCAGCGCCCGAATGCCCATGACTTTTCCGAAGAAAATGCCGTCTGCCTCAGAAAACTCCACGCCGCCGATATAGCCCTTGTATTCCATTGTATTGCTCATATCAGGCCCTCCTGTTCCAAAATCTCTATGAGCTGCTTGACCTGATACTCCAAAAGCTCCTTTCGGGGGTGGGGCTTGTGAAGCAAGATCGGGGCGTATGTTTCGCTGACGAACATGATCCGCGAGCCGCTGGTGCGGCCCTTATTGGAACGCTTGTAGGAGAAGTACCGCAAAAGTGCCTCCGCGTCGTCAAAGGTAAACGTCTTGGGCTTGGCCTTCAGCCTTTCGATTAGCTTTTCCTTCTGACCCACGGTCATACCTCCGATCTGGTATCATTATAGCATAAAAGGAGGGGAATTGCAACTAAAACTAGTTGCAGAATCCTGATCGTCTATTTCCGCAGCCCGCCTTTATAAAACGTCAATTTCCCAGACAATCGGAAATATCGACGTTTAAAAAGCGATTATTTTCTTATTACGCTTGACATATTCGATTGTTTGCGTTATACTTATAGTAAGCTCAGTGCCGAAAGGAGGAACCACTTTGGCTGACCGAGAAAAAAGCGCCCTATATCCAGGAGCAACATGGAGTGATTGTCTTGATTTCATCCAAAAAATCTCCAGTTTTAACTTGAAAGCAGTTTCATATCAGGAAATCGCTAAGAAGTATGGACTTTCAAGCACTACAACAAAGTCTTTTACAGCGAAAATTGGAGCCGCAAAACAGTTTGGGCTCATCTCCACAAGCCAAGGAACAATACAACTTACGGACGCAAGTAAACGCCTCTTATTCCCTACAGGCGAACCTATACGCGAGATAGAGCTCCAGTGCTTTTCACAGCCCCCCCTATATGCGAACTTAATCAAGAAATTTGATGGCTCTGCAATTCCGCAAATCGAACTTTTATCGAACATCCTTATGTCTGAATATCGAATTACTCGCGGCGCAAAAGACTCGGCAGCCAAGTGTTTCCTGGAAAGCGCAAATCAACTCGGCTTAATACACGGGGGTGTTCTGTTTTTTTCAGATGCGCAAAATGTATCGTCTTCAGCCGAGGCATTGCCGGAAGAGTCATTACAGAGCGACGGGCAAAGCTCAAAACAAGAGTCCCCAGTTACCATTTCTACTCCCCTTATAAGCGAGGCAGACTACATCACCCAAACTATTCCTTGTGCTGAAGGAAAAATCGCCAGGATTTCCATCCCCATCAATGCCACTGATGATGATCTTTACCTGATACACGATATGCTTGAGATTATTATGAAGCGTAGGTTTAAGATTTCAATAGATCAATACTCCAAGTAAAAGAACTTAGCGCACCGGCTGGTACCCGTTGCGCTAAGCCATCTGTCTGTACACAACCTGAGAATCAATGAATCCAGATGTGTTTCCTAGACACACCTAAGATACCACGGTTTTAAAATCAGGTCAAGGAAAACCCACATAACATGGCTTCCGATGTCGGCAGATGTCTTTTGCTTGTTTACATATACGTATAAACGCTATTTTCATGTCCGCTTTTGCAGGGAAAGGAGCTTAAAGATGTTTGCAACACGGATAAAAATGAAATCGGGCTGCTTGTATTCTCAAAACGTAACCGAAATAGACAAAATCTATGTTGAAGACTGTGCGGAACCAGACTTCTACGACAAAGCCGAACTGCATGATTATCTCAAGGGTCATCCGGGTTCTATCAAGGTAAAAATCTGGCCATATCCCGACCTTGTTCCTGCCGTGAGTATGTACGGCGAGAAATTTGTGAAATCTGTTGCTAATAATTATTCACATGACAACTTGCTTGACCTTCCACGTGGATAACATGGCAGAAATCTGATTGGACATCATATCACATGTACCAGCTGTGATAAAAAAGAGTTTTACAAAATACGTCTCACCATGAGACGCATTTCCGGGGCATGAAAAGAGGGCGTCCCGGATGGAACGCCCTGCGGAATACGAAAAAGGACACGCAATCGCGTGTCCTCTCTCAGGGCTCCTAGCGCAAACCAGCGGAGCGTTTGTACTGGGAAAAGAGAAAGAGCTTTGGCAAAAGCCAAAGCTCTTTCTCTTGGTGGAGATAAGCGGGATCGAACCGCTGACCTCTTGAATGCCATTCAAGCGCTCTCCCAGCTGAGCTATACCCCCACGTCCGGAACGGAAAACATGATAGCATATCCGGTCCGGATTGTCAATGTTTTTTACCGGGATGGGCGAAAAATTTCCCGTCGCGGCGTCATTTGGTCTTGCCCAGATACGCCTCTTTGATCTTCTCGTCCGCCAGAAGCTCCGCGCCGGTGCCGGTCATGGTGATACGCCCGGTCTCCAGCACATAGGCGGTGTGGGCCGCCTGTAGGGCCATGTTGGCGTTCTGCTCGATCAGCAGGATGGTGACGCCCTGCCGGTTGATCTCGCGGATGATGTCAAAGATACCCTTCACCACCAGCGGCGCCAGACCCAGGCTGGGTTCGTCCATCATCATCAGCCGGGGCTTTGCCATCAGCGCCCGGCCCACGGCTAACATCTGCTGCTCGCCGCCGGACAGGGTGCCGCCCAGCTGCCACTCCCGCTCTTTCAGCCGGGGGAACAGGTCGTACACCAGCGCGTAGTCGGCGGACAGGTCGTCCTTGCGCAGATAGGCCCCCATGCGCAGATTCTCCTTCACCGTCATATCCGGGAAGATACGCCGGCCCTCCGGGGCCATGGTGATACCCTTTTTCACGATGGAGGTGGGGTCCAGACCGGTGATATCCTCCCCGGCGAAGGTGATGGTCCCGCTGCGGGGCTTCACCAGCCCCGAGATGGTGCGAAGCGTGGTGGATTTGCCGGCGCCGTTGGCGCCGATCAGGGTGACGATCTGACCCTCCTCCACGGACAGGCTAATACCCTTGACGGCCTCGATCCCCCCGTAGTTGACCTTCAGGTCCTCGATCTTCAGAAGCTCGCTCATTCCTCGCTCACCCCCAGATAGGCGTCAATGACCCGCCTGTTGTTCTGTATCTCCTGGGGCACGCCCCGGGCGATCTCGCTGCCGAAGTCGATGACATAGATGTAGTCGGATATCTGCATGACCAGGTCCATGTGATGTTCGATCAGGAACACGGTCAGGCCATATTTCTCCCGAATCTGCTGGATGAACGCCGCCAGATCCGCCGTCTCCTGGGGGTTCATGCCTGCCGCCGGTTCGTCCAGCAGCAGCAGCTTCGGCTCCGTGGCCAGGGCCCGGGCGATCTCCAGCCGCCGCTGCAGACCGTAAGGCAGGCTGACGGCAAGCTCGTCTCTGTACTGCAAAAGGTCCTGCTCGGCCAGCAGCGCCTCCGTCTCGGCGCGCATGCGCTTCTCCTCCCGGGCGTTGGTACGGAAGGTGGCGGAAAACACGTTCTGGTCCGCCCGCATATGCTTGGCGGTGAGCACGTTGTCGAACACGGTCATGCTCTTCCACAGCCGGATGTTCTGGAACGTCCGGGCGATACCAAGCTCCGTGATCTTGTCCGGGGTGGGCCGGATGGCCGGGTCGTGGGCATATTTGTCCGCGTGCTGGCCCTGGTAGAGCTTTTTCATCTTCCCCCGGGGGAAGTTGCGCACCATGGGCAGGCCGCAGAACTCCACCAGCCCGTTGGTGGGCTCGTACACGCCGGTGATACAGTTGAAGGCGGTGGTCTTGCCGGCGCCGTTGGGGCCGATGAGGGCGATGATCTGCCCCTCCGGCACGTCCAGAGACAGGTTGTTCACGGCCATGACGCCGCCGAACTGCATGGTGATGTTCTCCACATGGAGGACGGGCGTTTTTTCACTCACTGTCCGTCGCCTCCTTCCGCCGCTTTCACAGCCGTTTTGTTTCTGTGCTTTCGGATCATGCCCGCGAAGGACAGCTCCTTATCGCCCATGATCCCCCGTGAGAAGAACAGCACGATCACCATGATCAGCACGGAGAACACCACCTTGCGGAAGCCGTCCCGGAAGAAGGGGACGCTGATCCCGAAGAAGCTGCCACTGTCCAAAAACCGCAGCCACCACTCGTTGCAGGCGATGTACAGGAACGACGCGATACAGCTGCCGGAGATGGAGCCGATACCGCCGATGACCACGATCAGCAATATCTCATAGGTCATGGCCGACTTGAAGGCGTTGGCCTGGATGGTGGTCTGGTACATGGCCAGGAGCGCCCCGCCCACCCCGGCGAAAAAGCTGGAGATGACGAACGAGAGCATCTTGTGCTTGAAAAGGCTGATACCCATGGCCTCCGCGGCCACCTCGTCGTCCCGGACGGCCTTGAAGGCCCGGCCATAGGAGCTGTGGATCAGCAGCACGATGAGGCCGATACAGATCATGGAGATGAAAAACGGGAACGCGGTGGCCAGCTTGATGTTCCCGATCTGGATGGCGGAGAAGTTGGTGTATTTGCGCAGCATATTGGAGCCGTTGGTGACGGGGCCCAGGCCGTTCCACTGGAAGATGGCCCGGATGATCTCCGCGAAGCCCAGGGTGGCGATGGCCAGATAGTCGCTCTTGAGCCGCAGCACGGGCACGCCGATCAGGGCGGCGAAGGCGGCGGCCACCAGGCCCGCGATGATGATACAGATGATGGCGCCCACAAAGTTGCCCGCATTCTCCCCCAGCAGCCGGCTCAGGGCCTCCGGGATGGAGAAGCCGATGGCGCCGCCGTCGAAGTAC
>CANRPO010000062.1 GCA_947632515.1 uncultured Lachnospiraceae bacterium
TACGACGC
Organism: uncultured Lachnospiraceae bacterium; assembly: GCA_947632515.1. Classification (GTDB taxonomy): domain Bacteria; phylum Bacillota; class Clostridia; order Lachnospirales; family Lachnospiraceae; genus UBA3282. The sequence goes on from CANRPO010000062.1 coordinate 9, forward strand.
CGACAACCGCCCCCTGAGCACCTACAACGTCCTGCGCCGCCGCTACATCCACATCCTCGGCGCCTATCCCCAAAGACAGCCCAGCCAAACTTTATAATATTATAATATAATGTAAAATCAGACCAGCAAAAACCGCCCCGAGGGCCATCAGAGCCCCCGGGGCGCCGCCTCACTTGACCTCGCCGATGAGGCATGATACACTAGGGGAGAGCCGTGGAGGCTCCTGGACGTCCATACTATCAACTCAACAAAATAAAAATATGCCGCCCATCTTCTCCATGGAGAAGGTGAGCGGCTTTTTTATAGTTTATCTAGTTCGTCGATTTCTTCTTTTGTCATTTGCTGATAAAGACCAAAAGGGGGTTTCCAAAGGTCGCAACCTGGAGCTTCTCCATCTTTGGTTGAACCGTCATGCATACATATATAAAAATCATTACAATCTTTGCACGTTTTTGTTAATTTCATGTTTTTACTCCCCAATCTTTATATTATTGTTTTTCTGAATTATAAAATTAATTGCGCCTCCTTTTTTACTTTTTCCTATATTTTCGGTCCATTCTCTTAATATTCTTTCGGATAGCTTCGCAATTGTCCAGTCTAATTTTTCAGCCTCGATTTTAAGTAATTTTTTTGTTTCAGGGGTAATTCTTACGGCTATTTGTTCGGTTCTCTTTTCCATGCGGAAGCCTCCTTTGGTACCATTGTAATCATTTTGCTCTTGACATGATATGAAAACAATGATATCATTGGTACCGTTAAATGTATGCAGAGGGTAAAAGCGGACGTTGCCGTTTCCCCTTGAAGCATAAATACATGAAAACGGGAGGAAAACACAATGGAGACGATCAAGATCATTGGGACAAGGGACGTTTCGTTCACCGGTGAGGACGGCAAGCGAGTTAACGGCGTGAACTACTTTTACACCATGCGAGATGAAAAGGTCAGAGGCCTTATGGCCGGTAAACTCTTCATCACTTCTGAGCACCTGTCTGACTTCAGCTTTCAGCCGGAGCTGGGGCAGGAGGTCCAGGTGGTCTATAACCGATTTGGCAAGGCGGACGACTTTCTGCCTGTTCAGGGCCTTGGGAAAGTTCCGCTCACGCCTGGTGAGGAGGCCGCCAAGAAGGGATGAGTACCCCCCAATGCCCCTTCTTCGCCGCCGAGGCGGGGGAGGGGCGCCCTTTAACAGTTCACGTAGTGCTCACTCCATCGGATGATGTGATACATCTTCGCAACCAGGTATCAGACCTCCAGCGGGAAGTATTGGCTCTGAAACAAGAGACCGCTCGGGCGCAGGATCTCTATCAGGGCGAAAGTATCTTAAATTTGGAACTGATAGATCTGTGTCGAGAACACGGCGTCCCAGTCCGTCAAGTCTTAATAGATAGGCGAAAAGGAAGGAAGAAAGGGGAGGGGTAGCTTGGAACAGCTCCTGGAAGTTGTTACTGCAGTAGATGAGATCTCCGTTGCGGGGGAACCTGCTGAGGTCGTTGACTTGCTGGAGGTTTCCCAGCAACTTGATATGATATCCGGCCTGCTGGTGGCCGTATTAGTTGGCCTTGGCCTGGTTGCCGGAATTATCCTTGGCGCAAAGTTGGCCCAGGTAGTAAGGGAGTTGTGGCGATGACAGCGGCTGTGGAGTTTGGGATTGAAGTGCTAGGCACGGGCCTTGTCTTTGGCCTTTTTGCTAGTGTCTTTCTGGTCCTGGCAACATCGGCGGTCTGCGCCGTTGTGCATACGTTGAAAAGCGTTATGAGCGGGGGGAGGTGAAAAACATGAAGGCTATCAGGACTTTCTGCAGGAAGCACTTGCGGCTGGCGGTGGTGATGGCCATGGTCTTGTCCGTGACTCTTCTGACCGCTTCGGCTGAAGGTGGCAGTGAGGTGACCCTGGACATGAGTTCCATCAACTCTGCCATGTCCACCGGCTTGAGCCAGATCGTGACCCAGGCGATTTCCTTGCTGTCCCTGATCCTGCCCTTTGTCATCAGCTTCTTCGGCGTGAAGTGGCTGTGTGTGAAGGGCATCGCCTGGTTCAAGCAGATGGCGAAGTAGCCGTAGCACGGCGGAAGCCCTAGTTCAGAAGAACTAGGGCTTCTTTTTTAGCAGAAGGCTAAATTACCCTTTGAACAACCAAAATGGATAAACCTAGTTAGAAGATATAACGTTGAAGGAGATGGGGAGAGTGCGGACAATATACTGTAAGACCCCTATGGCCCGGAGGGAGGCTCTAGCCTGTTTCCGCCGCTGTCTGGCGGTCATGCTGTGCTGTGTGCTGGTCTTTGGCCTGACCGTCCCAGCTGCGCCCAGGGCGAAGGCGGTGATCCCGGAGGTGGCAATCGCCGGGATGGCGGATGGGGTTGCCATGGGCGGTGGCCTGGCCGGTGGGCCGGTGGGGTCTGTCCTTGGCATGCTGGTCTCATCAGCGTGTGGCCTGCAGCTACGGTCAGGCAGTACCAGCACCTCTGGGATCGTGGGGATGGCGCCTGCCCAGTATGTGTATAGTTCCCGTCCTTACGACTATGGCGCTGAACTGTCAAAGCATTTGAAAAGTTTGGGCGGTCAAATCGCCGAGTGGTGGGATGGTCTGGTCTCTCGGTTTGAGGCCAAGGGCGGCGTGGCGGAAGGGGACACATTCGAGATCCCGCCGGAGGTGGCCGCGGCGGTCAAGGAATGGGCGGTTTCCAAGTATGATTTTTCCAATGGTATTGTTAGTTATCAGGATTATTTGCTTTATAATGAGGGACAAACTTTTGTGTTGTCTGATGTAGCAACTGCCGATTTAGATGTTACTAGTAGTAGAGATTATTTTTATTTACCGCTTAATCATCTTGGTTCAGTTGTTGATTATGCGGATTGCGATTTTGATAAGTATGATAAGTATGATTTCACATTTTATGTTGGTAATGGTATTGGATTTCGTACTCACTTTGATATATCTGGCAGTGATGATAAGTGGTCTGGACATTTATCTCTGAGTTGTAATTTTCGAGCAAATATTTTTAATGATTTTTCTAATTCTTTGGCGGGTGGCTCTTATTCTGCTTATACATCTCGTGCTGATTTGGTTAATTCATTTTCTAAATCGCATGCTTTAGCTGTTTTATTCTATAGCAGTTATAGTAATAGAATTTATGCTGGGACTGTTACAACGCGTAATGATGTTTCAACCATATTTGCTAGAGTTAAGAATTATTTGTTATTAGATAATGAGGTGTTGCAGGCCGTTGACGGCTCTGTGGCGGCTACGCCGGAGCTGGAGGCACAGCGGGATGAACCTATTCCGGTGGTGGTGCCGACGCCGGCGGGTGTGGTGGATGTGGGGGGCTATGCTACGCCGGTGTATGATGAGCTGTCGCCCAGCGTCCTGACCCCTGGCCTGGATGTGCCGGGGACGGATGTAGATACCCCCGCCGTGCCGGGGATCACCGCTGGGGAAATCTCCGA
>CANRPO010000063.1 GCA_947632515.1 uncultured Lachnospiraceae bacterium
CTTCGCGGAACGAGAAGGTAATTCTAAGGTTCCAAAGGACGGAACCAAAGGACTGCTAGACTTTGTTCTGAAGAATCACTGCGAGATTCTTCGCGGAACAAAGTATTTTAATTATTGTTTCAAACATCTTTCAGGTTCGGTTTTGAGGGGACGTCGGTTCTAATCAGACACTATTTGCAAAAAATTGCAAATGGTGTTTTTTTTTTCATTTTTTTATGTTATAATGAATTAAAATTTGAGATTGTAGTAGATTTTTTTCGTCAAATATGGCAAAATGTATATGCAATCTGAAATATATCGGGGGTAATTCTGGAAAATAAAGCTGCTTTAGCCGCTTTTTGGAGAGTTACTTCGAGGGGTTCTAATTATATAACGTGAGGTGGTTTACATGGATACTAAGATTCTGCTTGAGAACGGAACCAATGAGTTGGAGGTACTCGAATTTAAATTGGACGGCAATGCGTACGGGATCAACGTGGCGAAGATTAAGGAGATTATCGTTTATCAGCCGGTAACGCCTGTGCCGAATGCGCATCCGAGTATCGAGGGCATATTTATGCCGCGCGATACGATGATCACGGCGATCGACCTGAAGAATTGTCTTCAGCGCGGTACGACAGAGCCCGGCGGACTGTTTATCGTTACCAATTTCAACAAGCTGGATATTGCGTTCCATGTTGATTCTGTAGTAGGGATTCATCGTGTGTCGTGGAGAGATATTATCAAGCCCGGCTCAACGGTATCGACCACAGAGGAAGGTGTTTCTACAGGTATCATCAAATTTGAAGACCGCCTGATCATCATACTTGACTTCGAGAAGATCGTGACGGACATCAATCCGGAGACAGGATTGAAATTGACGGATATTGAGGAGTTGGGTGAGAGACATAGAAATGACGTTCCGATTCTGATCGCAGAAGATTCTCCGCTATTGAACAAACTGATCGTAGATTCCCTGCACAAGGCGGGATACGCGAACCTGATCCACACAGAGAACGGCCAGCAGGCATATGATGTTATCCAGGAGTGCAAGAGAGAGGGTACACTGAAAGAGCATGTACAGTGTATCATCACCGATATAGAGATGCCGCTTATGGACGGACACAGGCTGACGAAACTTGTTAAGTCCGATGATGAGACAAAGGATATTCCAATCGTTATCTTTTCCTCTCTTGTGAACGACGAGATGAAGAGAAAAGGGGAGGCTCTTGGCGCGAATGCACAGCTTTCCAAACCTGAAATTGGTAATTTGGTGCGCACGGTTGATCAGTTGGTTTTAAACATGAAGTAATATATTACCAGAAGAATGTGGGCCGGGACTTCCCGGCCTTCATTTTTGTAAAGAAACAAAGACGGGCGCCGTAGGATTTTCGGCGGTGCCGTGATTTGCTGCGAGGGCATACGATGAGTGACGGCATAATGCGTGAAATATATGATCGGGTGCGGGAGGCGGAGTTCGTGCTTGTGGGAATCGGAGAGGATTTCGCGTACGATTGGAGCGCTTTGACCGAGGATGAGCGGTACCGTGAGATTGAGGAGGAGGCGGGCCGCGATCAGGAAAATGTCTGGATTATCCCATTTTTACAGAAAATGATATTGCAGGGCGGGCGGGACGACAGATGGGCGCGGGCGTATCATAATCTGGGACATATGATTGCCGGAAAGGACTATTTTATCATCTCTCTGTGCATAGACGACTACATATATGACGCCGGATTGGAAGAAAAAAGAATTGTGACGCCCTGCGGGGGCTTTCGGAAAATGCAGTGCGACCGGAATTGTTCGCATATCTTGTATGATGTACCACAGGAGAGCTGCGAGGCGATAGTTCGATATTACAACAAGGAACTTCCGCTTGCCGCTCTGCGCGAGCCGATTTGTGAAAAATGCAAGGGTAAGCTGCGGTTTAATCAGCTGGGCGTGACGCGATATGCGCAGGAGGGGTATCTGGAACGCTGGAAGGAATATACAAAATGGCTGCAAAAGACTGTTAATAAGAGATTATGTGTGTTAGAATTAGGAGTTGGGATGGAGTATCCGACGGTGGTGCGATTCCCCTTTGAAAAGATTGTGCTGTACAATCAAAAAGCCTGTCTCTATCGGGTACACTCTTCTCTATGGCAGATTGGGGAAGAGATCGCTGATCGGGGATGCGCCGTGCGGGGAGATCCGGTTGACTTTCTGAATCAATTTACGGAGGATAAAGCATAACGTCCCATCCGGGGAACATATTTATTTGTGCAACGGAACAGTATGTGCTAAAATGAGACAAAAAGTTTTGTTAGGGAGAGCTTATGAGTTCAAGTGAAGAATATTTGGATAATCTTTTAAAAGCGCTGACGGAAGGCGAAAATAGCGCAGGCGGGGGAGCTTCTTCGGCGCCGGATACGACGGTGGATCGACCGCAGACTTCACCGGCTGCGGAAGAGGGCGACAAGACGATGAGCATGGACGACATAGAGGCTATGTTTTCGTCTATGGGAGAGGAGTCCGCAGCATCGGAGGAGACGCCGACGGCGGATGAGGCAGTGTCAGACGGCGGGCCGGTGCTCGACGAGCTCGTGCCGGAGGATGACACAACGGTTGAAGAAAACGATATGCCGTCCGATGAGTCGATGATTGTTGGCGAAGATCTGCCGGCGGCCGATGATCTTGGGCCGGATATTTTGGGTTTAGATGATCCGGGTCCGGAGGAGAGCGAGATGTCAGAGGACGGCGCGCTGTCCGGCGAATCGGCATTTGGCGGTGAAGAACCGTCGATAGATGTGGGATCAGCGGGCGGCGATTGGGAGCTTGACGGGTTAGGCTTGGATGATTTGGGCTTGGAGGAGAGCGAGGCAGTATCAGGCGAGGAGACGACGCCGGATGATGTTTCGCAGGATGCGCTTGGGTTGGGAGAAGAGTTCGGCCTGCATGATGAGAGCATGACCGGCGATACCGTACAGGAAGAGCCGTCCGACGACCTGAGTCTTGATGACCTCGGTTTGGGAGAGCTTGGACTGGAAGATCCGGGTTTGGAGGAACTGCATTCGGAGGACGGCGCTGAGGAGCACTTCGTCCTAGAAGAAGATGGGGATTCGGAGGAGCACTTCGCCCTGGAGGAAGAGGGGGATTCGGAGGAGCATTTCGCCCTGGAGGAAGAGGGGGATTCGGAGGAGCACTTTGCCCTAGAGGAAGAGGGGGATTCGGAGGAGCACTTCGCCCTGGAAGAAGAGGGGGATTCGGAGGAGCACTTCGCCCTGGAGGAAGAGGGGGATTCGGAGGAGCATTTCGCCCTGGAGGAAGAGGGGGA
>CANRPO010000064.1 GCA_947632515.1 uncultured Lachnospiraceae bacterium
AATCCAACAAGAATTTCAAGCAACAGTGGAACGGCTTCAAAAAATTCAATCCCTCCGGCGACGAAAAATAGCCTCCTTTAACGGCAAAACCGCGCGATTATCGCGATGGATGTAATCCGACCGGTCCGACAGGCTATTTATCCCCTCCCCTTTCAGAAATAACTTATAAAGGAAAATCCTTTGTATCCGCGCATGATGGCCGGCGCCAGAGATATTTCTCTTTTTGCTCCCGACGATGCCTTTCCCGAGGCCGCCCCTCGGGCAGGATTACCGAGCCACAGACCGGTGAACTCATTGACCGGATCGACGAGAAAGGCAAGTAGTCCGCCCAGCACCGGAGAACCGAACAGGCGGTAGTCATTATCGACAAGCCACCGCTTGGTCCGGTAAAAGCCTTCTCCTATTAAGCTCCCTGCTATAGGAGTAATGAAAATGTCCTGAATGGAAGGTCGCTCCATGAAGGCCTCTATGCCGAACTCCCAGCCGACGGTCGATATTATCGAGCCATACAGCGCCGAGCGCCAGAAATTGAAACCACACGAACGCGCCGCCATAAAATAGGCGGCTCCGGCGTAGGGATGGAGGATGTAGTTGAAATAGAATTTGTCGTGATCCCACTCCGGACCTTTCTTAACTACATGATTGTGCCAGCGCTTGAAGAGAGGCACATCCTGCAGCTCCGCCCTGTTCCAGGAAGTAGCGTCCTCAGGCAGACATTCCAGAACAAGCAGCGTTCCCACGAAAGCCCCGCTGAGTGTGGCGGTATTGATCCACAGCCTGTGCCAGTCGTAGGAATTCCCGGTGAAAGAATAGGGCAGTTCATATATCGACACGGGCTTTTTCTGCTTCTCTTTATATGATAGACCGGTCGGCACCGCAAGTGTCTCCCAACGGTTGTCAGATAATGAATCGTGACATAAGGCGACACCGGTTTCTCCATTTACCGTCGTAGGGAGCGACAGTGAAAGACCGACGCCAAAAATCAGCAACGTTTTTCTTTTCGACATATCAATTCTGTTTTAGCTTTTTCCGGCCACGGCGCACAAGTTTCATAATCTGGCTGCGATTTTAGTAGATGACAAAAATTGAAATCATGCTGTTAAATATCTAAATTCCAGTCGATTATATTTGTAAAAGTCCTTGAAAATTAGTAATTTAAAGGAAAAGTTTGCCGACTTTTCTCCATGAAAACTACTAATTCCAAAGACTTGGTCAAAGTTAACCAAATCCTCCCGATTATGCAAGAACATTTTGGACAAAGTGTGAATCTGGCCCGCATAAAGCTTATGGCGTTGCTCCTCCACGCGCTGTGTGTGGTGCAGACAGTCAGCCTTCATAAACTGGCTGGCGCGATGCCCACAGACGTGGACAGGGACTCCAGCCTGCGACGTCTTCAAAGATTCTTCGCCAAGTACGTTCTTGATCTCGACATAGTCGCCCGTATGATTTTCTCGTTGCTTCCTGTCAAGACAGATCTTGTTCTGAGCATGGACCGTACCAACTGGAAGTTCGGGGATTTCAACATCAACATACTGATGCTGGGCGTGACATACAGGGGGATTGCTTTCCCTCTTATTTTCAGTCTTCTCCCCAAAAGAGGCAACTCCAATTGGGAAGAACGTAAGAAAATCATGGAGCGTTTCATCCGCCTTTTCGGACAGGACTGTATCGACTGTCTGGTCGCTGACAGGGAGTTCATAGGAAAGGAATGGATCGGATGGCTGAACAGTCGGCGCATCCGGTATTACATCCGTATCCGGCAGAATTTCTGGATTGTCAAGCCTTCCTCCGGTGAGCGTATACGTGCATGGTGGCTTTTCAATGACCTCAGGGTCGGCCAGGAGAAATTTTACTATAAGCTTTTCCTTCACAAGGGTGAATATGTCTATCTTGCCGGAAGTCGGATCAAGAACTCCGACGGGATTCCCGAATTGCAGATTCTCATATGTTTCAACCGTCCCGAAGGTGCTGTCTTGACCTATAAGAAACGCTGGGAGATCGAGACTGCCTTCAAGGCCATGAAGTCCTCCGGCTTCAACATCGAGGATACCCACATGCGTGACATCGAGCGTATCGCAAGACTTACGGCGATGGTATGCATGGCTCTTGTATGGGCGTATCTCGTTGGTGAACATAAAGATATAAATATTAAACCGATAAGGATACTGAAGCATGGAAGAAAGGCTAAGTCCCTTGTCAAGTATGGATTAGAGGAGATTTCAACCATACTCCTGCGTCCGACTTACACCCCGAAATTCGATGTCTTCAAATTTTTGTCATGTACTTAATTTGGAATTAGTAGTTTTCATGGAGAAAAGTCGGCAAACTTTTCCTTTAAATTACTAATTTTCAAGGACTTTTACAAATATAATCGACTGGAATTTAGATGTTTAACAGCATAATTTCAATTTTTGTCATCTACTAAAAAAAATTAATTAAAGTAAATAGATCCCTACTTTGTATCTAACGCATCATTGCCTTTACGGAAATTTCATTAAATTTGCCAGCTGAAGCGATATACTTCGGCTTCCGGCTTTCCGGAACTTCATCAAACTTTCTCTATGAACCGATACGTTCTTTTATTCATAGCGCTTTCCCTTTCAGCTCTTCTGACGCATGGCCAGACACAGTGCTATAGTCGCCGATTCCCTCACCCGCAAACCGTTGCCCAGCGCATCTTTGTTTGACCATAAGGGTAATGCGGTCGGAATCACCAACGCCCGCGGCAGAATGCCCCTGATCTCCAGGTCCTCCTATCCGGTGACTGTCCGCTATCTTGGGTTCAAGGAGAAAACCATAGAAACCCCAGGAGCCGACACAATCTTACTTCAGGAAAACGCAGCCTCCCTGCCTGAAATAGTCGTTGAGTCAGGCCGTCATAAGGTTCTGCATGTTCTCGCTTATGTCAGGGAATTCTCTACATTGACAACATATACCGACACCGTCTTTCTCTTCCGGAAAAAAATGGTTGACTTCATGTTGAACCCCGACAGAAAGGTT
>CANRPO010000065.1 GCA_947632515.1 uncultured Lachnospiraceae bacterium
GCGTTTCTTTTTTCATCTTCCATCAGGTAACAGTACACCGCCCGAAAAGCGATCTGTTTCGTCTCAACGACCTTTTCAAAGCTCCATTCGCAATCTATAACATACCAATCGTTATCGCAATATCTCCTGTTATTATTATCGTCCGGAACAATGATATTTGCAAAGATCAGATCATAATCGGCGATCTTTTGCTCCTCGCCGACAGAGATCCGTCTGAGGTACTCCTCGAACAGGGTGTGAAAGCCCTCCATATCACCGCATGCCAGGCGCTCGTCCAGCAGCTCCTCCAGCGTCCTTCCCTCCACATACTCCAACTGTAAATATGGCGTTCTCCCCTCCTCGGTATTTCCGATCAGGCGGCACTTATTCACGGACAGCCTGCTGCCCGCATAGCGCGATGCCAACTGTTCATATGCCCGCGCCGTCCGCTCGATATGGGGCCGCGCCTCATTCGATAACGGATGCTTTTCTATCGTTTTCCCTGTCTCGTTCTCTCTGAGAACCGTTTTGATACAAAATTCCGGCGCTCTGTCATTGGAGTACTTCACATACCGCTCCTCCAGCTCCGGTCCCAAAATCATCATGTAGGAGTTGGAAAACAGCGGAAACTGCTTTTCCTGCAGGATCGTGTCGAACACTTTCCTCTCATCAAACAACCGCAGTCTGTCCCTGTCAAAGTTGCGCAGATTGGCCGAAAGCTCACCGGGCTGCGGCAGTCTGCCATCAGAGTAGAGACAGGTCATAAACTTATAGTCGGGGTACGGATAGAACATCTGCGCCCGCTTATAGCCGCATGCGGCCGCGATCCGCCGCAGTCCGTCCGCCGTAAATGTCCGCACCACGCCGCCCTCAGGATAGTTCTCCAGACCGCTGAAATAAGTGCCGAGATGATCCTCCCTGCAGCCCGCCCAGTATTTCAGGCCGAATTTATTCTCGATTGCGATGGCGATGTGCCCGCTCTTTTTGACGTGTTTTTTGATGATGCGCAGAAAATCCTCATAGGGCGCTTCTGATTGGATGTATGCCTGCGCATACTCGAAGACGCCGATCAGGCAGATATAATCAAAATCCTTCGGCAGATCAGGTTCCACGTCCTGAAAGTTGCCCACATGGATCGTCACGTTATCCGCGTCCATGTGTCTGTAGGCGTTGATCCGGCTCCTTTTTCGGGAGAGGTCGATGCAGACCACTTCCTTCGCTTTTCTCGCCAGAGCCCCCGTGATCGCCCCACAGCCGGAACCGACCTCCAACACCTTCATATCGTCCGTAATGGGGAGCCAGTCTACGATATTCTCCCGCAGCGGCGACAGATGATACAGGATCGGCCAGCTCTTTCGCTCCTCTATGATACGCTGATACTCCACAGCCGCATAGTTGCGCGCAATGTCCAACAGCTCATCCTCCACATCGCCGTCGCAGTAGAGATCCTCGCCGGGATAGTGCGTCAAATCCAGTTTGATCTTGCCGATCTCTTCCATATTGTTTTCCGGCGCCATACGCTGTCCTCCGTTCCCGTGTGCATGCCCTACCGCACTTCCACCACCGAATTCATGTCATAAAATCCCACCGTATCCTTGTCTGACACAACTGTCATATTCAGCACATCATACAGTCTGTGATAGACCGTAAAATCATCATTCTCATATCCGGTGACGCCCAGCGACAGCAGATAATCCCCTCCCTGCAGATTCATCTCCTGCGTGAAAGTCACCTGCCTCTCCTCGCCGGCCTTCACAGGCTCTAAAAAAGCCTTCTCAAACATCGTGTTGGTGCCCGTGATCTCCGTCCCCCGCACGTTTTTGATCGTAAACGCAAAGATAGGCGCCTGAATGTCCTCCTGCATACGCACTTTCATGTGAATGGTGAAGGTACTGCCTTTCAGGATCGCGGAAGTCCTGGTTCCCTTGCCGTCTGTGATATAGTATTCCGTGATGACCGCCTTCTTAGAACCATATTCCAAAAGTTCCGGGTTTTCCGCCATGCCGCCCGCCGCCTGCTCCGTCTTCCCCGGTGTCGGCCTGCCGCCCGCCGCCGCTCTGCGCAGTTCCTCATCGTCCAGCAGGCTTGCGTCCTCGGACTCCGGTACGGCATACTGTCCTACCAGCACCTGTTTGTATATATCGATCATCTTCTTCGGCTCGCCCTCGCCGAGCTTGATGCCCTGGTTGAGGAGCACCACCCTGTCGCAGTATTTGCTGATGCTGCTCAGATCGTGACTGACAAAAACGATGGTCTTGCCCATCTCCTTGAATTCCTCAAATTTATGGTAGCACTTCGCCTGAAAAAAAACGTCGCCCACCGAGAGCGCCTCGTCCACAATAAGGATCTCGGGATCGATGTTGATCGCCACCGCGAAGGCAAGCCGCACAAACATACCGCTGGAATAGGTTTTGACGGGCTGGTACACATACTCGCCGATGTCCGCGAACTCCAGAATCGCGTCCATCTTCTCATCGATCTCTTTCTCGGTAAAGCCGATCATGGCGCCGTTCAAATAGATATTCTCGATGCCGTTGTACTCCATATTAAAGCCCGCGCCCAGCTCCAACAGCGCGGAGATGCGCCCGTTGACGGTCACGCTGCCGCCGGTGGGATTGACCACGCCGGTAATGATTTTCAAAATTGTGGATTTGCCGGAACCGTTGGTGCCGATGATGCCGACGCATTCCCCCTGCCGGATCGTCAGATCGACGCCTTTCAGGGCATGGTGCTCCTTATGGCGCTTGCTGTGCCCGAATCCCAGCGCCTCCACGATGCGGTCGGAGGGCTTGTCATACAG
>CANRPO010000066.1 GCA_947632515.1 uncultured Lachnospiraceae bacterium
TTCGGAAAGTCCGCAACTCCCCATTCATCGCATGTTCCAAGATCTTCTATCCTTCACAGAAATGCATCTTTCATAAATATCAACAATTATAGCATTATCTGTTTGTCTTTTCAATAATTACCCGCCAAATGAAACGGGAAATTTTAAATTTCTTAAATAAAATTTTCAGACACCTTTCTTGGTCCGATAAAAAGTTTTCCGCCGACATGACTTATGGCATGCTCGCCGCTGGGAACTGTCTTCTGGCTGACATCGTCGATAAATTCCATGAACCCTCCCAAAAGGTCAATTCCGCAAGGCGACTTACAAGGCATCTGAACAACGGCGTCCCGAAAAAAGCTCTGCAGTCCTATCTTTCCCAATGGGTTCTTGAAAATCCCGTCATCTACATTGATGACAGTGAACGTGGTAAAGCCGGATGGTCGTGAATTTGAGGCCCCCGGACTTGTACGGGACGGTTCTGGAAACACGGATATCAAAAATGTCTATGAAAAAGGATTTTACCTCCGTCAACGACATTACTTTCGCCGCCATGGAACGCGGCAGATGTTTCGGAAAGTATCTCGAAAGAACTTTGTGTGCAGGGTATGGAAGGGCGGCAGACCGTGGGGATCAGGAGATCTTCTCGAATACGGCGCGTACAGAGAGTCCCTGTTCGGTGAAGGAAAGGCTGATCCCGGAATCTGTACTGTCACCGTCAGGCAGGGAGCCGCTTTCCCATCTGACAAAGCGATAGCCGTCGTTTGCCACAGCCGTCAGCGTGACGGGATAGTCTGTGAAATATTCTCCCTGCCATGTTCCGTCTGTGTCGAGAGAGGGAGTGATCGTGTTCAGAGTGACGATACCCCCGTCCGGGTCGTTGACGGTGATCTCCACAGGAGCGGGGACGCCGTCTAGCGCAAAATCGCTTTTCAGATACCGGATCATGTAGGGACTGCGGTTGTCCAGAAAGTTCTGTACATCAGCCACAGCGTCAAGAAATGGCGCGGTGTCCGTGACGCCTGAAAAGCGCCTGTGATGTATACGCATCGGCTCCGTCATCAGGGCAGTAAAATCCGAGATAGCTGAATCTACCGTTTCTGTTCTAAAATTTTCATTGATCAGATCCATGAGCGTGACGGTAAACTGTTCTCTGAACTCTTCGTTTTGACAAAGATTGTCGAACATATCGCTCTTGTATCTGACATAGGCGATCGTGTCCGAGGCGGTCAGATCGCTTGTCAATGCGTCTGAGTTGACGTCGAACAGCATCCATCTCCATTTGCCGTCCGCGCTGGGCGTATCGCCGCTTATCTCAGAGGTTCTCCACAATGCCTCATTGGTGCCGGGCCAGTCGCCCTGCCGTCCGATATAGACTTCTGTTGCATAGTAGTCAATGTAGCTCTGCATATCGATCAGGTTGCAAGCCTCGCGATAATTGTTCTCATCGGACAAGTCTGCACTGGTCATGAAGTCGGTCATCTGTGTGTACAGATCGTAGTGTTCCTCGCCCTCCTCCGGCCCGTAGCTCTTGATCATGACCACGTTATCTTTGTCCACATCAAAGCGGTGGCTCAGGTAGGTGGCGTCATATTTTTCGGTCAGAAAGTAGACGCCCCAGTACTCGCCGTCCAGAAACATGGCATAGGGGCGATAGTTCATTGTGGCGAAGTTTCGATCGGAGACGAGAGCGGACGTCAGCATATCGCGAAGTTTGGCGATGCGGTCATCGCCGCCTGCGAACAGCGTGACGGTGTCCGCCATGTAGTTTGTGCCAAACAGATCTACATAGAATCTGCCGTCGCCGTATTCTTCTCTTGCGTACAGATTCAGACTTCGGGGGATATAGCCTCTGCTCCCGCCGCCCTGTATGCGGATGCCGCATTTTTGAGATGTGAGGAGATTTCTCTCGGTATCGAACATCTGCACTTCCGCCTCGCGCTCCCAATCATATCCTCTCTGGCGGTAGTTGGCGTCCCAGAATTCCCAGATGGCATTTTCCCACATGGATTCGCGGTCCCCGGAGGCGAATTCGTCGTAGGAACGGCCCAGCACATAGATGCCGTCATCATAGTCAAATAGATTTGCGGGGTCTGTCACAACGGATATGATGCCTATGTTGTCATATCCCGCTTTCTCCTGATAGCCTACGAAGTAGCAGGCGGTTCTGCTCTCGCTGAAATTGCCGTCTGTGTCGCGGTAAGCGCCTCTGACGACAGTGCACTTATCGACGGGATAGTCGGGGACAGCGTAGTGAGGATCCTGCAAATTGTAGTGTGCAATGTCGGCGGACAGAAAGCCCGCAGTCACGTCCGTTCGCATGGAGTACACGTTATCCTGCCGCGTCGCGTCCCCGATCAGGATGGGATTTGTATAGCGGATCGCGTTTTCATCGGGTTCCGAGCCATCCAGCGTATAGAAGATCTCCGTCCCCGGAGGCGCATACAACTCTAGCTGAAACGGCTCGTCGTAAAAGCCGGATTCCTCTGAGAAGGTCAATTCCGTATAGACCGTGTCGTTCATAAAGAGGAGCGCCAAAAG